>NZ_JBFRGO010000012.1:0-309 GCF_052115395.1 Lysobacter sp. 2RAF19 | reverse complement strand
CCTCGACAACAAGAACGGGCAGGACTTCGACTTCGACTTCGGCAATCGCCTGCGAGCCGTCACCGGCAAGGAAAGCTATCGCTATGACGGCCACGGCCGCCGAGCCATGGCTTGGGCGCCGGGGTATCCGAACGGCAACATCCTGTCGCACTACGATCAGGGCGGCGTGCTGCGTTACCAGCACGATTCACGTAAAAACAAGCTTCACGCCTATTTCTATCTGGGCAGCAGACTTGTGGCGATTCGCGAGACGCCGATTGGGGCGAGCAACCATGTCGTCAAGTACCAGCACACCGATGCGCTGGGAAG
>NZ_JBFRGO010000011.1:0-359 GCF_052115395.1 Lysobacter sp. 2RAF19 | reverse complement strand
AACAGGATCAGCGCGCTGATGGCGTAGATGATCACGTGCCAGAGCGCATCGAGCGCATGCACGGCCGAGTCGCGCAGCGAGAACCCGGTCTGCATGATGCGCTGGGCAATCCGCCCCGCGAAGTCGTTCTGGAAGAACGACAGGCTCTGCTGGAGCAGGTAGCGATGGTTCTGCCAGCGGATCAGGTTGGCCAGGTTGGGGTTGATGACCTGATGCAGCAGCACATCGTGCAGGCCGAAGAACAGCGGGCGCAGCAGCAGCGCCAGCGTTGAAGCGTGACAGGGACTTTCGCCGACGCCGGTACGGCCAGCCGAGTCAGTCAGGATCACCAGGATACGGGTAAAGTAGCAGTTGTGTGC
>NZ_JBFRGO010000010.1:0-1081 GCF_052115395.1 Lysobacter sp. 2RAF19 | reverse complement strand
ATCACACCCTGGCGCGCAGCCTGCCATTGGCCTTCCGGACTGGTCGGACGCAGGCGTTCCTTCGGCACGCCGGTCAGCGTGGCGGCCTTCTCGACAGTGAACCACACGCGGCGGTTGCTGCCGACATCTTCGGCGCGCAGCGTGAACGTTCGGCTGTTGGAGTTGGGCACCGCAACCGGGCCACCGCCGGTGGGCGACGAACTCACGTGCCATGTGTAGATCATGTTCGCTTCGTCGATCTGATCGCCTTCGGCGTCGACCAGGTCGAACTTGCCTTCGATGACACCACCGGCCTTCCACTCGCCGCTGATCGTCACGTTGGTAATGGTTGGCGCCGTGCCCGGCACCGGGGCGGCAACCACGAACGCTTCGACACCCGTCGTCGGCGCCACCGTGCTCACCGGAATCACACCAAACACCAGATGCTTCGCCTGGTCTTCCGCAACCGGCGTGTACGTGGTCGAGGTCTCACCCGGAATCGCCGTGCGGGGCGTGCCGCTGGCGTTGTCCGAGCGATACCACTGGTACGTATGCGTGCCTTGCGGGTCGCCTTCGGCGTCGTTGTAACCGGGGTTGCCCGTCAGCTGCGAACCCACGCCCACCGCGCCGGTAATTGTCGGCGTCGCCGTCGGCGCGGTGCCCGATACGGACGCACTGGTCACCTTGAAGACCGCGGTGCCCGTGTTCGGCGTACCCGTGGCACTGACCGGCGTGACGCGCACCATCAGGAACTTCGCGAAGTCGGCCGCGCGCACGACATAGCTCGCGCTTGTCGCACTCGCGATCGCACCGGGTTGTCGCCCGCGGCATTGTCGACCTGGAACCATGCGTACAAGTGCGTGCCCTGCGCATCGCCATCGAGGTCGTCGTAGCCTTGCGGCACGGCGGTCAGCGTTTCGCCCACGACCGCGTTGCCGTTGATCAGCGGCGTGGTCATCGTCGGCGCGCGGCCTTCGATCACACCCTGGCGCGCAGCCTGCCATTGGCCTTCCGGACTGGTCGGACGCAGGCGTTCCTTCGGCACGCCGGTCAGCGTGGCGGCCTTCTCGACAGTGAACCACACGCGGCGGTTGCTGCCGAC
>NZ_JBFRGO010000009.1:0-1192 GCF_052115395.1 Lysobacter sp. 2RAF19 | reverse complement strand
TTACTTGATGATCTTCGCCACGACGCCGGCGCCGACCGTACGGCCGCCTTCGCGGATCGCGAAGCGCAGGCCATCGTCCATCGCGACGGGGTTGATCAGCTCGACCACCATCTTGATGTTGTCGCCCGGCATGACCATTTCCACGCCTTCCGGCAGGGTCACGGCRCCCGTGATGTCGGTCGTGCGGAAGTAGAACTGCGGGCGGTAGCCCTTGAAGAACGGCGTGTGGCGGCCGCCTTCGTCCTTCGACAGCACGTACACCTCGGCTTCGAACGTGGTGTGCGGCGTGATCGAACCGGGCTTGGCCAGCACCTGGCCGCGCTCGACGTCGTCGCGCTTGGTGCCGCGCAGCAGCAGGCCCGCGTTGTCGCCCGCCTGGCCCTGGTCCAGCAGCTTGCGGAACATTTCCACGCCCGTGACCGTCGTCTTCTGCGTCGGGCGGATGCCCACGATTTCGATTTCGTCACCGACCTTGATGATGCCGCGCTCGATGCGGCCGGTCACCACGGTGCCGCGGCCCGAGATCGAGAACACGTCTTCCACCGGCATCAGGAACGGCTTGTCGATCGCGCGCTCCGGTTCCGGGATGAACGTGTCCAGCGCGTCCACCAGCTTCAGGATCGCCGGCACGCCGATTTCCGACTGGTCGCCTTCCAGCGCCAGGCGCGCCGAACCCTTGATGATCGGGGTGTCGTCGCCCGGGAACTCGTACTTGGTCAGCAGCTCGCGCACTTCCATCTCGACCAGCTCGAGCAGCTCGGCGTCGTCGACCATGTCCGCCTTGTTCAGGAACACCACGATGTACGGCACACCGACCTGGCGCGACAGCAGGATGTGCTCGCGCGTCTGCGGCATCGGGCCGTCCGCGGCCGAGCACACCAGGATCGCGCCGTCCATCTGCGCCGCACCGGTGATCATGTTCTTGACGTAGTCGGCGTGACCCGGGCAATCCACGTGCGCGTAATGGCGGTTGGCCGATTCGTATTCCACGTGCGCCGTCGAGATCGTGATGCCGCGCGCCTTCTCTTCCGGCGCCGCGTCGATCGCGTCGTATGCCTTGAACTCGCCGCCGAAACGTTCCGCGCCCACCTTCGTCAGCGCCGCCGTCAGCGTCGTCTTGCCGTGGTCAACGTGACCGATCGTGCCCACGTTCACGTGGGGCTTGGTGCGCTCGAACTTACCCTTGGCCATG
>NZ_JBFRGO010000008.1:0-2110 GCF_052115395.1 Lysobacter sp. 2RAF19 | reverse complement strand
GCGACAGGATGTTGCCGTTCGGATACCCCGGCGCCCAAGCCATGGCTCGGCGGCCGTGGCCGTCATAGCGATAGCTTTCCTTGCCGGTGACGGCTCGCAGGCGATTGCCGAAGTCGAAGTCGAAGTCCTGCCCGTTCTTGTTGTCGAGGTTTCCCTGCACGTCCGAGGAGAGCGCCCTTCCATCATTGGCGCGCCGCCGGGAACCTTGCGGGTCGCTTCGATCAAGGGCGAATTATTGGAGCTTTGCAAGACTCCAATTCAATTCATCGACAGGAAGAGCGCACTGCTTCCCGTCGATTTCAATTAAGGCGTGATTGAACGGAGGTCTATCGAAATACCATCCCCCGTGCACCGATACAAAACGATCGAGCGCATAGCCTCCGTCCACGACCCGAACTTGAGCTCCCGATAGAGCGTCAATCACAAGCGCATGAGCCGGCTGGCAACGAACCTCGTGGGTGGGCAGGTCGTCAGGAAATGAGAAGCGGCTACTTCCTCCACGGCAATCAGCACCTTCCCCATACACGGACAATCTAAGACCACCGGATCGAATGTTTAGGGATGCCTCAACCAGCACCTCCCAATTCGCTTGACTCCAATCCCAAAGCAGCCCTTCTTGAGTGCCACGCGCCTCTTCTTCAGCAAGCGCACGCCAGCTGGCATTCAATACGTTGATGAATGCAACTATTGCACTATCGATCATGGCTTAATTTCCGCTTCATCCGGCTCATTAAACCGATTGTTCACGCCGTAGTTGTAGCTACTCCGATTCGAAACGTCTTCTCATTTCCGCGAACACGACCATCGCATCGTCTTCGTGATCGAAGATGTCCTCCGACAGATACGGGTTCTCCAGGAATTCGACGGGATCCATTGAGAGCGTCAGGCCTTGATATCTGATCACCCAGAACTTGGAGGGTCGGGAGTCCGTGATTTCGAACAGGCAGGACGGCACGGGGATGAGCCGGTCGTTGTCGCTGACGATCCAGTACAACGTGACCATCCCATAGATTCCGGAGTCGGGAATGCATGCAAGGCAATAGACCGTGTATTCCTTTCCCAGTGTCAAGGGGAAGACCGGCATGTATTCCGGTCTGACGCCCATAGCTACGCGCTGTTCATCGTTAATCTGCGTTTGGATCGCCTTAACTCTCATTTCGTGACCTCGTCATGGATTGATTACGGTCTTTGGCTCGATTATCTGCCCGGTAGTCGAGTTACGAAATGCATGCGTTTCGACATGCGAACCATCCGCTGCGTCGTACGATGAACTCGAAACCTTCTGATAATCTGCCGCCTGTCCACCATGTTGACTCGCGAGATTTTCCGCCGCTCTCAAGGGTTTGTGCGCAGCAACCCCGTGGGTTACCGTCCCCAAACCAGATGCTAACTCCCCAAGTTGCTGTTGACTTGCGAGGCCCTTGCTTAGTTGCACGCTCTTCCCGGCGGCAGCACCTTTACCGGGAAGTCCAAGTTCATTTGCCGAGCGGCTGCTTCTTGCTGCGTCACCGGCGTGAGCTGCGGCCCGGAGACCCGCGCCCAATCCGGTGACGCCCGGAATGGCGATCCCGGCAAGGTCCGCCGCAAGCGCGCCAGCATTCGTCCAACTGGGCTGGGTAGCCAGCGTGTATGCGCTGTAGGCCGCAAAACCGACGTCGAAGACTGTATCGATCACCCGCCCATCAGGATCGCGATACTTGTACGGGTTGTTCGCCGCGTAATTGAATCGATTGAAGTTCCACCCGCTCGACGGATCGGCGGCAACGGGGTCCACCGACAGGAATCGCCCCGCCAATGGATCGAAGTAGCGCTGCTGCATATACGTCAGCCCGGTGGCCGCATCCTCTATATGCCCCGTGAATCCAGGCCCGTCGTGCGTCGGCCGATTCAGTACCTTGCCGTAAGGCTCATACTCGGTGCGCTCAAGAGGGACGCGATTCGAATCCGTCACCGCTACCGGACTTCCCAGCGCATCGGTGTGCTGGTACTTGACGACATGGTTGCTCGCCCCAATCGGCGTCTCGCGAATCGCCACAAGTCTGCTGCCCAGATAGAAATAGGCGTGAAGCTTGTTTTTACGTGAATCGTGCTGGTAACGCAGCACGCCGCC
>NZ_JBFRGO010000007.1:0-5410 GCF_052115395.1 Lysobacter sp. 2RAF19 | reverse complement strand
TCGCCCAAAGAAAAACCCCGCCATTGCTGGCGGGGTTTGGGTATAAGGCCCTGGCGATGACCTACTCTTGCATGCGGATGCACACTACCATCGGCGCGGCTGCGTTTCACTTCCGAGTTCGGAATGGGATCGGGTGGTGCCACAGCGCTATTGTCACCAGGGAGAGGGTGGAGGGTCGCGGTTCAATCGAAGGGATTGATCGCGCTCACGCTCTCAAGGGGTGGGACGTAGCGAGTTTTGGTGGAGCTTTTAGAGACAAATGCCATCGACGTGTTGTCGAGGATAAGGCGGCTTGAGGTGATATGGTCAAGCCTCACGGATCATTAGTACACGTTAGCTCAACGGATTGCTCCGCTTACACACCGTGCCTATCAACCACCTGGTCTTGATGGTTCCTTCAGGGGACTTGTGTCCCGGGAGATCTCATCTTGAGGCGCGCTTCCCGCTTAGATGCTTTCAGCGGTTATCGCTTCCGAACGTAGCTACCCGGCAATGCCACTGGCGTGACAACCGGAACACCAGGGGTTCGTCCACTCCGGTCCTCTCGTACTAGGAGCAGCCCCTCTCAAATCTCCAACGCCCACGACAGATAGGGACCGAACTGTCTCACGACGTTCTGAACCCAGCTCGCGTACCACTTTAAATGGCGAACAGCCATACCCTTGGGACCGACTACAGCCCCAGGATGTGATGAGCCGACATCGAGGTGCCAAACACCGCCGTCGATATGAACTCTTGGGCGGTATCAGCCTGTTATCCCCGGAGTACCTTTTATCCGTTGAGCGATGGCCCTTCCATACAGAACCACCGGATCACTAAGACCTACTTTCGTACCTGCTTGAGCCGTCGCTCTTGCAGTCAAGCACGCTTATGCCTTTGCACACAGTGCGCGATGTCCGACCGCGCTGAGCGTACCTTCGTGCTCCTCCGTTACTCTTTGGGAGGAGACCGCCCCAGTCAAACTACCCACCATACACGGTCCCCGACCCGGATTACGGGCCCAGGTTAGAACGTCAAGCACATCAGGGTGGTATTTCAAGGTTGCCTCCACCGAAGCTAGCGCCTCGGTTTCACAGGCTCCCACCTATCCTACACAGACGAACTCAACGTTCAGTGTAAAGCTGTAGTAAAGGTTCACGGGGTCTTTCCGTCTTGCCGCGGGAACGCTGCATCTTCACAGCGATTTCAATTTCACTGAGTCTCGGGTGGAGACAGCGCCGCTGTCGTTACGCCATTCGTGCAGGTCGGAACTTACCCGACAAGGAATTTCGCTACCTTAGGACCGTTATAGTTACGGCCGCCGTTTACTGGGGCTTCGATCAAGAGCTTCGCCTTGCGGCTGACCCCATCAATTAACCTTCCAGCACCGGGCAGGCGTCACACCCTATACGTCCACTTTCGTGTTTGCAGAGTGCTGTGTTTTTGATAAACAGTCGCAGCGGCCTGGTTTCTGCGACCGCTCCCAGCTATAGCCCGCATGGGCCACCAGAAGCGGTGCACCTTCTCCCGAAGTTACGGTGCCATGTTGCCTAGTTCCTTCACCCGAGTTCTCTCAAGCGCCTTAGAATTCTCATCCTGCCCACCTGTGTCGGATTACGGTACGGTCTGCGTCAGCTGAAGCTTAGGGGCTTTTCCTGGAAGCGTGGGATCAGTGACTTCGGCCTAATGGCCTGGTCTCGCTGCTCGGCGTATGACCCTCCGGATTTGCCAAGAGGATCCGCCTACCTGCTTTCCCCGGGACAACCAACGCCCGGTACACCTACCCTTCTCCGTCCCCCCATCGCACTGACGCGAGGTGCTGGAATATTAACCAGCTTCCCATCGACTACGCATTTCTGCCTCGCCTTAGGGGCCGACTCACCCTGCGCCGATGAACGTTGCGCAAGGAAACCTTGGGCTTTCGGCGTGGGGGCTTTTCACCCCCATTATCGTTACTCATGTCAGCATTCGCACTTCCGATACCTCCAGCAGACTTCTCAATCCACCTTCATCGGCTTACGGAACGCTCCTCTACCGCGCACATTGCTGTGCACCCCAAGCTTCGGTTCATGGCTTAGCCCCGTTAAATCTTCCGCGCAGACCGACTCGACCAGTGAGCTATTACGCTTTCTTTAAAGGGTGGCTGCTTCTAAGCCAACCTCCTGGCTGTCTGTGCCTTTCCACATCGTTCACCACTGAGCCATGAATTTGGGACCTTAGCTGTGGGTCTGGGTTGTTTCCCTTTTCACGACGGACGTTAGCACCCGCCGTGTGTCTCCCGGATAGTACGTGCTGGTATTCGGAGTTTGCCATGGTTTGGTAAGTCGCAATGACCCCCTAGCCATAACAGTGCTCTACCCCCAGCAGTATTCGTCCGAGGCGCTACCTAAATAGCTTTCGAGGAGAACCAGCTATCTCCGGGTTCGATTAGCTTTTCACTCCTAATCACACCTCATCCCCTACCTTTGCAACGGGAGTGGGTTCGGGCCTCCAGTTGATGTTACTCAACCTTCACCCTGGGCATGACTAGATCACCCGGTTTCGGGTCTACTGCCTGCGACTATGCGCCCTTATCAGACTCGGTTTCCCTTCGCCTCCCCTATACGGTTAAGCTCGCCACAAACAGTAAGTCGCTGACCCATTATACAAAAGGTACGCCGTCACCCTTGCGGGCTCCGACTGCTTGTACGCACACGGTTTCAGGATCTATTTCACTCCCTTCACCAGGGTTCTTTTCGCCTTTCCCTCACGGTACTGGTTCACTATCGGTCGGTCAGGAGTATTTAGCCTTGGAGGATGGTCCCCCCATGTTCAGACAGGGTTTCACGTGCCCCGCCCTACTCAATTTCATCCGTACGGCCCTTTCGCATACAGGGCTGTCACCATCTACGGCCACGCTTCCCAGCGTGTTCTGCTAAAACCGTACGGACTTTTGGGCTGCTCCGCGTTCGCTCGTCGCTACTGACGGAATCTCGGTTGATTTCTTTTCCTCCGGGTACTTAGATATTTCAGTTCCCCGGGTTCGCCTTGCATGGCTATGTATTCACCATGCAATACCCTTGCGGGTGGGTTTCCCCATTCGGACATCGTCGGATCAATGCTTGTTGCCAGCTCCCCGACGCTTTTCGCAGGCTGCCACGTCCTTCATCGCCTCTGACCGCCAAGGCATCCACCGTGTGCGCTTATTCGCTTGACCATATCACCCCAAGTCGCCTCAGGGTCATACGTCGTTTGCGAACGTAAAACGACTTATCACTTCAAATAAAGGTGCTCTCGCACCTCGCCTTAGCCTCTACGACACGTCATGGACATTCGTCTCAAAACGCTCGCTACATCCCGATTGTCAAAGAACACGCACCAGGCTTCAGCGCCGGGTCCGTTTCAAATCTTGTGTGTGCGCAGTTGTCATTCAGAGTTGGTGGGTCTGGGAGGACTCGAACCACCGGCCTCACCCTTATCAGGGGTGCGCTCTAACCACCTGAGCTACAGACCCAAAAGTCTTCAGCCCAGGACAGTGGTGGAGCCAGTCGGGATCGAACCGACGACCCCCTGCTTGCAAAGCAGGTGCTCTCCCAGCTGAGCTATGGCCCCGTGTGCCGGGACGCTCTGAATGCAGGTCACTTGTGCGGACGCCTGACAGGCAATCGCGCTGTCTTTAGTCTCTAAAGGAGGTGATCCAGCCGCACCTTCCGATACGGCTACCTTGTTACGACTTCACCCCAGTCATCGGCCACACCGTGGCAAGCGCCCTCCCGAAGGTTAAGCTACCTGCTTCTGGTGCAACAAACTCCCATGGTGTGACGGGCGGTGTGTACAAGGCCCGGGAACGTATTCACCGCAGCAATGCTGATCTGCGATTACTAGCGATTCCGACTTCATGGAGTCGAGTTGCAGACTCCAATCCGGACTGAGAAAAGGTTTCTGGGATTGGCTCACCCTCGCGGGTTTGCAGCCCTCTGTCCTCTCCATTGTAGTACGTGTGTAGCCCTGGCCGTAAGGGCCATGATGACTTGACGTCATCCCCACCTTCCTCCGGTTTGTCACCGGCGGTCTCCCTAGAGTTCCCACCATTACGTGCTGGCAACTAGGGACAAGGGTTGCGCTCGTTGCGGGACTTAACCCAACATCTCACGACACGAGCTGACGACAGCCATGCAGCACCTGTCTCACGGTTCCCGAAGGCACCAATCCATCTCTGGAAAGTTCCGTGGATGTCAAGGCCAGGTAAGGTTCTTCGCGTTGCATCGAATTAAACCACATACTCCACCGCTTGTGCGGGCCCCCGTCAATTCCTTTGAGTTTCAGTCTTGCGACCGTACTCCCCAGGCGGCGAACTTAACGCGTTAGCTTCGATACTGAGTGCCTAGTTGCACCCAACATCCAGTTCGCATCGTTTAGGGCGTGGACTACCAGGGTATCTAATCCTGTTTGCTCCCCACGCTTTCGTGCCTCAGTGTCAGTGCTGGTCCAGGTAGTCGCCTTCGCCACGGATGTTCCTCCCGATCTCTACGCATTTCACTGCTACACCGGGAATTCCACTACCCTCTACCGCACTCTAGGTCGCCAGTTTCCAATGCCATTCCCAGGTTGAGCCCAGGGCTTTCACATCAGACTTAACGAACCACCTACGCACGCTTTACGCCCAGTAATTCCGAGTAACGCTTGCACCCTTCGTATTACCGCGGCTGCTGGCACGAAGTTAGCCGGTGCTTATTCTTCCGGTACCGTCATAACACCCGGGTATTAACCGAGCGCTTTTCTTTCCGGACAAAAGAGCTTTACAACCCGAAGGCCTTCTTCACTCACGCGGCATGGCTGGATCAGGCTTGCGCCCATTGTCCAATATTCCCCACTGCTGCCTCCCGTAGGAGTCTGGACCGTGTCTCAGTTCCAGTGTGGCTGATCATCCTCTCAGACCAGCTACGGATCGTCGCCTTGGTGGGCCTTTACCCCGCCAACTAGCTAATCCGACATGGGCTCATCCAGTCGCGCGACGCCTTGCGGTCCGCCGCTTTCACCTTCCGGTCGTATGCGGTATTAGCGTAAGTTTCCCTACGTTATCCCCCACGACAGGGCAGATTCCCATGTATTCCTCACCCGTCCGCCACTCGCCACCCACAGTATTGCTACTGCTGTGCTGCCGTTCGACTTGCATGTGTTAGGCCTGCCGCCAGCGTTCACTCTGAGCCAGGATCAAACTCTTCACTTAAGTTTTGCGGCTCGGACCGAAGTCCTCGCCAATTTCTTGAGTGCAGTCGTCGTCCCAGGCTCGAAATCACTCGCTGGCTAAACAATTGCTTGTTTGCCATTTGAATTGACTTGTTGCTCTGTTACGAACGTCTGCAAGATGGACAACGTATCCACCCGCCAGACGCCCGCACAAGTCACCTGCGCACACTGTCAAAGATCGTCGGGAGCGGCCTCAGCGCCT
>NZ_JBFRGO010000006.1:0-15991 GCF_052115395.1 Lysobacter sp. 2RAF19 | reverse complement strand
AAGGCGTGGAAATGGTCATGCCGGGCGACAACATCAAGATGGTGGTCGAGCTGATCAACCCCGTCGCGATGGACGATGGCCTGCGCTTCGCGATCCGCGAAGGCGGCCGTACGGTCGGCGCCGGCGTCGTGGCGAAGATCATCAAGTAAGCATCGGAAGGGCAGGCGCGGAACATCGCGCCGCCCGGATGGTCGGAAAGGGCGTGGCGGCGCGAGCCGCCGTTGCCTTTTTCGGAGAAGCAGTTCCAACACATGTACGCCAGTAGCTCAATTGGCAGAGCAGCGGTCTCCAAAACCGCAGGTTGGGGGTTCGAGTCCCTCCTGGCGTGCCACTTCAGGCGCAACGTGACACGCGTCGGCGAGAACGGATGAACAGCAAGGTCGAACAACCGAAGGCCGCCTCCGCGGGCGACGTCGTCAAGTACGCACTGGCAGTCCTGCTGGTGGCTGCCGGCGTGTTCGCCTTCTACTGGTATCCCGAGTCGCAGTTCCGCTGGCTCGCGGTGATCGGTGGGCTGGCCGCGGGTTTCGTGGTCTTCATGACCTCGGTCAAGGGCGCGCAGACGCGCGAGTTCTTCTCCGAGTCGCGCTTCGAACTGCGCAAGGTCGTGTGGCCGACGCGCCAGGAAGCGGGTCGCGCCACGGTGATGATCATCATCGCCGTCACCTTGATCAGCCTGATCCTCGCAACGTTCGACTGGATCATCCAGTTGGGCGTCAAGGCCCTGTTGGGCAACTGATTCAGAGGGTCTGATGGAAGAGAACGTCGAAAAGCGCTGGTACGTGGTCCACGCCTATTCCGGCTTCGAAAAGTCGGTGGCGCAGGCCTTGCGCGACCGCATCGTGCGCACGGAAATGCAGGATCGCTTCGGCGACGTGCTCGTGCCGACCGAAGAAGTCGTGGAAATGCGCTCCGGCCAGAAGCGCCGTTCCGAGCGCAAGTTCTTCCCGGGCTACGTGCTCGTGCAGATCGCCACGCACGACGAAGGCGGCATTCCGCGCATGGACAGCGAAAGCTGGCACCTGGTGAAGGAAACGCCGAAGGTCATGGGCTTCATCGGCGGCACCGCCGATCGTCCGCTGCCGATCCGCGACGAGGAGGCTGCCGCCATCCTCGACCGCGTGCAGGAAGGCGTGGAGAAGCCCAAGCCGAAGGTGTTGTTCGAAGCCGGCGAAATGGTGCGCGTCACCGACGGTCCGTTCAACGACTTCAACGGCGTGGTGGAAGAAGTGAATTACGAGAAGAGCCGCCTGCGCGTCGCAGTGCTGATCTTCGGCCGTTCCACCCCGGTGGAGCTGGAATTCGGGCAGGTCGAGAAGGCCTGACAAAGATTCGCCGGAGCGAGTGGTTCGCTCCGGCAGTAACGCGAGGAGCCGATAAGGCGTTCGCACTCGCAGGAGCAAAGCAATGGCTAAGAAAGTCGTCGGTTACATCAAGCTGCAGGTCAAGGCCGGCCAAGCCAACCCGTCGCCGCCCGTGGGCCCCGCCCTCGGCCAGCGCGGCCTGAACATCATGGAATTCTGCAAGGCGTTCAACGCCGCCACGCAGAAGCTGGAACCGGGTCTCCCGATTCCGGTGGTCATCACCGCGTACTCGGACCGCACCTTCACCTTCATCACGAAGACGCCGCCGGCGTCGATCCTGCTGAAGAAGGCCGCGGGCATCCAGTCCGGTTCCAAGCGCCCGAACACCGAGAAGGTGGGCAAGGTCACGCGCAAGCAGGTCGAGGAAATCGCGAAGGCGAAGGAACCCGACCTGACGGCTGCCGACCTGGAAGCCGCGGTGCGCACGATTGCGGGCTCCGCCCGTTCCATGGGTCTGGTGGTGGAGGGCTAAGTCATGGCGATGAACAAGCGACAGAAGGCAATCAAGGCGGCCGTCGAGCCGGGCAAGGCTTACGCGATCGACGAAGCCCTGAAGATCCTCCAGACCGGCACGAAGGCGAAGTTCGTCGAAGCGATCGACGTCGCCGTGCGCCTGGGCGTGGATGCGAAGAAGTCCGACCAGCAGGTGCGCGGTTCGACCGTGCTGCCGGCCGGTACCGGCAAGTCGGTGCGCGTGGCGGTGTTCGCCCCGGCCGGCGCCAAGGCTGACGAAGCGCGCGCCGCCGGCGCCGAAGCCGTCGGCATGGACGACCTCGCCGAAGCGATGCAGAACGGCGACCTGAACTACGACGTCGTCATCGCGACGCCGGATGCGATGCGCGTGGTCGGCAAGCTCGGCCAGGTGCTCGGTCCGCGCGGCCTGATGCCGAACCCGAAGGTCGGCACCGTTTCGCCGAACCCGGCCGAAGCCGTCAAGAACGCGAAGGCAGGCCAGGTGCGTTACCGCACCGACAAGGCCGGCATCATCCACTGCACGATCGGCAAGGCTTCCTTCGAAGCCGAAGCCCTGAAGGGCAACCTCACCGCGCTGCTGCTCGACCTGATCAAGGCCAAGCCGTCGACCGCGAAGGGCCAGTACCTGCAGAAGATCTCGCTGAGCTCGACCATGGGCCCGGGCGTGATCGTCGACCAGTCGACGCTGACCCTGAAGTAATCGCTACAACGCGCCTGCTCCGGCGGGCGCGTGCAACAAGTTTTGAGGGCTTCGCGCCGCAAGGCGCGACGCCGTCAAAGACCGCAGGTGCGGTCCGCGCAATGCGAAGACGGGCAGGAAGCTCGGTACGGCATGGAGTCGTCTTCGTGGAAGGCGGGAACGCGTAATCCATTCGCAAGGATGGGCCTGCGTAGATGGTGCCGCCCCCTCTGGAAGTTTTCTGGAAGGGCCACCACCGGGATGCACACGCATCCCCGGCGCCAACGGAAGGCGTCGCTCGAGGACCGCAAGCGGCAGGAGCCGTGCGCGGAGTTCAATTGGAGGAGTGTCAATGGCTCTCAATCTGTCCCAGAAGCAGGAAGTTGTCGCCGAGCTGGCAGACGTGGCCTCGAAGGCGCACTCCCTGGTCGCAGCCGAATACGCAGGCATCACGGTCTCCCAGATGACCGCGATGCGCAAGAAGGCCCGCGAATCCGGCGTGTACTTGAAAGTTGTCAAGAACACGCTCGCATCGCGCGCCGTCGTCGGTACCGAGTTCGAGGTCGTCAAGGACGCCCTGACCGGTCCGCTGCTGTATGCGTTCTCGACCGAGGAACCCGGCGCTGCCGGTCGCCTCATCAAGGAGTTCGCCAAGGGCAACGACAAGCTCAAGGCCCGCATCGTGTCGGTGGAAGGCAAGTTGCTGCCTGCCGCGCACGTCGAGGTCCTGGCTTCGCTGCCGACCCGTGAGCAGGCGCTTGCCATGCTCGCCCGCGTGCTCGCCGAGCCCGCTAGCATGTTCGCCCGCGCCGTCAAGGCCGTGGCCGACAAGCAGGGTGGTGGCGATGCGTCCGCGGAAGCCCCGGCTGCCGAAACTGCCTGATTTCAGTTCAAACCCTTTAAATATCCAGAGGTAATCACCATGTCCCTTTCCAACGATCAGATCGTTGACGCGATCGCCGCGAAGTCGCTGATGGAAGTGATGGAGCTGGTCAAGGCCATCGAAGAGAAGTTCGGCGTCTCCGCTGCCGCTCCGGTCATGGCCGCTGCCGGCCCCGCCGCCGCCGCTGCCCCGGTCGAAGAGCAGACCGAATTCACCGTCGTCCTGAAGGCCGTCGGCGAGAAGAAGGTCGAAGTCATCAAGGCCGTCCGCGCCATCACCGGCCTGGGCCTGAAGGAAGCGAAGGACCTCGTCGAAGGCGCCCCGCAGAACGTCAAGGAAGCGGTGTCGAAGGACGAGTCCGAGAAGTTCAAGAAGGAACTCGAGGCCGCTGGCGCGACCGTCGAAGTCAAGTAATCGCAATTGCGTCGCCGGTGACATTGGCGACCACCCAAGGCTGGGGACGAGAGTCCCCGGCCTTTGGCCGTTCCACCCATACACCGAGTTGACAGTTGGAAGTAGCGGGAGAAGGCGTGCTGGTGCCGGCAATACCAGCGACTCCCAACTGGCAATTTGACGTTCCCCCCGGCCGCCCGCGCGCGGCCGACATCGAGAGGCGGTAGCCCACCATGACCACTGCGTCCACTTATTCCTTCACCGAGAAGAAGCGCATCCGCAAGGATTTCGGCAAGCGCCGTTCGATCCTCGAAGTGCCCTTCCTCCTGGCGATCCAGGTCGATTCCTATCGCGAGTTCCTGCAGGAACACGCCGACATGAACGCGCGCGACGACAAGGGCCTGCATGCGGCCCTCAAGTCCGTGTTCCCGATCAGCTCCTACAGCGGCAACGCCGCGCTCGAATACGTCGGCTACCGCCTCGGCGACCCGGCGTTCGACGAGCGCGAATGCCGCAACCGTGGCCTGTCGTACGGCGCGCCGCTGCGCGTCACCGTGCGCCTGGTGATCTACGACCGCGAGTCGTCGACCAAGGCCATCAAGTACGTGAAGGAGCAGGAGGTCTACATGGGCGAGATCCCGCTCATGACCGACAACGGCACCTTCATCGTCAACGGCACCGAGCGCGTCATCGTCTCGCAGCTGCACCGTTCGCCGGGCGTGTTCTTCGACCACGACCGCGGCAAGACGCACAGCTCGGGTAAGCTGCTGTACTCCGCGCGCATCATTCCCTACCGCGGTTCGTGGCTCGACTTCGAGTTCGATCCCAAGGACGCGCTGTTCACCCGCATCGACCGCCGCCGCAAGCTGCCGGTTTCGGTGCTGCTGCGTGCGCTGGGCTACAACAACGAAGAAATGCTCCGCGCGTTCTTCGAGATCAACACCTTCCACATCGAAGCCGAAGGCGTGCAGCTGGAGCTCGTCCCCGAGCGCCTGCGCGGCGAAACGCTCGACTTCGACCTGGCCGATGGCGATCGCGTGATCGTCGAAGCCGGCAAGCGCATCACCGCGCGCCACGTCAAGCAGCTCGAACAGTCGGGCATCGCCGCGCTGGCCGTGCCTGACGCCTACCTCGTGGGCCGCATCCTCGCGCACGACGTCATCGATCCGAAGACGGGCGAACTGCTCGCCTCGGCGAACGACGAGATCAACGAAGAGCACCTCGAGAAGCTCCGCAAGGCGGGCATCGATTCGGTCGGCACGATCTGGGTCAACGACCTCGACCGTGGCCCGTACCTGTCGAACACCCTGCGCATCGACGGCACCAAGACCAAGCTCGAAGCGCTGGTCGAGATCTACCGCATGATGCGTCCGGGCGAGCCGCCGACCAAGGACGCCGCCGAGAACCTGTTCCACAACCTGTTCTTCACCTTCGAGCGTTACGACGTCTCGGCGGTGGGCCGCATGAAGTTCAACCGCCGCATCGGCCGCAAGGAAGTGCTCGGTCCGTCGGTGCTGTACGACCGCAAGTACTTCGGCGACTACAAGAACGGCAAGGACGAGGAAGCGCAGCGCCTGGTCGCCGCGCAGGGCGATACCTCCGACATCCTCGACGTCATCCGCGTGCTGACGGAAATCCGCAACGGCCGTGGCGTGGTGGACGACATCGACCACCTGGGCAACCGTCGCGTGCGTTCGGTCGGCGAAATGGCCGAGAACGTGTTCCGCGTGGGCCTGGTGCGCGTGGAGCGCGCCGTCAAGGAACGCCTGTCGATGGCCGAGTCCGAAGGCCTGACGCCGCAGGAGCTGATCAACGCCAAGCCGGTGGCCGCCGCGATCAAGGAATTCTTCGGTTCCTCGCAGCTCTCGCAGTTCATGGACCAGAACAACCCGCTGTCGGAAGTGACGCACAAGCGTCGCGTTTCCGCGCTGGGCCCGGGTGGCCTGACGCGCGAACGCGCCGGCTTCGAAGTGCGCGACGTGCACCCGACGCATTACGGCCGCGTGTGCACCATCGAGACGCCTGAAGGCCCGAACATCGGCCTGATCAACTCGCTCGCCGTGTTCGCGCGCACCAACCGCTACGGCTTCCTCGAGACGCCGTACCGCAAGGTCGTCGACGGCCGCGTCACCGACGACGTCGAGTTCCTCTCGGCGATCGAAGAGAACGAGTACGTCATCGCGCAGGCCAACGCGCCGCAGGACGACAAGGGCGCCATCACGGCGCAGTTCGTCGCGTGCCGTTACCAGGGTGAATCGCTGCTCAAGCCGCCGAGCGAGATCCACTTCATGGACGTCTCGCCGATGCAGACCGTGTCGGTCGCCGCCGCGCTCGTGCCGTTCCTCGAGCACGACGACGCCAACCGCGCGCTCATGGGCGCGAACATGCAGCGCCAGGCCGTGCCGACGCTGAAGTCGCAGAAGCCGCTGGTGGGCACGGGCATCGAGCGCGCCGTGGCGCGCGACTCGGGCGTGACGGTGAACGCGCGTCGCGGTGGCCTGATCGCGCAGATCGACGCCGGCCGCATCGTGGTCAAGGTCAACGAGAAGGAGATCGTCGGCGAGACCGATGCCGGCGTCGACATCTACACCCTGATCAAGTACACGCGCTCCAACCAGAACACCTGCATCAACCAGACCCCGCTGGTGAACGTGGGCGACCGCGTCGAACGCGGCGACGTGCTGGCCGACGGTCCCTCGACCGACATCGGCGAGCTCGCGCTCGGCCAGAACATGCTGGTCGCGTTCATGCCGTGGAACGGCTACAACTTCGAAGACTCCATCCTGCTCTCCGAGCGCGTGGTGGAAGAGGATCGCTACACGACGATCCACATCGAAGAGCTGACCTGCGTCGCGCGCGACACCAAGCTGGGTCCGGAAGAAATCTCGGCCGACATCCCGAACGTTTCGGAACAGGCGCTCAACCGCCTCGACGAATCGGGCGTGGTGTACATCGGCGCCGAAGTGCGTGCCGGCGACATCCTCGTGGGCAAGGTCACGCCGAAGGGCGAATCGCAGCTGACGCCGGAAGAGAAGCTCCTCCGCGCGATCTTCGGCGAGAAGGCTTCCGACGTGAAGGACAGCTCGCTCCGCGTTCCGCCGGGCATGGACGGCACCGTCATCGACGTGCAGGTCTTCACCCGCGACGGCATCGAGAAGGACAAGCGCGCCCGCCAGATCGAGGAATCGGAAGTCCGTCGCGTCAAGAAGGACTTCGACGACCAGTTCCGCATCCTCGAAGGTGCGATCTACGCCCGCCTGCGCACGCAGCTGCTCGGCAAGGTCGCCAACGGTGGCGCGAACCTCAAGAAGGGCGACACGATCACCGACGAGTACCTGGACGGCCTGAAGAAGGCCGAGTGGTTCCAGCTGCGCATGAAGGACGACGACGCCAACGACGCCATCGAACGCGCTTCCAAGCAGATCGATGCGCACGAGAAGGAATTCGAGCGTCGCTTCGCCGACAAGCGCGGCAAGATCACGCAGGGCGACGACCTCGCCCCCGGCGTGCTCAAGATGGTGAAGGTCTTCCTCGCGGTGAAGCGCCGCATCCAGCCGGGCGACAAGATGGCCGGCCGCCACGGCAACAAGGGTGTCGTGTCGACCATCGTTCCGGTGGAAGACATGCCGTACATGGCCGACGGTTCGTCGGTCGACATCGTGCTCAACCCGCTGGGCGTGCCGAGCCGAATGAACATCGGCCAGATCCTCGAGACGCACCTGGGCTGGGCCGCCAAGGGCCTGGGCCAGAAGATCGATCGCATGCTCAAGGCACAGGCGGCGGTCGCCGACCTGCGCAAGTTCCTCGACCAGATCTACAACCACGACGAAGCGATGAACGGAACGCGCGTCGACCTGACGCAGTTCACGGACGAAGAACTGCTGCGCCTGGCCAACAATCTGATCGACGGCGTGCCGATGGCCACGCCGGTGTTCGACGGCGCGGCCGAGAGCGAGATCAAGAAGATGCTCGAACTCGCCGACCTGCCGCTGAGCGGACAGACCATGCTGCACGACGGTCGTACCGGCGAAGCGTTCGAACGCCCGGTCACCGTGGGCTACATGCACATGCTGAAGCTGAACCACCTGGTCGACGACAAGATGCACGCGCGTTCGACCGGTCCGTACTCGCTCGTCACCCAGCAGCCGCTGGGCGGCAAGGCGCAGTTCGGTGGCCAGCGCTTCGGCGAAATGGAAGTCTGGGCACTCGAAGCCTACGGCGCGGCCTACACCCTGCAGGAAATGCTGACGGTGAAGTCCGACGACGTGCAGGGCCGCAACCAGATGTACAAGAACATCGTCGACGGCGAACACGAGATGGTCGCGGGGATGCCGGAGTCCTTCAATGTGTTGGTGAAGGAGATCCGCTCCCTCGCCATCAACATGGAACTCGAAGAGCACTAAGCCGCCGCCGCCGACCAGGAGACACCCATGAAAGACTTGCTCAATCTGTTCAACCAGCAGCGGCCGACCCTCGACTTCGACGCGATCAAGATCGCGTTGGCGTCGCCGGACCTCATCCGCTCGTGGTCCTACGGCGAAGTGAAGAAGCCGGAGACCATCAACTACCGTACGTTCAAGCCCGAACGCGACGGCCTGTTCTGCGCCGCGATCTTCGGTCCGATCAAGGACTACGAGTGCCTGTGCGGCAAGTACAAGCGCATGAAGCACCGCGGCGTGGTCTGCGAGAAGTGCGGCACGGAAGTGACGCTGGCCAAGGTGCGCCGTGAGCGCATGGGCCACATCGACCTCGCCTCGCCCGTCGCGCACATCTGGTTCCTGAAGTCGCTTCCCTCGCGCATCGGCCTGATGCTCGACATGACGCTGCGCGACATCGAACGCATCCTGTACTTCGAAGCCTATGTCGTCACCGAGCCGGGCCTGACCCCGCTCGAGCGCGGCAACCTGCTGACCGAAGAGCAGTTCATGACGGCGCGCCAGGAACACGGCGACGACTTCGACGCCGCGATGGGCGCCGAGGCCGTGTACGAGCTGCTGCGCACGATCGACCTGCAGTCGGAGATGCTCCGCCTGAAGGAAGAGATCGCCGCGACCAACTCCGAGACCAAGCTCAAGCGCCTCACCAAGCGCATCAAGCTGATCGAGGCGTTCCTCGACTCCGGCAACCGCCCGGAGTGGATGGTCATGACCGTGCTGCCGGTGCTTCCGCCGGACCTGCGCCCGCTGGTCCCGCTGGACGGTGGCCGCTTCGCGACGTCGGACCTCAACGACCTGTACCGCCGCGTCATCAACCGCAACAACCGCCTCAAGCGCCTGCTCGAGCTCAATGCGCCGGACATCATCGTGCGCAACGAAAAGCGCATGCTGCAGGAGTCGGTCGACGCCCTGATGGACAACGGCCGTCGCGGCCGCGCCATCACCGGCACCAACAAGCGCCCGCTCAAGTCGCTCGCCGACATGATCAAGGGCAAGCAGGGTCGCTTCCGCCAGAACCTGCTCGGCAAGCGCGTCGACTACTCGGGCCGTTCGGTCATCGTGGTCGGCCCGACGCTGCGCCTGCACGAGTGCGGCCTGCCGAAGAAGATGGCGCTTGAACTCTTCAAGCCCTTCATCTTCGCCAAGCTGCAGCGCCGTGGCCTGGCCACGACGATCAAGGCCGCCAAGAAGCTGGTCGAGCGCGAAGAAGCGGAAGTGTGGGACATCCTCGAGGAAGTCATCCGCGAGCATCCGGTCCTGCTCAACCGCGCGCCGACGCTGCACCGCCTGGGCATCCAGGCGTTCGAGCCGGTGCTGATCGAAGGCAAGGCGATCCAGCTGCATCCGCTGGTCTGCACCGCGTTCAACGCCGACTTCGACGGCGACCAGATGGCCGTGCACGTCCCGCTGTCGCTCGAAGCGCAGCTGGAAGCGCGCGCCCTGATGATGGCGTCGAACAACATCCTGTCGCCGGCCAACGGCGAGCCGATCATCGTGCCGTCGCAGGACGTCGTGCTCGGCCTGTACTACATGTCGCGCGCCCTGGAGAACAAGAAGGGCGAGGGCATGGCGTTCGCGAACGTCGCCGAGGTCAAGCGCGCGTACGACAACCGCGTCGTCGAGCTGCACGCCAAGGTCAAGGTGCGCATCACCCAGACGGTGATCGCCGAAGACGGCACGCGTTCGAAGCAGACCTCGATCGTCGACACCACCGTCGGCCGCTCGCTCCTGCAGGAAATCCTGCCGGAAGGCCTGCCGTACGCGCTGGCCAACGTCGAGCTGACGAAGAAGAACATCTCGCGCCTGATCAACTCGTGCTACCGCATGCTCGGTCTCAAGGACACGGTCGTGTTCGCCGACAAGCTGATGTACACCGGCTTCGCGTACGCCACGCGCGCCGGCGTTTCGATCGGCATCGACGACATGATCATCCCGACCGAGAAGAAGGGCATCCTCGACGAGGCCGAAACCGAAGTGCTGGAAATCCAGCAGCAGTATCAGTCGGGCCTGGTCACCTCGGGCGAGCGCTACAACAAGGTCGTCGACATCTGGTCGCGCACAAACGAGCGCGTGGCCAAGGCGATGATGGACGCGATCGGCACCGACTCGGTGGTCAACGCCAAGGGCGAGACCGTGCCGCAGAAGTCCATGAACTCGATCTACATCATGGCCGACTCCGGTGCGCGTGGTTCGCAGGCGCAGATCCGCCAGCTGGCCGGCATGCGCGGCCTGATGGCCAAGCCGGACGGCTCGATCATCGAGACGCCGATCACCGCGAACTTCCGCGAAGGCCTCAACGTCCTCCAGTACTTCATCTCGACCCACGGTGCCCGTAAGGGCCTGGCGGATACGGCGCTGAAGACGGCGAACTCGGGTTACCTCACGCGTCGCCTGGTCGACGTGGCGCAGGACGTGGTGATCACCGAAACCGATTGCGGCACGCACGAAGGCCTCACCATGACGCCGATCGTGGAAGGCGGCGACGTCGTCGAACCGCTGCGCGACCGCGTGCTGGGCCGCATCGTGGCCGAGGACGTGTTCCTGCCGGGCAACGACGAGGATCCCTTCGTCACGCGCAACACCCTGCTCGACGAAGCCTGGGTGCAGAGCATCGAAGACGCCGGCGTGCAGTCCATCAAGGTGCGTTCGACGATCACGTGCACCAGCGCGTTCGGCGTGTGCTCGCACTGCTACGGTCGCGACCTCGGCCGCGGCCACCTGGTCAACCACGGCGAAGCGGTCGGCGTTGTCGCCGCGCAGTCGATCGGCGAGCCGGGCACGCAGCTGACGATGCGTACGTTCCACATCGGTGGTGCGGCATCGCGTGCGGCGGCGATCGATAACGTGACCGTCAAGACGACGGGTACGGTGAAGTTCAACAACCTCAAGCACGTCGACCACGCCTCGGGCCATCTGGTCGCGGTGTCGCGTTCGGGCGAACTGTCCGTGCTCGACGGCCACGGCCGCGAGCGCGAGCGTTACAAGCTGCCCTACGGTGCGACGATCCAGGTCAAGGACGGCGCGTCGGTGAAGGCCGGCCAGACCGTCGCCAACTGGGATCCGCATAACCACCCGATCGTGTCGGAAGTGGCGGGCGTCATGCGCCTGATCGACTTCATCGACGGCGTCACCGTCATCGAGAAGACCGACGAACTGACCGGCCTGGCTTCGCGCGAGATCACCGATCCGAAGCGTCGCGGTACGCAGGCGAAGGACCTGCGCCCGATCGTCCGCATCGTCGACAAGAACGGCAAGGACCTGTCGATCCCGGGCACCGACCTGCCGGCGCAGTACCTGCTGCCGCCGCGCTCGATCGTGAACCTGCAGGACGGCGCCACCGTCGGCGTCGGCGACGTCGTCGCCAAGATCCCGCAGGAAGCCTCGAAGACGCGCGACATCACCGGTGGTCTGCCGCGCGTGGCCGACCTGTTCGAAGCGCGCAAGCCGAAGGACCCGGCGATCCTCGCCGAAGTCTCGGGCATCGTCAGCTTCGGCAAGGACACCAAGGGCAAGCAGCGCCTGATCATCAAGCAGGCCGACGGCAGCGAGCACGAAGAGCTGATCCCGAAGTACCGCCAGATCATCGTGTTCGAAGGCGAACACGTGGAGAAGGGCGAGACGGTCGTGGACGGCGAACCGAGCCCGCAGGACATCCTGCGCCTGCTCGGCGTGGAGCCGCTGGCGGTCTACCTGACCAAGGAAATCCAGGACGTCTATCGCCTGCAGGGCGTGAAGATCAACGACAAGCACATCGAGGTGATCGTTCGCCAGATGCTGCGCAAGGTCGAAGTGCTGGACGCGGGCGACACCAAGTACCTGCACGGCGAACAGATCGAGCGCCAGCGCATGGTCGAGACCAACGCGATTGCCGTGTCGAAGAACGAGATCCCCGCGAAGTTCGACCCGGTGCTGCTCGGCATCACCAAGGCGTCGCTGGCGACCGAGTCCTTCATCTCCGCGGCTTCCTTCCAGGAAACCACCCGCGTGCTCACCGAGGCGGCCGTCCGCGGCACGCGCGACGGGCTGCGCGGCCTCAAGGAGAACGTGATCGTGGGCCGCCTGATCCCGGCGGGCACGGGCCTGGCCTACCACACCGCGCGCCGCCGCAACGCCTCGGGCCTGACCGAGTCGGAGCTGGAAGCGCTGTCGGGCACGATGGTCGAGCCGGCACCGGCACCGGTGGTCGAAGCGGTCGAAACCGACGCCGGCGAGGACACCAGCACCAGCTAAGCCAACACCAGCGACGGCCCCCGTGGCCGTCCCAGACCACGAAATGAGGCGCAGGGAGCGCCTCGTCTTCGGCCCAGGAAGGGCGGGAATCATCGAAGGCCGGGCGGCCCCGAGGCGGGCCGCCCATTGCCTCCGCAAAGTCGGCTCGCGTTGACGGTATTCGTCGGCGCGGGCTATACTTTTCCGTCTATGCAGGCCCGACGTGGCCTGCATCGTTATTCACGCAGGACCTCGGTCCCAATACAGAGTCCCGAAATGGCAACGATCAACCAGCTGGTGCGTAAGGCGCGCAGCCCGGAAACCTACAAGAGCACGTCGCCCGCACTGGCGAATTGCCCGCAGCGCCGCGGCGTTTGCACGCGCGTTTACACGACCACCCCGAAGAAGCCGAACTCGGCCCTTCGCAAGGTCGCGAAGGTGCGCCTCACCAACGGCTACGAGGTCATCTCGTACATCGGCGGCGAAGGCCACAACCTGCAGGAACACTCGGTCGTGCTCATCCGCGGCGGCCGCGTCAAGGACCTGCCGGGCGTGCGTTACCACACCGTGCGCGGCTCGCTCGACGCCGCCGGCGTCGCCAAGCGTCGCCAGGGTCGTTCCAAGTACGGCGCCAAGCGCCCGAAGTCCTGATCTAGGGGTCATCGAACATGTCGCGTAAAGGTTCCACTCCGCAGCGCACCGTCCTCGCCGATCCGAAACACGGCAGCGAGACGATCGCGCGTTTCATCAACATGGTCATGCAGAGCGGCAAGAAGTCGGTCGCTGAAAAGATCGTGTACGGCGCCATGGACGTCATCGGCGAAAAGAACGCCAATGCGCTCGAGCTCGTCGAAAAGGCCCTCGGCAATGTGTCGCCGTCGGTCGAAGTGAAGTCGCGTCGCGTCGGCGGCGCCACCTACCAGGTGCCGGTCGAAGTTCGCTCCTCGCGTCGCATGGCGCTCGCGATGCGCTGGCTGATCGAGTCGGCGCGCAAGCGCGGCGAAAACAGCATGCCGCGCAAGCTCGCCGGCGAGTTGCTCGACGCCTCGGAAAACCGTGGCGGCGCGATCAAGAAGCGCGAAGAAACGCACCGCATGGCGGATGCGAACAAGGCGTTCGCGCACTACCGCTGGTAAGACACGCGGGCCCCTAAGCCGGGCCCGTTAGCGGCCGGCACTGCCGCCGCACTCGCCCGAGCCGCCGCAAGGCGGCTTCGGCCTTCCGGACATTGCGTCCGACACGAACATTGAGAGACAGCCGTGGCTCGCACCACTCCCATCGAGCGTTACCGCAACTTCGGCATCATGGCCCACATCGATGCCGGCAAGACCACGACGACCGAACGCATCCTGTTCTACACGGGCGTCAACCACAAGATCGGCGAAGTGCACGAAGGTGCCGCGACGATGGACTGGATGGAGCAGGAGCAGGAGCGCGGCATCACCATCACGTCGGCGGCGACGACGGCGTTCTGGAAGGGCATGGACATGTCCCTGCCGGAATACCGCTTCAACATCATCGACACCCCCGGGCACGTCGACTTCACCATCGAAGTCGAGCGTTCGCTGCGCGTGCTCGACGGCGCGGTGTTCGTGCTGTGCGCGGTCGGCGGCGTGCAGCCGCAGTCCGAGACCGTGTGGCGCCAGGCCAACAAGTACAACGTGCCGCGCCTCGCGTTCGTCAACAAGATGGACCGCACGGGCGCGAACTTCGCCAAGGTCGTCGAGCAACTGAAGTCGCGCCTGGGCGCGTACCCGGTGCCGATGCAGGTGCCGATCGGCGCCGAAGAAGGCTTCGAGGGCGTCGTCGACCTGCTCAAGATGAAGTCGATCGTGTGGGACATGGAATCGAAGGGCACCAAGTTCGAGTACGCCGAGATCCCGGCGAACCTGCTCGACGAGTGCACGACCGCGCGCGCGTTCATGGTCGAGGCCGCCGCCGAGGCGTCCGAAGAGCTGATGGACAAGTACCTCAACGACGGCGAGCTTTCGGAAGAAGAGATCATCTTCGGCATCCGCGAGCGCACGCTGAAGTGCGAGATCATCCCCGCGCTGTGCGGCACCGCGTTCAAGAACAAGGGCGTGCAGGCGATGCTCGACGCGGTCATCCGCTTTCTGCCGTCGCCGTCGGATCGTCCGCCGGTCGCCGGCATCGACGAACACGACAAGGAAGACAGCCGCAAGGCGCTGGATTCCGAGCCGTTCTCCGCGCTCGCCTTCAAGATCATGACCGACCCGTTCGTGGGTTCGCTCACGTTCTTCCGCGTCTACTCGGGCACGCTCAACTCCGGCGACCAGGTCTACAACCCGGTCAAGTCGAAGAAGGAGCGCGTGGGCCGCATCCTGCAGATGCACGCCAACAACCGCGACGAGATCAAGGAAGTGCGCGCGGGCGACATCGCCGCGGCCGTCGGCCTGAAGGACGTGACCACCGGCGACACGCTGTGCGCGCAGGACAAGGTCATCACGCTGGAACGCATGATCTTCCCGGAGCCCGTCATTTCGATGGCGGTCGAGCCGAAGACCAAGTCCGACCAGGAAAAGATGGGCCTCGCGCTCGGTCGCCTCGCGCAGGAGGATCCGTCCTTCCGCGTGCGCACGGATGAAGAATCCGGCCAGACGATCATCTCGGGCATGGGCGAGCTCCACCTGGAAATCCTGGTGGACCGCATGAAGCGCGAGTTCAACGTCGAAGCCAACGTCGGCAAGCCGCAGGTGGCTTACCGCGAAACCATCCGCAAGGCCGTCAAGTCCGAAGGCAAGTTCGTTCGCCAGTCGGGCGGCAAGGGCCAGTTCGGCCACGTGTGGCTCGAGATTTCGCCGAACGAGCAGGGCAAGGGTTACGAGTTCGAAAACGCGATCGTCGGTGGCGTGATTCCGAAGGAATACATCCCCGCGGTCGACAAGGGCATCCAGGAAGCGGTCGCGAACGGCATCATGGCCGGCTTCCCGATCGTCGACGTCAAGGTGCGCCTGGTCGATGGCTCGTACCACGAAGTCGACTCGTCGGAAATGGCGTTCAAGATCGCCGGCTCGATGGGCTTCAAGGAAGGCTTCCACAAGGCTTCGCCTGCGCTGCTCGAGCCGATGATGAAGGTCGAGATCGTCACGCCCGAGGATTACCTCGGCGACGTGATGGGCGACGTCAGCCGTCGCCGCGGCATCCTGCAGGGCCAGGACGACAGCCCGTCGGGCAAGATCATCAACGCGATGATCCCGCTGGGCGAAATGTTCGGCTACGCGACCACGCTGCGTTCGATGTCGCAGGGCCGCGCGACCTTCACGATGGAATTCGACCACTACGCCGAAGCGCCGACCAACATCGCCGAAGCCGTGATCAAGAAGTCCTGATCGTCAAGCACGCGTCCAAGCACACAACACAATCTATTTTCAGAGGTAAGCAATCATGGCCAAGGGTAAGTTCGAGCGCACCAAGCCCCACGTGAACGTGGGCACGATCGGTCACGTTGACCACGGCAAGACGACGCTGACGGCGGCGCTGACGAAGGTGGGCGCGGAACGTTTCGGCGGCGAGTTCAAGGCATACGACGCGA
>NZ_JBFRGO010000005.1:0-129247 GCF_052115395.1 Lysobacter sp. 2RAF19 | reverse complement strand
ATCACACCCTGGCGCGCAGCCTGCCATTGGCCTTCCGGACTGGTCGGACGCAGGCGTTCCTTCGGCACGCCGGTCAGCGTGGCGGCCTTCTCGACAGTGAACCACACGCGGCGGTTGCTGCCGACATCTTCGGCGCGCAGCGTGAACGTGCGGCTGTTGGAGTTGGGCACCGCAACCGGGCCACCGCCGGTGGGCGACGAACTCACGTGCCATGTGTAGATCATGTTCGCTTCGTCGATCTGATCGCCTTCGGCATCGACCAGGTCGAACTTGCCTTCGATGACGCCGCCGACCTTCCACTCGCCGGTGATCGTCACGTTGGTGATGTTCGGCGCCGTACCCGGCACCACTGCGGAGACCGAGAAGGCTTCCACGCCAGTCGTCGGCGCCACCGTGCTCACCGGGATGACACCGAACACGAGGTACTGCGCCTGGTCTTCCGTAACCGGCGTGTACGTCGTCGAGGTCGCACTCGGAATCGCCGTGCGCGGCGTGCCGTTGGCGTTGTCCGAGCGATACCACTGGTACGTATGCGTGCCTTGCGGATCGCTTTCGGCGTCGTTGTAGCCGGCGTTGCCCGTCAACTGCGTACCAACCGCTACCGTACCGGTGATCGTCGGCGTCGCCGTCGGCGCGGTACCCGATACGGCCGCACTCGTCACCGCCTGGACCGCATCGCCGGTGTTCGGCGTACCCGTGGCACTGACCGGCGTGACGCGCACCATCAGGAACTTCGCGAAGTCATCGACGCGCACGACGTAGGCCGCACCGGTGGCACTCGCGATCGCAACCGGGTTGTCGCCGGCGATGTTGTCAACCTGGAACCACTGGTAGAGATGCGTGCCTTGCGCATCGCCATCGAGGTCGTCGTAGCCTTGCGGCACGGCGGTCAGCGTTTCGCCCACGACCGCGTTGCCGTTGATCAGCGGCGTGGTCATCGTCGGCGCGCGGCCTTCGATCACGCCTCGGCGCGTCGCCTGCCACTGGCCGCTCGGGCTGGTCGGACGCAGACGCTCCTTCGGCACGCCGGTCAGCGTGGCCGCCTTGTCGACGCTGAACCACACCTGGCGGCCGCTGCCGATGTCTTCGGGGCGCAGCGTGAACGTGCGGCTGTTGGAGTTGGGGACCGCAACCGGGCTACCGCCCGTCGGCGACGAGCTCACGTGCCAGGTGTATTGCATGTTCGCTTCGTCGATCTGATCGCCTTCGGCATCGACCAGGTCGAACTTGCCTTCGAGTACGCCGCCGACCTTCCACTCGCCGCTGATCGTCACGTTGGTAATGTTCGGCCCGGTGCCCGGCACCGGAGCGGAGACCACGAACGCTTCCACACCCGTCGTCGGCGCCACCGTGCTCACGGGGATGACACCGAACACCAGATGCTTCGCCTGGTCTTCGGCAACCGGCGTGTACGTCGCCGAAGTCGCGCTCGGAATCGCCGTGCGCGGCGTGCCACTGGCGTTGTCCGAGCGATACCACTGGTACGTATGCGTGCCTTCCGGATCGCCTTCGGCGTCGTTGTAACCGGGGTTGCCGGTGAGCTGCGAGCCCACGCCCACCGCGCCGGTGATCGTCGGCGTCGCCGTCGGAACCGTGTTGTTCACGACCGTCACGTCCGTGGTGCCCGTGCCGCTAGCAGGATCGGTGATCGCCGAATCCGTTGTCGCGATCGCTTCGACGGAAAGCGTCAATCCGCGGTCGGCTTCGACCACGGTGTAGGTATTGGTGCTGGCGATTTCGGTGCCGGCTCGCAACCATCGGTAACTGGTTGCGGTGATCGTGTCGCCGTCGGGATCGGTCGTACTCGCGGTCGCGCGCAGCGCGTCGCCGACGAGGGGCGCTTCACCCGGTCGTGTCGTGTTCTCGACGGCGACCGTGACCTGCGGCGCACGGCCCATGACCGATTCGGTCATCGCGTCCACCTGCACCAGGCGTGGCGCCACCGATTGCGCGGCCGCGACCGACAGCAAGGCGACGACCAGGAAGCTCGCGATAAGTGAGCGAACCAGTTTGGACAGACGAGACGAAGCAGCCATGCGCACAACCCTTTTGTTTGAATCAGCACGCGCCGCGCATCACACGCATCGCACACCCGGAATTTGAGTGACGTCGCCGGGGAATTTCCCCATGGCAACGTAACGAAACTTTTTTCGTTCCGCGATTGCACCTTCGTGCAGATCGCATGCGGGCCTGCCCATGCAGGCCCGCCGGAATGTCGGGCGCGGAGACATCTCCACGCCCGACGTTTGCGCCGTTACGGCGCGGTTGCGACGACCTTGATCTTCTTCTTCTGGTCGTCCTTGATCGGCGTGTACGTCGCGCCCGTCGCACCGGAGATATCGGTGTACGTGCCCGAGCCCGCGGCCGTTTCGATCTGCCACTGGTACGTGATGCCCGCGCCGCAGGTCGCCACGCAGGTCGGGGTCGCGGTGAGGACCGTGCCCACCAGCGGGTTGCCGGTCGGGGTGACCGCGACGGACAACAGCGCCGTCGGATCGGCCGGGTTGATTTCGCCGCCGCCGCCCGGGCCGGTGCCGCCGCCGCTGCCGTCGGTACCGACGTTCGCCGCGATCGTCAGCACGCCCTGGTAGGGATCGGTGACGCCCGGATCGGTGTGCGGGATCAGGGTGTAGGTGATGACCTTGCCGGCGTCGGCCGCCTGCACGGTGTAGGTCATCGCGCCCGGCGCACCGACGTTCGTGCCGTCGACGGTCCACTGCACGGTCGCGCTGGTGGCGGCCGTATCGATCGTGTCGCTGTCGGGGTCGGTCACGACGAAGTTCGCGGTGAGCACGTCACCGGCAAGCACCTGGCCACCGGCGCCCGAGGGCGTCACGTTGATCGTCGCCGTGGCGACGATCGGCGCGTGACCCTTGACCGAGTCGGTTTCCGGTGAAGTGACGACGGTCTGAGCGAATGCCAGACCCGACAACGACAGGCCGAGG
The DNA here is from genome assembly GCF_052115395.1 of Lysobacter sp. 2RAF19. Lineage (NCBI taxonomy): Bacteria > Pseudomonadati > Pseudomonadota > Gammaproteobacteria > Lysobacterales > Lysobacteraceae > Lysobacter > Lysobacter sp. 2RAF19. The sequence goes on along the minus strand of NZ_JBFRGO010000005.1, from coordinate 126,302 downwards.
AAGGTCGCGAGAAGCGTCCTGCGCAGCGAGTTGTTGGAAGTTTTGTTGCGTTGCATCTGGGGTTCTCCGGTTGATGTTGCGGGTCTTGCATGACACTGCGCTCGCCGAAGCGAGCGCAGAAAACAATCAGGGTTTGGTGGCGAGCACGCGGATGCGTCGCTTCTGGTCGCCGCGCGTGACGGTGTAGGTTTCGGCGACGGCACCGGGGATATCGATGTACGTGCCCGAGCCGACGGCGCTTTCGATCTGCCACTGGTAGACCAGCGGCGTCGTGCACTTGCCGCCACCGGCGCAGGTCACCGATGCATTGAGGACCGAGCCCACGATCGGCGCGCCCGACAACGGGCTGCCGTTGAAGTGCACTTCCACGCCGGTGGGCGTGTTGCCGGTGCCGGGGTCGTTCGGGTCGAGCGGATTGGTGCCGCTGTCGACTTCGGTCTTGTCGTCGATGCCGTCGGCGTCGGTATCGGGCTTGTTCGGATCCGTGCCGTGGTGTTCTTCCTGCTCGTTGCTCAGGCCATCGCCATCGGGATCGATGTCGATCACGTCGATGATGAAGTGCTGCTGCGCGACACGGCCGCGGCCGTCGACGACATTGACCGTCGCCTCGAAGCGGTTGTCCTTGGCCAAATCGGCCGACGACATCTTCGTCGGATCCAGGCGCAACTCATTGCCGACCAGCGTGAACAGCGCGGCATCGGGACCGGCGAGCGTGAACTTGTGTCCTTCCTTCGCGCCGATGACCTGCAACTGATAGCTGTAGATCGCGTCGGACATCACGCTGTCGTTGACCACCGACGGGCCGACGAACGCGAGCGGCACATCCTTCTCGCGGATCTCGGTGATGATCTTGTTTTCGCGCTCGACGAAGTCCGTCGCGCGCTGGCGGATATCGTTCTTCTGCGCGACGTTCTTGCGCGCCTTCTGCGCGCCGAGTGATTCGTTGAGCTGGTATTTGAAGTTGAACGAAACGCGCGTATCGCGCGTGCCCGTGCCCATCGCGCTGTCGTGCTCGAGCGCGATGCCGAACAGCGGCACCGGCGAGTAGCTGACCTTCGTGGTGAGGACGAAGGGATCCTTGTACGTTTGCCCGGTGCCGAACACGTCGACCTGGTCGCCGTGCCAGCGCGAGCCCTTGACGGTGAGGTCGAGACCCGGCGCGCGCGTGGGGCTCCACGTCAGGCCCAGGTCGTAACCGCTGGCCGCGCGCTCTTCGAAATCCGGGGCTTCGTCGATCGTCTTCCACGCATCCGATGCCGGCGCGTAGGTGTTGGCGAAGAAGCGCAGCGATTGCGTCGCCGCCTCGACGCCGAGGCCGACGCGGTGCGCGCCGTTGTCGAAATCGTGGTCGTAGAAAACATTGGCACCCAGCAACCAGGTGTCGCCGGGCGCAATCCAGCGATAGACCAGGCCGACGTTCGCCGTCGCGCGATCGCCTTCGTTGTGCACGCCGAATTGCGTGAGCAGGTAGTGGCGCTTGTCTTCGCCACCGTAGAGCATGCCCATCGTTTTCAGATTGACGTCGACATCGCCTTCCGAGCCCAGCGTGATGCCGCCATCGAGGCGCTGGAGGAATTGGTTGTCCGAATCCTTGATCGTGCTCAGCCCCGAAGAAATGGCGGCATTCGCAACGTCGGTCTTGAATTGGTCGGTCGCGCTGGTGCTGCTGGCGCTGGTGTTGGTCGACGAGCTCTTGGCCGCCGATTGCGCGGCGCTGATCGCCTTGGTGGTCAGCGAATCGGCCGCTTCCTTCGCCTTGTTGGGGCCCTGCGCCGCGCCGCCGATGTCGGGCAGGCTGTCCTGCACGTTCTTGGTCTGCGCACGGGAATTGGCTTCGACGTTGGACGAGCGTTGCGCTTCGTCCGACTTCTTTTTCTTTTCGTCCTCCTCGGCGAGCGCCGCAGGGCTGCCGAGCAGGAAGGTGAGGGCCAGCGCGATCGATCTGGCCAGGAAATTGGAACGGTGCTGCTTCCGTGGATGCATGGTCATCTGACGCGTCCCCTACGACGCTGAAAGTGGGGCGCATTCTTGTGGTCGGGTCCTACGCCCGACATGAGGCGAATCCCCTTCGCCCCGTAAGAAATGACTGCGCGTGTTGTGCGAAACATTCCCTGCAAAGGGAACAGCAAGCGGCCATAGGGCGCTATAGACCCAAGGGGCAAACAAATGCGCGGAAGGAACTTTTTGCGTCGGACGCAATGCGTCCACGCAACGCACGCAAGGGCGCGTCGCTATCGAATGGACAGGCAGAAACGACGAGGCCCGCGAATGCGGGCCTCGTTCCTATGCGTTGCGTGCGTTCGACTTATGCGAGGTTCTTCGCGACCTGCACGAGATTGTCGACCGTGAACCCGAAGTGCGGGAACAACTTCTCCGCAGGTGCGCTGGCACCGAAGCGATCGATGCCGATGACCGCGCCGTCCAGCCCGACGTACTTGCGCCAGAAATCACTGACGCCGGCTTCGATCGCCACGCGGCGCCGGCAGGCGTTCGGCAGCACGGCTTCGCGGTAGGCCGGGTCCTGGCGATCGAACACGTCGGTGCTCGGCATCGACACCACGCGCACGCCGTCACCGAGTTGCGCGGCGGCCTGCATCGCGAGTTCGACTTCCGAACCGGTCGCGATGAGGATCAACTGCGGCGCGCCCTTGCTGTCGCGAAGGATGTAACCGCCGCGGCGGATGTCGGCGACCTGCTGCGGCGTGCGCGGCTGGTGTGCGAGGTTCTGGCGCGTGAACACCAGGCACGACGGGCCGTCGTGTTGTTCGATCGCCGCGCGCCACGCCACCGCCGATTCGACGGCGTCGCACGGGCGCCACACGTCGTTGCCGGGGATGTAACGCAGCGAGGCGACGTGCTCGATCGGTTGGTGCGTCGGGCCGTCTTCGCCCAGGCCGATCGAATCGTGCGTGTAGACGTGGATCGCGTGCGCGCCCATCAGCGCGCTCATGCGCACGGCGTTGCGCGCGTAATCGCTGAAGACCAGGAAGGTCGCGTCGTAGGGAATGAAGCACTCGTGCAGGCCGAGGCCATTGCTGATCGCGGTCATCGCGAATTCGCGCACGCCGAAGTAGATGTAGTTGGCGTTCGCATCGTCGCTGTTGACCGACTTGCTGCCCTTCCACAAGGTGAGATTGGAATGCGCGAGGTCCGCCGAGCCGCCGATCAGTTCCGGCAGCAGCGGGCCGTAGGCCTCCAGCGCCATCTGCGAAGCCTTGCGCGACGCGACGACCGGGCCTTCGGCCTGCAGCTTCGCGATGTAGGCATCAGCCGCCGACGCCCAGTTGTCGGGCAGTTCGTTGCGCGCGCGGCGCACGAGTTCGTCGGCGAGTTCGGGATAACGCGCGGCGTATTGGTCGAACAGGCGGTTCCACTGGTCTTCGCGCACCAGGCCCGCGTTGCCGGCGCGCCAGCCGTCGCGGATGTCCTGCGGGATGTCGAACGCATCGTGCGGCCAATTCAGCGCAGCGCGCGTGGCGACGATTTCGTCCTTGCCCAGCGGTGCGCCGTGCGAGGACTCCTTGCCCGCCTTTCCCGGCGAACCGAAGCCGATCGTCGTGCGTGCGCAGATCAGCGTGGGCTTGTCGCTCGATGCGAGCGCCGCATCGACCGCGCGCTTGATCGCATCGGCATCATGCCCGTCGACGCCGCGCACCACGTTCCAGCCATAGGCTTCGAAACGCTTGCCGGTGTCGTCGGTGAACCAGCCCTGCGTGTCGCCGTCGATCGAGATGTGGTTGTCGTCCCAGATCGCGATGAGCTTGTTGAGGCCCCACGTGCCCGCGAGCGATGCGGCTTCGTGCGAGATGCCTTCCATCAGGCAGCCATCGCCCATGAACACCCAGGTGTGGTGGTCGACGACTTCGAACTCGGGGCGGTTGAAGCGCTGCGCGAGGAGTTTTTCGGCGAGCGCCATGCCCACCGCGTTCGCGAAGCCCTGGCCGAGCGGACCGGTCGTGGTTTCCACGCCCGGCGTCATGAAGTTTTCCGGATGGCCCGGCGTCTTGGACTCGAGTTGGCGGAAGGACTTCAGGTCATCGATCGTCAGCGCGTAGCCGGACAGGTGCAGCAACGCGTAATGCAGCATCGAGCCGTGGCCGTTGGACAACACGAAGCGGTCGCGGTTGAACCACGACGGATTGTTCGGGTTGTGGCGGTAGTAGTCGTTCCAGACGACTTCCGCGATGTCCGCCATGCCCATCGGCATGCCCGGGTGGCCGGACTTCGCGGCCTCCACCGCATCGATGGCGAGGAATCGGATGGCGTTGGCGAGGTCGCGGCGGCTGGGCGTCGGCATGGCGGGGGCGGGGTCGGAATCGGCGGGCAGGAACGGAATTGTCCCATGCCCGGGGTTCGCGATGCGCCCGGCCCGTGAGCTATGGCGTAGCGGCTGTTTCGCCGGCGCCCAGGTCGGGTTCGCCCGCGGCCACGAGCGTGGCGAGCGTGAGGTCGCCGGTCACGTTGAGCGTGGTGCGGCACATGTCGAGGAAGTGGTTGACGCCCAGGATCATGCCGATGCCGACCGGGTCCACGCCCACCATCGCGCAGATCAGCGCCACCACGGGCAGCGAACCCGACGGCACGCCGGCCGTGCCGATGCCGCCGAGGATGCAGACCACCATCACCATCGCCTGCTGGCCAAGGCTGAGGTCCACGCCGAAGAACTGCGCGAGGAACAGGACCGTCACGCCTTCGAACAGGGCCGTGCCGTTCTGGTTGGCGGTGGCGCCGACGGTCAGCACGAAGCGCGCGATGCGGCGCGGCAACCCGAGCTCTTCCTCTGCCACGCGCAGCGCGGTGGGGAGCGTGGCGTTGCTGGAGGCCGTCGAGAAGGCCATCACCATCGCCTCCTGCGCGCCCTTGAAGAAGCGCACCGGCGACTGGCCGGCCAACTTCAGCGCGACCGAATAACTCACGAACTGGTGCAAGGCGAGCGCAAGCACGACGACGCCGACATACGCACCCAGGCGCAGCAGCAGGTCGAAGCCGAAGATCGACACCAGGTTGAACATGAAGCAGAACACCGCGATCGGCGCCAGGCGGATCACCAGGCCGATCAGCGTCATCGAGATTTCGAACAGGCCTTCGATGCCGCGCTTGAGGATGTCGGTCTGCGGCGTGCGCGTGAGCACCAGGCCGATGCCGAACATCACCGCGAAGAACATCAGCGACAGGATCGTGCCGTTGTTGGAGGCCGCCGCGATCACGTTGTCGGGCACGATCGACACCAGCATGTCGATGCCGCGCGGCTGTTCGCCGACGCTGGCCACGATTTCCTTCGCGCGGTCGGCGTTGTCGGCGAGCAATTGCTGCGCCAGCGCCGGGTCGACGCCCGCACCGGGCTTGAGCCAGTTCACCAACACCAGGCCGAGGAGCACCGCCACCGCCGAGAGCAGCACCGTGTAGAACAAGGTCTTCCAGCCGATGCGCCCCAGCGCGCGCACGTCGCCCATTTCCGCGATACCCACGACCAGCGCCGAAAACAGCAGCGGCACGATCAGCATGAAGATCAGGGACAGGAAGATCTTCGAGAACGGCGTGGTGACGTAGGTCGTGAACAACTGCACCCAGGCCGCATCGCTGCCGGTGGCGTGGACCAGCAGGCCCGCCGTGATGCCGGCGATGAAGCCGATCGCGATTTTCGTGTGCAGCGGAAGGCGCTTGCGCGCGGTGGGCGTGGCCATGCGGATTCCTGGGCCGCGGACCCCCCGCGGAACGAATGCGACTTTAACGCGCGGCTCAGGCCGGGGGATAGAGCGGCGGCAGTGGATCGCGGAGGTTTGCCGTGCGCTCGGTGGCTGTCACGCGCACGCCGCGGGCAAAGGCGCGGCGAAGGGCCTCGCGCGCGGCGCGTGGGTCGCCGCCCGCCCAACGCGCGCGCTGCAAGGCGTCGAGGGCTGCGCGTTGGTCGGTGTCGGCGATGCGTGCGCGCAAGGCGTCGATGTCGGCCGCGGGAGGTTGCACGGCGGCGCACAGCGTTTCGGCGATGTCGCCGAGGTCGCCGTCGGCCAGTGCGCGCTTGAGGTCGGGGCGTGGGGAGGCGGGCTTGTCCGGCGCGTCGGGCGCGGGCGTGTGCTTCGGATGGTGGCCGAGGAACCACAGCAGCGTGAACAGCCAGAGCAGCGCAAAGGCGGCCGCCGCCGCGGCCCACGGCAGGACGCGCCCCTGGATGCCGGGGATCGCAATGCGGCCGTCGCCGGTTTGCGTTGCATCGGCGACGTCGACCGGCGCGCCCGCGTCGGGCCGCGTCGCCGCGTTCACGCCCGTGCCGGGCGCGACATTCAGATCGATCGGCGGCAAGGTCGCGGTGCGCGCGACGCCTGCGCGCACGTCCCACCATTCCAGCCGCGGCGGCTCGATGCGCAACGCACCGGCGCGCGTGGGCACGATCGAAAACGTGCGCGACAAGGTGGTGCGCGGGCGCGCTTCGGTGAAGGATTCATCGGCCTGCAGAGCCGCGGGGAAGACTTGCGCCGCGCCGTTGGAGGCCAGTTGCAATTCGGGCATCTGCGCGGCGACTGCGCCGTCCGCGACCGCTTCGATCTGCACGGTCGCCGATTCGCCCGCGCGCGCGGCATGCGGCAAGGTGACGTAACGCAGGCGCAAGTCGGTCAGCGGCAGCCATGGCTGTGGTGCCGTGGCGGGAATCGCGCGCACTTGCAGCACGCGATCGGGCGCATCGGCGGCCAGCGGACGGCGGCCATCGCCGAGCAGGTCGTCGAAGAAGCCACCCACGCCCTGCCCGCGGAAGCGCGCACCCGGCAACACGACGCGACCGCTGCGTTCGCCGATCACGAGGAAGCGGCGTTCGATTACGTTGTAGTGTCGCCCGCCCATTTCCTGGGTGTACTGCACGTCCTGGCCGACCTTGCGCAGCGTCGCGCCCTCGGGTTCGGACTGTTCGAGCGCGCCCGACACCAGCGGGACGGCGGTGTACAGCCGCACTTTCAATCCCACTGCCTGCTGCACCCACGGATCGCCGTCGTCGATTTCCGATTCGATGAACGTATCGTCGCCCGCCTTCGTCGGCGTTCGGCTCAGGGGCGCGACGGTGAGCGCGAGCGGCGGCGTGGTCTGCGTGCCGATGTGCAGCGAGGGAATCGTGATCACGCCTTCGCGCCGCGGTTGCAGCAACACCGAGTACTGCGCGCTGACGGTGATGCGGCCGTTCTCCGCACGCGCGCTGCGTTGGCTCGAATGCCCGCTGAGGATGAAGTCGCGTTCGAGCGGCGCGTAGTCGGGGCCGCCCTGCGCGGAATCGGCGGCGATGTTGAGCGTCGTGGTTTCGCCGGCTTCGATGCGGTCGCGATCCAGCCACGCGCGCACCTGCGCATGCGCGCAGGGCGCAAGCAACGCGAACAGAACGAGGGTGGTCAGGGCCCACTTGCGCATCATTCGCCGCCCTCCAGTTGGCGGCGTTCGTATTCGAGGCGGAATTTCGCGCGCAGCAGGCCGCCCGGATCATCGGGGACGCGGCGCAGCCAGGCTTCGTTCGCAAGGCGGCGTTCGCGTTCCTGCGGGGTTTTCGCGTGTGCCTGCGCCTGCCCTTGTTGCGGCTTGCCGGCCTTGTCCTGGCCGAGCGCGCGCTGCATGCGTTCGCGTTGCGCGGCATCGGCGGCGCGTTGCGCCTGCGCTTGTTGCGGCGATTGCGGTTTGGCTTGTGCCTGCTGCGGCGACTGGCCGGATTGTTGGGATGGCTCCGGTTGTTGGCTCGTTTGTTGCTGTCCTTGCGAGGGTTTGGGCTGTCCACCCTGCTGCGCGGATTGCTGTTGTTGCTGCTGCTGTTGCGGCGACTGCGATTGGCCGGACTGTTGTTGCTGCTTGCCGTCCTGCTTGCCTTGCGCGCGCGGATCGTTGCGCTTGGAATCGCCGGACGGCGGCTTGCGTTTCATCGCCGCGGCCACGGCTTTGCGATTGGCGATGGCATCTTCCATGTTCGGATGCGCCTGCAGCGCGCGATCGTAGGCCGCCAGGGCATCCTCGTAACGGCCCTGCCTGGCGAGCGCGTTGCCGAGGTTGTATTGCGCATCGGCGCCGGGCACGCCGTCGAAGGCCTGCTCCGCGGCGTCGAACTTGCCGGCGTGGTAAGCGGCCTCGCCCGATTCCATGCGCTGCGCCGCGACCTGATCGGCGCGTCGCCACAGTGTTCCCTGCGGTTTGTCCTGCGCATGTGCGAATCCCATCGGCACGCACAACACCACCAGCAATGCAGCCGGGCCCGCCCCGCGCCGGAACGCGAAGACCGCCAGCAACATCAACGGCGGAATGAGCCAATAACCTGCGTCTTCCCAACTGCGGCCCGCGCGACCCTGCGTGGAGGTCGCGCTCGTGGGATCGGCATGCAGGATCTCCAGCGCACGCAAGTCCGCATCATCGATGGACAAGGCTGCGTAACGCCCGCCACCTGCGCTCGCCAGTGATCGCAACGACGAGGGATCGAGCGACACGCGCGAGATCCCGCCCCCCACCTGTTGCACGACGGTGCCCTCCTCGCTGCCCAGGCCGAGAACGGAGACGCGCATGCCACGCTTCATCGCTTGCGCGGCGGCGGCGTTCGCGGCGGCGTCGCCATGGTCGGTGAGCACGAGGATGTCGCCATGGTCGAAGCCGGCCTGGCGCATCAGGTCGACGGCGCGCGTGATCGCACGATCGGGTCGATGACCGTCGACGGGCATCACGTCGGGCGCGAGCGTGTCGAGGAAGAGGGCGACGTTCGCGGCATCGTCGGTGAGCGGTGCGACGGTGTACGCATCGTCGGCGAATGCGAGCAAGCCCACCTGCCCGCCCGCGCGCTCGCGCAGCAAGGTGGCGAGTTTCGCGCGCGCCTGCAGCAAGCGAGAAGGCGGCAGGTCCGCTGCCAGCGCGCTGCTCGACAGATCCAGCGCCACCACCAACGGCGTTCGACTCTGCCACGCCGGTTGCGCGACCTGTTTCCATGCCGGCCCGGCGAGCGCGATCACGGCCAATGCGAAGGCGAGCAGCACGGCGACGAGCGTGCCGCGCGTGCGCACGTTAGACGCCGGCTCGAGCAAAAATGGCAGCAAGTGCGCATCGACGGACGCGCGCCAGACATTGTCGCGGCGCGTGCGTTGCCACCACAGCCACGCGATCAGCGGCAAGGCGAGCAAGGCCCACAGCCACGCGGGGCGCAGGAAATGCAGGAGATCGAAACCGCTCATGCGCGCCTCCGCAAAGGCACGGCGCCCAGCGCTGCGAGGCCAAGCGCAATCGCCAAGGGCAGCGGATAGCGCTCGATGCGCGGACGCACGGCCTGCCCCGGGCGGCGGATCGGTTCGAGGCGATCGATCTCCGCGTAGATGCCCGCGAGCGATTCGGTATCGCGCGCACGGAAGAAGCGACCCCCGGTGATCTGCGCGATGCGTTGCAGGCCGGCTTCGTCGATTTCCGAATCGCCCGCGCCGGGCAGGCGGAAACCGAACAGCGACACGCCGCCTTCGCCACCGAAGGCGATGGTGTGCACGCGCACCTTCGCGTCGCGCGCAAGTTCCGCGGCCTTCGCCGGATCGAGCACGCCGGCGGTGTTCACGCCGTCGGTCAGCAGGATCACGACGCGTTGTTCGGAGGGCTGCGATTGCAGGCGTTTCACCGCGAGTGCGAGCGCGTCGCCAAGCGCGGTTTCGCGCCCGGCCAGGCCGACGACGCTGTCCTGCAATTGCTGGCGCACCGTCGTCAGGTCGAGTGTCAGTGGCGTGAGCGTGTAGGCGCGTTGGCCGAACACGAGCAGGCCGACGCGATCGCCGCCGCGCCGATCGAGGAAGTCGGCGAGCACGGCCTTCGCGGCGGTCAACCGATCGACCACGTTGCCGCCGAGTTCCATGTCCTCTTCGCTCATGCTGCCGGACAGATCGACGGCGAGCATCAAATCGCGGCCGACTTGCGGCGGCGCGATCGGCGGGCCGAGTTCCTGCGGGCGCGCGCATGCGAAACACAACGCGATCCACGCCAGCCACGCGAGCAACCCGGCGCCGCGACCGCGCAAGGCGTGGCCATTGCCCGCCTGCGCGACCTTGTCGATGTGCGCACCGTAGGGCACGCGCAAAGCGGCCGCGCCCGAACGCCGGCGCGGCAATACCCAGCGCGCGAGCAGCGGCAGCGGAATCGCGAGCAGCGCGAGTGGCCAGGCGAAGGCGGACAACCATTGCGCGAGTGCGTTCACCGCATCATTTCCAGATAGCGGCGGCGTGCGCGCGCGCGCAGATCGGCGACGTCCTTCGGATCCACGTCGCGCCGGAACGCGCCTTCGAGCAACACGTTGCCGGCTTGTCCGTCGAACAAGGGTTCGCGTGCGCCGGTATCCAGGTGCTTGCGCCAGCGATCGCCTTCGTAGCGATCGGCTTGCGGGTCCTTGCGGCGCGCGGCGCGGCGCAGGAGTTCGGAGATGGCGGCCACTTCCGCGGCGGGCGTGGTCGCGCGCGCGAGCGCCTGGTCGAACACGCCGGCGATGGCGCGACGCCGCGCGCGCTTGCGACGCGCGAGAAACGCGAGCGCGCCGATCACGACGACGAGCGCGGCCAGCACGAGCCACCACCCCGGCGCCAGCGGCCACCACGAGGTCGCGGGAGCGGCATGCACGTCGCGCAGCACGAGGTCGGGCGTCATGCGCATTTCAGGCCACGCTCGCCTGTGGGCGGCCCCATGCGCCGAGCCAGGCGTCGCTGGGCGCATCGGTCGACAACACATCCACGCGCACGCCGCGCGCGGGCAAGGCTTGCAACGCTGCTTCGATGGGCGCGACGAACTCGCCGCGCCAACGCTGGCGTTGCGAGGCGGTCGCCAGATCCAGTTCGACGCGGTGGTCGCCCGTTGCGAACGGCAGCGCCGCCTTCGGCGGGTCGCGCTCGAGCGGATCGACGAGTAGCAGCACCGTCGTGTCGTGATGCAAGGCGAACGCCGGCCAGCGATGCGGATCGATGGCGGCGATGCTCGCCGGATCGGCGAGCACGATCAGGCGCGAGCCCGGACGCAGCACGCGTTGCGCCTGGTCGAGTGCGACGCCCAGGCCGGCGTCGTCTTCGGGCGGCGCGGCGTACCAGCGCACGAGCGCATCCAGCACGCGCAATGCGCCGCGCGGCCCGCCTGCCGGGGGAATCGGCGCTTCGCGCTGGCTGCCGCGCAAGGCGGCGACACGGTCGCCATCGCGCAACGCGGCCCATGCGGCGATCGCGCCCGCGCGCGCGGCCTGCACCGACTTGAAGCGCACGCGCGTGCCGAAATACAGCGTCGGCGCGGTGTCGGCGACGAGCAGCGTCAGGCGTTCGCGTTCGGCCTGGAACAACTTGGTGTGCGGCCGCCCGCTGCGCGCGGTGAGGCGCCAGTCGATGTGGCGTGCGTCGTCGCCGATCGCGTATTCGCGCGATTCGGCGTATTCCATGCCGCGGCCGCGCATCGGCGAGAGCGCATGGCCGGTGACGCCATGCCGGCCGCGACGCGGCGCGCGCCGCCCGAGTGCGAGCGCACGCAGCCCGACCAGTTCCTGCAGCGTGGGCACGATGCCTTCCTGCGGGGGCACGGCACGAGGCATGGTCAGGGCAAGGGCACCTTGTCGAGCAGCGCGCGCACGAGGCGATCGCCGTCCCAGCCTTCGGCCGTGGCTTCGTAACTGGGCAACACGCGATGGCGCAGCACGTCGGGCGCGATCGCACGCACGTCTTCGGGCGTGACGAAGTCGCGTCCGGCGAGCCATGCGCGCGCACGCGCGCAGCGCTCGAGCGCGATCGAACCGCGCGGGCTCGCGCCCCAGGCGATGCGGCGCGCAAGGGAAGCGTCGTAGCGCGTCGGCTCGCGCGAGGCGAGCACCAGTTCGATGAGGTAACGCTCCACCGGTGGCGCGAGATGCAGGTCGAGCACGGCGGCGCGCGCTTCGAAGACGTCGTCGATCGGCATGCGTTCGACCGCTTCGGTCGTCGCCTGCAGCACGTTGCGCGCGCGTTCGCGGGCCAGGCGCAGGATTTCGGTTTCCGCCGCCGCGGCCGGATAGCCGATGCGCAGGTACATCAGGAAACGGTCCAGCTGCGCTTCGGGCAGCGGGAAGGTGCCTTCCTGTTCGATCGGATTCTGCGTCGCCATCACCAGGAACAGCGCCGGCAGCGGATAGGTCTGCCGGCCCACGGTGACCTGGCGTTCGCCCATCGCTTCGAGCAGGGCCGACTGGACCTTGGCCGGCGCACGGTTGATCTCGTCGGCCAGCAGGATGGGATGGAAGATCGGCCCGGGCTGGAATTCGAAGCGGCCGTCCTGCGGGCGCCAGACCTCGGTGCCGGTGAGATCGGCGGGCAACAGGTCGGGCGTGAACTGGACGCGGGCGAAGGCGGCATCCAGGCGCGCGGCGAGCGCACGGATCGCGCTCGTCTTGGCCAGGCCCGGCGCGCCTTCGACGAGCAGGTGCCCGTCGGCGAGCAGCGCGATGAGGAGGCGTTCGATCAGTTCGCCCTGCCCGACGATCTCGGCCGAGAGCTGGTCGCGCAACGCGGAAAAGGCGGCGTGCAGGCGGGACGGCGGTGCGGTGTGGCTGTCGGCGCGATTGTCCATGCTGGGGCGGGGGATCCCGGGCGGTGTCGGGCCGAGTTTGACTGGTTCGCGGCCCGTTGGTTCACCCGGAAACGGCAACGGGGCCATGAGGCCCCGTTGCATTCATCCTTTGGCGAAGAAGATCAACCGCGCTGGGAGACCATCATCACCTTCGGCGTCACGAAGATCAGCAGCTCGGCCTTCTCCTTCGTGCGGCCCTTCTTCTTGAACAGGTTGCCGATCACCGGCAGGTCGCCCAGCCACGGCACCTTGGTCACGTCGGCGCGGTCGCGGAACTCGTACACGCCGCCGATCACGACCGTCTGGCCGTTGTCGACCAGCACCGCGGTGTTGATTTCGCGCTTGTTGATCTGCGGCACTTCACCGATGTCGGTATCGATGAAGCCTTCGATCTCGTCCTTCTTGATGGCCATGTTGAGGAACACGCGGCCGTCGTTGGTGATCGTCGGGGTGACCTTGAGCTCGAGCAGGACGTCCTTGAACTGCACGTTCGGGATCGCCGCACCGGAGCCCTGCTGCTGCGCGATCGTCACGTAGCCGACTTCCTGGCCCTGGCGGATCACCGCTTCCTTCTGGTTGCTGGTGACGATGCGCGGGTTGGAGATCACTTCGCCGCGGCCTTCGGTCTGCAGCGCGGAGAGCTCCATGTCGAGCACGTAGCCGGCGTTGATGATCGACAGGGCGAGCGAGCCGGCCGCACCGACGACCGGGAGGTCGACGTTGAGCGACTTGGCCGGCGGGACCGGGCGCACCGCACCGCTGTTGGCGGTGTTGCTGGCGACGTTGCCGTTGAACAGCACGTTGTTGTTGGCGCCGGCGATGCCGAACTTCGCACCCAGTTCGCGGGCGAAGGATTCGGTGGCGATCACGATGCGGGCTTCGATCAGCACCTGGTCGACGGGCTTGTCGAGCAGGCCCACGAGGCGGCGCACTTCGGCGACCTTCGACGGGATGTCGATGATCAGCAGCGTGTTGGTGCGGCGGTCGAAGCTCATGCTGCCGCGCGGCGAGAGGAAGCCGCGCTGGCTGTTCGCGCCACCGCCACCGCCACCGGAGCTGGACTTGCTTTCTTCGGTCAACAGCTTGGCGATGTCTTCGGCGTTGCCGTAGTTGATCGGGATGTACTCGGTGATCATCTCGGCGCGGTTTTCGATCGCGATGCGCGCGTCTTCCTTCGCCTGTTCGTACTTGGCGATTTCGTCCTGCGGGGCGACCCACACCACGTTGCCGTCGCGGCGCTTGTCCAGGCCCTTGGCGCGCAGGACGATGTCCAGCGCCTGGTCCCACGGCACGTTGATCAGGCGAAGCGTGACGTTGCCGGCCACCGTGTCGGAAGCGACGACGTTGAGGTTGGATTCCTCGGCGATCAGCTGCAGGACGGTGCGCACCGGCACGTCCTGGAAGTTGAAGGTCACCGGGCGGCCGCCGTAGACCTTGGCGGGCGCGTTGGACGTGGTGGCGCCGACGGCGGCGTTCGCACCCGGCTTGGCGGCGGCGCGCGGCACGACTTCGACGACGTATTCGTTGCCCGTCTGGTAGGCCATCGACTCGTACTGGCCGTTGGTGGCCAGCACCAGCTTGGTGCCCGCGCCGTCGGCCCGCGCTTCGATGCGCTGCACCGGCGTCGCGAAATCCTCGACGTTGAGCGGCTTGGCCAGCGAGGCCGGCAACCTGGCGTTGCCGACGTCGATGATCACGCGCGAGCCTTCATTGCGGATGTCGGGAACCGCGCCCGAACCGCTGAAGCGCAGGCTCAGCCGGCCCGAGCCGCCGTCGCCGCGCTTGAAGTCGATGTTGGAGACGGAGATCGTGCCGGGCACGTTCTTGCTCGGATCGACGTTGGGCGTGGGCGCGTTGGCCGCGGTGGCCGCGGACTGCGCTGCGAGGACGCCCGTTGCCTGGGCGGCATCCGCGGCGCCGAAGGCCGTCACGAGCCCGATCGCGAGCCCGAGCACCCCGGCCCGAAGGAAGGGGCGCCGTGCAGGCCGCATCGGTGTGGCGTTGTGCAAGGTCATCGTCCTTTCCCCTTATTGATCTTCGAGCGCGACGGTCGCAGGGCGTTCCAGCCAGCCGCCCGCACCATCCGGCACCAATTCCACGAGTTCGATCCGGTCTTCATAGACCGCGGTCACGCGACCGTCGGCCTGCCCCAAATACACGCCGGGGCGAACGCGATACGTCACCTTGTCCGGCGCCATGACCAGCGCGATGAGGTTGGACCCGCTGCCGAGCGTGCCGACCATGTCGAGGCTGTCGAGCGGGAACTGTTCGAGCGTCTGCTTCGGGCGGTTCGGGTCCGGGCGCGGGCCGCTGCCGCCACTGATGTCGCTGAAGGCTTCGCTGAAGGGATCGCGCAAGGCCTGGGCGGCATATTCGAAAGTCTCGAACTGCTGCATCACGGGCAGCGGATCGAGCGGCGGCGCGGGACGCGCCTTCACTTCGGCGACCCATTTCTCGAGGTCTCGCGCCGGTTCGGGGCCGCTGTTGACGCTGCGGCCGCAGGCGGCGAGCACGAGCAGCGCGATCGCCAACAGGACGCGGGAGGTGTGCTTGGAAGTCATCACTTCTTCCCTCCCTTCGGCGGAGGCGCCTTCTTGCCGCCCTTGGCGGGGGCACCGGCACCGGGCGTCTCGTTGTCGTCGAGATAACGGTAAGTCTTCACCGTACCGGCAAGCTGCAGGATGCTGTTCGGGCCGATCTTGGCGCCCGGCGTCGGGTTGCGCGGCGTCAGCACGATGTTGTGCATCGTCATGATCACCACGCGCGGCAGCGAAGCCACGCCGCTCACGAACGCGCCGAACTGGTGGTAGGTGCCCACCATGCGCAGCTGGATCGGCTTCTCGGCGTAGAACTCCTTCGGCGCTTCCGGACCCGGCTGGAAGAGCTCGTTGGTGATGCCGGTGGCGAGCGCGGTCTGCGAGATGTCGATGATCAGGTCCGGCATCTCGGTCTTGCTCGGCAACTGGCGCAGCATCTGCTGCAGTTGCTGCTCCATCTGCGCCAGCTGGAGCTTGAGCGGTTCGAGGTTGGCGGCCTGGCCCTGCTTGTCTTCGAACGTCGCGCGCAGGTCGGCTTCCTTGCGGTCCAGGTCGGCGAGCTGGTCGCGCTGCCCGGTGATCACGAAGTACCAGACCAGGCCGATGATGACCGCCGCGATCAGCGCGCAGAACGCGATCTTGTACGACTGCGGCCACGACGCGGTGTTGTTGAGGTTGACGTCCTTCAGCGCCATCTTCTTCTGGCTCATGGCGCGGCTCCATTCGTCGGGGCGGCGGCGGGCGCCGGCGCGGCCTTGGCCGGGGCGGCGGCGGTGCCGGCGCTGGCGGGCGTGACACCGGTGGGCGGCGCGACCGTCGGCGCGGCATCGGGGATGCCGTCCTTGTTTTCGTCCTTCGGCGCGTTGGGGTTGGCGAGCTTGACCTGCAGGTCGAACTCGTACGGCAAGCCCTTGTTGGTGCCGCGCGCTTCGATCACCGAGAGTTCGGGGTTGGTCATCCAGCCCGAGCTTTCGAGGTTGCGCATGTAGGTCGAGACGCGCGCGTTGGACTGCGAGCGGCCCTTGAGCGTGAGCATCTCGCCGTTCTGCTGGATCGAGGCGAGCGTGACGCCGTCGGGGATCGTGCGCACCAGCGAATCGAACAGATGGACCATCTGCGAGCGGTTGGCCTGCAGCTCTTCGATCACCGTCTTGCGCGCGAGCAGCTTGGCCTTCTTCTCGTCGAGCAGCTTGATCTCGTCGATCTTGGCCTGGACCTTCGTGATTTCGCCTTCGAGGTAGGCGTTGCGGTCGGTCTGCCCGTCGATCTGCGCGTTGTAGAACATGTAGATCAGGAAGGAGAGGACGACCGCGCCCAGCGCGGCCGCGCCCACCATCGCCATGAATTCCTTCTGGCGCTGGCGCCGGCGCTCGGCGCGCCAAGGGAGGAGGTTGATCCGTGCCATCAGTCGAAGCTCCTCATGGCCAGGCCGCAGGCGATCATCAGCGCGGGGGCGTCCTGGTTCAGCGCATGCGCCTGCACGCGCGGACCGAGCGTCATCTGCGCCAGCGGGTTGGCCATCACCGTCGGCACGCCCAGTTGCTCTTCGACCATCGCGGCGATGCCGGGGATGGAGGCGCAACCGCCGGCGAGGACGATCTGGTCGACGCGGTTGAATTCGCTGCCGGCGTAGAAGAACTGCAGCAGACGGCTGACCTGCTGGACCATCGCTTCCTTGAAGGGCTCCAGGACTTCGATGTCGTAGCTTTCCGGCAACCCGCCCTGGCGCTTGGCCAGGCCGGCTTCTTCGTAGCTCAGCCCGTAACGGCGCATCACTTCGTCGGTGAGCTGCTTGCCGCCGAACACCTGCTCGCGGCTGTAGAGGCTGCGGCCGTTGCGCAGGATGTTGAGCGTGGTCATCGTCGCGCCGGTATCGACCAGGGCGATGATCCCGTCGCGCGGCGCGCTGAGGGTATCGGCGAGCAGCGAGAAGGCGTTCTCGATCGCGAAGGCCTCCACGTCCATCACCTTCGCGGTGAGGCCGCCCAGTTCGAGCGCGGCGACGCGGGCATCGACGTTCTCGGTGCGCGAGGCCGCGAGCAGCACCTGCACCATGTCCGCGTTGCCCGGCATCTGGCCCAGCACTTCGAAGTCGAGGTTCACTTCCTCGATCGGGTACGGGATGTAGTTGACCGCTTCGAGCTCGACCTGCGATTCCAGGTCGGTCTCGTCCAGGTCGCCCGGCATCGGGATGATCTTGGTGATCACCGCCGAGCCGGCGACGGCCGCGGCCGCGTGCCGGGCGCGGGCGCCCGAGCGGTTGACGGCGCGCTTGATGGCTTCGCCGACGGCTTCCACCTCGACGATGTTCTTTTCCACCACGGCATTGGGCGGCAGAGGTTCGACCGCGTAGTGCTCCACGCGGTAACGGTTCCCGGATCGGGAGAGCTGCAGCAGCTTGACGGCAGTCGAGCTGATGTCGACCCCGATCAGCGGCGGCTGACTGTTTGTGATCAATCCCACGTTTTCTCCCCTATTCACGGGCGCTTACGCGCACTTCGTGCCCCGAAGCATTAAATAACGGACTTTAAACGATCTGGCAACCTCCCCTACCCCGGGCGCCCATCACAAGTCCGACATTCCCCTTCCTGAACGGCCTTGGCGGTCACTTCCGGCCGCCGAGGCATTCCCCACGCCTCCTCTATACTCCTTGTCCCAAGAAGCCCGCAATCGGATTGGTTTGATGTCTCGTTTTCGTCGTGTGCTGCGTTGGGGTTTGGTGGGTTTTCTGGGTGCGGCCGTCCTGGGGGTCCTCGGGCTCGGGCTGCTTTACTTCCTGATCGCGCCGAAGCTGCCCGACGTGGACCAGCTCCGGAACGTGGCTCTGCAGGAGCCGATGTACGTGTACGCGCGCGACGGGCGCCTGATGGCCCTGTTCGGCGAAACGCGGCGCTACCCCATCCAGATCGAGAAGGTCCCGCCGCGCCTGAAGCAATCCTTCATCGCCATCGAGGACTCGCGCTTCTACGAGCACCACGGCGTCGACTACAAGGGCGTGGCGCGCGCGGTGTGGCTGCTGGCCACCACCAACGACAAGCGCGTGCCGGGCGGTTCGACGATCACCCAGCAGGTCGCGCGCCAGTTCTTCCTGAGCTCCGAATACAGCTACTCGCGCAAGATCGCCGAGATGATGCTGGCGATGCGCATGGAGAAGGAGCTGACCAAGGATGAGATCCTCGAGCTCTATCTCAACAAGAGTTTCTTCGGCAATCGCGCCTACGGCGTGGCCGCGGCGGCGGAATTCTATTTCGGCAAGTCGCTCGACCAGCTCTCGCTCGACGAGATGGCCACGCTCGCGTCGATCCCGAAATTCCCGTCCAGCGGCAACCCGATCACCAATCCCGAACGCGCGAAGATCCGCCGCGACTACGTGCTGCAGCGCATGCGCGAGCTGCGTTTCATCTCGCCGGCCGAAGAACAGGCCAGCGCGTCGGTGGCGATGCACGCCACGCCGCATGAGCGCCCGATCGAGGTGTACGCGCCGTACGTGGCCGAGATGGTGCGACAGGAAATGGTCGCGCGTTTCGGCGGCGACGTTCTGACCAAGGGTTACCACGTCACCACGACGATCGACCCGACGCTGCAGGCCGCCGCCGACCAGGCGATCCGCGATGGCCTGTTGGTGTACGACCACCGCCACGGTTGGCGCGGCGCCGAGAAGCAGGTGGAACTGCAGGCGAACGAAACGCCCGAAGCACTGCGTGCGCACCTGCGCGGCGTCATCACCCAGGCCAATCTGTTGCCTGCGCTCGTCACCGGCACCGAAGGCGGCAACGCGACCGTCATGCTCGGCGACGGCACGGAACTGACCCTCGATGCCAAGTCGAGCCAGTGGACCGGCAAATCGCCGGGCGAGCTCCTCAAGCGAGGCGACATCGTGCGCGTGCGCAAGGACCTCCCGCGCGCCACGCTCGACAAGGACGGCAAGCCGGTGCCGCCGCCGGCCGATGCCACGACCACTTACGCGCTCGACCAGGTGCCGCGCGCGCAGTCGACGCTGATTTCGATGGAAGCCGACACTGGCGCGTTGCGCGCCCTCGTCGGCGGCTACAGCTTCGCCGCGAACAAGTTCAACCGCGCCACGCAGTCGCGTCGCCAGCCCGGTTCGAGCTTCAAGCCCTTCCTGTACGCGGCGGCGTTCGACCGGGGCTACAACCCCGCCTCGATCGTGCTCGACGCGCCCGTCGTGTTCCGCGACCGCGTCGGCCACCTGTGGCGCCCGCAGAACGACTCGGGCAACTTCGCCGGCCCGATGCGTCTGCGCGAAGCGCTCGTGCAGTCGCGCAACCTGGTCTCGGTGCGCCTGCTCGACGCGATCGGCGTGGACTACGCGCGCAAGTACATCAGCCACTTCGGTTTCCCGATCGACCAGCTGGTGCCGAACCTGTCGATGTCGCTCGGCAGTTCGTCGCTGCAGCCGCTGGCGGTCGCGCGCGGTTACGCCGTGTTCGCCAACGGTGGTTTCCTCGTCACGCCCTACCTCGTCGACGACGTGAAGGACCGCAGCGGCAAGGTGATCTTCAAGGAAAAGCCGCTGGTGGCCTGCCGCGGTTGCGGCATGCGCAACGGGCAGTTGGTGACCTCCACGGTCGTCGACGGTTTCGACCTGGGCAATGCGCCGGCGTCGCCCTCGACGGTGAAGACCTCCAAGCCCGCCGAACCGGTGAAGCTCGCCGAAGGCACCACGCTCGCGCCGCGCGCGATCGACGAACGCACGGCCTACCAGCTCGTGTCGATGATGCGCGACGTCGTGCAGCGCGGCACCGGCACGGCCGCCAAGGTCCTCGGCCGCGAAGACGTCGGCGGCAAGACCGGTTCGACCAACGACCATCGCGACGCGTGGTTCTCCGGCTTCGGCGGCAACATGGCGACCACCGTGTGGGTCGGCCGCGACGACTACAAATCGCTCGGCTACCGCGAGTACGGCGGCAAGGCCGCGTTGCCGATCTGGATCGACTACATGCGCGTCGCGCTGCAAGGCCGCCCGGTGATGGCGAACGACCCGCCCGAGGGCATGGTCGAAGTCGCGGTGGGTCCGGGCGGTCACCTCATCCCGGGCAGCACCGGCGGCATCACCGAATGGGTGAAGGCCGAAGACCTCGAACGGATGGAAAGCTACGTCGACTACGGCCCCGACGACCAGGCGCCGAGCGAAGACACGTACGACATCTTCTGAGCCCGCGCCGGCCACGGCCGGCGTGACGGTTCGCGCGCGGGTCGATGCGTTACAGTCGGCCCGGGTCGACTCGGGAGACGCACCATGCACCACGCCCAGCAACACGCGCAGACCCGAACCCTCGAACGCCGCCGCCGCCTCGCCCACGAGGCCGCGCGCCTGATGGCCGAAAGCGGCATCCGCGATTTCCACCAGGCCAAGCGCAAGGCCGCCGAACGCCTGGGCATCCACGACGACGCATCGCTGCCGCGCAACCGCGAGATCGAAGATGCGTTGCGCGAATACCAGCGCCTGTTCCAGGGCGACGCGCAGGCGGCCGGCTTGCGCGCGCGCCGCGACGCCGCATTGCGCGCGCTGGAATTCTTCGCGGTGTTCGACGCGCGCCTCGTCGGCCCGGTCCTCGACGGCACCGCCGATCGTTACTCGCCCGTCGCCTTGCACCTGTACACGGACGATGCCGAAGCCGTCGTGCGTTACCTGGAGCAGCACCTGATTCCCGCCGAGTCGCGTTCGCGCCGCATCCGCTTCGATCGCGAACGCGCCGACGACGTGTCGGTGTGGGTGTTCAGCGCCGAAGACCTGACTTTCGACCTGACCGTGCTGCCGCGCGATGCGCTGCGGCAGTCGCCGCTGTCGTCGATCGACGAGAAACCGATGAAGCGTGCGTCGCTGACGCAACTGCGCGAGCTGATCGCCGAAGACGAGATCGCCGGTTACGAAGCCGGGAAATAAAAAAAGCCCCGCGGACGCGGGGCTTTTCGTTTTCGCATCGATCGGTCAGCGCTTGGCCAGGTCGACGTAATCGCGCTCGGCGTAACCGGTGTAGATCTGGCGCGGACGGCCGATCTTGGCTTCCGGATCGGTCTGCTGTTCCAGCCAATGCGACACCCAGCCGGCGGTGCGCGCGATGGCGAACATCACGGTGAACATCTCCGTCGGGATGCCCAGCGCCTTGTAGATGATGCCCGAGTAGAAATCGACGTTCGGGTAGAGCTTGCGCTGCACGAAGTAATCGTCCTTCAGCGCGGCTTCCTCGAGCTTCATCGCCACGTCGAGCAGCGGGTCGTTGACCCCGAGCTCGCCGAGGACCTGGTAGGTCATCTCGCGGATGATCTTCGCGCGCGGATCGAAGTTCTTGTAAACGCGATGGCCGAAGCCCATCAGGCGGAAGCCCGATTCCTTGTCCTTCGCCTTGGCGACGGCCGAACCGACGTTCTCCGGACGGCCGATTTCTTCGAGCATCTTGAGCACGGCTTCGTTCGCACCACCGTGCGCAGGGCCCCACAGCGCGGCGACGCCGGCGGCGACGCACGCGTACGGGTTCGCGCCGGTGGAACCGACCAGGCGCACGGTCGAGGTCGACGCGTTCTGCTCGTGGTCGGCGTGCAGGATGAAGAGCAGGTCCAGCGCCTTGGCGGCGACCGGGCTGAGCTCCAGCGGCTCGCTCGGCACTTCCTTCATCATGTGCAGGAAGCGCGTGGTGTATTCGAGGTTGTTCTTCGGATAGCGGATCGGCCAGCCGATCGAATAGCGGTAGCAGGCGGCGGCGATCGTCGGCACTTTCGCGATCAGGCGGATCGCGGCGAGGCGGCGCTGTTCGGCGTCTTCCAGGTCGAGCGAGCCGTGGTAGAAGCTCGCCATCGAACCGAGCATGCCGACCATCATCGCCATCGGATGCGCGTCGTGGCGGAAGCCGTAGAGGAAGGTGCGGAAGGCCTCGTGCATCATCGTGTGATGCGTGACTTCGTGGTCGAAGGCTTCGAATTCGGTCTTCGACGGCAACTCGCCGTGCATCAGCAGGTAGGCCACTTCGAGGAAGCTCGAATTCTTCGCGAGCTGCTCGATCGGGTAACCGCGGTACAGCAGCACGCCTGCATCGCCGTCGATATAGGTCACGGCCGACTTGCACGCGGCGGTGGCGGTGAAGCCCGGATCGTAGGTGAAACAGCCGGTTTCCTTCGGCAGCTTCGCGATGTCGATGCAGGGCTGGCCGAGCACGGGATGCTGCACCGGCAGCGCGACGTTCTTGTCGCCGGCGGTCAACGTCACCTGGTCGAGTTTGGACACAAGACGCTCCTTCGAAAACGTAGAGCCGCGGGCGGCCGCGGAAGGCCGGAATTATTGCATGGGAACCGTTTTCCCGACGCGCGACTTTCGACCCGGCGCGCTGCCCCGGATTTGAAGGAATGCACTAAAAAACAGCCGCCCGAGGACCAGGGCCGGAAACGAAAACGGCCGCCCTGGGGCGGCCGTCGTCTGCATGCGGGCCCGAAGGCACGCCGCGGATTACTTCTGCGCGTAACGCTTGCGGAACTTGTCCACGCGACCGCTGGTGTCGACCAGCTTGTTCTTGCCCGTATAGAACGGGTGCGTGGCCGACGAGACTTCCACCTTGATCAGCGGATACTCGTTGCCGTCCTCCCACTTCGTCGTTTCCTTGGAGGCAAGCGTCGAGCGCGTGAGGATCTTGAAATCGGAAGTCACGTCGTGGAAAACCACTTCGCGATATTCGGGATGGATGCCGGCCTTCATGGCTGCCACCGGGTCTGAGCTGGGAAAGAGCGGCATTCTAGCCGGCCGGCTGAGCTCGGCGCAACCCATCCCACCCCCAAAAGGCTGAATCCCCCTACCCGGCCGCCAGCGCAGAGGCCACGCGGGCCTCGAACGCCGCCTGGTCGTAGCGCAGCAGGATCGCGACATTGTCGGGCCGGCCTTCTTCACGCCGCCAGTCCACGATCGTGGCGCCGCGTGTGTGGCGGCCTTCCAGTTCGATCGTCATCGGGCGCTGCGCGATGTCGAGCGTACTCGCCGGATCCAGGGCGTAAGCCATCGCCAGCGCGTCGGCCGAATGCCAATTCTCCCCGCGGCGCGCGGCGGCCCAGTCGCGCGTGCGGCGCGAGATCGCATCGTAGAAGCGCGCGCGCGGCGAATTCGCCTGCAGCCACTGCTCGAAACGTTCGTGCGGGAACCCGTGCGCCATCACCGCTTCCCAATCGACGAGCTCGGTGCGCGCGAACGAGGAAAACACGATGTGCGCCGCTTCCGGATCGAAAGCGATGTTGAACTCCGCCGCCGCGGTGATGTTGCCGTGCGCGGTCACCGCGCCGCCCATCACGACCAGGCGCGCGATGCGCGTGGGCAGCGTCGGATCCAGTGTCAGCGCGAGCGCCAGATTGGTCAGCGGGCCGAGCGCGACGAGCAACAGCTTGCCCGCGTGCGCATGCGACAGGCGCAGGATCGCGAGCGCCGCATGTTCGGTTTCCGCGGCGCGGGCCGGCGCGTCGTAGGCGATGTCGCCGAAACCATCGAGGCCGTGGACATAGCCCGCATCGCGCGCCGGATGGAGCAGCGGCGCCTGCGTGCCCGCGAACACCGGCACCGGATGCTGCGCGACTTCGCAGAGTTTCAGCGCGTTGCGCACCGTGTGCGCGAGGCCCACGTTGCCCGCGGCGATCGTCAGGCCGACGACTTCGTG
This sequence comes from Lysobacter sp. 2RAF19, assembly GCF_052115395.1. Classification (NCBI taxonomy): domain Bacteria; kingdom Pseudomonadati; phylum Pseudomonadota; class Gammaproteobacteria; order Lysobacterales; family Lysobacteraceae; genus Lysobacter; species Lysobacter sp. 2RAF19. Next base: position 102,565 of record NZ_JBFRGO010000005.1, on the reverse strand, counting down.
CCGCGGGTCGTCGAAGGCCATCAGCAGCGCGAGCGCATCGTCGACGCCGGGATCGGTGTCGATCAGGAGGGGAATGCGGGTCATGTGTTCGAAACCTTGTGCCTATGCGGAAGCGTAGCGCGCCGCGCCGCCGACCCAACGGTCGATGACGCGATCGGCCAGCGCGGGGTCGTCGGCGAGCAAGCGATCGGCGAGCGCGCGCACCTGCGGCAACATCGCCGCATCGCGCGCCAGGTCGGCGACGCGGAACGCGGCCAGGCCCGTCTGCCTGGTGCCGAGTAGCTCGCCCGGCCCGCGCAGTTGCAGGTCCTTTTCGGCAATCACGAAGCCGTCGTTGGTTTCGCGCATCGTTTCCAGGCGCTGCCGGGCCATCAGCGACAGCGGCGATTGATACAACAGCACGCACGAAGACACCGCGCTGCCTCGCCCCACGCGCCCGCGCAACTGGTGCAACTGCGACAGGCCGAGGCGTTCGGCGTTCTCGATGATCATCAAGGACGCATTGGGCACGTCGACGCCGACTTCGATCACGGTGGTCGCCACGAGCAGATCGAGCGCGCCTTCCTTGAACGCGCGCATCGTCGCCTGTTTCTCGGCGGCCTTCATGCGCCCGTGCACGAGGCCGACGCGCACCTTCGGCAGCGCGGCGGACAGTGTCTCGAACGTTGACTGCGCCGCTTGCGCCACCACTTCGTCGGAATCATCGATCAGCGTGCACACCCAATACGCCTGCCGGCCTTCGGCGCACGCCGCGCGGATGCGTTCGATCAGTTCGGGGCGGCGATCGCTGCTCAGCGCGACCGTCTGGACCGGCGTGCGGCCCGGTGGAAGTTCGTCGATCGCCGAAACGTCGAGGTCGGCGTAGGCCGCCATCGCCAGCGTGCGCGGGATGGGCGTCGCGGTCATCACGAGTTGATGCGGCACGCTGTCGCCGCCGGCGCCCTTGTCGCGCAAGGCGAGCCGCTGGTGCACGCCGAAGCGATGTTGTTCGTCGACGATCGCCAGTGCGAGATCGTCGAACACCACGCCTTCCTGCATCAACGCATGCGTGCCGACCACGACCTGGGCTTCGCCCGAAGCCACCGCCGCGAGCACCTGCGTGCGCGCCTTGCCGGTGACTTTTCCCGCCAGCCATGCGACGCGCACGCCGAGCGGCTCGAGCCACCCGCGCAGGTTCACCAGGTGTTGCTCGGCAAGCAACTCGGTCGGCGCCATCAACGCGGCCTGGCGCTTGCCTTCGACCGCGAGCATCGCCGCGAGCGCGGCGACGACGGTCTTGCCGCTGCCGACGTCGCCTTGCACCAGGCGCAGCATCGGATGCGGTTGCGCGAGATCGTGGCGCAGTTGTGCGTAGACGCGCGCCTGCGCACCGGTGAGCGCGAAGGGAAGCGAGGCTTGCAAACGATCGGCCAACACGCCGGGCGCGTCGAGCACCGGTGCGCGATGCCGCTGCAAGGCGATGCGCTGGCGTCGCAGGCTCAGGTTGTGCGCCAGCAATTCTTCGAGCGCAAGCCGTTGCTGCGCCGGATGCGTGCCTGCGAGCAAGGCATGGATGTCCGCATCGCGCGGCGGGCGATGCATCGTGAGCAAGGCATCGCGGAGCGAGGGCAGGTTCAATTCGGCGCGCATCGCCGACGGCAGCAATTCCAGCGCGTCGGCGTCGGGCAACTTGTCGAGCGCCTGGCCGATCAACTTGCGCAATGCGCCGGGGCCGATGCCTTCGATCGCCGGATACACCGGGTCGAGCAATTCGCCGAGCGCGTCGTCGGCATCGCCGACCACGCGGTAACTCGGATGCACGATCTCCATGCCCTTCTGCCCCGCGCGCGGTGTGCCGTAGCAGCGCACGCGCGTGCCCGGCGCGAACTGCGCCGCCTGCTGCGCGCGGAAATGGAAGAAGCGCAGCAACAGCGTGCCCTGCGAGTCGTCGCCGATGGCCACGCGCAACGAAGGGCGAAAGCGGAATCCGCGATCCACCGCTTCGACCACGCCTTCGACCTGCGCCGGCTGGCCCGGCTTCAGGGCACGGATCGGCGTGAGCGAAGTGCGGTCTTCATATTGGCGCGGCAGGTGCAGCCACAGGTCCTGCAGCGTGAGCAGGCCGCGCGTGGCGAGCTTCTCGGCCACGCGCGGGCCCACGCCCCCGAGCGAGGACAGCGGTGCATCGCCTGCGGCGGCGAATCCGGGAATGGGTCGTGCGACGCGCGCCACGAAGTGCGTGCGATGCGTCAGCGCAGGACGAGGATGGCGTCGACCTCGAACTGCGCGCCGCGCGGAAGCCCGGACACCTCGATGGTCGAACGCGCGGGGAACGGTGCGTCGAAATACTCCGACATCACCTGGTTGACGACCGCGAACTGCCCCAGGTCGATGAGGTACAGGCCCAGGCGCACGACGTCGGCGAGCGAGCCGTCGGCGGCTTCGCACACGGCCTTGAGGTTTTCGAACGCGCGGCGCGCCTGCGCCTCGATATCGCCTTCGACCAACAGGCCGGTGGCGGGATCCAGCGCGATCTGGCCGGAGAGGAACACCGTGTCGCCGGCGCGCGTGGCCTGCGAATACGGCCCGATGGCCGCGGGCGCGCGGTCGGTATGGATGGGCTGGCGGGGCATCGGTCGAGCTCCGTTACGTGAAGGTGATGCGCGAAGTGTAGCGGCCTCTACAGGCGCTGCACGCCATGCACCACGTGCAGGCGGCGCACGCGACGGATCACGTCGGCCAGGTGCTTGCGGTCGTGCACTTCGATCGAGAAGCGGATCGCGCTGATGTTGCTGTCGCGCTCGACGTATTCGACGCGGTCGATGTTCGATTCGGCCTGCGCGATCGCGGCGGCGACCTGCGCGAGCACGCCCGGCCGGTTGTCGACTTCGATCTTCAGCGCGGCCTGGTAATCGCCGCTGACTTCGCGATCCCAGCCCACGGGCACCCAGCGCTCGGGATTCTTGCGCAGCTCCACGACGTTCGGGCATTCGATCCGGTGCACCACGATGCCGCGGCCGGCGGTGTGGTAGCCCATGATCTCGTCGCCCGGGATCGGCAGGCAGCAGTTGGCGAAGGTGATGACCCCGCGTTCGGCGCCGGTGATCAGGATGCGGTCGGTCGAGGGGCGGAACAGGCCGGCGGCGTCGAGCAGCTCGCTGTTGTCCATGACATCCGGCGCGCGGCGCGCGAGCACGTTGGCGACCTGCGACGGCATGCGGTTGCCGAGCGCGATGTCGGCGAGCAGCGCTTCCAGGCGCGGATAGCGGTGCTCGGACAAATACGCTTCCAGATGCTGCGGCGGAAGCCGGTCGAGCGAAGTGCCCAGGGTTTCCAGCGAACGGTCGAGCATGCGATGGCCGAGCTGCACGGCGTCTTCGTGCTCCAGGTGCTTGAGCTGGTGGCGGATCGCGGTGCGCGCCTTGCCCGAGACCACGAACTCCAGCCACTGCGGCTTGGGCGTCGAGGACTTGGCGGTGATGATCTCCACCGTCTGCCCGCTCACCAGCTTGGTGCGCAGCGGCACCAGCGCGCGATCCACGCGCGCGGCCACGGCCTTGTTGCCGACATCGGTATGCACCGCGTAGGCGAAGTCGAGCACCGTCGCGTTGCGCGGCAGCGACAGGATCGCGCCCTTGGGCGTGAACAGGTACACCTCGTCGGGGAACAGGTCGACCTTGACGTTCTCGAGGAACTCCAGCGACGAACCGGTCGAACGCTGCGATTCCACCAGGTTGGCGATCCACTGCGACGCGCGGCTCTGCGCGCTCGTCGGCGTTTCGCCGCCATGCTTGTACGACCAGTGCGCCGCGATCCCGCGTTCGGCGATCAGGTCCATCTCCTCGGTGCGGATCTGCACTTCGATCGGCGAACCGTAGGGCCCGAACAACACCGTGTGCAGCGACTGGTAACCGTTGGTCTTGGGGATCGCGATGAAATCGCGGAAGCGCCCGTCCAGCGGCTTGAACGCGGTGTGCACGACACCGAGCGCGTGGTAACACTCCGGCACGGTGCGCACGACGATGCGGAAGCCGAACACATCCATCACCTGGTCGAGCGTCTTTCCTTCCGCGCGCATCTTGCTGTAGATGCTCCACGGCGACTTGATGCGGCCGACCAGCCGATACGAGAAGCCTTCCTTCGTCAAACGCTGCGCCAGGCGCGCTTCGATCTGCGTCAGCGATTCGCGGCGCACGACCGGCTGCATGCGGATGCGCTTTTCGATCACCGCGTGCCGCCACGGATGCAGCCCGCGGAAGCCCAGGTCCTGCAGCTCGGCCTTGATCAGGTTCATGCCCAGGCGCTGCGCGATGGGCGCGTAGATCTCCAGGGTTTCGGTCGCGATGCGGCGGCGCGCTTCGACGCTCTGCGCGCCCAGCGTGCGCATGTTGTGCAGGCGGTCGGCGAGCTTGATCAGGATCACGCGCAGGTCGCGCGCCATCGCCAGCAGCATCTTGCGGAAACTTTCCGCGGCGGCTTCCTGGCGGTCGCGGAACTGGAGCTTGTCCAGCTTGGTGACGCCGTCGACCAGGTCGGCCACCGTCTCACCGAACTCCTTGGCGATCGCCAGGCGCGTGAGCGGCGTGTCCTCGATCGTGTCGTGGAGGATCGCCGCGATCAGGGTTTCGACGTCGAGGCGTTCTTCGGCCAGCACCGTCGCGACGGCGACCGGATGCGTGATGTAGGGCTCGCCCGACTTGCGGGTCTGGCCGACGTGGGCGGCGGCACCGACGGCCCATGCGCGGCGCAGCAGGCCTAGCTGGTCGACGGGCAGGTAGGACGCGGCCTTTTCCAGCGCGAGGACGTACTCGGGGACCACCGGGGTCGACGGCGGCTCGAGCAGATGCGCGGATTCGGGGGACGGCATGCAGGCAGCCTACCGCTTTTGCCCCGCCCCACAAAGGAAAAGCCCCGCTGGCGCGGGGCTTCGGGACTCAGTCGTCGCCCTTGGACATATCGTCGTCGGCGACCACTTCGGCGGCGGCCCATTCGAGGGCTTCGCGCTCCTTGCGCTCGCGCTCGGCCTTGTCGACCGCGTCGATGTAATCGGTGTCGATCTGGCGGGCGGCGATCTCGCGCAGCGCGAGGACCGTCGGCTTGTCGTTGTTTTCGGTGTTGTCGATGCGGGGCTCGACGCCGTTGGCGAGCTGGCGCGCGCGCTTGGCGGCCATCATCACGAGTTCGAAGCGGTTGTCGACCACTTCCAGGCAATCTTCGACGGTAATGCGGGCCATGGGGCTCCGGGGCCTTGCGGCCAGGCTGGATCAGAAGGGGCGCGATTGTAGGGGGGCGGCCGTCGCCTCTGCAAGCCCGGTCCTTTGAAATCAGTGAGTTGCGTTCACGAATCCGCCAGCAGGGCGGCGATCAGCGCCCCATGGCGCGCCTGCTGCATCGGCCGGCGCAGGCGGCTGGCCACGAAAATCGCGCACATCTCGTCGACCGCGGCCTCGAAATGCTCGTTGACGATCACGTAGTCGAAGTCGGCGTAGTGCGACATCTCTTCACGCGCGGCCGCGATGCGGCGCTGGATCGTGGCTTCGCTGTCCTGCGCGCGCTTGCGCATGCGCTCTTCGAGGGCTGCGCGCGAGGGCGGCAGGATGAAGACGCTCACCGCCTCGGGCACCTGCTTGCGGACCTGCAGCGCCCCCTGCCAGTCGATTTCCAGCAGCACGTCGTGGCCGGCCGCCAGCTGCGGTTCGACCGACTGCTTCGCCGTTCCCTTCCAGTCGCCATGCACGAGTGCGTGTTCGAAGAAATCGCCCTCGGCGACCATGTGCCGGAATTGATCGGCGCTGACGAAGTGATAGTGCTCTGCGTGCCGCTCGCCCGGGCGCGGGTCGCGCGAGGTGAACGAAATCGACAGGCGGATGTTGCGGTCGCGCGCCAGGCACGCGTTGACGATGCTGGATTTGCCGGCGCCCGAGGGCGCGGCCACGATGAACAGCGTTCCGCGCATGTGGCTCATTCGATGTTTCCGGCTATTCAATATTTTGAATCTGTTCGCGGATCTGGTCGATCAATACCTTGAGCTCGACCGCCGCATTGGAAGTCCGCGCATCGACCGACTTGCTGCCGAGCGTGTTCGCCTCGCGGTTGAATTCCTGCAGCAGGAAATCCAGGCGCCGGCCCACCGGCTCCTTCTGGCCCAGCGCGCGCTTGAGTTCGGCGACATGGCTGTCGAGGCGGTCGAGTTCCTCGTCCACATCGAGTTTCTGCAGGCCGAGCACGAGTTCCTGTTCGAAGCGGCCCGGATCCACCGGCTGCGCGAGATCGGCCAGGCGCGTTTCGAGTTTCTGCTTCAGCGCCCCACGGATGGTCGGCACGAGCGTGCGGACATCGGCGGCGATGCGCGCGATGCCGGCGTTGCGTTCGGCGATCACCGCGGCGAGGCTGGCGCCTTCGCGTTCGCGCGCGGCGACGAAGTCGGAGATCACCGCGTCGAGCAGCGACAAGGCTTCGGCGTGGAGCGCGGAAGTGTCGGTCGCCCGCGTGCCGAGCACGCCGGGGAATTGCAGCAGTTCGGTGAAACCGATCTGCAACGTCGGGAAACGGTTCTGCAGGTCGCGCGCGATGTCGGCCAACTGTTCGACCACGGCCGTGTCCACGCGCAGCGCCTCGCTGCCTTCCGGCGCCCGCAGGCGCATGCCGACGTCGACCTTGCCGCGCGAAATGCGCGCACTGATCCGTTCGCGCATCGCCGGTTCCAGCGCGCGCAGGTCGTCGGGCAGGCGGGTGCCGATTTCCAGGAAGCGATGGTTCACCGAGCGCAGCTCGCACGACAGCGTGCCCCAGGGCGTCGGGCGTTCGCCGGAAGCGAAGGCGGTCATGCTGCGGATCACGGGCTGTCCAATGGCGTCGCGCGGGGCGATGGAGGGCGGATGGTAATCTAGCGGCCCGCATCCTGCGTTCCCCCCGGAATTCCCATGACCGTCGTGCGCCCCAGCGGCCGCATGCCCGAACAACTGCGGGCCGTCTCCCTCCAGCGCGGGTTCACCCGCCACGCCGAGGGTTCGGTGCTCGTCTCCTTCGGCGACACCCGCGTGTTGTGCACCGCCAGCGTCGAAAACCGCGTTCCCCCCTTCCTCCGCGGCAAGGGCGAGGGCTGGGTCACGGCCGAGTACGGCATGCTCCCGCGCGCCACGCACACCCGCTCCGATCGCGAGGCCGCGCGCGGCAAGCAGGGCGGCCGCACGCTGGAAATCCAGCGCCTCATCGGCCGCGCGCTGCGCGCCTGCGTCGACCGCAACGCGCTGGGCGAACGCACCATCACGCTCGATTGCGACGTCCTGCAAGCCGACGGCGGTACGCGCACGGCCGCCATCACCGGTGCCTACGTGGCCCTGGTCGATGCGGTGCGCCAGTTGCAGCAGCGCCGCGAAATCACCAAGGACCCGATCTTCGGCGCGGTGGCCGCGGTGTCGGTCGGCATCTACAAGGGCGTGCCCGTGCTCGACCTCGACTATGCCGAAGACAGCGGCTGCGACACCGACATGAACGTGGTGATGAACGACGGCGGCGGCTTCATCGAACTGCAGGGCACGGCCGAAGGCCACGCCTTCCGCCGCGACGAACTCGACCGCCTGCTCGCGCTGGCCGAAACCGGCATCGCGCAATTGTTCGCCGCGCAGCGCGAGGCCTTGGCGCAAACGTGAACGCGGTGCGCAAACTGGTCCTGGCAAGCGGCAACACCGGCAAGCTGGTCGAACTCCGCGACCTGCTCGCCGATGCGGGCCTGGCCTTGCACGCGCAGTCCGAATTCGGCGTGCGGGACATCGACGAGACCGGCCTGACCTTCGTCGAGAACGCATTGCTGAAGGCGCGGCATGCCGCGCGCGAAACCGGCCTGCCGGCGCTCGGCGACGATTCGGGCCTGTGCGTGGATGCGCTCGGCGGCGCGCCCGGTTTGTATTCGGCGCGTTACGCCGGTGCGCACGGCGATGCGCAGGCGAACATCGCCAAGTTGCTGGACGCACTGCGCGATGTTCCCGACGCGCAACGCACCGCGCACTTCCACGCCGTCGTGGTGTTGCTGCGCACGCCCGAGGATCCGCAACCGATCATCGCTGAAGGCCGCTGGCCCGGTCGCATCCTGCCTGCGCCACAGGGCGATGGCGGATTCGGTTACGACCCGGTGTTCCTCGACCCGATGCTCGGCCGCTCCGCCGCGCAACTGGATGCGCCGACCAAGCACGCACGCAGCCATCGCGGATTGGCGCTTGCCACGTTGCGCGCGCGCCTGCACGAACTTTAAGTCTTCGCACCGCGATGTCCCTGCTCACGCCCCCGCTGTCGCTCTACGTCCACCTGCCGTGGTGCGTGCGCAAATGTCCGTACTGCGATTTCAATTCGCACGAACAACGCGGCGTGCTCCCCTTCGGCGCCTACGTCGATGCGTTGATCGCCGACCTCGACCAGGACCTGCCGCTCGCGTGGGGACGCGTGGTGCATTCGGTGTTCTTCGGCGGCGGCACGCCGTCGTTGTTCCCGCCCGAAGCGATCGATGCGTTCCTGCAACAGGCCAGCGCGCGCCTGCGCTTCGCGCCGGGGCTGGAAATCACCCTGGAAACCAACCCGGGCACCGCCGAACACGGGCGTTTCGAAGGCTATCGCGCCGCGGGCGTGAACCGTTTGAGCTTCGGCATCCAGAGTTTCGACGATGGGTGCCTGCAACGCCTGGGGCGCATCCACGACAGTCGCGAAGCCGACAGCGCGGTGAAGCTGGCGCAGGACGCGGGCTACGACAACATCAATCTCGACCTGATGTACGCCTTGCCCGGACAAACCCTCGACATGGCGGTGAACGACGTCGAGCGCGCGCTCGCGCTGCAACCGGCGCACCTGTCGCATTACCAACTCACGCTCGAACCCAACACCGTGTTCGCCGCGCGCCCGCCGCAGGGCATTCCCGATCTCGACGAAAGCTGGGACATCCAGGAGGCCTGCCAGGCGCGGATCGCGCAAGCGGGCTTCGAACAGTACGAAGTCTCGGCCTACGCGCAGCCCGGGCGACAGTCGGCGCACAACCTCAATTACTGGCGCTTCGGCGATTACCTCGGCATCGGCGCCGGTGCGCACGGCAAGCTCACGCAGGGCGCGTCGCAATCGGTGCTGCGCCGCTGGAAGGTCAAGCACCCCACCGACTACCTGTTGAAGGCCGGCACGCCCGCGAGCATCGGCGGCGATGAAACCCTCACGACGCAACGCCTGCCCTTCGACTACATGCTCAATGCCCTGCGCCTGCATGAAGGCTTCGCGCTGGATGCCTTCGAGGCGCGCACCGGGTTGCCGCGCGCGGCCATCGCGCCGCAACTGGACCAGGCGCGCGAACTGGGCTGGGTCACCGTGGACACCGCCGGTCACGTGCGCCCGACCGAGCTGGGCCGGCGCTTCACCAACGACGTGATCGAACTGTTCCTCGCCGACGACTGACGCAGCGGGTCGGTGCCCGACCCTGCCCGTCGATCCACGCCGTGAAGCGGCATGGATGCGGCAGCGCAACGCATTTGCGAGTGGCGGGCGCCACAATGGCGTGTTATCTAGCGTCAACCGTTCCGCGCGAGCGACCGATGCCCGTTTCGTTCGACCTGCCCGGCACCCATACGCCTCCGGCGACCCTGGCCTCCGCCAACCTGCCGCGCCGCGTGCGCCGGGTGATGGAGCACCTCCTCAGCTTCGTCTCCGACGAGATGGCCCGCCATCTGTCGCAGATGCTCAACGAGGCCGAACAGCAACTGTTCCGGCTCGCCGACCACGCGCGCAATCCGGGCATCCAGGCCGGGCACATGGAAACCCTGCGCACGCTGCGGCTGAACCGGGCCGACCTGGTGCCGCGTTACCTGATCGGCCTGGAAGCCGCGCTGGCCGGGATCCGCGATCCCAAGCTCGCGCAGAAGATCGGCGGCACCGGCGCCAAGCCGCCCTCGTTCCGCAACCTCAGCCTGGTCGACGACGACTCGATGGACGAGGAATCGGTGCTGCGCGATATCGCGCTGCGCCACGAATCGCGCGCGAGCCTGCCGCTGCACCTGCTCGGCCAGCGCTTCGGCGTGCTCGCCGGCGCGCCGGCCTTCGACGCCGAACGGCTCGCAGTGGGCCCGCAGATGCTGGGGCGCATCCTGCGCGAAGCCACCAATGCGCTGCAGCTCGGGCTCGAGGCCCGGCTGCTGCTGTTCCGCACCTTCGACCGCATCGTGATGGTGCATTACTCGCACCTGGCCGAGACGATGAACGCGCTGCTCGAGCGCGACGGCATCCTCCCCAGCCTGGCCTACGTGCCGCTGCGCCTGCGGCCGACCGTGCAGAACGCCAAGCCGCAGCCGCGCCGCGAGAAGGGCGCGCCCGCGCCGCACGCGGGTGGAGGCGGTAGTGGCGGCGGCGAGGGGAGCTTCGCACTCGGCGGCGACGCCGAGGCTCCGCGTGCGACCGGCGCGGCCCCGGCCGAATCCGAAGGCGAAGGCGAGTCCGCCCCGCCCCCGCAGCCGCGCGTCGGTGGCGGCCGTGGCCGCGTCATGGGCCCGCGCGAACAATTGCGTCCGCACACCGCCTGGATGGGCGAAGCCGACGGTGAAGAGACCGGTTACGACGAAGACCAGGCCTATGCGCTGTTGCAGCAACTGCTGTCCGGCCGTCGCGACCTGATCGGCAAGCTGCGTCCGGGCCGCCCCGAACGTGCGCGCATGGAACTCACCACGCCCGACCTGTTGCGCGCGCTCGACTCGTTCGTCGCCTCGCCCGCCACCTCGCCCACCGGCAGCCCGCGCAGCCTGCTCGACATCAAGCAGACCCTGCTCGCGCAATCGCGCCAGGTGCACGGCAAGGGCGCGGCGTTCTCGCGCGAAGACAACGACGCGTTCGAACTGCTGGGCATGCTGTATTCGCAGATCGAGCGCGAAGTGCGGCGCGACACCCCCGCCGTCGGCCTGCTCGGCCGCCTGCAGGTGCCGCTGCTGCGCGTGGCCTTGCAGGACCGCGCGTTCTTCGTGCGCCAACAACATCCGGCGCGCCAGTTGCTCAACGCGGTCGCCGAGTCGGGCGCCACGTGGCTGGGCGACGAGGAAGTCGATCCGCAACTGGTGCATTCGCTGCGCGGCGCGGTCGAACATGTCGTCCAGAATTTCCGCGAAGACCCGGCCGCGTTCGACACCGCCAACCGCGAACTGCAGGCCAGCCTGCAACAACTCGCGCGCAAGGCCGAAGTCACCGAGCGCCGCCATGTCGAAGCGGCGCGCGGCAAGGAAAAACTCGAACTCGCCAAGCGTCGTTCCAACGAAGTGATCGAAGTTTCGGTGCGCGACCAGCGCCTGCCGAAGTTCGTGCGCGCGCTGCTCAACCAGGCCTGGGCCGACGTGCTCACCCTCTGCCTGCTGCGGCATGGCGAGGATTCGGAAGAGTGGCAACGCCAGCTCGAAGCCACGCAGCACATCGTCGCGGCCACCACCGGCAAGGCGACGGGCGAAGTCGACCCGCAACTGACGCAGCAGATCGAAAGCTCCCTGGTCCAGGTCGGATACCACATCGACGAAGCCGCGGCGATCGCGCGCCGCCTGACGACGGGCATCGCCGAAGACGAAGACGATCCGGCCTCGCGCACCGAACTTGCGATGAAGCTCAAGGCGCGCGCGCGCCTGGGCGAAGACTCGGAGACGCCGAAGCCGAAGATGGCGCCGCGCAATCCGGACGAACAGGCCGCGTACGAACACCTGCGCACCCTGCCCTTCGGCACGTGGTTCGAATTCGTTTCCAACCAGCAGGGCGACCGCGTGCGCCGTCGCCTGTCCTGGTTCAGCCCGATCACCGACAACGCCCTGTTCGTCAACCAGCGCGGCCAGCGCCTGGCCGAACAGTCGCTCGACAGCCTGGCGCGCATGATGGCGATCGGGCAGGCCTACATCGTCACCGCCGACAAGGGCCGCATCGTGGATCGCGCGTGGCAGGCGGCACTGAGTGCGTTGCGCAGTTTCGCCGGCGGCAAGGACAAGCAGGAGGAGGCATGATCGACGAATTCCGCCGTGCCAAGCGACGCAAGGTCGCCGACACGGTGATCGTGGTGGACACGATGGTCGATGCGGTCGTCGGCCGCCTGGGCAACCTGTCGGAGACCGGCATGCTGTTGATGGCGAACACCGCGATGCAGGAAGACGCGCTGTACCAGTTCCGCTTCAACCTCAACGATCCGCAGGGCCGCGAGGCGCCGATCGAAGTGGGCGCCCACCTGTTGTGGCAGGACGCCGCCCACGCATCGGGCCAGCGCTGGAGCGGGTTCCGCTTCATCACGGTGCCCGACGACCACATGAAGCAATTGCGCGAATGGATCGACGGGCCCGGCGGCCAGTACGAGTAACGACGAAAAAAAAGCCCCGCGAGAGCGGGGCTTTTCGATTCAAGCGCCGATCAGGCTTTCGGCGGGAATGCCGAGATTCTTGTGCAGGTTGCGGATCATGGCGACGGTGAGCTTGCGTTTGCCGTTCAGGACTTCATAGACGCGGTTGACCTGGCCGATGCTCGGCACCAGGTCCTTCGCGGTCAATCCACCCTGCTCCATCCGGAAACGGATCGCATCGATGGGGTTGGGCGCGTCGATCGGGAAGTGCCTGGCCTCATACGCCTCGACCAGCATCGAAAGCACTTCAAGGTAAGCGCCATCGTCGCTGTCGATATCGGGGTCGAGATCCACCAGGCGCGACACTTCCCGGAGCGCCTCCCGGTAATCCAGCTCGGTGCGAATCGGGTTGATGTTCATGCGTGCTCCACGGTCGCTGCATCCACGTTGTCGTATTGCGCATGCGTGCCGACGAACTTGATGAACACTACGCCCGTCCTGTACGCGATGGCGACGATCAGCCGGTAGTCGTTGCCCTTGATGTTGAAGACGACACGGTTTTTCCCAAGCACGCTGGCATTGCGGTAGTGCGCCTTCACGTCCGCGGGCGTGCGCCATTGGGCGCTCTTCGCCTCGTCGTACCACGCCTTCAGTGCTTGCTCGGTTTCCGGATGCCTTTCCCAGAACGTCCGCAGCGTCCCTACCGCGATGATCTTCATTGCCGGGGATCCTAGTCCCATTTTGGGACTGGCGCAACGGTCCCCCTTTTTTGCGGTTCAGGCCAGAATGGCGTCCCCCTCGTCGCCAACGTGCTCGCCATGTCCGCCAACCTCGCCACCCTGTACGCCGACCACCTCGACACGCTGAAGCGGCGCGCGGATGAAGCGTTGCAGCGCGGGGGCTTCGATGCGCTGGTGGTGCCGAGCGGACGCCTGCACTTCCAGTTCTTCGACGACCGCGACTATCCCTATGCGGTGAATCCGCAGTTCAAGGCCTGGCTGCCGCTGGTGCGCGTGCCCGACAGCTGGCTGGTGTACGAGCCCGGGCAGCGGCCGAAGGTGATCTACCTGCAGCCGTTCGACTATTGGCACGTGGTGCCGAGCGCGCCGTCGGGCGACTGGGTCGAGCACATGGACATCGTCGTCATCCGCAAGCCCGAAGAAGCCTTGCAGCATTTGCCGAAGGACGCCGCGCGCTGCGCGATCCTCGGCGAACCGCAGAGTGCGCTCGGCGATTTCGTGCCGAACAACCCCGAGCCCGTCGTCGCGTACCTGGAATACCACCGCGCGTTCAAGACGCCGTACGAGATCGAAAAGATGCGCGCCGCCAGCCGCATCGGCGTTCGTGCGCATCGCGCCGCGGAACGCGCGTTCCGCGCCGGCGCGAGCGAGTTCGGCATCCACCTGGCCTATTGCCAGGCCGCCGGGCAGGACGCGAACGACCTGCCGTACGGCAACATCGTCGCACTGAACGAACACGGCGCGGTGTTGCATTACACCGATCGCGACCGCATGCCGCCCAAGCCCGTGCGCAGTTTCCTGATCGACGCCGGCGCCAGCCACGACGGCTATGCGTGCGACATCACGCGCACCTATGCGCACGATACGGGCGACGAATTCCAGGCGATGATCGATGCAGTGGATCGCGCGCAGCTGGTGATGTGCGACCAGGTCCGCAACGGCGTCGACTATCGGCAGCTGCACCTGGACGCGCACTTGTCCCTGTCGAGCATCCTCAAGGAATTCGGCCTGATCACGGTGTCTCCTGAAGTCGCGGTGGAAACCGGCGTGACCTCGGCCTTCTTCCCGCACGGCATCGGCCATGGCATCGGCTTGCAGGTGCACGACGTGGCCGGCTTCGCACAGAGCGATCGCGGCGGCACCCTGCCCAAGCCCGACGGCCATCCCTACCTGCGCCTGACGCGCACGCTCGCACCGGGCATGGTGGTCACCATCGAGCCCGGCATCTACTTCATCGACATGCTGCTCGACCAGCTGAAGGATCGCGGCCTGGGCCCGAGCGTCGACTGGGGCCGCGTGGATGCGTTCCGCCCCTACGGCGGCATCCGCATCGAAGACGACGTGGTGTGCACCGACGATGCGCCGATCAATCTGACGCGCGAAGCGTTCGCGGGGTGAGCCACGGTCGGGCAGTACAATCCCCACCCCATGCGCCTGCTCCTGCAAGAACGGCCCACCGGCCGCGAGGCTCCGCGCTTCGTCCAGCTCCAACTCGAAGCCGACCTGCTCGGTGGCTGGACCCTCGTGCGCGAAACCGGGCAGATCGGCGGGCGCAGTTCCCTGCGGCGCGAGCAATACCTCGACCAGGGCACCGCGCTGGCCGCGTTCGAACACGCCCGCGACCTGCAACTGAAGAAAGGCTTCCAACTGATGTTCGTGCAGGGCGCCGACGCACCGCGCCCCTGACCCTTCCCATTTCCGCGAGAACCACCGCGTGACCCCCACCCTGAAGAACGATCGCTTCCTGCGCGCATTGCGTCGCGAACCCGTCGACGCCACGCCCGTGTGGCTGATGCGCCAGGCCGGCCGCTACCTGCCCGAATACCGCGCCACGCGTGCGAAAGCCGGCAGCTTCCTGGCGATGGCGAAGAACCCCGACCTCGCCTGCGAAGTCACGCTGCAACCGCTGGCGCGCTTCGACCTCGACGCCGCGATCCTGTTCTCCGACATCCTCACCGTGCCCGACGCGATGGGCCTGGGCCTGTACTTCGTCGAAGGCGAAGGCCCGAAATTCGAACGCCCCGTGCGCACCGCGGCCGACATCGCGAAGCTCGCCGTCCCCGACATGGGCAGCGAACTGCGCTATGTGATGGATGCGGTGTCGGTGATCCGTCGCGAACTCGACGGCCGCGTTCCGCTGATCGGCTTCTCCGGCAGCCCGTGGACGCTCGCGTGCTACATGGTCGAAGGCGGCGGCAGCGACAACTTCTCGAAGGTCAAGCGCCTCGCGCTCGACGATCCGAAGGCGATGCACGCGTTGTTGTCGATCAACACCGATGCGGTGATCGGCTACCTGCGCGCACAACGCGAAGCCGGCGCGCAGGCGCTGCAAGTGTTCGATACGTGGGGCGGCGTGCTGTCGCCGTCGATGTATCGCGAATTCTCCTTGCCTTACCTGACGCGCATCGCGCGCGAACTCGAACGCGGCGACGCGCCGCTGATCCTGTTCGGCAAGGGCAATGCGCCGTATCTCGAAGAACTCGCGGCCAGCGGCGCCGAAGGCGTCGGCGTGGACTGGCTGATCGAACTCGACGAAGCCGCACGCCGCACGCAGGGCAAGGTCGCGCTGCAGGGCAACCTGGATCCGGCGATGTTGTACGGCTCGCCCGACAGCGTGCGTGCACGGGTGCGCGAAGCGCTCGATAGCTATCAGGCGGGCAACGGCGGGTCGCGCGAAGGGCACGTGTTCAACCTCGGACATGGGTTGTCGCCGGATATGAATCCCGAGCACGTGGGCGCACTGGTCGACGAAGTGCACAAGCACAGCGCGCGCTGAGGGCGCATTCGGGCGACAGACGGAATTGTCCGCAGGGCGCAAGCGAAAACCTTCGCTGAAGAAGCGCTTCGTCCTCCACGCGGAATGTAGGTGCCGACCCCGAATGCGCATAAATTCGGGGCGTGCGACGACGTCTGCCACACGTGCATTCTTCGAACACTGCGGTCCATCACCGTGGCGCATCCCCTTCGCCCACGAGGACTGCGATGCCCGAGGTCGCCGACCCGGGCACCGATCCTGACCCTTTTGCATTGCTGTCGCTGCGCGTGGGACACGAACACGACCGACTCGTGCGCGTGCTGAAGGTGTATCTCAGGGTCACGGTAATCGACGTCATTGCGCTGGAGCACGCCGCAGCCGTCGCAAATTGGAAAGCGGTGCGCCGACTGGCCGAGCGCATTACCGAAGGATGTCGCGTCATCGAAGAACCGGCGGCGGCGGCGGTGTTCGCCTCGATCCTGGGAGCGACGTCGGACTTGGAGATTCGCACGGCGTTCTTTTTCGATTACTCGGTGCGGGCGCCAGAGTTGCTGGCCCTTTTGGAGAGGGTTTCGGATTTCCTGACCAGTGACCGCGTGCCAGAGGATCCCTGAGCTACGAAAGGAAACACGCCCACCGCCTCAACTGATTAATTCTCAGCTGCGAACCCCGCCTTCCTTTCCATATCCGTGCAGATGCTGGCCCCCTGCTCCTCGGATTCGACCTTTCGCCAACAAACCTCAAGCGCTGCATTCTTCGGAAGCATGTAGCGACCCCACTCATACCCCGATCGCAGAATCCCTGCTGCCTGCGGTGAATCTTGTGCGGCAGCTTTGCCAATCCAGGACATCGCTTCTTCCGAGGAGTATCGAGGAGGCTTCTTGGGCGACGCCGCTTCGAGCCACACCAGTGCCAAGTAGCCGACTGAAAATTGGTACTCGGGATCGCCCGCTTGTGCCTTCGGCAAGGCGAGGTCAATCGCTCTGCCGAAATCACCAGCTTGGAGAGCCTCGTCTGTCGCAGGCTCAAGTTGTTCGTCCGGAACCGCTCGTCCTCGATCAACGGCGCAGGCTGGAAGGCTGATTGCGAGCAGAAGGGCATACACAAATTGCTTAATGGCCAATTTTCCGAGGCAATACCCTGCATAGCTTTCAATGTTGTGACCGCCCCAATGTTGCAGAACGCCCGCTCCTTACGAGGAAGTGGTCTTGGAAAATATCGCCTTGCTGCTCAAGGTCATCGCTCTGGAGCGGCTTGCCCGACAGGAGTGGCCAATAGTCGTATGCACGATCCAAGGCTGCGCCGTAGACGTTGATTCCCTGCTCGTGCTGCCAAACGTGCGTCACTTCTTGAATAGACCAAGAACGGACCCCGGTCTCAGCTAACGAAAAGTCGTCAGCCACTCTGTCGTTCGTTCAACTTCAAGCACGACCAACTGTGCTCGATTCCGCCGGCGCTCCTCCAATGCACCTAGCACCCTGATCTCTATACATCGAAGCATCCTTTCCGATAATCGAGATTATCTGGTTCGCGGAGATTAGTCGTGTGATCTCAATTTGCGTTGGCTTCCTGTCAATACGGCGACTTGTAACAATCAGTTGATTACCTCTCAGGAAGAAATCTCCATTCGGGGCAAACTGATCAACGTAATCCCGGAAGTCACCCGCCTTGACATGAAAACTACTTGCGACGCTGCCACTTGTCGTTACGAACCTGACTTCCTTGTCACTCAATAGAGCCGCGTTATAGCTGTCAGGCACTTCGATCATGCACCCGCCAAAGGCGTAAGAACGCTTCTCCCGCTCCGCCATGGAGCCGGGTGCAGCACACGCTGTTAACAAACCTGCTGTAGCAAACACCACTGCAAACCGCATGAATTTAGTCCTCTAGCAAGTACACGCATCCGTTGGAATTGCATGCGATCTGCACATCTGGTGTTGCGAATGGATTGATCTTGTTCAGGAATGATCCAGTGTCGTATATCTTCCATCCGTTGCGGACAAGCGCCGGGGCACTGCTGAGTGTTAAACCAACCAGTTTGCCTCCAGCAAATTCGGCGATCTCGCCGGGGACGGATCCAGTTGATTTCACCAGCATATCTTTCAGGTTCGTGGACCACATTTCTGTTAGCGAATGCGAAATGTTTGCATACCCATAAGTTGCAGCAGCATCGGCGTCCGGGTCCAGACGCAACATGTCAGGGTGCGTTTCAAGCAACTCTTCGTTGGTCATCAGCGAATACTCTGCATGCGTTTTATGCGCCGCCCCTGAAATCGCCGCGTGTTCACGGGGAGATAGGTGCCTCTCGTCATTGAAGGCACGCCCAAACGCCGCGGTGATCGCACCATTCGCAAACTTCCCACCCGATAGCTCCGATGAAGTACCGCCTATGATCGCGGCGGCCGCGACGCGCCCCGGCGCATTACCGATACGACCAATCCCTGGCGCAAACGCCTGCGCTACGCCTGCCGACGCAAACCCATCGCCAAAGCGCCCGCCCTGCAAGCTCGCCATCACACCACCCGTTGCCCCATGCGCCAGCACCTTGGCGCCGTACGCACCCCAGGTAATACCTGAGCCGAATGCGTTGCTTGTCGAGGTCGCCTGTGCCCATTGCGCAGTGTTGAAGTAGGTCCCTACGCCGTAGAACATCCCCGCCGAGAACGCACCGTACAACGCGCCCTGCGTGCTGCCGGTGGAGATTCCACCCGCGGCGGCACCTGCACCTACGACGAAGACGAACTTCATTGACGGTGCGACATACGTCGCAACAATTGCTGCGGCAATCGTCACGGCGATGCCCAGCCACTGCCGCTCCTTGATCCCGATCATCCCGCTCGGATCGGTATACGTCAGCGGGTTGTTGAACACGTATGTGTACGCGTTCCAGCTCTGTGGATTGAACGGCGCTTGGATCACGGGATCGGGCTGCAGGAACCGCCCGATGTCCGGGTCGTAGATCCGACCGTTCATATGGATCACGCCGAGGCCGTCTACCATTTCATGGCCGGTGAACCCACGCGTGGTGAAGTTCGACTTGATCGTCGTCGTCCAATCCGGGTGCGTCGGATTGCGACGCTCACCGAACGGGTGGAAGTCGTGGCTTTCGATGACGGCGCCGGTGGCGTCAGTCACCTTGACGACGTTCCCCAGGCGATCGTGGAAGAGATAGCGCGATGTCACGACGCTGCCCACGATGGATTGCATGAGGACACCGCCGACGTTGCGTCGCGTCGTCACGACGCCGCCGTCAATCACGATCTCGACGTTGCCGAGGTACAGCGTGCGCCTGCCGCCATCCTCGCGCTTGTAGCGCTGGCCATCGCTGCCGTACCAGAAGCGCGCACGCGTGCCGTTGCCCAGGGCGATCTCGTGCGCCTGGTTGTCGGCGGTGTAGCGGATCGAGCGGTCGTTCGCGGTGCCGGGCAGATCGCGTAGTGTCTGGTTGCCGCGCGCGTCGTAGTGGTAGTTCGCGGTTTCGCCTCCGACCTGGAACTGCGCCACCTGATGCGGACCGCCTGCGCCTTGCGCACCTGTGCCGCAGCGTGCGCGCCCCGCATAGACCAGCGTGCGCACCGCGCCCTCGACCGCCTTGTTGCACGCATTGCCCAATGCGTCGTAATCGGCCGCGTAGGTGAGCACGCTTCCGCCACCCACCGATGCCGTACTGCGCGTCAGGCGATTCAGGCGGTCGTACTCGAACGCCTCCAGGTAGCGGCCTTCCTTCAACTGCGAGAGCAGGTTGCCATTGGCATCCCATGCGTACTCCTCGCCCACCAGGTGGCACGCGGTGTTGCCCGCGCACAGGGTGGCCAGGCGGCCGTTGTCGGAGCGGTGCGTGCGCACGATGTCCATCGCCGCGCTGTTGCCGCGGCGCTCGCGCACGGGCTTGCCCCAGACGTCGGTCGACAGCGTTCGTTGATACGTCTGCGCGCTGGCGGGACAGAGCGTCGCCGCATCGCTCGCGCTGCTCTCGCACACGGCCGCCGCCATGCCGCGCGCGTTGAACTCGGTGCGTGCCCAACGGCCTGAGGCATCCTGCACTTTCGCCGCACGGCCCAGCGCGTCGTACTGCACGGCAGTCACGTAATCGGTGCCGTCGATGGTGGTCGTGCTGCCTGATGGACGGCCTAGTCCGTCATAGCGATAGCGACGTTCGAACGACACGGCCAATTCGCCCTGGCCGCTGCCGGGGGTGTGCGTGTAGTTGCCGCCGATCATTTCGTCCGCGGGCGCGCCGACGGCGCCTGCCGTGTCGAACGCGAAGGTCGAGCGCGACTCGATGGTGCCGTCGGGCTGCCGCACGGTTCTGCGCCACGCGCGGCCGCGGGCGTCGAGGTCGTTCTCGATGCGGTTGCCGCTCGCGTCCTGTTGCGCGATCAGTTCGCCCAGTGCGTTGTGGGTGAACTGTGTGAGGCCGCTGTCGGGGTCGTCCTGCACGGTCTTGCGACCGAGCACGTCGTAGGTGAAGGCATTGACGATCTGTCCGCCGCCGGCATCGCGCACGATCCTGGCCAACGTGCCATCGGCGTTGTACGCGAAGCTTTGCGTGAAGCCGGCGGCATCGGTCACCGCGATCCGTTCGCCCAGGCCGTTGCGCGTTTCGGTCGTCGTATGGCCGCGAGCATCGGTGATCAGCGTGCGCAGCCCGGCGTAGCCGGTGGAGACGATCGCACCATCGGGCGATTGCACGTCGGTGGGCCGGCCCAACAGATCGACACTGGTCATGGTCGATGCGCGCCCGCTGCACTGGTTCGCCAGCACCGCGCTGTCCAGGCTCACCGACTTGCCCGGCAGGAAGAACGGATTGGAAACGCGCAGCGGCTGTCCGCTGGCATCGTAGGAAGTGCAGACAGCCACGACATCCTGTCCGGACACGCCGACGTTGAAGGTCTCGCTGGCCTGCAGGATCGGGCGGCCGAGCAGATCGAACCAGGTCCATTCCGTGGGCGCGGCATCGGACAGCGTGCGGCTGCGGAAGCGCGCACCCACCGGACAGGTCACGCCGCCGCTGCCGCACCAGCGATAGGTGGTGATGCGTTCGCTGCCGCCGTTGCCGGAACCCGGCACGCTGCCGGGCACCGTTTCGACCCAACTGTAATAGGCACGGCCAAGCGTGCCAGGAAGGGCAAGCGTGTCGACACCGTTGGCATCCTGCGCGTGCGCGACGCCACCGAAGAGGTCGCGCGCGAGCACGGTCTGTGTCGCGTGCTCGCCGTTGGTGAAGGGCTCGATCGTCGCGACCGGGAAGCGGCCCTTGCTGTCGAATTGCGTGCGCGCATAGCGCTGCACTGTTTCGGGCGCGCCGGGCTGGAACGCCAGGGCCTCTCCGCATCCGCTCGCGGGCGCGGCGCAGGCCGCAGCGACGATCTTGTTGCCGTAATCGTCGTACGTGAATTGCTTGCGCAATTCGAGCGACGTGTTCGGCTGCGTGCGCTCGGCGGTCAGCAAACCGGTGGCCGCGCCGCCCATCGCATATTCGAAGGCCGTCGTGCGCACCACATCCGCTGCTCCCGCGCGGCGGTGCGTGACGGTGGAGCCCGTCAAGCGGCCCAGGCGCCACAGGGCAGCGTTGTCGCCGTAAGTGTTCGCAGTGACGACGCTGGCCAGCGCGCTCCCGGCGGTGCCTTCGTAGGTATCGACGACCGTGGTCACCGCGTTGCCGTGGGTGCCGTAGTCGAAGGCCGTGACCACGCGGCTGGTCTGGCCGCCGACGAACGGATCGCGCAGCTTTTCCTCCGTGCCCGCGGTGCGCACATGGACCGGCGCTTGCACGCCGGGGGCGAAGGCCGCAACAGACGTCCCGTTGCTGTCGGTATCGGCTTCCCACAGTTGCGTATGCGCGGAGAACCAACTGCCGCCCAACGACGCAAACCCCGCACCGGGGGATGCGTAGCAGGCATTCGCGATCGGCTGGGCGATGCATCCCGACGGCGTGTAAGCCTGGTTCGCGACCATCGCCTTGGTGGTGCTCGCCGGCAACCCGGTGAAGGGGAAGTGCTGGTGGTAGGCCGTCGTGGTGACGACGTAACCGCCCGTGCGATTGGGATCGATCGTCGCGATTTCGCGGAAGCCGAGGAAGCCGCGCCCGCCGGCCTGTACCTTGGCGCCGGCGTAGCGGTAGTACAAACGCGCCATCGCATCGGGCGCGCCTGCCTGCGGCGAGGAACTGGCGGCCTGCGCGACCACGAAACTGGGCGCCTTGAAATCGCGCACGGGCGCGCCACGCCCCCAGTGGTTCGCATCGCGCGAACCACTGTCGGGCAGGTGGACACCGGGGTTGCTGAGCGCTGCGTACGTCAATTCCGTTCGCGCGCCAAGGCCATTGGTGATCGACACGATCGCATCGCGCGGCTTGCCGCGACTCGCGGCGTCGGGTTGTGCGAGATAAAACTCCGATCTGTCGTTGAACACACGGATGGCGAAATAATCCAACCCGCCATCGCCATCGAGGTCGGTGAACAGGTTCACCACGCTGCGCGGATCGCAGCCGGTGTTGAAGCAGGCCATCGCGTCGGGCACCGGTTCGACTGCACCCAAGCCGCCCGTGCGCGTGCCGTGTTGCACGTAATAGCGCGCCACGTTGTAGGCATCGGGTTGGATGAAGAGCAGGTCGCTGCGGCCGTCGCCATTGACGTCGGCGGTCTTGACCAATTCCGGCCACATGAAGCTGCCGAGCTGCACGGTCGGCAGGAAGCCCGCACCGGAGTTGAGCGCGTAGCGCCACAATCCGTTGGCGCCCGAGGCGATGTCGGTCAGGCCATCGCCGTTGAAATCCCCCAGCACGGTGTGCGCGCCATTGGCGGTGTCCAGTGGGATCTGGGTCTGGCGCTTGAACTCGATCGTGGTGGGCGTCAGTTGCGACACCCCGTAGGCGTATGCGGTCTGTGTCGATCTGTTCCCGTTGCCCGGCCGGCAGATGTCCTGGTCGGTGGCGTAGCACGCGACCTTCCACTGCGTCGTGACAGTGAACACCAGGTCCGATGCTGCGTCGCCGTTGAAATCGTTCAGGGCGAAGCGCCGTGGCTCGCGCAGGATCGGCGCCGACTCGGTACAGCCATCGACGGTGCCGGGCGGACATGACGGCGGCGGCTCGGCACGGAACGTGGCCCGGCGTTCGGCGCCCCAGCGCCAACTCGCGCCCGCGCGTTCCATCAGCCGCGCCTGCACGCCGTTGCTGTTGTAGTAGACGACATCGAGCAGCCCGTCGCCGTTCAGATCGTTCAACTGCGGGTGGAACGCCGCGACGCTCACCGGGATGTGGATGCCGGCCAGCAGGTCGACGTGCGTGTTGAACGGTTGCGAGGTGCGTCCCTGCGAGGGGTACAACATCCATGCGCCGTTGCCGGCGACGAACAGATCATCGCGCCCGTCACCGGTGTAGTCGAACAACTGCCAGCTGCCTTCGCCCAGGCCCGACATCAATTCGTTGGGCGTGCAGCCGGCGAGCACGCTGCCCGAGAATGTTTGCCTGCCGGCCCCATCGAGTTGGCCGAAGGCGACCATGACGTGTTCGGTCGGACACGTTTCGCCGGACGATCCGTCCTTGAGCCAGACCAGGTCCTGGCGGCCATCGCCATCGATGTCCCCGAGCTTGAGGCCCTCGAACTTGACCGTGCTGCCGAAATCGCCCGGATCCCAACTTCCCCAGGTGCTGAACACGTTCCTGGCGCCACTCCACGCGAACGTGGTCGCGGGCAAGCACACGCCGCGCGTGGAATCGCGGCATTCCTGCACGTGCGTCAGCAGGTCGGCGCCGCTGCCCGAAACGCTGGCGGCGTAAGTCAGTTGATAGAACCGCGCCTGGTTGGCGGTCCCGCACCCGGCCGCCGCGGAATTGCATGCGGTAATACTGGCCAGCCGCCGCGTTTGCGTGAGCACACCCCCGGCGGCATAGCCGCGACGCCACGCGTTCTCCGGATACGCCGCATAGTTGAACATCACCTTGGCGTACGGCGCAGACGCGCCCGTACTTTGCCCGGCCAATGCGACGCGTCCGGTGTAGCGCACCTCGCTCAGCAGATGCTCGCCCGTGCCCGCACCGGCAGGATCTTCGAGGTAGCGGTAGTCGATGTAATTGCCGGTCGAATCCTGGAAGCGTGTTTGCGCCCACGACAACGCGAAGCCGGTCTTGCCCGGCGCCGTGCTGTTGAAGTAGCCGTCGGGCCGGTTCGCACCCGCGTCGGAATCGCGATCGCCATACCAGCTGATCGAACCGTCCTTGCGCTCCACGGTGAAGAACGCCACGCCGTTCGTGCCACCGACGGGCGTGTAGGCGCACACGCGCTGGAACGATTCGATCTCGGTGCGCAGGTTGAGGACGGTCATGCCGCCGACGGCTTGGCACGCTGCCGCACCCGCGGGCGCAGGAATCACGCGCTGGCCATCGAGGCAATAGCGATCGTTTGCGCTGAAGTCGACCGGCGACGGCGTGCCATCTGTCGCCACGCCACCGACGATGAAGTCGCCCGCTTCTCGCGTTGCGCGACATCGGCTGATCGACGACGTTCCGCCGATCGACCAGCCCCGGCCGAGCGGACCGTCGCCACCCTGGCTCGAATAGCGCAGGCTGAGTTTCGGATCCACGCCCGCCGTCCCCGGCACGCCGTACAACGCAATGCTGTAGGTCGCCGCACCCGATTCGTCGACGCGGAACTCGGCCGCGGTGGCGCCGACACCATCGGACGCCGAATCGGGCGCAATGCTGCTGGCGCCGCTGCCGTCGCCGATCGTCGGCGGCGCAGGGGGCGCGACCGTGATGCTGGCGGTGGCCGACGTCGTCTGCGTTCCGCGCGTATCGACGGCGCGCGCAGCAATGGCGTGCGTGCCATCGGCCGGCGACCAGGAGAAGGTGTAAGGCGCGCTGGTGTCCTCACCGACCTTCGCACCACCGGCGAGAAACTCGACGCGCGCGACACCGTCATCGGAATCGCTGGCCGACGCGGACAAGGTCACCGTCGTGCCGCTGAGGAATTGCTGGCCATGCGTCGGTGCCGCGAGGCTCACGGTCGGCGCCGCGTTCACCGTTGGCGTGCCGTGCACGTCGACCGTGGACAGCGTCGAGGCACTCCAGCCGCCCGCCTTGAGATGGAACCGCGCGCCGCTTGTCCTGATCCACGACGCCGATGCAACGCCATCCTGCGAGCGCGCGAACAGCGTCGGATTGTTGCCTGCAAGATCCGTGACCCAGACTTCCGCGCCAGGCGCGCTGCTGTTCCAGCCGACGTTCACGGTACACAGCGCACCGCCCCATGGAATCGTGCAGGGATTGGGCGCGGCGGTGAGCGTCCCGGAGACGATGGCCGGCACCGTGACGTGGCCGGATCCGCCCAACAGCACCGGGCCGCCGACGGGCGAGAGCGCGTAGACGTACAGCGCCTTGCCCGGGTGTTGCGCGCGGAAGTCATCGAACAGCGGAATGTAAAAACGGTAGGTGCTGCCGGTCAGGTTGCATTGCGCCGCGATGGACGCCTCGCTCCAGCCATTGGCCTTCGTGCGGACGACGAAGTAACCGATACCGGCCGGCCCTCCGACATAGACATCGACATCGTTCGGCTCCACGCGCCCGGGCTGGCACGTCCAGCCATGCAGCTCGGCGTGTCCGTTGGCCAGCGCGACGCCGTCGATGTGGCCTTTTTTCGCGGGTGGGGGTGGGGGCTCTTCGTAGCAGTCCCAGTTGTAGCAGGCGACGTCTTCCCTGCGACGGAGCTCGGCCTCCTCGCTCTCCTGCGCGCTTTCCCCGCCACTCTGCGGCCCGGCCATCGCCGTCGGCGCAACGAGCGCGATCGCCCACGCGACCACCCAACCGCGCCACATCCCTGATGGCGCCCACCGCATGCGCATTCCTTGCGAATCCTTGCGACCTGGAAGAGGTCACAGGGTTACCCAGCAAGGCGCGCGCAAGTAGCGGACTTCATGGTTGATGCGGGACGAATTTTCTCAAGCGTAGCTAGCGAACGAGGTCGCCCGAATCGACGGGCCCGGTGTAACGCGCGCTCCAACCATCGCCCGTTTTGACTTGCACATTCGTGAAATACGCAGGCAAGCCTTCCTCCCATTGCGGCCCCGACTGCAACTGATAGTGCAGGTGCACGAGGAACGCATCGCCCGACATGCCCATCGCACCGATGACCTGGCCTTGCGCGACGCGCTGGCCGTCGCGCACGCGCACGCTGCCCTGCTTCATGTGCGCGAACAGGCTGTATTCCCCGTTGCCGTGGTCGATCAACACGTAGTTGCCGAGGAAAAGTGTCAGGTCCTTCATGATCGCTTCCTGCGCGAACGGCGGCGGCCCATCCTTGCGGTTGTCGCGCATGCCATCGCGCATCGCGTGCACCACGCCTGCGCCGGTCGCGTGCACCGCCGCGCCGTAGCCGAACCAGTCTTCGGGTGTCGCGCCGTCGGTGCGATACAGCTTTCCCGTCGCGTCGGCGATCGTGAAGTCGTGCGCGTAGCGCATGAAATTGGCATTGATGCCGAAGTGCGTGGTCATGCCGCCGGTGATGTCCAGGCGGCGATGGTGCGCGAGCAGATCGTGTCCGTCGTGCACGAAGATCTCGCCCTCCAGCGGCAGGCGCAATGCGGTCTTCGGTGCGAAGGCGTGCGGTGCGGCACGCACTTCGACGCGCTGCTCGGGGTCGTCTTCGCCCGCGCGGAACGTGGCGACGTAACGCAGGTCGCCGAGCCATGCATCGCCCGGGAACGATGCGAAGGGATTGAACACGACCAAGCGGCCCTTCGCCGGTAGTGTGCGATTGGCGAGGGTCGCGAGCGACATCGTCGTCGCATCGCCGTTGCGGTCCAGGCGCCGTTGCGAAAAGAAATGGCCGTCGCGATCGAACAGCGTCACTTCCAGGCCCGTCAGTTCCATGGCCCGGTCGCCATCGTTGGAGAACACGATGTCGAAGTTCAGGTGCTGGGCATCGCGCGTGCGATCAATCAGCGGCTGCGCGGGCAGCAGGGTCGCGGTGGGCGCGGCGGCCAGGGGCGCGGCGGCGAGCAGCAGGGTCAACAACCACGGGCGCATGGCGGTTTCCATCGAGGGGGCATCCCATCCGATACCGCCCCCCAGCCGCCGGTTGCACGACCGGCACACGATTCACATGGGCCGGTCTAGGATGGCGCGTCCCGCGGGATCGAACCTTTCGCGCCGCGCGGGCCATCCACCCCTCGTCCCCCGCCGAGCAAAGCCGCCATGTTCCTTCGATTCGCGCTGGTGCTCGCCCTTGGCCTCGTGTCGTCCCATGCGCACGCGGCGCAGGCGGTCTACGCGCTCGATCCGGTGCACACGCGCGTGATGTTCGCCGTCAGCCATGCGGGCTTCTCCAACCCGATGGGCACGATCTCCGGGACCACCGGCACGCTGGTGTTCGATCCCGACAATTGGGCGAGCGCGCGCGTGGAGGCGAAGATCCCGGTCGATCGCCTCGACCTCGGCGACAAGAAGTGGAACGACGCCGTGCTCGACCGCACCTTCCTGGATGTGAAAAAACATCCGGTGGCGACCTTCGTGTCCACGCGCATCGAGCCGGCCGATCCGATGCACGCGAAGGTCTTCGGCAATCTCACCCTGCATGGCGTGACGCGCGAAGTGCAGCTCGACGTCGTGTTCCACCAGGCCAAGCGCCATCCGATGCCGCCGTTCCGCCGCACCGCGGGGTTTTCCGCGACGGGCACGCTGAGCCGCTCGGCCTTCGGAATCACGTCGTGGAAGAGTGTCGTCGGCGATGCGGTGGAAATCCGCATCGAAGCCGAAGGCGCACGCACGCGCGAAGATGCGTCGGATGTACCCGCGGCGTCGACGCAAACCGCGCCGCCGGGAACCTCGACCCTCGCGCCGCCCTCCAATGCGACCGTCGTGCCCGCATCCAACGCAACGATCACGCCGTAACCTATCCAACCCTCGAATGAGCGCCGCCCCGATGCCGACCGCACTGCCCGCCCCGCGCCTGCGCAACGTGGACCGTTGGGGCGCCGTCAGCCAGGTGTTCCACTGGCTCATCGTGCTCGGCATCCTGGCGATGGCGATCATCGGCCTGACGATGGTCGAGATGCACAGCAGCCCGGCGAAGGTGCGGATGTTCGCGCTGCACAAATCGATCGGACTGACGATCCTCGCGCTGGTGACGCTGCGCCTGCTGTGGCGCCTGTATGCCGGTGCGCCGCCGGTGATCCCGACGATCCCGCGCTGGCAGCATGCGATCGCCAACCTTTCGCACATCGGCTTGTACGTGTTGTTGTTCGCCGTTCCGCTCAGCGGTTGGGTGATGAACTCCGCATCCGGTTTCCCCCTGTGGTGGTTCGGTTTGTTCCGCGTGCCTGCGCTGGTGGCGCGCGATCACGACCTGCACGAGCTGACCGAAACCGTGCACGAAACCCTGTTCTGGATCCTGATCGCGTTGGTGCTCGTGCACGCCGGCGCGGCCCTGTTCCATCATCTGTTCCAACGGGACGCCACGCTCGCGCGCATGTTGCCGCGCGGATGGCTCCACGCCCCGGACGCCAACGAGGAGCTCCGCCATGGTTGATCGTTCGTCTCGCATCGCGCTCGCCGTCGCGCTGGCCACGGTGTCCTTCGGCGCCCTTGCGCAGGAGTACGCGCAGGCCGCCGGTTCGTCGCTGCAATTCAGCGGGACCTACCAGGGCGATGCGTTCTCCGGGAGCTTCCCCGGATTCAGGACAAGCCTGAGCTTCGATCCCGCGCAACCGGCATCGGGCAGGCTGAACGTCGAGATCCCCATTGCATCGGCGACAGTCGGCAATGAAGAGATGGATCCGGAAATGCGCGGCGCGGGGTTTTTCGACGCTGCGCGCTTCCCGAAGGCGACCTACACGGCGACCGGCTTCCGCGCGATCGGGGGCGGCCAGTTCCAGGCCAACGGCACGTTGTCGCTGCGCGGCGTGAGCAAGCCGGTCACCCTCACGTTCACATGGACGCCGGGCGCCCAGCCCGTGCTGCAGGGCACGGCGAAGGTCAATCGCCTGGACTTCGGCGTGGGCGGCGGCGAATGGGCCGATACGAGCCTGTTGCCGAACGAAATCACGGTCAAGACGCGGGTGGTCTTCAGCAGCCCGAGGTGATCAGCCCACGAAGGCGCGGACGCGGTCTGCGTCGAAGGGCCAGTCCAGTTCGGCGTCGTTGAGCTCGTCGCGCAACACCGGTACGCGCGCTCCGTAGCGCGCTTCCAGGGCTTGGTCGTCGTCGATCCACACCGGTTCGAAGTCGGGCGTGCGCGCCGCGGCGAGCACCGCCAGGGCCTCGTCGCAGAGGGGGCAATCGTCGCGCTGGAACAGACGCAGGCGCATGGTGCTGGCGTTCGGGTATCGGAGCGGACAGGGGAATAGAATACGGGCTTCCCGCAAGCAGTCCCGTGAATCCATGGCCGTCAGCACTTTCGACCTGTTCAAGATCGGCGTCGGGCCGAGTTCCTCGCATACGGTCGGCCCGATGCGCGCGGCGTGCCGCTTCGCCGAGAAGTGGCTCGATGCCTCGGGCAAGCTGTCGCAAGTGGCGCGCGTTCGCTCGGAGGTGTTCGGTTCGCTCGCGCTCACCGGGCGCGGCCACGGCACCGACAAGGCCGTGCTCATGGGCCTGGAAGGCCACATGCCGAATCTGATCGACCCCGACGTCATCCCGCCTGCGCTCGAGCGCATTCGCGGCACCAGGCGCCTGAACATTCTCGGCAAGCACGAGGTGGCCTTCGACGAGAAGCAGGACCTGGTCATGAACAAGCGCCAGAAGCTGCCCTTCCACACCAACGGCATGCGCTTCACCGCGTTCGACGCCGACGGCAACGTGCTGGCCACGCGCGATTACTACTCGGTCGGCGGCGGCTTCGTCGTCAACCAGGACGAGGCGGCCGAAGACCGCATCGTGGCCGACACCACCGAACTCGCGCATCCCTTCCACAGCGGCGCCGAATTGCTCGCGCAAGCGGAGAAGACGGGCAAGACCTTCGCGCAGCTGATGTTCGACAACGAGCATGCGTGGCGCAGCGACAACGAGATCAAGGACAACCTGCGCGAAATCTGGCGCGCGATGCAATCGTGCGTGCAGCGCGGCATCCGCGAGGGCGGCACCTTGCCCGGCGGCCTGCACGTGCAGCGCCGTGCGCCCGCGTTGTTCGCCGAGTTGTCCGAGCGGCCCGAAGCGGCGATGCGCGATCCGCTCACCGTGCTGGACTGGGTCAACCTGTACGCGCTCGCGGTGAACGAAGAAAACGCCGCCGGTGGCCGCGTGGTCACCGCGCCGACCAATGGCGCGGCCGGCATCATTCCCTCGGTGCTGCATTACTACGACCGCTTCATTCCCGGCGCGAACGAACAGGGCGTGTTCGACTTCCTGCTCACCGCCGCGGCCGTCGGCATTCTCTACAAGGAGAACGCGTCGATCAGCGGCGCGGAAGTCGGTTGCCAGGGCGAAGTGGGCGTGGCGTGTTCGATGGCGGCCGCGGGCCTGACCGCAGCGCTCGGGGGGACGCCGGGCCAGATCGAGAACGCCGCCGAAATCGGCATGGAGCACAACCTTGGCCTGACCTGCGACCCGATCGGCGGCCTGGTGCAGATCCCCTGCATCGAACGCAACGCGATGGGCGCGGTGAAGGCGATCAATGCCTCGCGCATGGCGCTGCGCGGCGACGGCAAGCACAAGGTCTCGCTCGACAAGGTCATCAAGACCATGCGCGACACGGGACGGGACATGCAGGACAAGTACAAGGAAACCTCGCGCGGCGGCCTGGCCGTGAACGTGATCGAGTGCTGAGAGCTAGGAATGGGGATTAGGGAATAGGGAACAGAGGGCCGCCCCGAACGCGCCGACGATTCCCCATTCCCTATTCCCCATTCCCGCTTTCCCCGGCATACACTCGCCCCATGGCCGACGCCAAGGGGACGCTGCGCCGCTTCCTGCTGCTGACCGGGCTTTATTACGCCGGGGCGGTACTCGCGTCGCTATACCTGCGCACGCCCGACGACGTCACCCTGTTCTGGCCCAGTTCGGGCATCGCGCTCGCGATGGTGGTCAGTTGGGGCAAGCGCTGGGCGGTGGTCGTGCCCTTCGCGATCATCGCGCTGCACCTGACGGTGTTGCCGGTCCCCGTCACGTTCGTTCCCTATTCGATCCTGAGCAACACGCTCGCGGCCCTCGCCGCGGGTTGGTATTGCGAACACGCCAAACGCGCCGATGGCCTGCACCTGCGGACCTCCGACGGCCTGATGTTGTTGCGCAGCGGCCTGGTCCTGGCGGTGACGAGCGCGACCATCGGCACCGCGGGCCTGCTGCATGCCGGCATCACCGCGCCGGTCGACGCGGGGCGCGCCTGGTTGCTGTGGGCGCTCGGCGACGTGCTCGGCATCACCACGTTCGCACCGGTGATGGCGCTGCTGCTCGGCCCCGGCGGATTGCGCGAAGGCCTGTGGCGCGATCCGGTCGGCCGCCGCGAGCAGATCGTCTGGGCGTTCGCCCTGCTGCTCTCGCTGGCCGGCATCGTCAGCGCCGGGCGCACGGGCAATCTGTACGCACTGGGCCTGGTGAGCATGCCGCTGGCCCTGTTGCTGTGGGCCGCGGTGCGTTTCTCGCCGATGACCACGATGGTCGGCACCATCCTCGTGGTCACCTTCATCAGCCTGCTCACGGGGTTGGGGCTGGGCGGCTTCACGCGCCCGCTCACCCTGCTCGATGCCTCGGTGCTGATGTTGTTGCTCGTGCTGATCTCGGTGATCCCGGTGATGCTCGCGGTGGCGACCTACGAACAACGCCACACCGCGACCGCACTGTATCTGCGCGCGACCCGCGATCCGCTCACCGGCCTGCTCAATCGCAACACCTTCGAGGAACGTGCGCGCGAGCGGCTCGCCGATGCGACGCAGCCCGACCTGAGCCTGCTCTACCTGGACCTGGACCACTTCAAGCTGGTCAACGATTCGGCCAGCCACGTCGCCGGCGACGACATGATCCGCACCGTCGGCCGCATCGTCGGCGCGGAATTCGGCGACGAGGCGCTGGTCGCGCGCACCGGTGGCGACGAGTTCGCCGTGCTCGTGCCGGTGAGCGAATCGCAGGCGATCACCTGCGGTCGCCGCCTGCTCGCCTCCATCGACGGCCTGCGCCTGTCCTGGGGCGACCAGATGCTCACCGCCGCGGCGAGCATCGGCATCGCCCACAGCCACGCGCCGCATGGCGATTTCGACGTGCTGCTGTCGCATGCGGATGCAGCGTGTTTCGCGGCGAAGGAATACGGCGGCAATCGCCTGGTCGCCGCCTCGCGCGAAGGCGACGAACTCAAGTTGCGCACCGCGTCGATGCGTTCGGCCTTGCAGGTGCGCGAAGCGCTCGACCAACGCCGCTTCAGCCTGTTCTGCCAGCCGATCGTGCCGCTGGACCCGGCCTCGTCCATGCAACACAGCATCGAGATCCTGTTGCGCTGGACCGATGCGCAGGGCCAGGTGCGCGCACCCGCCGAACTCATCGCCGCCGCCGAACGCTATCGCCTCGGCCCGCGGCTGGACCGCTACGTCGTCGAAGCGGTGTTGCAGTGGCTCGAAACGCATCCCGAGCACGCGGCGAGCATCCACCACTGCGGCATCAACCTGGGGGGCGGCACCCTCGTCGACGAGGAATTCCACGACTACTTCGCCGCGCGCCTGCGCCACAGCAGCGTGCCGCCCGAGCGCCTGTGCCTGGAGATCACCGAAACCAGCGTCGTGCGCGACCGCGCGCGTGCGCAGCGCTTCATCCAGCGCATGCGCGACCTCGGTTGCCGCTTCGCGCTCGACGACTTCGGCACGGGCTTTTGCTCGTTCGGATACCTGCAACACCTGGACGTGGATTATCTGAAGATCGACGGCAGCTTCGTGCGCGATCTGGGCAAGTCCGAACTCGCCGACGCCGTGGTGCGTTCGATCACCGACATCGCGCACGTGCTGGACAAGCGCACGGTCGCCGAACAGGCCGAAACCCTCGCGCAGCTGGACAGCCTGCGCGCGATGGGCGTGGATTTCGCGCAGGGTTACGCGATCGCGCGGCCGATGCCGATCGCGACGTTCTTCGAGGCCCTCGCGCCGGCGAAAGTCGGTTGATCGCGTAGCGCGAAGACATCGTCGAGCATCGCCGCGGCGGTGATGTCGGCGCCCGCACCCGGACCCTGGATGACGAGCGGTTGTTTCGCATAGCGCGCGCAATGGATGGCGACGCGATTGTCGGTGCCGCCGCCGGCCGCGAGCGGATCGTCCTGCGCGAGCGTTTCCAGGCCCACGCGCGCGACGCCATCCTGCCAGCGCGCGACGAAATGCAATCGACCGTTGCGCGCTGCGTCCAGGCGCGCCTGCATCGGTGCGTCCAGGGCCGTCAGTGCGGCGTCGATGTCCGCGGCCTGCGCAAGTGCGGGCGGCACCAGCGATTCGACTTCGACCGCATCGCCTTCGAGCGAGACACCCGCCGCGCGCGCGAGGATCAGCAGCTTGCGGCGCACGTCTTCGCCCGACAGGTCGATGCGCGGATCGGGTTCGGTATAGCCCGCCGCACGGGCTTCGCGCACCAGCGTCGAGAACGGCACGCTGCCGTCGAAACGCGCGAGCAACCACGCGAGCGATCCCGACAACACGCCGGCGAAGCCATGGATCGCATCCCCGCCGGCCTGCAGCGCGCGCAGGCTGCGGAGCAGCGGCAAGCCGGCGCCGACGGTCGCGGCATCGCCATAGCGGGCGCCGCTCGACTGACAGGCGTGTTCGATCGCTTCGGCGCGCGCGAGTGGACCGCCGCGTCCCAGTTTGTTCGCCGTGACCACATGCCAGCCGCGCGCGAGCCAATCGGCATGACGCTCCGCGACGGCCTCGCTGGCGGTCGCATCGAGCACGACGTGGGGGGCCGCTTCGCGCAGCGAAGGGCCGACGGTGACGCGCGTGTTCGCGATGTGGACCAGCGCCAGGCCCGGATCGCCCAGTTGTTCGAGCCGCGCGATCACCGCGCGGCCCACGTTGCCCGTTCCCAGGAGCGCAATTCGGATTTTATCGGCACCGATCACGTCGCGACCTCGCGCCGCTGCTCGCGCACGACGGCGTGCACGCGGTCGAGTGCGTCGACGATGTCGGCGAGCAAGTCGTCCGCATGTTCGATACCGATCGACAGTCGCAGCAGTCCATCGCCGATGCCCGCCGCTGCGCGCGCCTGGGGCGACATCGCCGCATGCGTCATCGTCGCCGGATGCGCGATCAGGCTTTCCACGCCGCCGAGCGATTCGGCCAGCGTGAAGCAGCGCAAGCCGTCGAGGAAGGCGCGCACGGATTCAACGCCGCCCTCGAGTTCCAGCGACAACATCGCGCCGAAGCCCGACTGCTGGCGCTTGGCGAGCGCGTGCCCCGGGTGGCGCGGCAAGCCCGGATAGTGGACCGCGCGCACCACCGGATGGTCGTCGAGCAAGGCCGCGATCGCGTGCGCGTTTTCCTGGTGCACGCGCAGGCGCGCACCGAGCGTGCGCAGGCCGCGCAGGGTGAGGAAGCTGTCGAAAGGCGCGCCGGTGACGCCGAGCGCGTTCGCCCACCAGGTCAACAGTTGATGGTCCTCCGGCGTGCGGGCGATGACCGCGCCGCCGACGACATCGCTGTGGCCGTTGATGTACTTGGTCGTCGAATGCACGACGAGGTCGGCACCGAACGCGATCGGTTGTTGCAATGCAGGCGAGAGGAAGGTGTTGTCGACCACGGCGCGTGCGCCGGCCGCATGCGCGGCGTCGATCGCGAACCGCAGGTCGGTGACGCGCAGCAAGGGGTTGGACGGTGTCTCGATCCACACCAGCGCGGGCTTGCGCTCCAGCGCCGCGGTCAGCGCGCGCGGGTCGGACAGATCGGCGAGCACGAGTTCGAAATGACCCTTGCGCGCGAGCGCGTCGAAAAGGCGCCAGCTTCCGCCGTACGCATCATGCGTGGCGACCAGCACGTCGCCCGGCTTCAGGCACGCGTTGAGCACGAGCGTGATCGCCGCCATGCCTGTCGCCGTCACGACGGCGCCAGCGCCGCCTTCGAGGTCGGCGAGTGCTTCGGCGAGCAGGTCGCGCGTGGGGTTGCCGCTGCGAGTGTAGTCGTAACGGCGCTTGTCGTCGAAACCGGCGAAGCTGAAGTTCGAAGAGAGCACGATCGGCGGAACGACCGCACCGAACGCTTCATCGCGGTCGATGCCGGCACGCACCGCCACGGTGCACGGATGCACGACGCTCATGCGCACGCCTCCGTGCAACAGTCCAGCGCACGCGCCAGCACCTGCGCGATCGCGTCGGATTCCTTGAGGAAACCATCGTGCCCGTAGGGCGAATGCAACACCTGCAAGCGCACGGGCGCGGCGATGCCGGCGGCGAGCGCGCGGATGTCGTCGGGTGGAACCAGGCGGTCCTCGGCGAAGGCGACGAGCGTCGTCGGCACCTGCACATGGGAGGGGAGAACGTCGTGCAGGTCGATGGATTCGGACAAGCGCACGAACGCCGTCGCCGAGGTTTTCTGCGCCCAGGCCGCACCGCGCTCGGCGAGCCAGTCTTCTGAGGCGCAGCGCGCGCTGCCGCCGTCCACGATCGGCGCCGCGTCGAAGCGCGCACCGAATTCCTCGGGCGTTCGATAGCTCAGCATCGCGAGCTGTCGCGCGAGCGACAGGCCATGCGCTTCATCGCATTGCAATTGCCCGAGCGCGACCACGTTGCGTTGCAGCGCGCGCCATGCGCTTGCGAAGGGATGCGGGCGATGCGCGCCGGCGATGGCGACCAGGTGTTGGACGCGTGTGGGGTGCGATGCCGCGAAGGCGAGGCCGACCATCGCGCCGTAGGAGCAACCGACGATCGCGTCGAGCGTTTCAATGCCAAGTGCGTCGAGGACCGCGACGAGCGCCGCCGCCTGGTCGTCGGTATCGATCGGCGCATCCAGTGCGCCATCGCTGCCGATCCAGTCGAACGACACCACGCGATGCGCCGCCAGCCACCGTGCATCGGCCTGCGCTTCGAACCACCCGCGCTCGGCGAACGCTTCGGATGCGGCGACATGGCGATGGGCGGAGATGCCGCCGAGCACGGCGACGACGGGCAGGTGCGCGGCGCCGCGCGTTTCCCAACGCACGCGCACCTGGTGGGTGCCACCGTGCTTCAGGGTCAGGATCAAGGGCAATTCGCCGCGTTGCGCATCGGGAGCGGGTTGCGCAACGACACGCAGGACAGGCGGAGTGGCGAGGGTTCGAATCGCGGCGGCGGGCATTGCAACGCTCCTGGCAGTGGGATGCCATCGAGCGTTGCGGGGGTGGCGATGCGAATCGAAGGCCGCGCCATGGGGCGCGAGCGTCGATCCATCTGCCGGTGGGCGCGGGCCCCCGCAGGATTTGGCACCAACGCCCATCGCTTGCGCGATGTCGCGGTTGCCCCGGCGTCTGCGGGCCTGTCCCTCAGCCGGTCTCGATGGATGGCCGCAGGATGCCGCGCGATTTCCGGATTGTCAATCGCTTCATGCCGATGAAGCGATGCCTTATTGATGAGCGTGACGGGCGTGTTGCCAAGTCGCCTTCACGCTCGGCCATAATTCGCGCCATGCCTTCCTCATTCCGTTGTCTGCCCGTCGTCCTGGGCACCCTTCTCATCGCCGCTTGCGGCTCCGCCCCGCCCCAAAAGGCCACTGTTCCCGTCGATGCCGCGACCGTGGCCGGCGCGCCGGCGCCCGTGGAAATTCCCGAACGGTACGTCTCGAAAGAAACCCCCGCCGAGGAACTCGACTCGGTCGCCACCTGGCAAACCGCCGATGGCCCGACGTGGCTGATCGCGACGGGCAAGTCGTCGCATCGCCTCTCGGTCTACGACGCCTCCAACGGCACCCTGCTGCGCACCTTCGGCGCCGAAGGCAAGGGTGAAGGCCAGTTCGATCGACCGAACGGGATCGCGGTGTACGGCGATTACGTCTTCGTCGTCGAACGCGACAACCATCGCGTGCAGGTGTTGAAGCTGCCGGACTTCAGCTTCGTCGGTTTCTTCGGCGAGAAGGAATTGCGCAGCCCCTACGGGCTGTGGGTCAACGAGACCGAACCGGGCGAGCTGGAGGTCTACATCACCGACAGCTTCATGTACGGCAAGAAATTCGACGAAGTGCCGCCGTTCGAGGAACTCGACCAGCGCGTGCGCCGTTATCGCGTGCAGTTCGACCAGGCCGGCCGCCTGCGCGCCAACTACGGCGGCGCGTTCGGCGATACCAGGGAAGCCAGCGCGCTGCGCATGGTCGAATCCATCGCCGGCGATCGCGCGAACGATCGTCTGCTCATCGCCGACGAAGACAGCCGTCACGAATCCACGCTGCGCGAATACAGCTTCTCCGGCCAGTACACCGGCCGCAGCCTGCCGCAGGACAGCTTCGCGGCCGAAGCCGAAGGCGTGGCCCTGTGGACCTGCCCGGATGGCGGCGGTTACTGGATCGCGGTCGACCAGCTCGCACCGCTGACGTTGTTCCACCTGTTCGATCGCGTGACGCTGGAACCGCGCGGTACGTTCCGCGGCGATGTCACCGCACATACCGACGGCGTGGCCCTGCATGCGGCGGCGATGCCGGAATTCCCGGGCGGTGCGTTGTTCGCCGTGCACGACGACAAGGCGGTGACGGCATTCGACCTGCGCGAAGTCGCACGGCAGATGCACCTGGCGCCGGATTGCGTCGACTGACGATGCGCGCCGTCCCGCAATGGCGATTGTTGGCGTGCGCGATGCTCGCGTGCGTCGCGATGCACGCGCACGCGGGCAAGGTGTATCGCTGGGTCGACAAGGACGGCATCGTGCACTACGGCGACCATCCCCCTGCCGAAGCGGCGAAGGCCGGCGCACGGGTGAAGGTCATTCCCGTGCGCGCCGAACCGGGCGCGATGGCGCGCCTGCGGCTGGAACGCGAGGAAGGCGCTTCGCTGGCCTACGCCGACAATGCGATCGCAGGCCCCGTGGAAGTGCTGCTGAAATTCACGCGCGAAGTGAACACGCGCGGCGAACCCGATCTTCCCGCACGCGCCACCGTGCCGGCGAACACCAGCGTCCTGCTCTCGCGGCTGATGCCGGCCGCACCGGGCACGGCGGAGTTCGGCCTGAGCATGGAGGTGGTGCCCGGGGATCCGCGCGCGAAGCCGCAGGACGTCGACTATCTGCTGCCGATTCCGCGGGAGCGCCTGCGCATCGAACAGGGCTTCAACGGGCGCTTCAGCCACCAGGACACGCAGAACCTCTACGCCATCGACTTCCGCGCGGCCCAGGGCACGCCGGTGTTCGCCGCGCGCGGCGGCACGGTGATGCAGGTCGAATCGGATTTCGACAAGGCCGGCCTGGACCTGGAGAAATACGGCGGCCGCGCGAACTACGTCCGCATCCTCCACGACGACGGCACCATGGGCCTGTACGCGCACCTGCGCACCGAAGGCGTGCTCGTGCGCCCCGGCCAGCGCGTCCGCGCGGGCCAGAAGATCGGCCTGTCCGGCAATACCGGCTTCACCAGCGGGCCGCACCTGCACTTCGCCGTGCAGGTGAACCGCGGGATGCAACTGGTGTCGATCCCCTTCCGCATGGCGGGCGTGACCGACCAGCCCTGAGGCACCCGTATAATCGCGGGCTTCCTGACGCTCCCAGTGCGCCCGTGCGCACCTTCGCCATGTCCGATGTCTCCCTCGAAGCCGCGCGCCGCCGCACGTTCGCGATCGTCTCGCACCCCGACGCCGGCAAGACCACGCTGACCGAAAAACTGCTGTTGTTCGGCGGCGCGATTCAGATGGCCGGTTCGGTGAAGGGCCGCAAGGCCGCGCGGCATGCGACGTCCGACTGGATGGCGCTGGAAAAGGAGCGCGGCATCTCCGTCACCTCCTCGGTGATGCAGTTCCCCTACGAGGGCCGCATCGTCAACCTGCTCGACACGCCGGGCCATGCCGACTTCGGCGAGGACACCTATCGCGTGCTCACGGCGGTGGACTCGGCGTTGATGGTCATCGACGTGGCCAAGGGCGTGGAGGAACGCACCATCAAGCTGATGGAGGTGTGCCGCCTGCGCGACACGCCGATCATGACCTTCATCAACAAGCTCGACCGCGAAGGCAAGCCGCCGATCGATTTGCTGGACGAAGTGGAATCCGTGCTCGGCATCCAGTGCGCGCCGGTCACCTGGCCGATCGGCATGGGCCAGCGCCTGAAGGGCGTCGTGCACCTGGTCACCGGCGAAGTGCATCTGTACGAACCGGGCCGCAACTTCACGCGCCAGGATTCGACCATCTTCCCCTCGCTCGACGATCCGGGCGTGGAAGCGCGCATCGGCGCGCCGATGCTCGCCGAGCTGCGCGACGAACTCGAACTCGTGCAGGGGGCCTCGCATCCCTTCGATCCGGCGGCTTATCTCGCAGGCAAACAGACGCCGGTGTTCTTCGGTTCGGCCGTCAACAATTTCGGCGTGCAGTTGCTGCTCGACTTCTTCGTCGAACACGCACCGCCGCCCAAGCCGCGCGCGACCACCACGCGCGAAGTCGGCCCCTACGAGCCGCACCTGTCGGGCTTCGTGTTCAAGATCCAGGCGAACATGGACCCGCAGCACCGCGACCGCGTGGCGTTCATGCGCATCTGCTCGGGCAAGTTCACCGCGGGCATGAAGGCGATGCAGGGCCGCACCGGCAAGGAAGTGAAGCTCGCCAACGCGCTCACCTTCATGGCCAGCGATCGCGAGATCGTCGAAACCGCGTATCCGGGCGATGTCATCGGCATCCACAACCACGGCACGATCTCCATCGGCGACAGCTTCAGCGAAGGCGAAACGCTGTCCTTCACCGGCATCCCGAACTTCGCGCCGGAGTTGTTCCGCCGCGCGCGCCTGCGCGATCCGCTCAAGCTCAAGCAATTGCAGAAGGGCCTGGCGCAGTTGTCGGAAGAAGGCGCGACGCAGTTCTTCCGTCCGCTGATGTCCAACGATCTGATCCTCGGTGCGGTGGGCACGCTGCAGTTCGACGTGGTCGCCTATCGCCTGAAGGACGAGTACGGCGTGGATGCCACCTTCGAACAGGTGCAGGTGGCCACGGCGCGGTGGATCCGCTGCGATGACGCGAAGAAGCTCGAGGAGTTCCGCGAGAAGAACGCGATGCACCTTTCGCTCGATGCCGCCGGCCAGCTGGTCTACCTCGCCCCGACGCGCGTCAACCTGCAGCTGGCGCAGGAGCGCGCCCCCGCCGTGACCTTCATGGCCACGCGCGAACACGCCCACGCCGTCGCCGTGGAATAAAAACTCCAGCGGGCGCGCGGATGCTCGGGGCATGGATGCCGCCCTGCAAGAAATACACGCCCGCGAAGAGCGGCTCAGCGCGCTGACCCATGGCGTCGGCGCGCTCCTGGCACTCGCGGGCGGCGCGGTCCTCATCGCGCTGGCCGCAGTGCACGGCGATGGTTGGCAACTGGCCGCCGCGATCGTCTTCTCCATCAGCCTGCTGCTGCTCTACAGCGCGTCCACGCTCTATCACGCAATCCAGGACCCGCGCGCCAAGCCGGCGCTGAAGGTGTTCGACCATTGCGCGATCTACCTGCTGATCGCAGGCACCTACACGCCTTTCACGCTCATCGGCCTGCGCGGCGAGGTGGGCCGCAATCTGTTCATCGCGATCTGGTCGCTGGCCGCCGCGGGCATCGCGTTCAAGCTCTTCTTTACCGGGCGCTTCAAGTTGCTCTCCACCCTCGTCTACGTGGCGATGGGTTGGCTCGTGCTGCTGGCGATCAAACCCGTGTGGC
This sequence comes from Lysobacter sp. 2RAF19, assembly GCF_052115395.1. Taxonomy (NCBI): domain Bacteria; kingdom Pseudomonadati; phylum Pseudomonadota; class Gammaproteobacteria; order Lysobacterales; family Lysobacteraceae; genus Lysobacter; species Lysobacter sp. 2RAF19. The sequence continues at coordinate 62,032 of NZ_JBFRGO010000005.1, read as the reverse complement.
AGGCGCTGGACGCATGGACGCTGGGCTGGCTGCTCGCCGGCGGCGTCGCCTACACGCTGGGCACCGTGTTCTATCACCGGCCTTCGATGCGGTATTCGCACGCGGTGTGGCACTTGTTCGTCATCGCCGGCAGCGCGTGTCATTACATCGCGGTGCTCGCGCAGGTGCATGCCACGGCGTGAGGCGCGCCTTCACTGAATCGCGCGCAACGCGTTCACCGTCGTTCGACGGCTGGGCCCGGATGGTGTGGCGATGGAAGCGCCAGGTCTTGCGACACTCAAGCGACATCCCTGGTGGACCGCCCTGGGGGTGTTCGCAGTCGCGATCGTCCTGCTGCTGATCTTCTGGGACTGGAACTGGTTCAAACCGCTCGTCGAGCGCCAGGTCGAAGCACGCACGGGGCGCACGTTCGAGATCACCGGCAAACTCGACGTCGATCGCCTGGGCTGGACGCCGATCGTGAAAATCGGCGGGTTCCGGTTCGGCAACGCCACGTGGTCGAAGGAACCGATCATGGCGAAAGCCGACGACCTGCAACTGGCCGTCGAACTCAAGCCGCTGCTCTTCCATGGCGAAGTGCGCATTCCGCAGATCCGCCTGCGCAACCCCGACCTTCGACTGGAATACGGCCCGAACCGCGTCGGCAACTGGACCTTCGGCGAGCCGTCGACCGGCACGACGCACTACGGTGCGCTGTGGATCGACGATGGCCACGTGCGTTTCATCGACGCGCCGAACAAGACCGACATCGCGGTGGCCGTGCGCAGCGATCTGCGCGATCCGACGTCGAAGTCGCCGCCGATCCTCGCCGAAGGCGGCGGTGCATGGGAGGGGCGCAAGTTCCGGATACACGGGCGCGCCGACGCGCCGCTGGAATTGCGCGAAGCCACGCGTCCGTATCGCATCGACGTGCATGCCACGGCGGGCAACACGAAAGCGCACGCGCGGGGCACGCTGCTCGATCCGATTCGCATGCGCGGGTTCGATCTGAAATTCGCGTTGGCGGGGCCGAACCTCGCGGAGCTCTATCCGCTGCTGGGGATGGCGATTCCCGACTCGCCGCCGTATGCCTTCGACGGCCGGCTCACGCGCGAGATCACCCCGTCCAGCCGCACCGGCACGAAAGACACCGGCAACCTCTGGCACTACGACGATTTCACCGGGAAGCTCGGCGACAGCGACCTCAGCGGCGATGCGAGTTTCGAAACCGGCCGCAAGCGCCCGATCCTCACCGCGAACCTGGTCTCCAAGCGCCTGGACTTCGACGACCTCGCCGGCTTCATCGGCAAGGCGCCGCAGGCCGGCGCCGGCGAAACCGCGACGCCCGACCAACGCAAGCAGGCTGCCGTCGAAGCATCGAAGGCGCGCGTGTTGCCCGACCATCCCTACGAGCTCGACAAGCTGCGCGCGATGGACGCGAACGTGCGCTGGAAAGCGCATCGCATCAATGCGCCGAAATTGCCGATCGACGACATGGACGCGCACTTGTTCATCGATGCCGGCCTGTTGCGCCTGGACCCGTTGAACTTCGGCGTCGCCGGCGGCGACATCCGTTCGACGATCCGCATGGACGCGCGCGAATCGCCGATCCGCACGCGCGCCGACATGCAGGTGCGCAACCTCCATCTCTCGCAGTTGTTGCCGACGGTGGAACTGACGAAGGATGCGATCGGCAACATCGGCGGCGACATCCACATCACCGGCACGGGCAATTCTATCGCGGGCATGTTGGGCACGGCCGATGGCGATGCGCAGTTGGGGATGGGCAAGGGACAGATCAGCAACCTGTTGATGGAATACGCGGGCATCGACATTGCCGAGGCGCTGAAATTCCTGGTCGAAGGCGACCGGAAGATCCCGATCCGCTGCGCCTTCGGCGACTTCACGATCAAGGATGGCGTGATGCGTACGCGCAGCATGGCCTTCGACACGACGGACACGATCATTCTCGGCGATGGCTCGATCAGCATGAAGGACGAAACCTACGACCTGCGCCTGCGTCCGCGGCCGAAGGATCGCAGCCTGTTCTCCTTCCGCGCGCCGCTGCTGGTCGACGGGACGTTCCGCGATCCCTCGTTCCGCCCGGACATGAAACGCGTGGGTTTGCGCGCGGCATTCGCGCTGACGCTCGGCACCATCGCGCCGCCTGCGGCCCTGCTGGCCACGCTGGAACTCGGCCCGGGCAAGGATGCCCAGTGCGGCGGCCGTTACGCCAAGTGATTCAACTCGCGATGTAGCGCTGGAGCTGGTCGATCTCGACCTGCTGGTCTTCGATGACGGCCTTCACCAGGTCGCCGATCGACACCACACCGAGCACCGCATCGCCATCGACCACCGGCAGGTGGCGGATGCGCTTGTCGGTCACCAGTTGCATGCAATGGTCGGCGGTGTCGGCCAGGCCCACGCGCACCACGTCGCTGGTCATGATGTCCGACACCGGCGTGGTCGCCGACGAGCGGCCCTGCAGCACGACCTTGCGTGCGTAATCGCGCTCGGAAACGATGCCGATCAGGCGGCCGCCCTGGATCACCAGCAGCGCGCCGATGCGTTTTTCGGCCATCAGCTTGATCGCCTCCAGGACCGGTTGGTCGGGGCCGATCGCGAAGACTTCAGGCGCTTTCGATTCGAGCAGGTGGCGTACCGTGCGCATCGTCGTGTCCCTGAGCTGGCACCTGTCCCGAGGATACTCCCCTCGCCGGCCGCCAGGCGTCGACGAGGTACAGGGGGCGCTGCTTGGCCTCCTCGTACAGGCGTCCGAGATATTCGCCGATGGTCCCCAGCGCGATGAGCTGCACGCCGCCGAGGAACAGGATCACGGCCATCATCGTCGGCCAACCGGCGACCGGATCGCCCCACGCCAACGCTTTGACGATGACCCACACCGCATAGATGAAAGCGAGCAGCGCGGTCAGCAGGCCGATGTAGGTGGCCACGCGAAGGGGCGCGGTCGAAAAGCCGGTGATGCCTTCGATCGCGAAATTCCACAGGCGCCAGAAGTTGAACTTCGTCTGCCCGGCGGCGCGCGGTGCGCGGACGTAGGGCACCGCGATCTGGCGGAAACCGACCCAGCCGAACAGGCCTTTCATGAAGCGATTGCGTTCGCGCAGTTGCCGCAGCGCGGCGACCGCGCGCGGCGAAAGCAGGCGGAAATCGCCGGTGTCGGGCGGCACGGGCGTACGCGAAAGACGGCCGATCACGCGATAGAACGCATGCGCCGTCGCACGCTTGGCCCAGGTCTCGCCTTCGCGCGCCTGGCGTTGGCCGTGCACGTCGTCGAAACCTTCGCGCCAATGCGCGACGAATTGCGGAATCAGTTCCGGCGGATCCTGGCCGTCGGCATCGAGGATCAGCACCGCGTCGTCGCCGACATGGTCCAGGCCCGCGGTGAGCGCGGCTTCCTTCCCGAAGTTGCGCGACAGGCGCAGCAGCGCGACGCGCGCATCGCTGGCGGCGATCGATTGCAACACCGACCACGTCGCATCACGGCTGCCGTCGTCGACGTACAGCACGCGACCGGGCAGGCCGTCCTGCGCGAGGCCGTCGAGCACGGCCTGCAGGCGCGGATGCAGCAGCGGCAGCGCCTGCGCCTCGTCGAAGGCCGCGACGAGCACGGTCAGGCCGGGCTGGGCCGAGCCGGCGCGGCGGGTGAACTCGTCGGTGCGGTGCGCTTCCATGCGGCGATGTTAGTGCAAGGCCGCTCAGTCCAGCGCGCGCAGCCAGGCCGCGCCGCCCAGGTGGTTGGCCTGGCGCTGGATCGCCGCGCTGCGCCGCTGCACATAGGGCCCGGGCTTGCCGGCGTCGTACTTGCGCGGGGCGGGCAGGACCGCGGCCAGGCGTGCGGCCTGGTCGGGCGTCAGCCGGCTCGCGTCGCGGTTGAAGAAACGGACCGCCGCGGCTTGCGCGCCATAGGTGCCGTCGCCGAATTCGGCGATGTTGGCGTACATCTCGAGGATGCGGCGCTTGGGCCACAAGGCTTCCATCAGCACCGTGTACCAGGCTTCCAGGCCCTTGCGCACCCAACTGCGGCCGCTCCACAGGAACAGGTTCTTGGCCGTCTGCTGCGAGATGGTGCTCGCGCCGCGCAGGCGCTTGACCGGCGTGCCGCGTTTTTCCGCACGTTCGACCATGCGCTGGTTGTGCGCGCGGGCTTTTTCGATCGCCGCGATGTCGAAGCCGTGGTGCGTCGCGAAGTTCTGGTCTTCCGCGGCGACCAGCGCCACGGGCAGGGTCGGGGCGATCTGGTCCAGGTCGCGCCAGTCGTAGCGCGTGCGGTAGGCGAAGTCGCCTTCGCCGATGGCCTGGAAATGCCGCGCGACCATGAACGCGCTCAGGGGCGGATCGACGAAACGCAGCACGAGCACCTGCAGGGTGGTCAGCAGCGCGAACACCAGCGGCGAGAGCAGCAACCATCGCAACCACCGGCGGCGGCCGCGCGCTTGCGTCCGACGGGGTCCGGCCCCATCTGTCGTTCTTCCCGAAGCCACGTCCTTCCCCCGTCGTGCGTGCGGCGCGCATTATCGCCGCGCGAACTCACGATGGCGCGACACATCGCCCATGAAGATTTCCGACAAGATGACCGACGCCCTTTCCACGAACGAGACTGCCGGCCAGGACGACCGACTGTCGCGCTTCCTCCTCCCCGAAGCCGGCGTGCGCGGCGTGCGTGTCCACCTCGACGCCACCTGGCGCCAGATCCGCGACCGCGTGGCGACGTCCGAGCAGGGGCCGTACCCGGCCAGCATCGCGCGGCTGCTCGGTGAAGCCACGGCCGCGGCGGCGCTGTTCACCGGCCACGCGAAGGTCGACGGACGCCTGTCGGTGCAACTGCGGGGCCGCGGCGCGCTGCGCACGCTCTTCGCCGAATGCACGGCCGCGGGCACGCTGCGCGGCATCGCGCAGTACGACGACGACCAGCCCGCGCCGCAGGGCCTGGCCGACCTCGGGCCCGACCCGATCCTGGCCATCACCATCGAGAACCCGACGCCGCATGGCCGCGACCCCCAGCGCTACCAGGGCCTGGTCCCGCTGGAAGGCGGCGACATGAAGACGGCCTTCGAGCACTACTTCCTCCAGTCCGAGCAATTGCCCACCCGGCTCCTGCTGGCCGCCGACGACAACAGCGCCGCGGGCCTGATGCTGCAGAAGCTCCCCGGCGACGCGGGCGACGCCGACGGCTGGACGCGGGCCTGCGCCCTGTTCGACACGCTGACGGCGAAGGAGCTCCTGGAACTGCCCCGCACCACCCTGCTCCACCGCCTCTTCCACGAGGAAGCCCCGGAATTGCTGGCCGACCGGCCCCTGCGCTTCGGGTGTTCCTGCTCCCGCGAACGCGTGGAGGCCATGCTGCAGTCCCTGGGTCGGGAGGAGGCGGAGGCATCGGTGGCCGACGGAACCGCGCGGGTGCGTTGCGAGTTTTGTGGGCAGGGCTACGCCTTTACGGCGGCCGAGATCGCGGGGCTGTTCGCCCCCGGCTCGGCGCCCATGCCGGCCCCCGAACGCATGCAGTAACGGGACGCAGATCCCGCTCCGGGTGCATTTTTTTGTCTCCGGATGATTGTTAAATAAACATAAACGGACTAGGATTCAGACAACCGCCTCTTCAGGAACTTCGACCGGCCCTACGGGTCCCAGACCGCCATGCGACGCTCGTTCCGCCAGCGCCTGTGCATTGCCCTCATCGCCCTCGTGGCGGCGGCCGGGGCGCATGCGCAATCGCGGAACAAGGACGGCATGGTGGAGCTGCCCGTCTGGAACCAGGCGAGCGGCAAGGTCGAAGCGGTGTTGCTGCTGGAGCCCACGCAGAATGCCGTCGGGCTGCGCAAGCAGTTCAGCGAAGGCGCGCTCGATACGGCCTTCGGCCTGGATGCCGGCGATTCGCTCGGCCTGCTCTGCGATCGCAAGACGGGCGTGGCGAGTGCGATCTCGAATCTCGCCAACCACTGCCTGCTCGCTTCGCTCGACGAACCCACCGACAGCCGCCACTTGAACGCGACCACCGCGTTCAGCCGCAACGGTGCGCGCGTGGGCCTGACGCTGGGCACCGGGCAGGAAACCTTGCCGGCGTGGCTGAGCCCGAACGCGCGGGCGCGCGTCGAGCAGCACGACGTCGCCGTGTTCGGGCAGAAGAACATCGGCCGCGAAGGCTTCATCACCATCGGCGGCACCATCGCCAAGGCGCGCCTGGTGTCGGTGGCGGACGTTCCGGAACTCGCCGATCGCTGGGATACCCGCAGCTTCAGCGTGGGCGGCGGCTACGGCAACTTCAGCGGCAACATCATCGGCCGCGTCATCGACGTGCCGGGCCAGCCGAACAACTTCCAGGGCTTCGGCATCGGCCTGACCTGGCGGACCCCGTGGCGCGGGCAGCTCACCGTCGGCGCGGAAAACGTGGTGACGCGCGGCAAGAATCCCTTCGCGCTGCCGGCCGACACCGAAGACCAGGGCACCGTGCCCTACGTGCAGTACCAGCAGGATCTGTGATCCGCTGACGCCCCGCGGCGCCTGTCAGGCCTCGCGCAACCCTTCGATCAATGTTTGCAGGTGGGCCTCGTAGGGCGCCCACTTCGGCACTTCGCGCGCTTCCACCTTGCCACGCACCTGCACCGCGCTCGCGGTCGACACCCCGCGCGTGCGGTTCTGCAGCGCGAGCATCTCCGGCTCATAGGCGAAGCCGCAGAACGCGGAAACCTCGCGCAACACGCGCTCGGTGTCGCGCGTCAGCGCCGCGTAGTCGACATCGAGGATGCGGCCGGGAAACGCGGCGTGCCAATGCGCCATCAGGCGCCGGTACTGGTGGTGGAAATCGGCGAGCTCGCCCTGGTCGTAGGAATACGCGTTGGCGGTGGAGAACAGCTCGCGCAGGTTGGAGAAGCAGGTCTCCATCGGGTCGCGCACCATGTGCAGGATCTTCGCGTCCGGCATCGCGCGGCAGATGAACCCGATATTGAGGAAGTTCGACGGCAGCTTGTCGGTGAACCAGCGCGCATTGCCCACGCGCCACGCCATGCCCTCGCGATATCCCTGTCCGATCGCGGCGAAGTCGGCGTCGCGTGCGCGCGCGACGATCTTTTCGTCGATCACGCCCGGACAGTGGTGGTCGGTCCCCCACCGCATCTGCGTGGTGAAGTCGTAGAGCTCGCCGACGCCATGCACGTCGGGATGGCCGTCGAGCAGTTGTTCGAGCAGCGTCGTCCCCGAACGATGCATGCCGACGATGAAGATCGGCGTGCTTGCCGTCGGCGTCGCCGGCGCGATCGGACCCGCCGGAAAATCGATCAGCGCGTCGAACAGGCGCCGCGTTTCCTCCCGCGAATACGACAAGGTCGGACGCTTCGCGCGACACATCTGTTCCAGCGCAGCCCATGCGCCTTCGTAGTCGCCGATGTCGTCGAGCTCCTTGTGCAGCGCATCGGCGAGCATCGCGATTTCCTCCGGCTTGCGGCCGGGGCGTCGCAGCTGCGCACGGATCGCATCGACATGATTCGACGCGCTGGTCTGCTTGCGCACGCGCGCGAGCACGGTCCAGCCGTGCGGGATCTCCGGCGCGCGCCTGTGGCTGCGCAGGACTTCGGCTTCCGCTTCGTCGAAGCGCCCGAGATACGTCAGGATCTGCGCACGCGCAACGAGCGTGGGCGGAAAATCGGGATCCGCGCGGCGCGCTTCGTCGAGCAGCGCGAGTGCGCGCGTCTGTTCGTTGAGGTAACTGAATTGCGCCGCCGCGGCCAGCAGCACCGGGATCGGGATGTTCGACAACGGGCGCAGATCGTCGATGGCCGCGTGCATCTCGGGCACGGCGTTGAACGTGCGCAAGCGCGAAAACATCTCACGCAACACCGCGGGATCGCGCGGACGCGCGCGTTGCGTCTTCAGCGCATATTCGCGCGCGGCGCGATAGTGCCCGGCGAGCGAATGCGCGTAGGACAGGTGCAGCAATACGTTGGCATCGTTCGGACGCGCGGCCTCGAGCCCTTCGTAAGCGGCGATCGCCTGCGCGAATTCCCGGCGCGTGACGTGCAGGTCGGCCTGCTGGCGCAGGCGTTGTTCTTCCTGCGGGAGCATCAGTCGACCAGCCCGTGCGAAGCCAGGCGCGCGCGCAGCGGTTCGAGCTGCATCGCGTAGCGCTGCCACGCGCCGACGCTGCGCGCATGGATCGGCTGGCGCACCTGCGTGCTGCTGGCCGTCGAAACCGGCGCGGTGTTGCCGGTGATGTCCAGGCAGCGCGCGTCGAACGGCAGGCCGCAGAAGTCGAGCAACGCGCGCACGGTGGGCTCGGTGTCGGTCACGAGGGTTTCGTACTGCACCTCGAGGAAGCGGCCCGGCAGGGCCTGGCGCCAATGGCGGCACAGGGCGTCGAAGCGCGCGTAGTGGTCGGCGAGTTCCCCGAGGTCGTAGCTGTAGCCGTACGCCGCGTTGCCGAACAACTCCTTGAGGTTGGAGAAGCACGCATCCATCGGATCGCGGCGCAGGCAGACGATGCGCGCATTCGGCAATGCCCGTGCGATGAAGCCGGCGAATGCCGCGTTCATCGGATTCTTGTCGGTGAGGAAGGGCTTGCCCGCTGCGCGATGTGCGGTGCGTGCCATGTAGGTACGCCCGACGGCGTCCAGATCGACCGCTGCGACGCGCGCGACCACATCCTCCGTCACGGTCGTGCCGAGAAACGCATCGGTCGCCAGGCACAGCGCAGTGTGGAAATCGTTGAGCTCCCCGCCCTGCGCGACGCTGTCGTGTCCACCGACGATGCGTTCGACGAGGGTCGTGCCCGTGCGCGGCATCCCGAGGATGAAGATCGGCGCGAACGCTGCGTCGCTGGCCGATGCATCGCCCTTCTTCGCCGGCGTCCACCGCTGGAGGGCTTCGAAGCCCGCCTGCTCGTCGCTGCCGCGGTAAGGCACCGTTGCGCGCTTGATCGCCGCACCGGCCTGCAGGTGGCGCCACGCGGCGTCGGTGTCGCCGGCGTCGTCGTATTCCTTGAACAAGGCGAAGTGCATGTAGTCGCGCGTGGTGTCGTCGGCCGGGAGCGCCGCGAGCGCGCGCTCGATGCGTTGCGTGCGCGCACCCGGCGGCGAGGCCTTGCGCAACGAGGCGAGCGACCAGTGCGCAAGCGTGTAGGTCGGTTCGATCGCGATGCAACGCTCGTATTCCGCGGCGGCCTCATCCATCCGCCCGAGGTAGTTGAGCACCTGCGCCTTCGCGTAGGCCAACGAGCCGTTCGGCCGCACGCGCGGCTCGACGTCGGCGATCAGGTCGAGCGCGCAATCGAGCTTGTCGATCAACCACAGATGCTGCGCAAGCATGGCGGCGTTGCGGATCAGCTCCGGGGACTGCCAATCCGCCCCCATGATCAACTCGAAGACCAATTGGGGTTCATCGAAGGCCAACAGGCGACGCGTCACGTGCGCCAGGTCGCCGGGCCGCCGGCTGCGCACCGAACCGGCGCAACGCAATGCATGCTCGCGCGCCGCGCGATAGTGGCCCTGCCCTTCTTCGATCACCGACATGCGCAGGCGCACGTACAAGCGGTCGGGATCGGCCGCGAGCAGGGTTTCGTAGATCGGCTTGGCCTCCAGCGGACGGCCCTGGTTCTCGAGCGTCCTGGCCAATCGCCACTGGCGCTCGAACTGACTGTCCATGGGATGCGCGTCGTCGAAAAGATTGCCCGCATCCTACAAAAAAAAGCGGCCGCCCGAAGGCGGCCGCTCCTGTATCGCCGACAACCGATGGATCAGAAGTCGTACTGCACCATGAAGCGCACCGAACGCGGTGCCTGGTACGAACGCGGCAGCAGGTAGGTGTTGAGCGGAATACCGGTATCCGCGTCTTCCGCCACTTCGCTGACCGACGTGACCTTCTGGTTGTTGAACACGTTGAACACGTCGACCTTGAACATCAGGCCCGCCGCCCACGACGGCGAGTAGCCGACGTTGAGGTCGATCGAGTTCGTCCACGGCAGGCGACCGGCCGTACCGCGCGGGCGCGCAGCATACGGATAGTGCGGACCCTGCAGGTCGGTGAAGTCGATCGGCTGCTGGCCGGCCGGCGTCGTACCGCAACGCATGAACGACGAACCGTACGGGTGGAAGCCCGTGCTCGACGGCCACGGCTGCAGCACGCCCAGGCAGTTGATCGGACGACCGGACTGCACGAGCAGGTTCAAGCCCACCGACCATTCGTCGGTGATCTCGTAGTTGCCGAACAGCTTCAGCGCGTGGCGACGGTCGTTCGGCAGGTAGCCGTACGTGTCGACCGCGAGCTCGCGGTAGTCGAAGTCCTGCGTGGTGTTGGTGTCGCTCTGGCCGATGTCGGACTTCACGCCGCCTTCGGTGTTGCCCTTGTTGTAGGACAGCGTGTACGAACCCTGGAAGAAGAACTTGTCCCAGTTGCCGTCGAGGAAGAACTCCATGGCGGAGTACGAACGCTTGGCCTGCGGTGCGAGGCGCGCACCGGGGATCGTGTTGAGCACCGGCGCGAGCGGACCGTCGCCGTCCAGGTCGGTGTACAGCACCGCATCCTTGCCCGGGTTGATCAGGCGGCAGTACGGGAAGCTCGGGTTCGGGATCACTGCCTGGCCCGCGGTATCCGGGTTGGCGTCGAGGACCGCGGTGTAATCGCAGTTGTCGTCGATGGCGGCCTTCAGCTCACGCATGATCGCGCGGGTACCGAAGGTCATGTGGTCCGTGACCTGCATCTGCATGCCCAGGATGTATTCGTCCTGGTACATCGGATCGAGGTTCTTCGACGCGATCGTGTTCGAGTCGTGCGCACGACCGTCTTCGCCGTTGATCAGGTTCAGCGGGTTCAGCGGGTTGACCAGGATCGGCACGCCCGTCACCGGGTCGACGCCCGAGAACAGGTTGTTGTTCGAACGCTGGAAGATCGACGCGCTCGAACCGCGCACCGCGACGCTCGGCGTGAGCGGCAGGGCGTAACGACCGGCGTTACCGTAGATCTTGAACGTGCTGTCGCCGTTGACGTCCCACGAGAAGCCCAGGCGCGGGCCGAACTGGTTCTTGATCTCGACGAACGTGTCGCCCGACGCGGACTTGTTCTTGAACGTGTCCCAACGACCGCCGTAATAGACGATGAAGTTGTCGGTGATGTTCCAGCTGTCTTCGATGTAGAAGGCCTGCTGTTCCAGCTTGACCGTCGTACCGCGGGCGGTGGTCTGGCGACGCACGACGTCGAACTCGTCGCCGTTGTTCGGCACGCCGTCCGGGTTGCGGGTCGAGTAACGCCACAGCCAGCCACCGACGTTCGCTTCACCGGCGACCGACTGGTAATCGTCGACGTCGATACCGAAGCGGATCTGGTGCGAACCGAGCGCCCACTCGGCGTCGATACGCCACTGGTCGCGGGTGTCTTCGTTGTTGTCGGCCTGCAGCAGCGCGCCGCCCATGAGGTGGCAGGAGCTGCCGTACGTGCCGGTTATAGCCTTGCGGTAGCCGGGACGGATGTCGAGGATCGCCGGGCAACCACCGAGCGTGGTGGTGGCGAGCGGGTCGGTCGCGTAGGCGTCGGTGATGTTGCCCGAGTACACGACTTCCGAACCGTCCGGGTTCTCCAGGTGCTGCTGCCGCTTGAACACGCCGTGGCCGTACAGGGCGCTCAGCGTGAACGAGTCGGTCATGTAACCGGTGTACTTCAGGACGTAGTTGTCACCGCCCTGTTCGTCGACGAGCTTGCCGGCGAAGTTGCCGCGGTTGAGCGTACGCGGCTGGTTGGCGTAGACGCTGGTCTTCGTGGTCTGGTCGTCCGAGAACGCCGTGAATTCCAGCAGGTTGTTGTCGTTGATGTTCCAGTCCAACTTCACCAGCCAACCCGGCGTCTTGACCGTCGAGTCGTTGTTGGTGAAGGCGTCGATGTTGCCGTAGTTGGTCGAGTCGTTCTTGGAGAGCGACACCAGGCCGTAGGCGAACAGCCTGTCCTTGATCAGCGCGCCGCTGGCCCACAGGTTCGCATTGACGCCCTCGAAGCTGTCCTTCGAGTTGTCTTCCTGGATCAGGCCGAAGTCGGTCGCGACGAGCGGGTTGGCGTAGTAGACGTTCTTGACGTCTTCGCGCAGCGAATCCGGCGCCCAGTAGATGTTGCCACCGGCGTGGAAGTCGTTGGTACCGCGCTTGGTGATCTGGTTGATCACGCCGCCGAGCGAACGGCCGAATTCAGCGCCGTAACCACCGGTCTTGACCTGCTGTTCCTGGATGGCCTCGAACGGGACCTTCGAGAAGTTCAGGCTGCGGAACGAGTTGGTGACGTTGAAGCCGTTGATGTAGTACTGGTTTTCCGCAACCGACGAACCACCGAACGAAGCGAGGTTGCCGAACGCGCCATCGCCCTTCACGGTGCCCGGTGCGAGCAGCGCGACGCTGGTCGTGTCGCGCGCGACCGGAATCTTCGCGAGCTGTTCGGCGGTGAGGATCGTGGTGGATTCGACCGACGTGACGTCGATCGGGTTGACCGCCTGGCCCGTGACCGTGACGGCCTCGAGTTCCTGCGGGTTACCGGTGGGCGCGGCGTAGCTGACGTTCGCGGCGGTACCGACGTTCACCGTGACGGTGCGCGGGCTCGTGCCGTTGCGCGTCACCGTGTACTGGCCGATCGGCACCTGCGAGAAGCGATAAGCACCGTCGGCACCGACCGTGATCGTGCGCGAGAAACCGGTGTTGGCGTTGGAGATCGTGATCGTGTCACCGGCCTGGGCCGAACCCGACACCGCACCCGCGGTGTTGGTCTGCGCCTGGACGCCGCCGATGAAACAGAAGCCGAGCGCGAGACTCAACGCGCTTCGCTTTAAGCCTTTTTTAAGATGTTCAGAAGCCATTTCTAACCCCCTCAGGGCTGTTTGCGGATTGACCAATCAAACATCAGCAGCCGGTAAGTAGTCCGACCGGCCGACTATAGACCCTTGAACATTTCCTTAACAAGTACCTTGCGGCGGTTTGACGCAATTGGATCCAAACAAATTTTTTGCGACTTTTTTACTTTTGAAATCAGGCGTTTGCGGTAATTCCCACGGATTCAAACCCCTCCCGCAACGGTCTGAGCTGTCGCTGGTAACGTTTCCAGTGCCCTCTCCAACTCGACAAAAAGGCCGCCTTCCGGCGGCCTCTTCGTCCCCGCATTCCGACAAGGTCAGAAGTCGTACTGGATCATGAAGCGGAGCGAGCGCGGCGCCTGGAAGCTGGCGGGCACCAGGTAGGTCTCGGAGGGAAGACCCGTCTCCGGTACTTCGGCGAGTTCGTTGACCGACGTGACCTTCTGCGAATTGAAAACGTTGAAGACGTCGATCTTGAACTGCAGGCCCGCTGCCCACGACGGCGCGTACGCGACATTCATGTCGAGGTTCTGCGTCCACGGCAACCGGCCCGCCGTACCGCGCGGCACCGGCAGATTGTTGCAGCGCATGAATGCCGCATCGTATGGATGCGGGTCGTAACCGGGGCCCGGAGGCGCACCCGGCGCGCGCGCCGGATCGCGATCGAGCACGCCGATGCAGTTCACCGGTCGGCCCGACTGGATCAACAGGTTGGCGCCCACAGACCACTCGTCGTTGATCGTGTAGTTGCCGAACAACTTGATGCTGTGGCGGCGATCGTTCGGCAGATAGCCGTACGTATCCGTCGTCAGCTCGATGTAATCGAAATCCTGCGTGACGCTCGTGTCGTTCTGCCCGATGTCCGACTTCACGCCGCCCTCGGTGTTGCCGATCGACTTGGCGAAGGTGTACGAACCTTGCAGGAAGAAATTGTCCCAACTGCCATCGACGAAGAATTCCATCGCCGAGTAGTTGCGCTTGGCCTTCGGCGACAGGCGCGCACCCGGGATCACGTTCGTCGTCAGTTGCCCGTTCCCGAGCAGGTCCGTCACGAACACCGCATCCTTGCCCGGATTGAACATGCGGCAATACGGGAAGCCGGGGTTGGGCAGCATCGCGAAGTCGCCGGCTGCGTTCGAGAAGCCGATGAAGTCGCCCGCATTGTCGAACGTGGCGGAGAATCCGTTCGCGTCGAGCACCGCGGTGTAATCGCAGTTGTCGTCGATCGCCTGCTTCAGTTCGCGGTAGATGCCCCGGATGCCCAGTGACAGGTGGTCCGTCAAGGCCTTCTGGAAGCCGAGGATGTATTCGTCCTGGTACATCGGGTCGAGGTTCTTCGACGCGATGGTCAGCGGGTTCTTCGGCCGGCCATCTTCGGAGTTGAGATACAGGAAGCTGTCGGGGACGGCGACCGGATTGATCGGCGCACCGGTGATCGGATCCACCGTCTGGTCGAAATCGAAGCTCTCGCGGCTGAACAATGAGGCCGACGCACCGCGCACGGCCACCGACGGCGTCAGCGGTAGCGCGTAGCGGCCTGCGTTGCCGAACACCTTGAACGTCGAGTCACCGAAGACGTCCCACGAGAAGCCCAGGCGCGGGCCGAACTGGTTGCTGATCTTGACGTAGCTTTCGCCGTTGCCGTTGAGGTTCTCGAACGTATCCCAGCGCAGGCCGAAGTAACCGATGAAGTTGTCGGTGATGTTCCAGCTGTCCTGGATGTAATACGCGTGCTGCTTGACCTTGACGGTGGCGCCCTGCTGGAAGAACTGCTGGCGCGCGCGGTCGAATTCGTCCCCGCTGTTTTCGATGCCGTCGGGGTCGACGGTGGTGTAACGCCACTGGAAGCCACCTTCGATCGCGACGCCGGCGACGGATTCGAAGTCGTCGCGGTCGTAGCCGAAGCGCAGCAGGTGGTCGCCCAATTGCCATTCGGCGTCGAGCCGGAACTGATCGCGCTTGTCGCCCGAGTCGGTACGGTCGATCGTATCGTTGGTGATGTTGCAGGTACTGGAGTACACGCCGGTCGCGATCCGGCGGTATTCCGGACGCGCATCTTCGATCTGGGGGCAGCCGGTCGCGGTCGACGCGATGTCGCCGTTGTATTGGACGGGCAGGCCGGCAGCCGTGCGCAGGTGCTGCTCGCGGGTGAACTCACCGTGGCCGGCCAGGGCCGACAGGGTGAAGGTGTCGGTGAGATAGCCGGTGTACTTCAGGATGTAGTTCTCGCCGCCCTGGTCCTGGAAGTTGGTACCGACCAGGTTGAGGCGTTCGGTGACGCCCGGTCGATTGGCGAAAACCTCCTGTTCGTTCTTCTGCTTGTCGGAGAACGCGGTGAACTCGAGGGCGTGCCTGTCGGTGATGTTCCAGTCCATCTTCAACAGCCACGTCGGGAACGCGATGTCGTCGCTGACGTTGGTCGATGCGACGGCGTTGCCGTAGGTTTCGTTTCTCGTCTTTCCGTAGGAGATCAGGCCGTAGGCGAAGAGTTTGTCCTTGATCAGCGCGCCGCTGGCCCAGATGTTGGTGCGCCATTCGTCCACGCTTTCCTGCGAGTTGTCCGAACGCAGCACGCCATTGGTCTGGTAGGCGTCGTGGACGTCCTCGCGCAGGTCCTTCGGGCTCCAGAACACGTTGCCGCCCGCGTGGAAATCGTTCGTACCGCGCTTGGTGATCTGGTTGACCACGCCGCCGAGCGAACGGCCGAATTCGGCGCCGTAACCACCGGTCTTGATCTGCTGTTCCTGGATGGCCTCGAAGGGGACTTGCGCGAAGTTGAGGTTGCGGAACGCGTTGGTGATGTTGAAGCCGTTGATGAAGTACGCGTTCTCCGCCACCGACGCGCCGCCGAACGAAGCGAGGTTGCCGAAGACCGCGTCGCCGCGCACGGTGCCGGGCGCGAGCAGCGCGACCGCCGTGGTGTTGAGCGGAACGGGGATCTTGGCGATCTGTTCGGCCGTCAGGATCGTGGTGGATTCGACCGAGGTGACGTCGATCGGATTGACCGCGCCGGTGCCGATCACTTCGACGCCTTCCAGTTCCTGCGGGCCCGCCGCGGCGACAGCCGCGTAATCGACGTTCGCCGCAGTGCCGACGTTGACCGTGATCTGCTTGGGCGAACTGCCGTTGCGCGTGACCGTGTACTGCCCGATCGGAATCTGCGAGAAACGGAAATTGCCGTCGGCGCCGACGGTGATCGTGCGCGTGAACCCCGTTGCGGGATTGGACATGGTGATCGTGTCGCCCGACGCTGCGCGGCCCGACACCGCACCGGCGGTGTTGGTCTGCGCGTGGATGCCGCCGATGAAACAGAGCCCGAGTGCGGCTGCGAGCGTGGTGCGCTTGAGGCGCCCGATGTTGCGGCTGGTCGCCATGATCATTCCCTCCTGCCGAAGAACTCGAAGAAGAAGAAATGTGCAATCCGTAAATCGGATCGATGCGGCGGACGTTAGACCTCGAACAAATCCTTAACCACCCCCTTCCGGCGACGTAACGAAACGCGCGGTCGGATTCATGTTTTCGCGCGCCGACAACCGCTTGAATCCAAGCGGTATTTTTATTGCCGAGTTGCCGCACGCAGGCGTGTTACAGCCGACGAAAGGTCGCCGCGTGAGACGCGATACAGCCGCTGTCGCCTCAATCGTCGTTCGCGAGCGCCGATTGCAGCGGACGCAATTGGCGTTCGTAGCGCTTCCACCAGCCCACCCGCCCCGCGTGGATCGGCTTGCGCACCTGCACGCTGCTGGCGGTGGTCACCGGTTGCAGGTTCGCGGTGATGTCCTGCACACCGGCTTGCGGTGCGAGGCCGCATCCGGCGAGGAGCGCGCTTGCGCCCGCTTCGGGTTGCGCGACCAGGGTTTCGTATTGCACGTCGACGATGCGTTCGGGCGCGAGCTGCTGCAGATGTCGCATCAGGCGCACGGTATTGCGATGGTGGTTGGCGACATCGTCGAACGCGTAGCTCCAGTCGTAGAACGCGTTGGTGAACAACTCGCGCAAGCAGCCGAAACACGCGTCGACCGGATCCTTGCGCACGTGCACGATCCGCGACTGCGGCAACGCGGCGAGCGCGACGCCCGCCAGTGCGACGTTGCCCGGGTGCTTGTCGGTATGCCAACGCCGGCCGGCGCTGCGCGCCTGCGTGGCATGGAGGTACAAGGTTCCGACCGTCGCCGCGTCGGTGTGCGCCAGGCGCTGCGAGGCCTCGGTGTCGAGGAAACCTTCGCACCAGTAATCGCTGGCCCATTTGTAGGCCATGCGCAGTGCATTGGATTCGCCGCAGCTCGCGACGTCGGCGTGGTTGCCGAGGATGCGTTCGACGACGGTCGTGCCCGACCGCGGCAGGCCGATGATGAAGAGCGGGATGCGCTCGGCATCCACGGCCTGGCGCGCGATCGACTCGGCACGCGCGGCATCGATGATGCGATCGAAGATCGCGTCCTCGCGCGCGGCGTCGTATCGGCTCGTCGCCTTGCGCAAGGCCATCGCGCGTTCCAGATGCGGCCACGCGCGTTCGGGTGCGTCGGCATTGTCGAGTTCGCGGAACAACGCGTAGGACCAGGCGGAGACCAGGCTGCCGTCGGCGTTGCTTGCAAGCAGACGTTCGAGACGCGCGATGCGCGCGTCGCGCCCTTCGGCCACGTCGAGCGATGCCAGTGCGAAGTGCGCACCGGGATGGCCCGGCTCCAGCGCGATCGCCTCTTCGAAGGCGGATGCGGCCGCCTCCAGGCGACCGGTGAATTTCAATGCATTGCCGCGCAGGAAGGACAGCGCCGGGCTGTGCACGTTCGAATCGTTCGCGACATCCAGCCAACGCAGCGCGGTGGCGGGGTCGTCGAGCATCATCGCCTGCTCGGCGACGCCGGTCAGTTGCATCGGGTCCAGGCCCATGCGCGGATCCAGCGACGCCAGCAGTTGTGCGCAAGTCGCGTATTCGCCGGTGGAAATCAGCCCGCTGGCGACGACCAGCACTTCATGCGGGGAGGCATCCTGGCGCAGGCCGCGCGCGGAGGCACGCGCGTGCGAGACCGCCGCGCGGAAGGCGCCGCGTGCCTGGAACAGGCGCGAAAGCATCCAGTGCGCGCCCCAGAAACCGGGTGCGCGCGCGAGCAGTTGTTCGCACAGGGCGGCGGCGCGCGCCGGGTCGGCGCGGAAGGTCAGTTGCGCTTCGCGCCAGAGAATCTCGGGGGACGGATCGTTCATATGCATTCCGAATAAAAAACGGCCGCTGCGTGAGCAGCGGCCGTCGGTTTACCACAATCGACTCGATGGATCAGAAGTCGTAACGCGCCGAGAAGCGGAAGTAACGCGGCGTCTGGTAGTTGATCGGCAGGAGGTAATCCTGCGAAGCCACCGGGGAAGCGCGGTTCTTGTCGCCGGTTTCGACGTATTCGGTCACGCCTTCGTCGCCGAGCAGGTTGAACACGTCCATCTGCAGCGTCAGCTTGCCGTCGCCGAACGTCGGGGTCCAGGCAACGTTCGCATCGAACGTCTTGGACCACGGCGTACGACCATGGTCGCCACGGTTACCCAGGTGCGGGTTACCGGCGGCGTCGTGGCAGTAGAAGCTCGAGGCCGAGTACGCGCCGATCGAACCGCCGTCGATGCCCTGGAAGGACGGGTGGCTTTCCGGGATGTAGCCGTTGCAGTTCACCGGGCGACCCGACTGGACGATCATGTTGCCGCCAACGCGCCACTGGTCGGTGATGTCGAAGGTACCGAACATCTTGACGGTGTGGCGACGGTCGTTCGGCAGGTAGCCGTACGCGCCTTCGCCGAACGCCGCGAAGTCGAAGTCCTGGGTGATGCCGGCGTCCGCCTGCTCCAGGGTCGAGTTCACGTAGCCTTCCGCGTTACCGACGCTCTTGGCGAAGGTGTACGAACCCTGCAACGCCCAGCGATCGGCCTTCATGCGCTCGAAGAAGAACTCGACCGCGCTGTAGTTACGACGGTACTGCGGCAGGCCGAAGTAACGCGCCGGGATGGTCACCGTGGTGAACGTGCCGTCGTTGTTGAGGTCCAGCGCGAGGTCGGCGTCACGGCCCGGGTTGATCAGGTAGCACGAAGCGGCCGTGTTGTAGTCGTAGTTCGTGTAGCCGTTGTCGGCTGCCCAATCGGCAAGCGCCTGGTGGCTGCACGTGTCGTCGAAGCCGTCCTTGATCTTGCGCTTGATGCCACGGATGCCGATGTTCCAGTTCTCATTGAGCTGCTTCTGCATGCCCAGGATGTATTCGTCCTGGTACATCGGGCTCAGGTTCGCGGCGGCGACGGTGGCCGGGTTCGGGGCGGTGAAGCTGCCGTTGAGCGCCAGGCCGCCGAGCTGCGTGCCCAGGGTCGGGGCACCGGTGATCGGATCGACCGCCGTGTACAGGAAGTACTCGTTGGTCGTGGCTTCGGCGCCCGAAGCGCGGATCGAGGTGTTGTTGGCGACCGGGATGAAGTAACGGCCGGCGTTACCGAACACCTTGAACGACGAGTCACCCATCACGTCCCACGAGAAACCGAGGCGCGGGGCCCACAGGTCGTCGGACTTCACGAACGAGACGCCATCGGCGTTCTTGTTGTCGAAGCGCTCGAGGCGGATGCCGCCGTACAGCATCAGCTTGTCGGTGACGTTCCAGCTGTCTTCCAGGTACGCCGCTTCGTTGGTGGTCTTGTAACCGCCCGACGAACGCGTGATGAAACGACGACGCACGTACGGCTGGTCGTTCGGCACACCGTTGGTCACGCCGCCGGGACCCGGCGAGTTGAAGTAACGGTAGTACACGCCACCGGCGTAGTTGGTCGCGGTGAACTTGGAAACGAACTCTTCGCTGTCCAGGCCCGCGCGGACGGCGTGGTCGCCGATGCGCCAGTCAAGGTCGATGCGCCATGCCTTGCGACGGTCGGTATCCGGAGCCGCAGTGACGGGACGGACCGCAGCGAAGCTCGCCGCCGGCCAGCAACCCAGGTAGACCAGGCCCACGCCGTAGACGGTCGGGCAGTCTTCGCCCGGCAGGCCGCCCGGGATGTACGGGTTGTCGTACTTGAGGTCGCCGTACTGCGCCGACAGGGTCAGCGAGTCGGTGAGGTAGCCGGTGTACTTGCCGATCAGGACGCTGCCGCCGGACTTCTGCTCGTAGTCGTACGCGAACAGGTCGTTGTTGCGGCTGTACGGCGTGGCGCTGTCGTAATGCGTGCGGTCCAGGGTTTCCTTGTTGTAGATCCCCGTGAACTCGAGCAGGTGGTCGTCGGTGATGTTCCAGTCGAGCTTCAACATGCCGCTGGGCGACGTGTTGGATTCGGTCTCGCTGCTGTTCTGGTCGAAGGTGTTCTTCGTGTTGTGGCGGCCGGTGACCAGGCCGAACATGAAGAGCTTGTCCTTGATCAGCGGACCGCCGGCGTACGCGTTGTACTCGAGCGTGTCGGCTTCATCGGCGGAACGGAACACGAGCAGCGCGGCGGATTCCGGGTCGCGCGAAGGCGCGTCCTTGCCCGTCGAACGCAGCTGGTTCGGTTCCCAATAGACGCTGCCGCCACCCTTCCACTCGTTCGTACCGCGCTTGGTCACGATGTTGATCACGCCACCCAGCGAACGGCCGTACTCGGCGCCGTAGCCACCGGTCTTGACCTGCTGTTCGGAGATCGACTCGAACGGAAGCTGCGCGTACGACAGCAGCGAACGCAGGTTCGTGACGTCGAAGCCGTTGATGTAGTAGCCGTTTTCCGCGACCGACGCGCCGCCGAAGGAGGCGAGGTTGCCGAGGCCGGTGTCGCCGCGGACGGTGCCCGGGGCAAGCAGGGCGACGTTGGTGACGTCACGCGAAACCGGAAGGGCCTGGATCTGCTCGGCGGTGAACACCGTCGTCGACTCGACCGACGAGACGTCGATCGGGTTGATCGCACCGGCGCCGACGACCGTGACCGAACCCAGTTCCTGCGGAGCGAAGTTGACCGGCGTACCGGTACCGACGCTGACGCGCACTTCACGCGTCTGGCCACCGGAGATCACGCGATAGCGACCCGGGGAGAGCTGCGGGAGCGTGAAGCGGCCCGAAGAATCGGCGGTCACTTCACGTGCCGAACCGGTGTCCACGTTTTCGATGCGGACAGTCGCGCCGCTCGTCGTGTCGCCGAAGATCGAGCCCACGGCGCTCTGCGCCTGCACCGCACCAGCGAAGCAGAGGCCCAGCGCGACGGTGAGCGCGCTGCGCTTCAGCGTCAAAGATTTCATTGAAGCCATGAATTCCCCCCACGGGAAGGTTGAATTAAAGAGAAAAGTCACTGTCAGGTTTGAGACATGACCACCCGACTATAGGGGAAATAACGAATTGACAACAACAGTCAAACGGAATTAACACACACACCGCCCGCGGCCAGCGGCTGGAAAACGCTGGAAGCCCCTGATCCGACAAAGAAAAACGGGCCCCCGAGGGGGCCCGTTTGGGCGTTGCATTCGCTGGCGTATCGAGGTCAGGAATCGCGTAATTCGGCCGCGATGCGCCCCTGCTCGCGTTTGAGTGCGTCGGGAACGCGCTCGCCGAACTCGTCCAGGAAGGTCTGAAGGCTGTCGATTTCCGCCTGCCAGCCCGGTCGATCGAAGTCGAACAGCACCCGGCGCGCCTCGTCCGACAGGGCCACGCCCTCCAGGTGGATGTCCTCGGCTTTCGGCAATGCGCCGATCGGCGTTTCCGTCGCCGACGCGCGGCCTTCGACGCGGCCGATCATCCATTCCAGCACGCGCAGGTTTTCGCCGAAGCCCGGCCACAGGAACTTGCCGTCCTCGCCCTTGCGGAACCAGTTGACGTGGAAGATCTTCGGCAGGTTCGCGCCGGGCTTGTCGAACGACAGCCAGTGCGCGAAGTAGTCGGCGAAGTTGTAGCCGCAGAAGGGCTTCATCGCCATCGGGTCGCGACGCATCACGCCGACCGCACCGGTCGCCGCCGCGGTGGTTTCCGAACCCATCGCCGCACCGACGAGCACGCCGTGCGTCCAGTCGCGCGCTTCGAAGACCAGCGGCACGAGCGATGCGCGTCGACCACCGAAGACGATCGCCGAGATCGGCACGCCCTGCGCGTCCTCGGCCTTCGGCGACCAGCTCGGGCACTGGCGTGCCGAGACGGTGAAGCGCGCGTTCGGATGCGCCGCCGGGGCACTGAAATCGTATGCATTGCCGCGCCAATCAAAGGCGGGCTTGCGGTCGTCGAGGCCCTCCCACCAAGGCTGGCCGTCTTCGGTCAGGCCGACGTTGGTGAAGATGGTGTTGCGCTGGATGGTTGCCAGCGCATTCGGATTGGATTTCTCCGAGGTGCCCGGCGCGACGCCGAAGAAACCGGCCTCGGGGTTGATTGCATACAGGCGCCCATCGGGGCCGGGGCGCATCCAGCAGATGTCGTCGCCGACGGTCCACACCTTCCAGCCGGCATCGCGATAGCCCTCCGGCGGAATCAGCATCGCCAGGTTGGTCTTGCCGCACGCCGACGGGAAGGCCGCGGCGATGTAATGCGTTTCGCCCTGCGGATTCTCGACGCCGAGGATCAGCATGTGTTCGGCGAGCCAACCTTCGTTGCGCGCCTGGTGCGACGCGATGCGCAGCGCATGGCACTTCTTGCCGAGCAGCGCGTTGCCGCCGTAGCCCGAACCGTAGGACTGGATCGTCAGTTCTTCCGGGAAATGCATGATGAAGCGGCGCTCGGGATCGAGCTCGCCGATCGAATGCAGGCCTTTCACGAACATTCTTTCAGAGCGGGCGCCAAGTGCGCCCGCATGCCCTTCGCGCTCGATGCGCGCCAGGGCCGCCGCGCCCATGCGCGTCATGATGCGCATGTTGGCCACGACGTAGGGCGAGTCGGTGATTTCCACGCCGCAGCGCGCGAGCGGGGAATCGATCGGGCCCATGCAATAGGGGATGACGTACATCGTGCGGCCGCGCATGCAACCGGCGAACAACGCGTCCATCTTCGCGTGCGCATCGGCCGGCGACATCCAGTGGTTGTTCGGGCCGGCGTCTTCGCGGTCGCTGGTGCACACGAAGGTCAAATGCTCCACGCGCGCGACATCGTCCGGATGCGAGCGATGCAGCCAGCTCTCGGGGTGCGTTTTTGAATTCAGCGGCAACAGCGTGCCGTCTTCCTCCATGCCGCGGACCAGCTCCGCGAATTCACTGTCGCTGCCGTCGCACCAGTGGATGCGGTCGGGCTGCGTCGTGCGTGCCACGTCCATGACCCATTGGTTCAACGCGTCCAACTGGCTGCCCATCGTGGAATTCTCGACTTCAAGGGAAAGGGGTTGCGCGGACATGCGTGTCCTTCAAGCTTGAGGAATCAGCGTCGACATCATGTGTTCGACATACGCTTCGAACTCGTCGTGCTGCATGTTCATCTGGTGCAGCTGCAGGTTGAGCTGCAGGAAACCGACGTAGGCCGAATACAGCAGGCGCGCGCGATGCTGCGCGTCCGTGCGGCTCAGCCCGGCCTGGCGGAAGGAGGCGGTGAGGTAATCCAGGCGTCGCTCGGACACGCGCACGATCACCGGCTGCACGGCCGGATGGTCGAGCGCCTTGAGCAACTCCGAATAGATGATGTGCGACTTGGCTTCGTGCGCCACGAGGTGGAAGAGCTTGCGCAGGCGCTCGCGCGGATCGGGAATGGGCTCCAGGGAACCGAACACCGTTTCCTGCTCGACCTTCTCCCAACGCTCCAGCGCGGCGACCAGCAGCGCTTCGCGCGAGGGGAAGTGCCAATAGAAGCTGCCCTTGGTGACGCCCAGGCGCCGGGCGAGCGGCTCGACCGCGACCGACGCCACGCCCTGTTCGGCGATCTGGTCCAGGGCCGCCTGCGCCCAATCTTCTGCACTCAGGCGCGCGGTGCGTTCATTGCGGATGGCGGCTTCGGTCATGGCGAAAGTTTACCGTACGGTTCCCTACCTTAGAGTATGCGCGGAGTGAGGACACGGTGTTGACCCGAAGCGCGTTGACAGCCGATCCATTCTGCCCATACTTGGGCGTATGGTGCCTGCGGGCGCCGTCGTGATCAACCCTTGAAGTGTGGGCGCACCTGCGTTCACCGGAGATCGAGATGAGCGTCGTCGTTCCTTTCCTGTTGTTGCTCCTCGCCGCGGGCTTCGCTGCCTATCACCGGATGCGCCTGGCGTACTGGGCGGCGATGACCGTGACCCTGCTGGTCCTGGCCTGGGTGCTCGGCGCGAACGCCACCGCGACGATCGTCGCCGCAGTGCTCGTCGCCGCGATCGCGATCCCGCTGCTGGTGCCGGGTTTCCGCAAGGCGCGCATCACCACGCCGCTGCTCCACTTCTATACGAAGATCCTGCCGCCGCTGTCGGACACCGAACGCACCGCGCTCGAAGCGGGCACCGTCGGGTTCGAAGGCCAGTTGTTCTCCGGCAAGCCCGACTGGGACCAGTTGCTCTCGCTGCCCAAGCCGCAACTCACCGCGGAGGAACAGGCCTTCCTCGACGGCCCGTGCGAAGAACTTTGCCGCATGACCGACGACTGGGACATCACCCACGTGCGCGCCGATCTTCCGCCGGAGTTGTGGGAGTACTGCAAGAAGCACAAGTTCTTCGGCCTCAACATTCCGAAGGAATACGGCGGGCTCGGTTTCTCGGCGCTGATGAACCACAAGGTTATCCAGAAGCTCGCCTCGATTTCCACCGTGCTTTCGTCGACCGTCGGCGTGCCGAACTCGCTGGGCCCCGCCGAACTGCTCATGCACTACGGCACCGACGA
The DNA here is from genome assembly GCF_052115395.1 of Lysobacter sp. 2RAF19. Classification (NCBI taxonomy): domain Bacteria; kingdom Pseudomonadati; phylum Pseudomonadota; class Gammaproteobacteria; order Lysobacterales; family Lysobacteraceae; genus Lysobacter; species Lysobacter sp. 2RAF19. The sequence continues at coordinate 37,496 of NZ_JBFRGO010000005.1, read as the reverse complement.
ACAGAAGCGCGAATACCTCCCGCGCCTGGCCGACGGCCGCGAAGTGCCGTGCTTCGCGCTGACCGGCCCGTTCGCCGGTTCGGATGCGACCTCGATCCCCGACTACGGCATCGTGTCGATGGGCGAATGGAACGGCGCCAACGTGCTCGGCGTTCGCCTCACGCTCGACAAGCGTTACATCACGCTCGCACCGGTCGCCACGCTGATCGGCGTCGCCTTCCGCATGTACGACCCGGAAGGCCTGCTCGGCGACAAGCGCGACATCGGCATCTCGCTCGCGCTGGTGCCGCGCGAAACGCCGGGGCTCGAAATCGGCCGCCGCCACTTCCCGCTCAACTCGCCGTTCCAGAACGGCCCGATCCACGGCAAGGATGTCTTCGTGCCCTTGTCGCAGTTGATCGGCGGCGAAGACTACGCCGGCCAGGGCTGGCGCATGTTGATGGAATGCCTGTCGATCGGTCGTTCGATCACCCTGCCCTCCACTGCCAGCGGTGGTTCGAAGAGTGTCGCGGTCGTCACCGGTGCGTATGCACGCATCCGCAAGCAGTTCGGTTTGTCGGTCGGGCGTTTCGAAGGCGTCGAGGAAGCGCTCGCGCGCATCGGCGGCAAGGCCTATGCGATCAGCGCGCTGTCGCAGGCCACCGCGGCTGCCGTGGCACGCGGCGAAAACCCCGCGGTGCCCTCGACGATCGCCAAGTACCACTGCACGCAGATGGGCCGCGAAGTCATCCTCGATGCGATGGACGTGCACGGCGGCAAGGGCATCATCCTTGGCCCGCGCAACTATCTCGGTCGCGGTTGGCAGGCCACGCCGATCAGCATCACGGTGGAAGGCGCGAACATCATGACGCGTTCTCTGATGATCTTCGGCCAGGGCGCGATCCTCTGCCACCCGTGGGTGATGAAGGAAATGAAGTCCGCGCAGTTGGCCGATCCGGTCGAGCGCATCGACAAGTTCGACGACGCCTTGTTCGGGCACATCGGCTTTGCGATCTCCAACGCCGTGCGCAGCCTGTGGTTCGGCCTGAGTGGCGCGAAACTCGGCAAGGCGCCGGGCGACGACTACACGCGTCGCTTCTACCGCAAGCTCGATCGCTATTCGGCCGCGCTCGCGCTGATGGCCGATACCTCGATGTTGCTGCTCGGCGGCAAGCTGAAGTTCAAGGAATCGCTGTCGGGCCGCCTGGGCGACGTGCTCAGCCAGCTCTACATCGCGAGCAGCATGCTCAAGCGTTACGAAGATGAAGGGCGTCCGTCGGGCGATCGTCCCCTGCTCGCATGGGCCTTCCACGATGCGATCAACAAGATCGAGAACTCCCTGTCGGGCGCGCTGCGCAACTTCCCGATCCGCCCGGTCGGCTGGTTGTTGTGGGCGTTGATCTTCCCGTGGGGCCGCCGTGCGCAGGCACCGAGCGATCGCCTCGGCCACCAGGCGGCGTCCTTGCTGATGACGCCCTGCGATGCGCGTGCGCGCATGGCCGAAGGGGTGTTCCTCACGCCGACCGCGCACAACCCGGCGGGCCGCATCGACAGCTACCTGCCGAAGATCGTCCTGGCCGAACCGGTCGAACGCAAGTTCCTCAAGGCACTGAAGAACAGCGACATCGAGGCGGTCGACTTCGCATCGCAACTGGAAGAAGGCGTGCGCGAAGGCTGGATCACCGCCGAGGAACGCAAGCAACTGGAAGAGCTGCGCACGATGACGCTCGATGCGATCACCGTCGACGACTTCGAAGCGTGGGAACTGCGCTCGGCAGGTTACGAAACCGCACACGGCGTCGACCACTCGCGCTTCGCCGCCTGAGGTGTCGGTCCTTGCGCTCTACCGCCGGTTCACGCGCTGGCCCGGCGGTCATTGGTTGTTCGCGCGCGCCGTGTGCTGGCGCGCGCCGTATTTCGCGAGCATCGCACCGCGGATCACCGTGCTGGAACCGGGCCGCTGCGAAGCGTCGATCGCGCATCGGCGCAAGGTGACCAACCACATCGGCACGGTGCATGCGATCGCGTTGTGCAACCTCGCCGAATTCTCCGGCGGCCTGATGACCGATGTGTCGATCCCCGCATCGATGCGCTGGATCCCGAAGGGCATGACGGTCGAGTATCTCGGCAAGGCGAAGGGCACGATGCGGGCCGTCGCGACACCGGACTTCGCGCCGGTGCAAGCCGCGCAGGGTTACGAACTGCCGGTCACCGTCGTGGTGACCGATCCGCACGACACGCCGGTGTTCCGCGCGAAGATCGCGATGTGGGTCAGCGCCAGGACACCAGGACCGCGGCGATGATCGCGGGGAAGGCCTGGAGGAAGAAGATGCGCCGGTTCACCGTCGCCGCGCCGTACGCGCCCGCGATCACGACGAAGGCGAGGAACAACAGCACGATCTCGCGCGAGTGCACGAAGAGCCCGTAGACCAGGCCCGCCGCGAGGAACCCGTTGTACAGGCCCTGGTTCGCCGCCAGCGCGCGCGAACGCTCGGCGAACTCCGGCGTCAACTTGAACGCGCGCAGGCCGATCGGCCTGGTCCACAGGAACATCTCCAGCACCAGGAACCACGCGTGCAGCAACGCGACCAGCGCGACGACGAGCATGGCGGGAAGCGACATGTCAGTGCTTCTTTTTCTTCGAGGAGGATTTCTTCTTCGACGATGACTTCTTCGACGACGATTTCTTCGCCGGCGCCTTGGGCTTGGGCGGTTCCTGCGACTTGTGCCAGGCCTGCAATACCTCGGCCTCGCGCGCCATCGACAGACCGGCCTTCGGATTGGCGCGGCGCTCGCCCGGCAGCGCGCGCCAGTACGCGAGCGTGTCGGCGGTCGTGACATCCAGCGGGCGATAGGTCAGGCCCGCGGCCTGCGCCTTGACGCTGCTGACGCGGCCGAAGCCGGCGTATTCGCCCACCGGCGGAATCCACACGGGCATGTCCTGCCATGCGGAGACGTCGTGCTTTTCGAGGAAGTCCGCGGGCACCCACGTCGCCGTGGAGGTCTTGCCCGCCGCGCGTTGGCTGGCGTCGAGCAACTCGCCCATCGTCAGTTTGCCCGCGGGCGCGTCGGCGTTGAACGTGCCGAAGGTCTTCTGGTCGAGCACGTGCAGCAGGAAGGCCGCCAGGTCGCGCACGTCGATGAACTGCGTGGGATCCATCGCCGTGCCCGGCGCGAGGATCTCGCCGCCGCGATCGGCGCGCGCGGGCCAGTAGGTGAAGCGATCGGTGTTGTCGCCCGGGCCCACGATCAGGCCCGGCCGCACGACAGTGACCTTGCCCGGCATCTGTTGCAACGCGGCCGTTTCGCACAGGGCCTTGAGGCCGCCGTAGGTTTCGCCGGTGACTTCCGTGACGTTCGGATTGGCCAGTTGCGCGAGCGGCGCGCTCTCGTCCTGGTTGGGCGTGTCCATCTTCGCGTAGACCGAAATCGTCGAGACCAGCAGGTACTGTCCGACGCGATCGCCGAGCAGCTTGGTCGATCGCGCGACATCGGCGGGGATGTAGGCGGACGTGTCGAGCACCGCATCCCATTTGCGCTTGTTTTCCAGCGCCTTCATGTCGGTCTTGCGGTCGCCCTGCAATTGCTCGATGTCGTCGTATTGCGCGCCGGAGAAACGCTCGGGGTTGGTCTTTCCGCGATTGAACAGCGTGAGCTTGTGCCCCTTGGCGCGCGCGGCTTCGACGAAATGCGGCCCGAGGAAACCGGTGCCACCGAGCACGAGGATCGACATCGGCTCGCCGGGCTTGCGTTGCGCCGCTTGCGCCGGCTTGCGACGCGCCGCGAAGGCAGGCACGGCGGACAGGCTCGCGGCGGCGAGCGAGGCTTTGATGAAATCGCGTCGCGTTGTCATCGACGGGGGTCTCCTTGCGGGGTCGCTCCCGGGAGTGTGCGCTGCAACTTCACGACCCGCCAAGCGCTGAAAATGAACACCAGCGTGGCGCCGATTCCCGCCGTGAAGACGACCTGCGACCCCAGGCCCGCCAGCCCTTTGTGCAGCCATGCGGTGGTGACATCGCTGGTGCGGTACACGAAGGTATCGATGAAGGCCTTGGCCTTGTAGCGCCATTCGCGCTGCACGCGCGTGTAGATCGTCTCGCGGCCGGGTTTGCCGAGTGCGAATTCGCTTCCGCGGGTGGCGACCTGCACGACGGCCACGAGCATCGGGAACGGCGAGGCCGCCAGTGCGCAGAACCCCAGCAACACCGTGAACCCGGGGATCAGCAGCGCAGGTGCCACGCCGAAGCGCCGCAACAGCCCGCGCGTGATCAGCAGTTGCACGGTGATCGCGAACAGGTTCACCGCCAGGTCGATGTTGGCGTAATAACGCGTCGCGCGTGCGGCATCGGCGCCAAAGGCGCTGCGCACGATCGCTGCCTGCTCGTTGTACAGCAGCGTGCCGACCATGACGCCGAAGAACATCAGCATCGCCATCGCGCGCAGCAGCGGTTCGCGCCACACCAGCCGCAGGCCGGCCCACACCGAACCGCCCATTGCACGTTCGCCCGTGGCCTCGCCACGCGCCTGTTCGCGCCGCAGCGCCCAGGGCCGCAACTTGTAGATGCACAGCAGGCAGACGCACAGGAACCCGATCGAGACGAGCAGCAGGTTCGCCACGTCCAGGCGCTGCGCCAGCGAGCGCGTGATCGCCGGACCGAGCAATGCGCCGACCGTCCCGCCCGCGCCGATGTAACCGTAGAAACGCTTGGCGTGCGCATCGTCGAACACGTCCGCCATGAAGCTCCAGAACACGGAGACCGCGAACAGGTTGAACACCGCCGTCCACACGAAGAACGTCACGCCGCGCCCCGCCCACTGCCGATGGAACGCGATGTAGAACGCGCCCAGGCACGCGATGAACACCCCGTACACCGCCGGCAGGAACACGCGCCGCGGCCAGCGCGCGACCAGTGCGCCGTACAAGGGTTGCAGCGCGAGCATCACCAGGAACGTGCCGGTGAACAACACCTGCAGCGTGAAGTCGCCGATGTCCCACCCGCGCCCTTGCGCCCAGCCGACCCAGGCCTGCGGGAAGACGGCGATGGCGTCGCTGGACGCGCCCATCGCATCGCGCACGGGGCGCAGCACGTAATAGCCCGTCAGGAGGCTGAAAAAATAGAGAATCGACCACCACAACGGGGGCGATTCACCGAGCGCGCCGCGGAAGCGATCCATCCCGAACGTTAGCCCAAAGCCCGCGGGGCTGGCTACCATGCCGGAGTACATGCTCCAGCGCCGCGGCCTATCGTCGGCGAACCACCTGACGGGACGGCTCGTGCACGCATTCGACTACATCATCATCGGCGCCGGCTCGGCCGGCTGCGTGCTCGCCAATCGCCTGTCCGCCGATCCGAACGTGCGCGTGCTCCTGCTCGAAGCCGGCCCGCGCGACTGGCATCCCTTCATCCACATGCCCGCGGGCCTGGCCAAACTGGTCGGCAAGAAAGGCGTCAACTGGGATTACGATACGGCGCCCGAACCGCAACTGGACAACCGCGTGCTGTGGTGGCCACGCGGCAAGGTGCTGGGCGGCTCGAGTTCGATCAATGCGATGTGCTACATCCGCGGCCACGCGCGCGATTACGACGACTGGGCCGCGCAGGGCGCGACCGGTTGGGACTGGAAATCGGTGCTGCCCTACTTCAAGCGCAGCGAAGGCAATCGCCGCGGTCGCGACGATCTGCACGGCGAGCTCGGCCCGCTCGCGGTCTCGGACCTGCGCTACACCAATCCCTTGTCGCAGGTCTTCATCGACGCCGCGGCGCAGGCCGGCTATCCGCGCAACGGTGACTTCAACGGCCGCGCGCAGGAAGGCGTCGGCTTCTACCAGGTGACGCAGAAGGATGGCGCGCGTTGCTCGGCGTCGGTCGCCTACCTGCATCCGGTGCAACATCGCAAGAACCTGGTCGTGCGCACCGGCGCGATGGTCTCGCGCATCACCTTCGACAAAGGCCGCGCCAACGGCGTCACGTGCGCCGCCAATGGCATGGCGTTCCACTACGAATGCACGCGCGAAGTGTTGTTGTCCGGCGGGGCCATCAATTCGCCGCAATTGCTGATGCTCTCGGGCGTCGGCCCGGCCGCCCAGTTGCGACGCCACGGCATCAAGGTCGTGCATGACGCGCCCAACGTGGGCGAAAACCTGCAGGACCACCTCGACGTCTGCACCTTGCAGCACTCCACGCAGCCGATCACCTACGACCGCGCGAGCGACGCGAAGATCGCCTTCGACTACTTCCTGCGCGGCCACCGTGGCGCGGGCAGCAGCAACATCGCCGAAGCCGGCGGCTTCCTGCGCTCCCCGCTCGCCCCCGACGACCGCCCCGACATCCAGTTGCACTTCGTGCCGGCGATGCTCGACGACCACGGCCGCCATCGCCTGCGCGGCGACGGCTACACCTTGCACGCCTGCTTCCTGCGCCCGCGCAGCCGCGGCCGCATTTCGATCGTCAGCCCGCGCGCACAGGACAAGGCGCGCATCGAAGCCAACTACCTCAGCGATCCGGAAGGCTTCGACCTGCGCATGATGGTGGAGTGCGCGAAGGCCGCGCGCGCGATTTTCCGGCAGCAAGCATTCGACGCATTCCGCGGCGCGCCGATTTTCCCCGCGCGCGACGACCTGGACGACAAGGGCCTGGAAGCATTCGTGCGTGCGAAGGCCGAGACGGTGTACCACCCTGTCGGCACTTGCCGGATGGGTAGCGACGAGGCCTCCGTCGTCGATCTGCAATTGCGCGTGCGTGGTGTTGAAGGCCTGCGCGTGGTGGATGCGTCGGTCATGCCGACGTTGATCGGCGGGAATACGAATGCGCCGACGATGATGATCGCCGAGCGCGTTGTCGATTTGATGTAAGGCAGGAGCGCCGAGCGAAACAAGCTTCGCACTCGCCGATCATTGAGAGCACCGCAGAGCCGCCTTTTTTTAACGGTCGCCGCGAAGGCGCCGATGCCCGAGAGAGGGCATCGAGGAGAACGCGCGACTGGAGCTCGGCTCCGGGATGCCCTCGACGGGCAAGGCGCCGCCCGTCGGGTGTGGCTGGCTGTAGGCGCGCCCCCATCCCTTGGCGACGAACCCACTCAAACACAGGTGTCGCGCAACACGAAGCGCGGTGCGCAGTGGACGTCGCGTTGAAGGCCACATTGCGGAGCGTGAGCCCTTGCGGAGCAATGTGGCCTTCAATGCGGCGCGCCGCTGCGCCATCCTGGTGTCCACGCCAACACCGCAATGACGACGTCCCAGCGAACCCGCTCTCTCAACCCCGCTCCAACATCGGCGGCAACGGACAATGCAGGCAAGCACAAATCGTGCGCAACAACTCCGCTTCCCCGACCGTCACCTGGTTGTCGCTCCCGATCGTGGCGACCAACCCTTCGATCAACGCCTGCTTCGCCAACGGATCCAGCGCATCCAGCGACGCCCAGACCGAATCCAGCGCCAACGCCCCTTCCCTGCGCGGAATGTAAGGCAACGCATCGCTCGGCAACACCCGCTGGATCCCCTGCAAATACGCCGCGCGCGCATCCGACTCGCTTTCGTGCCCGCCCTGCGCGACCACGCACAGCAACGTCGCGACCTCACTGCGCACCCCGCTCAACTTCGTCCGCCCGAACCGCGCATTGCGCGAGGGATCCAGCGACTCACGCACCTGCACCTGCAGCAACCGCCCCAGGCAATACTCGAACAACGACACACGCCCGTCCGCATGCACGACCGCGTCGGTCGTATCCAGGAAGACATCCAATTCCGGACGCGGCCGCAGCCGCAGCGCAGGAAACGCGATCGACGCGACCGGCAACCGCAACGCCGCATGCAGCGACCGCAAATGCTGCTCGCGCAACTGCTCCGCCTCCCCCGCCATCGCCAGCCCCAGCCGCGCCGCGATCTCTTCGCGCTGCAACATGCGCACGCGCTTGTCGTCGTCCAGCAACAACCCGAGCAACAAGGGCATCACCGCATCGCGCTGGCCGGCCAGCGTGCGCACCGCGGCGGGGATCGTGTCGACGATCGCATCGGCGCGCTTGTAATCGTCCGGCGAAGGCTGCGCGACCTGCGCGACCACCATCGGCGGCGTCACGGACAATTGCGTCTGCTCCGAAGGCAACGCCGCGGTACCGGTCGACACCAACCCCAGGTGCGCGTCCTCCTCCAAACCATTCGGCGGCACGTCCAACCATCGCTTCGACAGCACGCGCATCTGCGCCTGGGTGAACTGCGGCTCCAGTTCCTGGATGCGTTCGATCAACGGCGGATGCGTGGCGAACAACCCGTGGAAACCCACGCCGTCGCCGAACAACATGTGGCTGACTTCCTCGGCATTGTTGCGCTCGTTGAGGCGCGAACCTTCATCGAGCCCGCCGATCTTCTTCAACGCACCCGCTAGGCCCGTGGCCTGGCGCGTGAATTGCACGGCCGACGCATCGGCCAGGCGCTCGCGCTGGCGGCTCACGCCGGCCTTGATCATGCGGCCGAAAAACAGGCCGATGTAACCGACGACCATCGCGACCAGCGCGGCGAGGAGGATCGCACCGGCGCCCTTGTTGCGCCCGCCGAAGCGCCCGTGTTCGAGGATCTTGCGACCGATCAGGCCGATCATCAGGATGCCGAACAACACGCCCATCAAGCGGATGTTCAAGCGCATGTCGCCGTTGAGGACGTGGCTGAACTCGTGCGCGATCACGCCCTGCAACTCGTCGCGATTCAAACGGTCCAGCGCCCCGCGCGTCACCGCGATCACCGCATCCGACGGCGAGTAACCGGCGGCGAAGGCGTTGATCGCTGCCTCGTGTTCGAGCACGTAGATCTTCGGCACCGGCACGCCGGAGGCGATCGCGATTTCCTCGACGACGTTGCGCAGGCGGCGCAGGTTGAAGTCGGTGGTGTCCGATGCGATGGGCACGCCGCCCATCTGCAGGGCGACCGTCTCGCCGCCGCCGCGCAGGGAGGCGATGCGATACAGCGAGCCCATGCCGATCACGCCGAGCGTGAGCACGCTGCACACGAACAACAGCGGTGCGGCGCTGCCGCTTTCCCCGCGCGTGCCGATCCCGAAGGCCAGCCACGCGGCGAAGTCCACCGCGCACACGATGCCGACCACTGCGAGTGCGAAGAGCAGCACGAGGCGCGACGAGTTCCGCCGCGCCGCCGCCTGGCGTTCGAAGAAATTCATGGACGCCCCGCGTCAGGTCAGAACTGCACCTTCGGTGCGGCGCGCACCTGCGCCTGCTCCGCCGCCGGGATCTCGAGCAACGCCGCCGGCTGGAAATTGAACATGCCGGCGAAGATCGAGGACGGGAACACTTCGCGCTTGTTGTTGTAGCCCATGACCGAGTCGTTGAAGGCCTGTCGTGCGAAGGCGACCTTGTTCTCGGTCGAGGTGAGTTCCTCGGTGAGCTGCATCATGTTCTGGTTGGCCTTGAGGTCCGGATAGGCCTCGACCACCGCCATCAACCGGCCCAGCGCACCATTGAGGACGCCCTGCGAATTGGCCAGTTCGGCCATCGCGGCCGGGTCCCCGGGGCTGGCCTTCGCGGCCTGCAGGCCGTTCATCGCCGCGCCGCGGGCGGCGACCACCGCCTCCAGCGTCCCGCGCTCATGGGCCAGGTAGCCCTTCACGGTTTCCACGAGGTTGGGGATCAGGTCGAAACGGCGCTGGAGCTGCACGTCGATCTGCGCAAAGGCGTTCTTGAATGCGTTGCGGGCCATCACAAGCCCGTTGTAAATCCCGACTCCCCACATCACCAGCACGACCAGAAATGCGAGCAGGATCAGCAAAATCCACATCACTCTTCCCCTTGTTCATGCAAAGCGCGGAACTGGCGCTATGATCGGCCAGCAAATCGCAGCATACGCAGGGGGCAAGCCCGATGAAAGGCGCTGTCAATCGGGTTTCTGAGTCGCACGGGGCCAAGCCCGGGCATCCTCGCGCCGGCCTGAAGGCCTGGCGTGCGGCGCTGGTCGGCCTGTTGCTTCCCATCGCGGTCGGCTCGGCGCAGACACCCGGCGCCGCGCCCGCGGCGCCCGTCGTCCGCACCGCCGCCCCCGCTGCTCCCACGCAGGTCGCCGTTGCCGGCGTGCAGCGTGCTTCGGTCCTCAATCCCAATCCGCTGCCCGTCGCGCAAGGTTTCGACGTGCGCCGGTTCGAGGACATGGCGCAGCAACTGGTCGCCGACCAGCGCATCCCCGGCATGGCGATGGCGATCGTGCAGGGTGGCCGCATCATGTCGATGCGCGGCTACGGCATCACCGACACCAAGGCCGCCGAGCCGGTCGATTCGCACACCGTCTTCCGCCTGGCCTCGCTGTCGAAGTCCTTCGCCGGCACGATGACCGGGCTGCTCGTCAACGACGGCGTGATCCGCTGGGACAGCCGCGTCAACGAATACCTCCCCGAGTTCCACCTGCAGAACGAATACGCGACGCAGCGCCTCACCGTCGCCGACGTCCTCAGCCATCGCGTGGGCCTGGTGCACAACACCTACGACCGCGACCTGGAAGGCAACCTGGATTACCGCTCGCTCACGCAGAAGCTCGCGTACGCGCCGTCGGCCTGCCTGCCGGGCGAGTGCTACGGTTACCAGAACGTCGCCTTCAGCCTGATCGGCGATGTCGTGTTCGCCGCGACCGGCTCGTTCTACCAACAGGAAGTCGAACGCCGCATCCTCAAGCCGCTCGGCATGAACGATGCGAGCCTGGGCCTGGAAGGCATCGAAGCGAGCCCGCGCTGGGCGAAGCCGCACGTGCGCGGTCGCGGCGGCTGGGTGTCGATCGAACCCAAGCCGAACTACTACCGCGTCGCGCCGGCCGCCGGCGTCAACGCCAGCATCTCCGACATGGCGCAGTGGATCCTGGCGCATGGCGGCCATCGCCCCGACGTGCTGCCCGCGCCGTTGCTCGCGACGCTGCATGCGCCGCTGGTGGCGACGCCGGGCGAGTTGCGCGGCACCTGGCGCCGCCAGCGCCTGTCGTCGGCGAGCTACGCGATCGGCTGGCGCGTGTACGACTACGCCGGGCACCAGGTGGTCTTCCACGCCGGTGCGGTGCAGGGCTATCGCGGCATGATGGCGATGATGCCCGAGCGCGACCTGGGCGTTGTCATCCTCTGGAACAGCGAGAGCTCGCTGCCCTCCGGCCTGCTGCCGACGATCCTCGACAGCGCACTGGGTTTGCCGGCGCAGCGCTGGCTCGACGTCGCACCGTTCGACGAAGGCCTGTACGCGAAGAACCAGGGCCCGACGGACGAAGCGGGTACCGATTCGTCGACGGCGACTGCCGCGCCGCGTTGAGTCAAAAGCGGGAATGGGGAATAGGGAGTAGGGAATAAAAAGCCGCGCTCAAGCGCGGCTTTCTCGTTCGCGTCGCAGTTCCTATTCCCTATTCCCCATTCCCCATTCCCCGCTTCCAATAAAAAACCCCACCCCGCCTGGGCACGCGGGATGGGGCTGGATTACGGCTATCGGGTCAATTACATCATCGGCATGACGGGCGCCGGCATGTTCACCGGGGCCGACTTGCGCGAGGACTTGCGCGCCTTCTTCGCAGCAGGCTTCTTGGCGGCCTTCTTGGCAGCGCGCTTCTTGGTGGCCTTCTTCGCGGCCTTCTTGACGCCCTTCTTGGCGGCGGCCTTGCGGACCGTCTTCTTGGCGGCCTTGCGGACGCCCTTCTTCGCGGCGGACTTGCGGGCCGTCTTCTTCGCGGCCTTGCGCACGCCCTTCTTCGCAGCCGACTTGCGGGCCGTCTTCTTGGCAGCCTTGCGGACGCCGGTCTTCTTGGCGGCCTTGCGCACGGTCTTCTTGGCAGCCTTCTTTGCAGTCTTCTTGGCAGCCTTCTTCGCGCCGGCCTTGCGGGCCGTCTTCTTGGCCGCCGATTTACGGGCGGTCTTCTTCGTCGCCTTCTTGGCGGACTTCTTCGCAGCTTTCTTCATGGCCATGGGATGGCTCCTCGTCAGTGGACTTGCTTGGCTTTAGAACTGCCCAGTTCGAAGCGACGTCGCGGGAGTCGGACCCGCGACCAACCGCCGACGCGCCACGCGCGCCGGGACGGATTCGGCATGCCGCGGCACCAGGTGCGCGGCAATAAAAAACCCGCGACGCAGGGCGTCGCGGGTTCCTTTGAAAGATGTCGACTGCGATTTCGCGAAGGAAACGAAACCCGCGTCCACCGGCTTGTCGATCCGGGCGGAGGTTCGTGTTGTCTTGCGCGATGTCGTTTTGTCGTGACTCACTCGTTACCGCAGGGTGGCTGCTTGCGGCGAAACCTAATCACGGTTTTTTCCTGTGTCAACAACCCCCTACGATTTTTTTATTGGCTCTCAGGGGCGAGCGCGGGTGGCGGGGTCGGCTTCGGAGGGTGCGCGCGGCGTTCCGTGCGACGCGCCGATCGTTGTCGCATGCATATCACTGTTGCAAAAAACACCTTGTTTTGCGCAGCCGAAGAAAAACGCGCGACGCGCCGGCGATGCTTGCGTGCTTGCCGACGCAAGACCGCGCGGCACTTGCCCGAAGGGGCAACGACGGTGTTGGACGGGGCGAAAAAAAGTTTTCGCGATGACGCATCGCAGCACCCGATTTACGCCCAACTGCGCAAACTTCGACCGCTCGTCGGAAACGAATCCGGCCGCGCGAGGCGGCCGGATCGGAGTGCCGCAACGCGTGCGGCGATCGGACGCGCGTGGCGTCAGTGATCTTCTTCCTCGAGCAGTTCGGCGTAGTCGTCCGGCGCCAGGAGTTCGTTGAGCTGCTCGGGTTCCTCGGCTTCGATCACGAAAATCCAGCCGTCGCCGTACGCGTCTTCGTTGATCGTTTCGGGCTTGTCGGCCAGCGCGGCGTTGACCTCGACGACCTTGCCGGTCACCGGCGAATAGACGTCCGACGCTGCCTTGACCGACTCGACGACGGCAACGGCGGTGCCGGCTTCGACGCGGTCGCCGACGTTCGGAAGTTCGACGTACACCAGGTCGCCGAGCAGGCCCTGCGCATGGTCGGAGATGCCGATCGTGACCTTGCCGTCGCCTTCGACGCGTGCCCATTCGTGGGACTTCATGAACTTCAGGTCGCCGGGGATCTCGTTCATCGTGCTGCTCCGTGCTGCGTCGTCGTGGGGAGGGGTGGACCGTAGTGTAGCGAAGGGGGGCGGCGCCGGATCAAGCCATGCGCCGCACCTTTCGTCGCATTGTCAGATGCCGGGTTGCGCCTTGCCTTCGCGCACGAAGGGGAACTTCACCACGCGCACCGGGACCTCGCGGCCGCGGATGTCCACGCGCACCGGCGCGTCGGCATCGAGCGGACCGGCGGGCACGCGCGCGAAGGCGATCGCCTTGCCGAGCGTGGGCGAGAACGTGCCGGAGAGAATCTCGCCCTCGCCGTTGGGCGTGAGCACCTTCTGCCCGTGGCGGAGCACGCCCTTCTCGTCCATCACCAGCCCGACCATCTGGCGCGGCACGCCGGCGGCCTTCTGTGCTTCGAGTGCGGCGCGGCCGGTGAATTCGCGGCCTTCGTCGAGCGAGACGGTCCATGCAAGGCCGGCTTCGAACGGCGAGACGGTGTCGTCCATGTCCTGGCCGTAGAGATTCATGCCGGCTTCCAGGCGCAGCGTGTCGCGCGCGCCGAGGCCGGCGGGTTTGACGCCCGCGGCGAGCAACGCATTCCAGAACGCGATCGCCTGCGCTTCGGGCACCAGGATTTCGTAACCGTCCTCGCCGGTGTAACCGGTGCGGGCGACGAACAGCGGTACGCCGTCCTTCGAAGTGGCCTCCGCGGCGGCGAAGCGCGTGAGCTTGGATACCTTCTCCACCGACGCGGCATCGAGCAGCGAGGCGACGCGTTCGCGCGCGGTCGGACCCTGCACGGCGAAGATGCCCAACTCGGGGCGCTCGACGACGTCCACGCCGAACTGCGTCGCCGCGGCATTGATCCACTGCAGGTCCTTCTCGCGCGTGGCGGCATTGACCACGAGGCGATAGAAGCCATCGCCCATCGCATAGATGATCAGGTCGTCGACCACGCCGCCCTGCGGGTTGAGCATCGCGGTGTACAGCGCCTTGCCCGGCGCCTTGAGCTTGTCGACCGAGTTGGCGACCAGCTTGCGCAGGAAGTCGCGCACGCGCGCGCCGCGCAGGTCCACCACCGTCATGTGCGAGACGTCGAACATGCCCGCGTCGTTGCGCACCAGGTGGTGCTCGTCGACCTGCGAGCCATAGTGCAAGGGCATGTCCCACCCGCCGAAGTCGACCATCTTGGCGCCGAGCGAACGGTGGGTGTCGTTGAGGATCGTCTTCTGCGTCATGCGGGCTGCCGTGGGGTCGGGAGCCCGCGATTATCGCATCGCTCGCAGGCTCAGCCGGCCACGTCGACCCGCAACGTCATGCCTTCGGCCGACAGCACGCGCACCGGCGTGCCCGCCGGGAGATCCGGGCCGACCACGTCCCAGAACGCGTCGGCGATCTGCACGCGCCCCTGGCCGTTGACGATCGCGCGTTCCAGCGGCACCACGCGGCCGATCAGCGCGGCCGTGCGGCGGTTGAGGATGGGGTCGCCGCCGGCCAGCACGCGCTTGCCGCGGGAGAACCGCCGCCACGCGAGGATCGACACGATGCCCAGCACGGCGAACAGGCAGGCCTGCGCAAGCACCGACACGCCGGGCACCAGCAGCACCACGAGGAAGACCGCCGTCGCCGCGAAGCCGAGCCACAACAGGAAGGCGCCCGGCGCGAGCACCTCGGCCACGAACAGCAGCAGCGCGATCGCCGCCCAGACGAAGACGTCGGTACGCATGGTCAGCCCCCGGCGCGCGGCGCGGGCGTGGCCGGCGCGACCACGCGCGCGGTGCCCTGGCGCTCGAGCGCCTGCTTCGCCAGTTCGGCGATGCCGCCGAGCGAGCCGAGCACGCCCGAGGATTCCATCGGCATCAGCACGAACTTCTGGTTCGGCGCCTCGGCGAGCGACTTGAACGCCTCGATGTACTTCTGCGCGACGAAGTAATTGATCGCGTTGACGTTGCCGCCCGCGATCGCGTCCGACACCATCTGCGTGGCCTTCGCCTCGGCTTCGGCCAGGCGCTCGCGCGCTTCGGCCTGGCGGAAGGCGGCTTCGCGCTGGCCTTCGGCTTCCAGGATCGCGGCCTGCTTCTCGCCTTCGGCGCGCAGGATGGCGGACGCGCGATGCCCCTCGGCTTCCAGGATGTTGGCGCGCTTCTCGCGCTCGGCCTTCATCTGGCGCGCCATCGAATCGATCAGGTCGCGCGGCGGCTGGATGTCCTTCAACTCGATGCGATTGACCTTCAGCCCCCACGGATGGGTGGCCGCGTCCACCGCGACGAGCACCTTGGCGTTGATCTCGTCGCGCTTGGACAGCGACTCGTCCAGGTCCATCGAACCGATCGACGTACGGATGTTGGTCATCACCAGGTTGAGGATGGCGATCTCCAGCTGCGCGACTTCGTAGGCGGCCTTGGCCGCGTCGAGCACCTGGAAGAAGACGATGCCGTCGACCTTCACCACGGCGTTGTCCTTGGTGATCACGTCCTGGCTCGGCACGTCCATCACCTGTTCCATCATGTTGATCTTGCGGCCGATGCCCTGGTAGATCGGCACGAGGAAGTGCAGGCCCGGCGAGAGGGTGTGGGTGTAGCGGCCGAAGGCCTCGACCGTCCACTCGTAGCCCTGCGGCACCATCCGCACGGCCTTCATCACGATCACCAGGCCGAAGAAGACTACGACCGCGCTCAACATCCAGTTCAACGACATCGCCGCACCCCCGCTACTTGTCTGAACGGAGTATAGGGTCGGTGGGAACACAAGCGGCTGCGACGCTTTCGCCCTCCCCGGCATCCACTGTCTTCGAATGACCCTCGCCCCTCCGACCGCCGCCCCACGTTCGAGTTTCGCCATCGACGTGCCCGACGCCCTGCTGGCCCGCGCGCGCGCCGGCGACCGGGCGGCGTTCGAACAGCTCTACCGTTGGTTCGAGCGGCCGGTGTTCACCCTGGCGCTGCGGATCGGCGGCGACCGGGAGGAGGCGCGCGACGTGCTGCAGGACACGATGCTCAAGGTGCTCGGCCGGATCGGCGAGTTCCGTGGTGGCGGCAGTCCCTTCTGGGGGTGGCTGCGGCAGATCGCGGTCAACGAAGCATTGATGCGCCTGCGCCGCGACAAGCGTTTGGCGCAGGAGATCGGCGTGGACGACACGGGCGTGTTCGCCGAAGACGATGCACCGCTTCCCCCCGCGGCCGCCGATGCAGCGCTGGTGCAGCGCGCGCTCGCCGGCCTGCCGGCATCGACGCGCAGCGTGTTGTGGCTCTACCACGCCGAGGGTTACACGCACGAGGAAATCGCCACGTTGATGCAACGCACCGCCAGCTTTTCCAAATCGCAACTCGCGCGCGGGACCCGGAAGCTCCGCGCCGCACTGTCCATCCAGGAGGACGTCCATGCGTGACGCCACCCGACATCCCGCCGGCCCCGCGCCGGACTCGTGGGCGCAGGCCTTCAACGCCCTGCCGCTCGAACGCCCGCAGGCCGATGCGTGGGCCGACATCGCCGCGCGCCTGCCCGTGCGCAAGCGCGCGCGTTGGCCCGCGCGCCTGGCCATCGCCGCGACGCTCGCACTTGCGGTGATCGTGCCGCTGCGCATGTTGCCGACCTCGAAACAAACCGCATCGCCGCCGGCGCCGGTCGTCGCCGCGACGACGCAACCGGAGACGGCCGACGCACTGGAAACGCTGTACGCCGAATCCGCCCAGCTCGAAGGTTTGCTTGCGCTTGCGCGCGACGATTCGGTGGGCAGCGGCGCGGCGGTGGAAGTCGGCGCGAACCTCGATGCCGAACTCGCCCGCATCGACGCCGCGCTGCGCCAACCCAACCTCGGCCGCGACGGGCAACTCGCCCTCTGGCGCGCACGCGTCGACACGCTGCGCTCGGCCGTGAGCTTCGAATCCACGCGACGCTGGATGGCCGTGCACGGGCAGGGCTACGACGGCGCGCTCGTCCGCGTCGATTGAAGCGCGCCTGCGACGCTCGGCCCCCGCACCGCATCCCTGTCATCGGAACCACACCATCACCGCCATCGAGGACCGCATGAAACTTTTCCGTCCCACGCCCTTGCTCGGCGCCTGCATCGCACTCGCGCTCGCCGCCAGTGCCGCGGCGCAGACACCCAAGACCAAGGTCCGCACCGCCGATGCCCCGACGCAGGCGCAGCTCGACGCCGCGCAGGCCGACCTGGAACGCGCCGCCCGGCGCCTGGCCGAACTGCAGGGCAAGCTCGGCGAGCAGGCCGCGCCCGATGTGCACATCTTCGAACGCCGCATGATGAAAAGGCCGGTGATCGGCGTCGTCCTCGCGCCCGACGCGCAGGCCGGCGTGCGCGTGGCCGGCGTCACGCCCGACAGCGGCGCGGCGAAGGCGGGCCTGAAGGCCGGCGATCGCATCACCGCCGTCGGCGGCACGCAGGTGCTCGGCAGCAACGGCGACCTGCGCCTGGACAATGCCCGCAAATTGTTCGTCGGCATGGACGAGGGCAAGCCGATCCGCATCGACTACGTGCGCGCGGGCAAGGCCGCGAGCGCGAACGTCACCGCGTCGCTCGACCAGGATGTGTTCTGGGTGGGCGGGCCGGACGTGGGCCCGCAGTTGCGTCGCATCGACGTCGACGTGCCGGGCGTGGGCGACGACGTGCGCCAGGAAGTGATCCGCATCGGACCGCGCGGCGACTGCAAGGGCAAGGACTGCAAGGTGCCGATGCTCGCCGAAGCCTTCCGCTGGAACGGGTTGAACCTGGCGTCGGTCGGCGGCGGTCTCGGCCGTTACTTCGGAACCGACAAGGGCGTGCTCGTGCTGAGCGCAGGCCCCGACCTGGAAGGCCTGCAACCGGGCGACGTCATCCAGAAGATCGACGGCCGCGCGGTGAACTCGCCGCGCGAAGCGATGGAAGCGCTGCGCGCGAAGGAAGACAACGCCACGGCGCTGGTCGAATACCTGCGCGATCGCCGCGTCGCCAGCACGCGGGTGAAGGTGCCGGAGATCTCCCTGAAGTTCATGACCCCGCCGCCTCCTCCGCCGCCGCCGCCGCGCGCACCGAAGGCGCCGCTGCCGCCTCCGCCTCCGCCGCCGGCCGCCTTCATCGACGACGATGGTGCAGTGACGTTGTTGCAGACGCAGCAACTGGCCTTCATCGGCGACGACGGCAATGTCGAACTGGAGTTCGACACGCCGCCGGACAACGCGACCATCCTCCGCGACGTGCAGATCAAGACGAACTGACGCTCACGCGGTCGCGGCTTCGATCCGCGACCAGGTCGCATCATCGAAGCGCTCGGTCAATTCGAGCGCTTCGAGGTTCTGCACCAGTTGTTCCTTCTTCGTGGCGCCGAGCATCACCGTGGACACGTGCGGGTTGCGCAGGCACCAGGCCACCGCGAGCGGCGCGGGCGGCACCCCGAGTTCTTCGGCGATCCCGGTGAACTTGCGCGCGCGTTCGATGTGCCGCGCCTGCGGATCCTCCAGCAAGGCATCGCGCAGCCACGCGAAGCGTTCGTGCCCGAGGCGCGAATCCTGCGGCACGCCCGCGTTGTACTTGCCGGTGAGCAGGCCCGAGGCGAGCGGCGACCAGATCGTCAGGCCCAGGCCGTATTCCGAATACAGCGGCGCGTATTCCAGTTCCACGCGCTCGCGATGGAACAGGTTGTACTGCGGCTGCTCCATCGTCGGCGCGACCAGGTTGTGTGCACGCGCGACCTTGTGCGCTTCGCGGATCGCATGCGCCGGCCATTCCGACGTACCCCAGTAGAGCACCTTGCCCTGGCGTACCAGCGTGTCCATCGCCCACACCGTTTCGGCGACCGGCACGTCCGGATCGGGGCGATGGCAGAAATACAGGTCGAGGTAATCCACGCGCAGGCGCTTGAGCGCGGCGTCGCACGCATCGTGCACATGCTTGCGCGACAGGCCGCGCTGCGTCGGCCGCGGATGGTCCACCGCGCCGAAGTACACCTTGCTCGAGACGCACCAACTGTCGCGCGGCAGGCGCAGGTCGGCGAGCACGTCGCCCATCACGCGCTCGGCTTCGCCGTTGGCATAGGTCTCGGCGTTGTCGAAGAAGTTGATGCCGTGGTCCCACGCCGCGGCGATGAGTTCGCGCGCTTCGCCGCGGCCCAACTGGTTGCCGAAGGTCACCCAGGCACCGAAGGACAAGGCAGAGATCGGAAGGCCGGAAGCACCGAGGCGGCGGTAACGCATGCGAGGTTCCTTGGTTTGCCGAGCGCGTTTCGCGCGGACGGGCCGCCGAGGATACTCCCGGCGCAGGCGGCCCCGGCGCGCACCGGCCGTGGTCGCGTTATCCTCCGGGCGGGGAACATCAGGGGTGCGGGATGCGTTCGACAACCGCCGGTCGCCATTACACCGAAATCCTGCAGGCACTGGTCACGCGTCCGGACGAGGTGATGCTCGAGGTCGGCGCGAGCGGTGAATTGCTCGTCGCGCGCCTGCGCGTGGTGGTCGCCGCGATGCTCCTGCTCCTCCCGCTGGCGAACGCGGCGACCGGCGGCCAATTCAGCGAAACGCTCATCGGCCTGGCCGGCGCGGTGTTCGTGAACGTGTTCGCGCAGGTGTGGCTCGCGCTGGCGCGGCATGGCCGGCGCTTCCGCTGGCTACCCTTCGCCTCGGGCGCATTCGACGTATCGGCGACCACGCTGGTCCTGGTGATCCTCGCCTGGAACCACCTGCCCTCCGGCGTCAACAGCATGATCGTGTGGTGCGGCTACCTGCTCGCGATCACGCTCACGGCCCTGCGCAACGACGGGCGCGTGACGATGTTCGTCGGCGGGCTGGCGATCGTGGAGTACGCGATCCTGACGATGGCCGTGTTCGCGATCGCCACGCCCGACCAGTTGATCTCCAGCGATTACGGCACGGTCACCGTCGGCGGGCAGTTGCAGCGCCTGGTGTTGCTGGCGGCGTTCACGCTGATCACCGCGGTGGTCGTCTATCGCATGCAGCGCCTGGTGGAGATGTCGGGCACCGACGGTTTGACCGAGCTGCCCAATCGCACGTGGCTGGTGCATCGCTTTCCGCGCCTGCTCGATGCCGCGCGCCGCGACGGCGTGAGCCTGTGCGTGGCGCTGATCGACCTGGACCACTTCAAGCGCATCAACGACGAGATCGGGCACCACGCGGGGGATCGCGCGCTGATGCATGTCGTCGATCTGGTGCGCGACTCGCTGGAAGACGGCGAGTGGCTCGCACGCCTGGGCGGCGAGGAATTCGTGCTGATCCTGCGCAAGCCGCTGGGCACGGCGTGGGAGCGGGTCGACGGACTGCGGCGCACCTTGTTCTCGCGCCGCTTCGTGCCCGACCCCGGCGCAGACCCCTTGCTGCTCACCTTCAGCGCCGGCGTCGCGAGCTTTCCACATGAAGCCACCGACCTTTCCGGCCTGCTCAAACGCGCGGACCTGCGGCTGAATTCGGCGAAGGCCGCCGGCCGCAATCGCGTGCTCGCGCGCGATGCCTGATACATGAACAGGGCTTCGTGCGCGGTCGGTTGCCGCTGGGGGCACCCTCGACTAATGTGCGCGGTCGGCCGCTGAGGCCCTGGGGGATTTCTCGATGGATGCATTGGCCCGGATCGGCTTCGGCCTGTTCGGCCTGGCGGTGCTGATCGGCATCGCATGGCTGTTCTCGAACAACAAGAAAGCGGTCGACTGGCGCCTGGTGGCGACCGGCGTGACGCTGCAGATCGGCTTCGCCGCGCTGGTGCTGCTGGTGCCGGGCGCACGCAATGTCTTCCAGTCGCTCGGCGACGGATTCGTCGCGATCCTGGCCTTCGTCGGCGAGGGTTCGAAGTTCATCTTCGGCTCGCTGATGGACGTGAACAAGTTCGGTTTCATCTTCGCCTTCCAGGTGTTGCCGACGATCATCTTCTTCGCCTCGCTGATGGGCGTGCTGTATCACCTGGGCGTGATGCAGGCGGTCGTGCGCGCGATGGCCTGGGGCATCACCAAGGTGATGCGCGTGTCGGGCGCCGAGACCACGTCGGTTTGCGCGAGCGTGTTCATCGGCCAGACCGAGGCGCCGCTCACCGTGCGCCCGTACATCCCGCGCATGACCGAGTCGGAACTGATCACGATGATGATCGGCGGCATGGCGCACATCGCCGGCGGCGTGCTCGCCGCGTACGTGGGCATGCTCGGCGGCGGCGATCCGGTGCAGGGCGCGTTCTACGCCAAGCATCTGTTGGCGGCATCGATCATGGCCGCGCCGGCGACGCTCGTCGTCGCCAAGATCCTGATTCCCGAAACCGGCACGCCGCTCACGCGCGGCACGGTGAAGATGGAAGTGGAGAAGACCGCGAGCAACGTCATCGACGCCGCGGCCGCGGGCGCCGGCGACGGCCTGCGCCTGGCGCTGAACATCGGCGCGATGCTGCTGGCCTTCATCGCGCTGATCGCGTTGATCAACTGGCCGTTGACGTGGGTCGGCCATGCGACGGGACTGGATGTCGCGCTCGGCCATCCGACCGACGTCGCCTCGATCCTCGGTTATGTCATGGCGCCGATCGCATGGGTGATCGGCGTGCCGTGGCAGGACGCGACGACGGTGGGTTCGCTCATCGGCCAGAAGATCGTGATCAATGAATTCGTCGCCTACCTGCAGCTGGCCGACATCGTGAACGGCAAGGTCGCGGGCGTGGCGCTGAGCGAACAGGGCAAGTTGATCGCGACCTACGCGCTGTGCGGCTTCGCGAACTTCTCCTCGATCGCGATCCAGATCGGCGGCATCGGCGGGCTTGCGCCGGAACGTCGTGGCGACCTGGCGCGCTTCGGTTTGCGCGCGGTGCTCGGCGGTTCGATCGCGACCTTCATGACCGCGACCATCGCGGGCGTGCTGACGTATCTGGGAAGCTGATCGTGCGCGTCGTCGTCGTTGGCTCGTTCAACGTCGACCATGTCTGGCGTTGCGACGTACTGCCCCACGCCGGCGAAACGCGCGTCGGCAGCTACGCGACCGGCCCCGGCGGCAAGGGGTTCAACCAGGCGGTGGCCTGCGCACGCGCAGGGGCATCCACGACCTTCGTCTGCGCGCTCGGCGAGGATGTCGGCGCGCAATCGGCGCGCGCGCTGGCGGCGGCGGACAACATCGCGCTCGTCGATCAAACCAGCGCGCACCCGACCGGCACCGCCGGCATCTACGTCGATGCGCAAGGGCGCAATTCGATCGTGATCGGCGCGGGCGCGAACGCGGACCTGCGCGGCGATTTCGTCGACGCGCGACGCGACGCGTTCGCACCCGCGGGCGTCGTGCTCGTGCAACGCGAATCGCCGGAGGATGCGGTGTCGGCCGCGTTGCGCATCGGGCGCGCGGTCGGCGCGACGACGGTGTTCAATCCGGCGCCGGCGAATGCGGACGTCGGCGGCCAAACCCTCGCGCTCGCCGACCTCCTCACGCCCAACGAAACCGAGTTCGCGGCCTTGCTTGCGCGCCATTGCGACGTGGCGGCCAAGCCCGACGCGATCGTTTCGACCGACGATGCGACCCTGCACGGATATTGCCGCCAGTTGCTGCCGCGCGGCACGGTCGTGGTGACGCTCGGCGCGGCCGGTGCGTTCGTGTCGCATGCCGGAGATGTGCTGCGCGGCGATGCATCGGCTGCGTATCGCGTGCCGGCCTTTCCCGCCGTCGCGATCGACACCACGGGCGCCGGCGACGCTTTCAATGGCGCGCTGGCCGCTTCGCTCGCACAACGCGATGCGCCCTTCGCGGAACATGTGCGCTTCGCCGCGCGCTACGCGGCGAAGTCGACCGAACGCGAAGGCGCCGCCGCGGCGATGCCGCGGCTTGCGGTCTTCAACGGGCCATGAAGGCTTCGATTTCGTCGGCGTCTCGCACCAGGGCGTCGGTCAGGATGCGGTGACCTTCGTTGGTGATCACGATGTCGTCTTCGGTGCGGATGCCGATGCCGCGCCACTTCGCAGGCACCGTCTTGTCCTCGGGCGCCACGTACAGGCCGGGCTCGATCGTGAACACCATGCCCGGCTCGAGCAGGCGCGATTCGCCGTCGATCCGGTATTCGCCGACATCGTGCACGTCCAGGCCGAGCCAGTGGCCCGTCTTGTGCCGATAGAACCTGCGATACGCCCCATCGGCGATCGCTTTTTCCAGGCGGCCCTTCAACAACCCCAGGCGCAGCAATCCCTCGGTGAGCGTTTCGACCGCGGCCTGGTGCCCCGCGTCGTATGAAACGCCGGGCCGCGCCTTCGCCAGGGCCGCGCGTTGCGCTGCGCCGACCAGATCGTGCAGCGCGCGCTGTTCCTTCGAGAAGCGCCCGTCGATGGGAAACGTACGAGTGATGTCGGCGGCGTAGTTGCGGTATTCGGCGCCCGCGTCGATCAACACCAGGTCGCCCGCGCGCGCGGTGGCGTTGTTGGCGCGGTAATGCAGCACGCAGGCGTTGGCACCTGCGCCGACGATGCTGCCGTAAGCAGTCTCGGCATCGTTGGCGCGGAACACGCGTTCGAGCTCGGCCTGCAGTTCGAATTCGCGCACGCCTGCGCGCGCCATGCGCATGGCCGCCTCGTGCGCGGCGACGCTGATGTCGGCGGCGCGCTGCATCAACTTGATTTCGTCGTTCGATTTGAACAACCGCATCTCGTCGAGCAAATGGCCGAGCGCGAGGAATTCATGCGGCGGTTGCGCCCCCGTGCGCGCCTGCGCACGCACGCGGTTGAGCCAGCCGATCAGCTTGAGGTCGAACTCCGCGTCGCGCCCGAAGTGGTAGTACACGCGCGAGCGGCCTTCGAGCAGGCCGGGGAGGATTTCGTCGAGGTCGGCGATCGGATACGCATCGTCCATGCCGAAGGCATCGACCGCGCCTTCCTGGCCGGCGCGCGGGCCGTCCCAGGCTTCGCGGTCGGGATCGCGCTCGCGGCAGAACAGGATCGTCTCGCCGTGCGCGCGCCCGGGGACCAGGACGAGCACCGCTTCGGGTTCGGGAAAACCGGTGAGATACCAGAAGTCCGAATCCTGCCGATACGGGTAATGCGTGTCGCGGCTGCGCACGCGCTCGGGCGCGGCGGGCAGGACGAGGATCGCGTCGTCGCCGGCCATGCGCATGAGTTGCTTGCGCCGCCGTGCGTAGGCGGTGCCCGGAAGGTTGAGCGGGCGTTGCGGTCCGGCGGCGCGCATCAGTTGAATTGCTTGCGATGGCGCGGCGCGAGGACGCAATCGCCATGCAGCAACAGCGAGGCGACGCGGACGAACTCCTCGATCTCGGTCAGTGCGTCTTCGTCGTCTTCGTCGCCGTCGTCCTGCGGCGTGGCCGCGGCGAGCCGGGCCAGGTCGGCCAGCGCTTCGCTGCCCTCTTCCGACAGCGGCGGGTTTTCGCCGGCGGCCAGGCCGAAGCCCCCGAGGAAGCCGCGACACCAGTCGAACAAGGCGCCGCTGCGTTCGCCCAGGCTGGCGTCGGCTTCGGGAAGCAGCAGTTCGAAGGAGAAGCCGCGATCTTCGAGTTGGCCGGCGCTCGCCACGCGCAATGTGTCCAGCGCGTTGCCCGGCGGGTTTTGCGGCAGCGCGTCATCGGCCATCACGCGGGCCAGCCAGTCCGGCGTGTCGTCCCCTCCGGCGGCGAACCAGCCGATCAGGGACCCGTGCAATTCCGCGGGCGTGACACCCAGGCGCTGGGCGGCGATGGCATCGTGGACGGCGGACCAACTCGGCAAGGCGACATCGGACACTGCGGGGCTCCTTCGCGCAGGGCGCCAGTGTACCGCTTGGTTTGCGCCGCGGCGGCCGTTGGCCGCACACTGCGGCGAAGCCACCGGGATGCGGAGCCCGTGCGCCTGCAGATCCTTCGTTCGTCCGCCCGCGCCGGGGAGCGCGTCGCGGTTGTGTTGTTCACCCTCGCGCTGGCGCTGATCCTGCCGGCGAGCATGTCGTGGGCGGCCACGCGCGATTTCCACTTCCGCAACCTGGGCAGCGAACACGGCCTGGCCCAGAACACCGTCACGGCGTTCGCGCAGGATGCCGAAGGCTTCGTCTGGGTCGGCACGCAAGGCGGCCTGCATCGTTACGACGGCCAGCGCTATCACCTCTTCCGCCACGACCCGCGCGATCCGGCATCCCTGCCCGACAGCTATGTCACCGCGCTCGCGGTCGAAGGGCGCGATGCGATGTGGGTGGGCACGTACTCGGAATTCCTCGCACGGCTCGACCTGCACGACGGGCAGATCAAGCGCTTCGCGGTCGACGGCGGCACCGCGCTGCCGGGCTCGCCGCGCAAGCAGGTGCTCGCGATCCTGCCGGTCGATGGAAAGCTGTGGGTCGGCACGCAGGGCGGGCTGCTGCGCTTCGATCCGAAGACCGGCCGCAGCACCGACCTGCTGACGCTGGATCCGCGCATCGTCGCGCCTTCGCCGTGGCAAGCGCTGCTGCGCGATCGCGACGGGGCGGTGTGGTTCGGCAGCGCCGGCGGGCTGTATCGCTTCGGCCCCGGCGGCGGCGCCGAACGCATCGATGCAGCCACGGTGCGTTCGATCGCGTTCGATCGCGATGGCCGCCTGTGGGTCGGTCGCCCCGACGGCCTGTTCCGCCTGCGCGACGACGGCCGCGCGCTGATGCGCGTGTGGCCCGGCGCGGAGGGAGAAACGAGCACCGACGTGCACGCGATCGTGCAGGCGCCCGATCGCCGCCTGTGGATCGCGGTGTTCGGCGATGGCGTGCGCCGTCTGGACACCGACGGGAACCACGTCGAAGCGCTGCGCGAAAACTGGATGCAGGGCGCGCTGCCCGAAAGCGCGATCGGCAAGCTGATGATCGATCGCGGTGGCGCGCTGTGGGTGGGCGGGCAATTCCGCGGGCCCTCCGTGACCGATCCGCTCGGCACGCGCTTCCGTTATCTGGCCGGCGGCGAGCCGCGCAACTTCGCGTCAGGCGTGGCGGGCAACAGCGTGCGCTCGCTCGTGGAGGACGATGCGCGCCAGTGGTGGTTCGGCACCGACAACGGCGAGTTGTATCGCGCCGATGCGCAGGGCAATGGGCTCGCGCCGGTCGAAGGATTCGCCGAGGCATTCCCCGAGCCGGGCTTGCTGCTGCGCACGATGGGCTTCGCGCGCGGCGATGCGGGCAAGCTCTGGATGGCCACCACGCGCGGCCTGGGCCTGGTCGACACGCAGGCCGGCACGATCTCCGCCGTTCCGCTGGCGGGCTTTCCCGGCGTGCAGCTGCGCAGCGTCGCGCGCGACGACGACGGCACCCTGTGGCTGGGTTCGCAATTGCGCGGCGTGTTGCACTTCGATCCGGGCACCGGGCACGTGCGCGCGTACACGGCGGCCGGCAATTCGCCCGAGCCTTCGACCGTGCATGCGGTGACGATCGACCGAAACCACCGCGTGTGGGCCGGTTCGAGCGATGGCCTGGAATTGCTCGAACCCGCCGCCGGCCGCATGCGCGTGTTCCGCCACGCACCCGACGCACCGCACAGCCTCGCCGGCAATCTCGTGCGCGCGGTGCTCGAAGCCTCCGACGGCACGATCTGGGTGGGCACGCATTCGGGCCTGAGCCGCGTCGTCGAAAAGGGCAACGACATTCTGTTCGACCATCCGCTCGACGCCGCGCTCGGCTCGCGCCCGGTGCCGGTCGTGTTCTCGATCGCCGAATCGCCGCAGGGCCTGTTGTGGCTCGGCACCGACGCGGGCCTGATGCGCTTTGATCCCGCGCACGGCACGGTGCGCGCCTTCGGCATGGCCGATGGCTTGCAGGACCTGGAATTCAACGGCGGCGCGGCCTTGAAGTTGCGCGACGGGCGCCTGCTGTTCGGTGGCGTGCGCGGGCTCAACGTGTTCGATCCGCGCATGGTGCACGACAGCGCGTACATGCCGCCCGTGCGTTTGCTGACCGCGCGTTTCGGTGCGGCGGGCGTGACCGACGAGGACCTGGTGTGGCAGGCCACGCGCATCGACGTACCGCCGAATGCCGGCATGCTGCGCTTGCGCGTGGGCGCGCTGGACTTCGCCGACGGCGGCAACATCCGCTATCGCTACAAGCTCGAAGGCTTCGACACCGACTGGATCGACAACGGCGCGATCCCCGAAGTCACCTACACGCGCGTGCCGCCGGGCGATTACGCATTCCTCGCGCAGGCGACCAACCGCGATGGCGTGTGGAACACGCAGATGCTGCGGCTGCCGGTGCACGTGGCGCCGCCGGCGTGGCGCCATCCGCTCGCGCTGCTGGCCTATCTCATCGCGGGCCTGCTGCTGATCGGTTCGATCGCGTGGCTGATCGTGCAGCGTCGTCGACGCGAGAAGGAATATTTCGCGCAGATCCGCGATCGAGAGGAACGCCTGCAACTCGCGCTGTGGGCCTCGGGCGAGATGTTCTGGGACTACGACCTGGCGCGCCGCGAGATGCGCAGCATGCGCACGGCCGAAGGCGAAGACGCGCGTCGCGGCATCGCGGTGCAGACCGATGTCGACCAGCGCCACGAAATCCACGCCGACGACCTGCCGCGCGTACTCGAACGCCTGAAGGACCACGTCCGCGGGAAGACGTCGCTGTTCCTCTCCGAACATCGCGTGCGCGGACCGAACGGCGCGTGGACCTGGGTGCGCGCGCGTGGCCGCGTGGTCGAAAAGGACGCCGATGGCCGCGCCCTGCGCGTGGCCGGCACCGCGCGCGACATCACCGCCGGTCGCACCGCCGAGCGCGAGCGCCGCATCGCGAGCGAAGTGCTGCGCAGCATGTCCGAAGCGGTGGCCGTGCTCGATCGCGATTTCCAGTTCGTGTCGGTCAACCCCGCTTTCAGCCGCATCAGCGGATACAGCGATTCGGAAGTCATCGGGCGTTCGGCGAACCTGCTCGACAGCGCGCAACACGACCCGGACTTCTATCGCCAGACGCGCGCGGAAGTGGAACGCAATGGCCGCTGGAGCGGCGAGATGTGGCAGCAACGCAAGGACGGCGAAGAATTCCTGTGCTGGATCGAAAGCAGCGCGGTGCTCGATGCCGGCGGCCAGCGCAGCCATTACGTCGCGGTGTTCACCGACATCACCGACAAGAAGCGCGCCGAACAGGAACTGCGGTACCTCGCCAATTACGACACGCTGACCAGCCTGCCCAATCGCGCGTTGCTGTCCGAGCGCCTGTCGCGCGCGATCGTGCGCGCGCGTCGCCAGGAAAGCCGCATCGCGGTGTTGTTCCTCGACCTGGACCGGTTCAAGGACATCAACGATTCGCTCGGCCACGCCGCCGGCGACCGCATCCTGCGCGCCACCGCCGCGCGTTTGCAGCAGACGGTGGGGCCGCAGCACACGGTCGCGCGCCTGGGCGGCGACGAGTTCACCGTCGTGCTGGAAAACATCGACACGCCGGAGGAAGCGGAGAAGATCGCGCGCGAGATCATCACCGCGTTCGAAGCGCCGCTGGACATCGACGAAACGCAGGACGTCGCGATCACCCCGTCGATCGGCATCAGCCTGTATCCCGACAACGCGGCGGTGCCCACCGACCTGCTCAAGCACGCCGACACCGCGATGTACCAGGCCAAGGCCGCGGGGCGCCGCATCTACATGCGCTACACCGAGTCGATGGAGATCGCGATCCGCCGCCGCGCGACGATTTCCGCCGCGCTGCGCAAGGTGCTCGATCGCAACGAGTTGCGCCTGGTGTTCCAGCCCAAGCTGTCGCTGCCGCAGGCGCGCATCACCGGCGTGGAAGCGCTGCTGCGCTGGACGAGCCCGGAGTACGGCGAAATCCCGCCGGCGCAGTTCATCCCGCTGGCCGAGGAAAGCGGGCTGATCCTGGAGATCGGCGAATGGGCCTTGCGCGAAGCCTGCCAGACGCTCAAGCGCTGGCGCGCGCATGGCCTGGACCGCCTGACGATGGCGGTGAATGTTTCGGCGCTGCAACTGTTGCGCGGCGACCTGCCGGCGGTGGTCTCGCGCGTGCTGGAAGACACCGGCGTGCCGGCCGAGTACCTGGAACTGGAGCTCACCGAGAGCGTCGTGATGTCCAACGCCGCGCAGACCGCGGTGACCCTGCAGGCGATCCGCGAACTGGGCGTGCAGCTGGCGGTCGACGATTTCGGGACCGGCTACTCCTCGCTGGCCTACCTCAAGCGCCTGCCCATCACCACGCTGAAGATCGACAAGGAATTCATCGGCGACCTCACCCGCGACGCCGACGACGAGGCGATCACCAGCACGGTCATCTCGATGGCGCACTCGCTGGGCCTGAACGTGGTCGCCGAGGGCGTGGAGGAGGAAGCGCAGGTCAGCTTCCTCCGCGCGCACCGGTGCGACGAGATCCAGGGCTACTGGCTCTCGCCGCCGCTGGACGCGCACCGCTGCCTGGGGCTGATCCGTACCTGGTCGCCCGACTTCGACGCTGCCGTGCTGCCGTGAAGGGCGCTGCCCCGAACGTGCGCCTTGACCACCCCCCGCACGCTGCCTAACCTCAGGCAATGGACACGGCCGACACCCTCGCTCAGCTTCAGGCCCTGGCCGCGCGCATCGACCAGCTCGCCGCCCTCGCGCAGCGGCTGACCGAGGAAAACCGCAGCTTGCGCGCGCAGCAGGAACAACTGTCCGGCGAACGCGCGCAGTTGCTCGCGAAGAACGAGCAGGCGCGCTCGCGCGTGGAAGCGATGATCACGCGATTGAAGTCGCTGGAGCAGCACACGTGAGCAAGGTCAGCGAGCCGGTCACCATCCGCGTCCTGGATCGCGAGTACACCGTAGGCGTGGAGCCCGACGAACGCGACAGCCTGGTGGCGGCCGCGAAGTTGCTCGACGCCAAGATGCGCGAGATCCGCGGCAGCAACCGCATGGCCGGGGTGGACCGCATCGCGGTGCTCGCCGCGCTCAACCTCGCGCACGAATTGCAGCAAGTGCGCGGCGACAGCGAACGACTCGACCGCGAAGTGTCGAAGACGGTCGGCGCGTTGCAACGCCGCCTCGACGATCTGTTCGATACGCCACCGGCCTGACCTGCACGACGCGCAGGCCCGATGTCGAGACGGCGTGCACGGAATTCCAAAACGCATCGCGTCCACACCTGAATCCACGCCATGTTTCGACCGACGAACGGACTTTCGCGTTTCGACCGCGGCGCTATACTTCGCCTCGCGTCCTCTGCTGTGTCGACGGCGCGCGCAAACATTCACCTTGTCCCTTTAAGACGACACCGGGGATGTAGCGGAGACCGGGTGTGCAAGTCCGCCATGAGCGGGAAGCCCGAAGGTCGCCAAACGTTCCCACTTGAACCTCGGGTTCAAGGTCGTTTCGCGCGCATCTTCACGGCGGAGGATGTTCTTTTTCCATGACGTTCTCGCGCGACACGCTCCGCAGGGAACTCCGCGCGAAGCGTCGCGCGATTCCCGCGCCTGCGCGGATCGCCGCAGCCGACGCGCTCGCCCATCGCCTGCTTTCGCTTCCCTTCGCACCCGTCTCCGGCCATGTCGCCGGTTATTGGGCCATGGACGGCGAAATCGCGTTGTCGTCCTGGCAACTGCGCCTGCCGCGCGGTTGCACGTATTGCCTGCCGGTGCTGCACGAAGACGGCCTGCTGCGCTTCGCGCCATGGCGCGGCGGTGCGGCGCTGGTGTCGAACAAGCACGGCATTCCCGAACCCGACGTCCCGCATTCGGCCTTGTTGCCGGCGCACGCGATGGCCTTCGTCGTCGTGCCGCTCGTGGCGTTCGACGCGCACGGGCATCGCCTGGGCATGGGAGGCGGCTGGTACGATCGCACCTTCGCATTCCGCCGCGACCACGCCGCGCTGCCGCACCTGGTGGGCGCTGCGTTCGCCGCGCAGCAGGTCGAAACCGTGTCGCCGCAACCCTGGGACATGCCGCTCGATGCGCTGTGCAGCGAAACCGACACGCATCTCTTCGATCCGGTGCCTGCCCCATGAGCCCCCCGCGCCGCTATTGGTTGATGAAGACCGAGCCCGACACGTTCTCGATCGACGATCTGGAACGCGTGGGCGTCGAACCCTGGAACGGCGTGCGCAACTACCAGGCGCGCAACCACATGCGCGCGATGCAGCCGGGCGATGGCGTGTTCCTCTACCACTCCAGTTGCGCGGTGCCGGGCATCGCGGGCCTGGCGAAGGTGGCGAGCGCGGCGTATCCGGACCCGACGCAGTTCGACAAGAAGTCCGAGTACTACGATCCCAAGAGCACGCGCGAAGAACCGCGTTGGTCGCTCGTGGACGTGGCGTTCGAGCGCAAGTTGGCGCAGGTGATCACGCTCGAGGACATCAAGGCGCATGCCGATGCACTCGGCGAGGATTTCGCGCTCGTGCGCCGCGGCAACCGTTTGTCCGTGCTGCCGGTGACCGCCGCGCAGTGGAAACAACTTCTGAAACTGGAACAACGATGAGCGAAGCAAAGCGACTCGCGGGCGAAAAGGCGATCGAGTACGTGCAGGACGGGATGATCGTCGGCGTGGGCACGGGGTCGACCGTCGCCTTCTTCATCGACGCGCTCGCGCGCATCAAGGACCGGATCGCGGGCACGGTGTCGAGCTCGGAACAGAGCACGCAACGCCTGCGCGCGCACGGGATCGAAGTGCTCGACCTCAATGCGACCGGCCCCTTGTCGCTGTACGTGGACGGCGCCGACGAATGCGACACGCACAAGCGCCTGATCAAGGGCGGCGGCGCGGCGCTCACGCGCGAGAAGATCATCGCCGAGGCGAGCGAGAAGTTCGTCTGCATCATCGATCCGGCCAAGCGCGTCGATGTGCTCGGCAAGTTTCCGTTGCCGGTCGAGGTGATCCCGATGGCGCGCAGCCTGGTCGCGCGCGAGATCCTCAAGCGCACCGGCGGCCAGCCGGTGTGGCGCGATGGCGTCACCACCGACAACGGGAACGTCGTGCTCGACGTGCATGGGCTCTCGATCGTCGACCCGGTGGGCCTGGAGCGCGAGTTGAACCAGATCCCCGGCGTGGTGGCGGTGGGCCTGTTCGCGCGGCGCCCGGCGGACGTGGTGATCGTGGGTGGAGAGCCGCCGATCCTGCTGTGAGGTTTTGTTAACTCGTTGATTTCATAGCGGAACAGCCGTTGCCACGGCCGCTTCCACTTCCCGTCGCCGGTGTTAGTATTGCTACTAACCATGCGACGTTTCTCTCTCTTCCACAGTCTTTCGCCTTCGCCTGATCGGGGCTTTCGCGCATGAGCGCGGTCGTCGCCCTCGATGGCCTGCTGGCCGCGCGGCGTGTCTGGCGCGGGCAACCCGCGACGCAGGCGCCGGTGGATGCGATCGCCACCGGATGGGCCGCGCTCGATGCGGTGTTGCCCGGCGGCGGTTGGCCGGCGGCGGCGCTCAGCGAAATCCTCCTGCCCGCCGACGGCGTCGGCGAACTGCGCCTGGTGTGGCCCGCGCTCGCGCGCTTGGGCCAGGGCAACGGCAGTGTCATCGCGCTCGTCGCGCCGCCGTATCGCGCCCATGCACCGGCGTGGCAGGCGGCGGGTTTGCGCCACGAGGCCTTGCAGGTCATCGACGCCAATCCGCGCGATGCGTTGTGGGCCGCCGAACAATGCCTGCGCTCGGGTGCGTGCGCGGCGGTGTTGTGCTGGCCGCAGAAAGCCGACGACCGCGCATTGCGACGCTTGCAGGTGGCCGCCGAAACCGGACGCACGCCGGGCTTCGCGTTTCGCGACGCGCATGCCGCGCTGAATCCTTCGCCCGCGCCGCTGCGCATCGCGATCGAAACCGCGCCGCATCGCCTGCGCGTGCTGAAGTGCCGCGGCGCGTTGGTGCCGCCTTCGCCGCTGCCCTTCCCCGCGACGTCGACGGCGGGATGAGGCCGGGCCATGCAGTGGGCGTGCGTATTGTTGCCGCAACTGGCGATGGACGGTGTCCTTCGCAGGATCCAGACGCCCGATGCGGCGGCGATCGCGCTCGTCGAAGGGCCGGCGCAGAAGCGCACGCTGCATTCGGTGACGCCGGCGGCGCGCATGCTCGGTTTGCGCCCCGGTTTGTCGCTCGCCGCGGCGCAGGCGCTGAGCACGCATTTCCAGGCGGTCGATCACGATCCCGATGCGGTCGAACGCGAGCGCGATTTGCTCGCGGCGTGGGCGTACCGCTTCAGTTCGCAGGTGAGCACGGACCTGCCGCACGCGTTGCTGCTCGAAGTCGGGCATAGCCTGCGTTTGTTCGGGCCGTGGCCGCGACTGGAAGCGCGCATGCGCGAAGAGTTGCGCGCACTCGGTTTCCGGCATCGCATCGTCGCCGCGCCCAATCCGCATGCGGCGCGCGTGTTGGCGAACGTCCACGACGGGCTTGCGATCGACGAACACACATTGGGCAATGCGCTCGGGCAACTGCCGATCGAACGCAGCGGCTTGCCGCAGCCGGTGGCCTTCGCACTTTCGCGCATGGGCCTGCGCGAATTGCGGCAAGTATTCGCCTTGCCGCGCGATGCGCTCGCGCGTCGCTTCCCCCGCGCGGTGCTCGAACATCTGGATGCGCTGCGCGGCGACCGCATCGCACCGCTGCATTGCTACCTGCCGCCGGATCGGTTCGAAGGCCGCATCGAATTCGAAACCGATGTCGAATCCAGCCAGGCCTTGTTGTTTCCGTTGCGGCGGCTGGCGCAGGATCTGTCGGCGTTCCTCGCCGGGCGCGATGGCGGTGTGCAACGTTACACGCTGGTGCTCGAGCACGAACGCTGCGAGGACAGCACGGTGCCCGTCGGCCTGCTCACGCCGCAACGCGAGGCGAACATGTTGTTCGAACTCGGACGCGGGCGCCTGGAACAGGCGCGTTTGCCTGCGCCGGTGCGTGGGTTCCGGCTCGTGGCGGACGAGTTGCCGCCGTTCGTGCCCGCGGCGCCGGATTTGTTCGAAACGCGCGCGCAACAGGATGTGCCGTGGCCGCAATTGCGCGAACGTTTGCGCGCACGCCTGGGCGACGAGGCCGTGCACGGGATCGGCCATGCGCCGGAACATCGGCCGGAACGACACACGATGGCGGGCAAGCCGGTGCCGGATGCGCGTCCGCGTCCCGGTTGGTTGCTGCCGCACGCGGTGCCGTTGCGCGATCACGCGCTGTGCGTGCTCGCCGGCCCCGAACGCATCGAAAGCGGCTGGTGGGATGGCGGCGATGTCCGCCGCGATTACTACCTCGTGGAAACCTCGCTCGGGCAACGCGCCTGGGCGTTCTGCGCCGCGGGCGAACCGGTGGATCCGGGTCCCGCGCCTTCGCACCTGATGCTGCATGGATGGTTCGCATGAGCCGCCTGCCGGCCTATGCGGAGTTGCACTGCCTGTCGAACTTCAGCTTCCAGCGCGGTGCATCGAGCGCGCGGGAGTTGTTCGATCGTGCAAAGCAGCAAGGCTATGCCGCGCTTGCGATCACCGACGAGTGCACGCTGGCCGGCATCGTGCGGGCGCTCGAAGCGTCCGAAGCGACGGGCGTTGCGTTGATCGTCGGCAGTGAGATGCAGGTCGAAGATGGACCGAAGTGCGTGTTGCTGGTGGAAACGCAGGCGGGCTATCGGCGTTTGTGCGAGTTGATCACCGCCGCGCGCCGGCGTTCCGACAAGGGCGCGTACCGGTTGCTGCGTACCGATTTCGACGCCGCGCCGCTCGATGGATTGCTGGCGTTGTGGGTGCCGCGGCTCGATGGCCGCGAGGCCGAGGACGCCGCGTGGTTGCGGGCGCGGTTTCCCGATCGCGCGTGGCTGGCGGTGCATCTGCATCGCGGGCCGGACGATGCAGGGCGGCTGGAGGCGTTGCGCGCGCTGTCGGAGGCGACGGCCTTGCCGATGGTCGCGTGCGGCGATGTCCACATGCACGTGCGCGGCCGGCGCGCATTGCAGGACACGATGACGGCGATCCGCCTGCACACCACGCTCGCGCAGGCCGGACGCGCGTTGTTTCCCAATGGCGAGCGCCATCTGCGCACGCGGCAGGCGCTCGGCGCGATCCATCCGCCGGAACTGCTCGCGCAGGCGGTTGTCGTCGCGCAGCGCTGCACCTTCAACCTGCGGCAACTGGCGTACACGTATCCGCACGAACTCGTGCCCGCGGGCAAGACGGCGCGCGAATGGTTGCGCGAGCTCGTCGAAGACGGCATCCAGACGCGATGGGCGAAGGCCAATTCGACCGAACACGAACGCGCCAAGGCGCGCGAGTTGATCGAGAAGGAACTGACGATCATCGGGCGGCTCGGATACGAGTCGTACTTCCTCACCGTGCACGACATTGTGCGCTTCGCGCGCAGCCGCGACATCCTGTGCCAGGGGCGCGGGTCGGCGGCCAATTCCGCGGTGTGTTACGCGCTCGGCATCACCGAGCTGCAGCCGGGCGTGATGGAGATGTTGTTCGAGCGTTTCGTGTCGGAGGAGCGCAACGAGCCGCCGGACATCGACGTCGACTTCGAACACGAGCGCCGCGAGGAAGTGCTGCAGTACGTGTTCGAACGTTACGGCCGCGGGCGTGCGGCGCTGGCGGCGGTGGTGATCCGCTATCGCGGGCGCAGCGCGGTGCGCGACGTGGCGCGCGTGCTCGGCCTGCCGCCGGACCAGGTCGACGAGATCGCCAAGACGATGGATCGCTGGAACAGCGACGTACCGATGCCCGATCACCTGCGCGACCACGGGTTCGATCCGGAATCGCCGCTGTTGCGGCGCGTGCTGGCGATCGCCGGCGATTTGCTGGGGTTCCCGCGGCATCTGTCGCAGCATCCGGGCGGATTCGTGATTTCCGAACATCCCTTGTCGACGCTCGTGCCGGTCGAAAACGCGGCGATGGACGATCGCACGGTCATCCAGTGGGACAAGGACGACCTGGACGTGATGAAGCTGCTGAAGGTCGATTGCCTCGCGCTCGGCATGCTCACGTGCGTGCACAAGACCTTCGACCTGCTGCGCGCAAGCGGGCGGCGCGACATCGGGCTCGACGATATTCCGCAGGGCGATGAAGCGACGTACGCGATGATCCGCAAGGCCGATACGGTCGGGACGTTCCAGATCGAATCGCGCGCGCAGATGGCGATGCTGCCGCGGCTGAAGCCGCGCGTGTTCTACGACCTGGTGGTGCAGGTCGCCATCGTGCGGCCCGGGCCCATCCAGGGCGACATGGTGCATCCCTATCTGCGCCGGCGGAACGGCGAGGAACCGGTGACGTATCCGTCGGAGGCCTTGCGCGAAGTGTTCAGGCGCACGCTCGGCGTACCGCTGTTCCAGGAACAGGTGATGCAGCTGGCGATCGTCGCGGCCGATTACACGCCCGGCGAAGCCGACCAGTTGCGTCGATCGATGGCCGCGTGGAAGCGTTACGGCGGCATGGAACATCATCGGCAGAAGATCATCGCCGGCATGTTGCGCAACGGCTACACCAGCGCGTTCGCCGAGCAGATCTTCGAGCAGATCAAGGGTTTCGGCAGTTACGGTTTCCCGGAATCGCATGCGGCGAGTTTTGCGTTGATCGCGTATTCGAGTTCATGGCTGAAGTGCCACGAACCGGCGGCCTTCGCCGCGGCCCTGATCAATTCGCAGCCGATGGGGTTCTACGCGCCGAGCCAGATCGTGCAGGACGTGCGGCGCCACAACGTGATCGTGCGGCCGGTCGACGTGCGTTACAGCGATTGGGATTGCACGCTCGAACCCTTGGGCGAGGCGGCGTCGCAGCCTGCGTTGCGGCTGGGGATGCGCATGGTGGATGGATTCCGCCAGGCCGATGCGGAGCGGATCACCGCGGCACGGGCAGCGGCGGCATTCGCGGACGTCACCGATCTGTGCGTGCGCGGCGAACTCGATGCGCGTGCGCGCGGTTTGCTTGCCGACGCCGGTGCCTTGCGGGCGCTGGCGGGACATCGCCACAAGGCGCGTTGGGCGGCGGCGGGCGTGGAGGCGCAACGCCCCTTGTTCGATTCGATCGGCGCGACCCCGGAAAGGACGGTGGCACTGCCGCTTCCCACCGCCGACGAGGAAATGCGGACCGACTACGCAATGACGGGGCTGACGCTCGGCAAACATCCCCTGCAGTTGTTGCGATCCAAATTGCGAGCACGGCGTTTCCGGCCCTCCTCCGAGTTACGCGCGATGCCGCACGGCCGGAATGTTTCCTTCGCGGGTTTGGTCACCTTGCGCCAACGCCCGGAAACCGCGAGCGGCGTGACGTTCCTGACGCTCGAAGACGAGGACGGCTTGGTCAATGTCGTGGTTTGGCGACAGATCGCCGATGCACAACGGCGGCCGTTGCTGGAGTCGCGCTTGCTCGCGGTCGAAGGACGCCTGGAATCGAAGGACGGCGTGCAGCACCTGATCGCGAAGCGGTTGACGAACCTGGCGACATTGCTCGGGCCGCTGGATGCGACGTCGCGGGACTTCCGGTAACTCGCGGAAAACCCGGAGGAAGTTACTACGCGCATGTTTGCTTCGCCCAAAGAAAAACCCCGCCATTGCTGGCGGGGTTTGGGTATAAGGCCCTGGCGATGACCTACTCTTGCATGCGGATGCACACTACCATCGGCGCGGCTGCGTTTCACTTCCGAGTTCGGAATGGGATCGGGTGGTGCCACAGCGCT
>NZ_JBFRGO010000004.1:0-264277 GCF_052115395.1 Lysobacter sp. 2RAF19 | reverse complement strand
CTGGCTAAACAATTGCTTGTTTGCCATTTGAATTGACTTGTTGCTCTGTTACGAACGTCTGCAAGATGGACAACGTATCCACCCGCCAGACGCCCGCACAAGTCACCTGCGCACACTGTCAAAGATCGTCGGGAGCGGCCTCAGCGCCTCCTCCCTTCCCCCGCCGCACCGAAGTGCCCGAGGGAGCCGCACATCATACAGCCCTTCCGGATTCCGTCAACACCCTGTGACGGGGTTTTTTTCGGTCCGCCGGGGCCGGCGAACCGGCACCCGTCGAAGGGGCGCGCATTGTGCATAAGGCTGCCGCGCTTTGGAAGGGGGTGTGCGCGAATCCGTTCAATCCTTCCGCAAACCGCCGCCCCCTTGACGCGGGCGCCGGCCCTCATCGATGTTCAGCGCCCCTGACGGAGACCCCAATGATGCGCCCCCATCTGCGCCGAGCTGCCCTGCTGTCCGCTTCGCTCCTGCTGCTTGCCGGCTGCGCCAGTGCGTCGGGACCCTGGGTCGAACTCAACGGCAAGCGTTACAGCATCGAGATCGCCGACGACGACGCCGAGCGCGCACGCGGGCTGATGTTCCGCGATGCGATGGACGCCGACCACGGCATGCTCTTCATCCACGAAGCGCAGGGCCCGCTGGCCTACTGGATGAAGAACACGCGCATCCCGCTCGACATCCTCTACTTCGACGACGCGCATAAACTCGTGTCGATGCAGCGTGACGTACCGCCGTGCTCGCTCGGCGACCAATGCCCGCCCTATCCGAGCGCCGCGCCCGCGCGTTACGTGCTCGAGCTCAACGCGGGCGAAGCGCAGAAACTCAAGCTGGAAACAGGCGCCGAACTGAAATTCGGGCCGGGCGTCGCACAACCCTGACCGGCGCGGACTTGCAACGAAAGCAACGTGGTTGCAGGCTTGCCGCATGCACGACCGCTTTCCGCTGCCCGACTGGAACGAACTCGCCGGTGCCGACGATCGCACGCTCCCGCTGCTGGGCACCGCGCTGCTGATCGCCCGCGACGAATATCCGCACCTGGATGCGGACCATTGCGACGCGCAAGTGCAAGCCCACGTCGACCACCTGCGCACGCAGGTGGAATCGGTGGAACCCTGGCCGCAGAAGATGGCGGCGATCAACCGCCACCTGTTCGAGGAAGTGGGCTACGCAGGCGACAGCGAGCACTACTACGACCCGCGCAACAGCTATCTCAACGAAGTCTTCGAACGCCGCCTGGGCAATCCGATTTCGCTCGCGCTGGTGCAGATCGAAGTCGCGCGCCGCCTCGGCATCCCGCTCGATGGCGTGTCCTTTCCCGGCCATTTCCTCGTGCGCTTGCCGGTCGACGACGGCGTGCTGGTGATGGATCCGTTCAATCGCGGCCGCCCGCTCGACGAAGACGAACTCCGCCAGCGCGCACGCCCGCACCTCAACGGCGAAGCGCCGGATGATCGCGCGTTGTTCCAGATCCTCAACCCCGCCACGCACCGCGCGATCCTGATGCGCGTGCTGCGCAACCTGCACGGCGTGTACGCCGAACGCGACGATTGGGAACGCGCCGCCCGCAGCGCCGATCGCATCCTGCGCCTGTCGGCCGACAACGGCGACGCGCTGCGCGACCGCGGCCTGGCGTACATGAAGATGGGCTACCGGCAAGGCGCTCGCACGGATTTGGCGCGCTACCTGCAACTGAATCCGGAAGCCCAGGATGCGGGCCCCTTGCGCGAGCGGCTGGTCGAACTCAGCAGCGGCCCGATGCGGATGAACTGACGCGCGTGCGCGTCAGGCGACCCTGCCCTCAAACAACCATCATCTCGAAGTCGTCCTTCGTGACGCCGCAATCCGGGCACGTCCACGTATCGGGCACGTCTTCCCAACGCGTGCCCGGCGCGATGCCTTCTTCGGGCAGCCCCTTCGCTTCGTCGTAGATGAAGCCGCAGACGACGCACATCCAGGTGCGGTAGGCGGTGGCGACGGCGTCGGTCATCGGAGTCCGTAGAATGCTGTTCTGTCGAAGCCGCCATTGTCCCACCGACGGGCCGGCTTCGGAAGCGCACGCCAGGGAAACCGCATGCAAGCCGGCCTGTATCTGATCACGCCCGACGAGGCGGACACCGAACGCCTCGTGGCGCGCGTGAAGCCGCTGCTGGCATTCGCCGAGCTCCTCCAATATCGCAACAAGACGGCCGGTCCGGCATTGCGCGCCGCGCAGGCCGCCGCGCTTGCGCCCTTGTGCCGCGCCGCCGGCGTCCCGTTCATCGTGAACGACGATGCACGCCTGGCCGCCGACGTGAAGGCCAGCGGCGTGCATTTGGGCGAGCACGACGGCACTGTCGCTGCGGCACGCGCGATCGTCGGGCACAACGCAATCATCGGCGTCTCCTGCTACGACGACCTGCAACGCGCACGCGCGGCCGTCGACGCCGATGCCGACTACATCGCCTTCGGCGCCTTTTTCCCGTCATCGACCAAGCCCAACGCACGTCGCGCGACACCCGCGCTCCTCGCCTCCGCCGGTGCGCTCGGCCTGCCGATGGTGGCGATCGGCGGCATCACGCCCGACAATGCGCCTCCCCTGTTGGCCGCGGGCGCGGACCTGCTGGCGGTGGTCGGCGGCGTATTCGATGCGCCCGATCCACTCGCCGCCGCGCGCGAATTCCGGTCGCTCTTCACCGCTTCGAGGCCCTGATGGACACCCGTCGATCGCAAGACCTTTTCGCCCGCGCGCAGCAACGGATGCCCGGCGGCGTGAATTCCCCCGTGCGCGCGTTCAAGTCCGTCGGCGGCGAACCGTTCTTCGTGCAACGCGCCAATGGCGCGTATCTGGAAGACGTCGACGGCAATCGTTACATCGATTACGTCGGCTCCTGGGGCCCGATGATCGTCGGCCACAATCACCCTGACGTCCTCGCGGCGGTGATCGAAACCGCGCGGAACGGCCTGAGCTTCGGCACGCCCAATCCGCTCGAAGTCACGATGGCGGAAACCATCGCGCGCCTGGTGCCGAGCTGCGAAATGGTGCGCATGGTGAATTCGGGCACCGAAGCGACGCTGTCCGCGATCCGCCTCGCACGCGGCGCCACGGGCCGCGCGCGCATCGTGAAATTCGAAGGCTGCTACCACGGCCACGGCGACAGTTTCCTCGTGAAAGCCGGCAGCGGCGCACTCACCTTCGGCGTGCCGACCTCGCCGGGCGTGCCCAAGGCGCTCGCCGATCTCACGCTGACGCTGCCGTACAACGATTTCGACGCCGCGACCGCACTGTTCGACGAAACCGGCGACGACATCGCCGGCCTGATCATCGAACCGGTCGTCGGCAACGCCAATTGCCTTCCGCCGCGCGAAGGCTATCTGCAACATCTGCGCACCCTGTGCTCGCGCCATGGCGCGCTGCTGATCTTCGACGAAGTGATGACCGGTTTCCGCGTCGCGCTCGGCGGCGCGCAGCAGCGTTACGGCGTGACGCCCGACCTGAGCACCTTCGGCAAGATCATCGGCGGCGGCATGCCCGTCGGCGCCTACGGTGGCCGCGCTGAACTGATGCAGCAAATCGCACCCGCGGGTCCGATCTACCAGGCGGGCACGCTGAGCGGCAATCCGGTCGCAATGGCCGCGGGCCTGAAGATGCTGGAACTGATCCAGGCACCGGGTTTCCACGCCGCGCTGGAAGGCAAGACCAACGCCCTGTGCGACGGCTTGGAAGACGCGGCGCGCGACGCCGGCGTGCCCTTCACCACGCAACGCGTCGGCGCGATGTTCGGCCTGTTCTTCAGCGCGGAAAAGGTCGACACCTACGCGCAGGCCGTCGCATGCGACACCGCCGCGTTCAACCGTTTCTTCCACGCGATGCTCGAACGCGGCGTCTACCTGGCACCCTCTGCATTCGAAGCCGGCTTCCTGTCCAGCGCGCACGACGACGCCATCATCGCCGCGACGATCGACGCCGCGCGCGCGGCCTTCAAGACCTTGTGATCGCAACCCCGCCGTCGCTGGTGCTGTTCGACCTCGACGGCGTGCTCGTGTCCTACTCGCACAAGATCCGCGTCGAAACCCTCGGCGCCGCGATCGGCCGCGCGCCGGACGTGGTGTTCTCCGCGTTGTTCGACACGGGCATCGAACCGCAATACGACGCGGGTTTGATCGACGACGCCACGTACCTGGCCGCGTTGTCCGACGCCTTGGATTGCACGGTCGCGTTGCCCCAATGGATCGCGGCGCGCAGCGCGTCGATGCAATGCGAACGCGCGACCTGCGCGCGCATCGCCGCGCTCGCCGGCCGCGCGGAGGTCGCCGTTCTCACGAACAACGGCCCGCTCGTACTCGATTCGCTGCCGAGTCATTTGACCGACGTCATCCCGCGCGCACGCATCTTCTGCAGCAACGTCCTGGGCGTCGCGAAACCCGCGCCGATCGCCTTCCTGCGCGTGGTCGAAACACTCGGCCATGCACCGAATGCGACCTTGTTCCTCGACGACAACTTCGCGAACGTCCAGGGCGCACGCAGCGCGGGCCTGCAATCCGAGCAAGTCCACGCACCCGGCGAAATCGCCGGCATCCTGCGCGATTACGGTCTGGACTGACTTACCACGAACCGGTGTTGGGCATCGACGCCCGCGGTTCGGCCGGCGGCAGATGCCCGTCCTGCAGCAGCTCGATCGAAATCCGGTCCGGCGATTTCACGAACGCCATGTGTCCATCGCGCGGCGGACGATGGATGGTGTAGCCCATCGCCTGCAGGCGTTCGCAGGTCGCGTAGATGTCGGGCACGCGGAAAGCGAGGTGCCCGAAATTGCGTGCACTGCCGTAATCCTCGTCCGAGCCCCAGTTGTAGGTGAGCTCGATCTCGGCATTCGGGGTTTCATCGGCGGCCAGGAAGACGAGCGTGTATTTGCCCGCTTCGTTTTCCATGCGGCGCGTTTCGCGCAGGCCGAGGCCTTCGATGAAGAAGCGCAGCGTCGCGTCGAGGTCGTGGACGCGGATCATCGTGTGGAGGTATTTCACAGGAACAAATCCGGCAACGGGGTTTGCGAAGGATCGACGGCGTAACGCGAGAAATCGGTGACGCCGGCTTCGCGCAGCACGTCTTCGTCGAGCAGGAAGCGGCCGTGGAATCCGCGCGCATCGCGCACGAGCACGGCATGCGCGGCGTCGGCGACGATCTCCGGCGTGCGGCAACGCGCCACGTCGATGCCGGGAATCATGTTGAGCGCGTCGGTGCCGATGATCGTCCGCGGCCACAGCGCGTTGACGGCGACGCCTTGCGGGCCGAACTCGGCGGCCAGCCCGATCGTCACGAAGCTCATGCCCATCTTGGCCAGCGTGTAGCCGGTGTGCGGGCCCCACCATTTCGGGTCCAGGCTCGGCGGTGGCGCGAGGGTGAGGATGTGCGGGTTGTCGGACTTCGCAAGGTGCGGCAGGCAGGCCTGCGCGCACAGGAAGGTGCCGCGCGCGTTGACCTGCTGCATCAGGTCGAAGCGCTTCATCGGCGTGCCGAGCGTGCCGCGCAACCAGATCGCGCTCGCGTTGTTCACGAGGATGTCGATGCCGCCGAAGGCCTCGACCGTCGCGGCCACGGCCGCGTGCACCTGGTCTTCTTCGCGAATGTCGCAACGCAGGGCCAGGCCCTTGCCGCCGAGTGCGTCGATTTCCGCCGCGGCGGTGTGGATGGTGCCCGGCAGCTTCGGATTCGGGACGGTGGACTTCGCGGCGATCGCGACATTCGCCCCGTCGGCCGCCGCGCGGCGCGCGATGGCAAGCCCGATTCCGCGCGAAGCGCCGGTGATGAAGAGCGTCTTTCCTGCGAGCGTGGCCATGTCGTCGCCGTTGCGTTCTGGAACCGTCATTCTGCTCCCTATAATCGGCCCATGCCCACCCACTGGCTCGACGCCACCATCGCCTGGATCACCGCGCACCCGCGCGCGGCAGGTCTGTTGATTTTCGCGATCGCCTTCTGCGACGCGCTGGCGGTCATCGGTATCGTGGTGCCGGCTTCGCCCTTGCTGTTCGCGGTGGGCACGATGGTCGGGCTCGGGCATATCGACGGCACCTATGCGGTCGCGTGCGCGTCGGCCGGCGCATTCGCCGGCGATGCGCTGAGTTTCTGGATCGGCCATCGCTACGGCGCGCAGATGCGCGGGCTGTGGTTGTTCCGGCGCTATCCGCAATTGCTCGACCGCGGCGAACGCGTGTTCCGCCGCCACGGCAGCAAGGGCATCGTGATCGCGCGCTTCGTTGGCGCGGTGCGGCCTTTCGTTCCGGCGATTGCGGGCATGCTGCACATGCCCTTGCGCCGCTATGTGCCGATGAGCGTGCTCGCGGCGGTCCTGTGGGCGCTCGCGTATCTCGCACCGGGCTGGATCTTCGGCAAGTCCTACGAAGCCGTGGCCGCGGTCGCCGACCGGCTCGCGCTCGTGGTCCTGGCGCTCATCGCCGCATTGCTGCTGGTCTGGGCCGTCGTGTTGTACACGTGGCGCTGGTTCTCGCGCCATGCCGATCGCCTGCTCGCTCGCGCCTTGAAGTGGACGAGCGCGCATCCGCACCTGGGCCGTTATGCAGGCGCGTTGATCAATCCCAATCGCCCCGAGTCGGCGTCGCTGCTGATCCTCGCCGTTTGGTTGTTCGCGATCGCCTGGGCGTGGGGCGCGTTGCTCACGCTGTTGTGGGCGCGCGGCGGGCCGCTGCTGCTCGACCACAGCGTGCGCGAGGCGATGGCCGCACTGCGCAATCCGCTGGCCGATCGCATGATGGCCGCGCTCGACACGCTCGGCGATGCGATCGTGCTCGGCCCCGCCGCCATCGCCGCATTGCTCTGGTTGCTGTTCCGCAGGCGCTGGATCGCGGCGGCGCACTGGGTGGCGGCGCTCGCCTTCGGCTTCGCGCTCACCGCGGGCCTGGCGTGGCTGTTGCCGGCCGATGCGCAGGGCGCTGCGTTCGGCGTGCCCTCGGTCGAAGTCACGATGGCGACGATCACCTTCGGTTTCCTCGCCGTGTTGATCGCGCGCGAATTGCCGGGCCGCGATCGTCAATGGCCGTACATGATCGGCGGTGCGATCACCACGCTGCTCGGCTTCGCCGAGTTGTACCTGGGCGCGCATTGGCTGAGCGACGTCATCGGCGGGATGTTGTTCGGCATCGTCTGGGTGCTGGTGTTGGGCATCGCCTATCGGCGGCACGTCGCACGG
Organism: Lysobacter sp. 2RAF19; assembly: GCF_052115395.1. Taxonomy (NCBI): domain Bacteria; kingdom Pseudomonadati; phylum Pseudomonadota; class Gammaproteobacteria; order Lysobacterales; family Lysobacteraceae; genus Lysobacter; species Lysobacter sp. 2RAF19. Next base: position 257,099 of record NZ_JBFRGO010000004.1, on the reverse strand, counting down.
TCGTTCTGGATGCGGCCGCTCGCGCTCGGCTTCTACGGCGTGTTCGCGATCGCGGCGCTGTGGCACGCGCCACGCAGCATCGAGGCGACGCTCGCCGAACACGCGCCCGCGCCGCCACCGCGCACGCTCGCGCTCGAAACGTGGTGGACGTCGGCCTGGTCGCAGTTGCCCGCGCAGCGCACCGAAACCGATCCGCTGCGCCGTTGGGCGCTGGATCTCCAATACGCAGGATCGGCGGGTGCGCTGCAGCGGCGCCTGGAAGCGCGCGGCTGGCGCGTGCAGCCGCAGGCGGGCTGGATCGCGACGCTGGGCCTGCTCGACGACGACAAATCGCCCGCGCATCAACCCGTGTTGCCCGCCACGCTCGACGGACGCCCCGAAACCTTGCTGATGCGTCGCGCGCTCGGGCCGAACGATGCGCTCGTGCTGCGCCTGTGGCTGGCGCCGGAACAATTGCAGGGCGCGACGCCGTTGTGGATCGGCGCGACGCAGCAGTTGCATTACTCGCGGCCGCTCAAGTTCTTCGGCCTGTGGCGCCCGGTCGCCGATGGCGGCCAGTCGCATGCGGCGCTGGTGCAGGATCTTGCGGGCTTTCCGCAACAAGCCTCGCTTCACCCGGGAAGCGAGCTTCCCGTGTTGCGCGTGCGCGAACGCTGATCAGCTGATCAACTGATCCAGCGCAACATCCAGTCCAGGCGCGCGTGCGGGTCGTCCATCTGCAGCAGCGCCTGGCGCTGCGATTCCTGCAACGGCAGCAATTCGGCCAGGCGCCAGCCGACCCACGAGGCTTCATCCATGCGCGCCGGCGGTGGGTTGGCATATTCGCCGCCGACCTGTTCGAGGATGCGTTCGAGGATCAGGCCCATCGTCGCGTGCTCGGGGTGCAGCTCGTCGTCGGGATCGAACTCGCACCACTCCACGTCGGCGAGCAACAACCCGTTGTCGCGCACGTGCGTGGTGCCGACGCGGAACCGCCGCCCGCCGCGGATGCGCAAATGCAGCAGTCCGTCGTCGCCCGTGCTGAAATCTTCGATGCGCGCCTGCGTGCCGAACTTCGCGGGCGTCGCCGGTGCGCCGACTTCATCGCCGATCAGGATCAGGCAGACGCCGAAGCCGCGCGACTCGCGCGTGCATTCGCGCACCAGGTCGAGGTAACGACGTTCGAAGACGCGCAGCGAGAGCGACGCGCCCGGCAACAGGACGCTATGCAGCGGGAACAATCCGAGCGTCGGCGAATTGCGCACGACGCGCGTCTCAACTGCCCGCGAGCGCGGCGAGGAAACGCCGCGGCGCGCCGTCGAATCCCCCGTTCGACATGAACACCACGTGGTCGCCCGCGCGCACATGCGTGCGCAAGGTCGCGATGAGCGTGTCGACATCGGGCGCGGTGACGCCTTCGCCCTTCAGGCCGGCGACCACCTTGCCGGCGTCCCATTGCAGTTCCGGGCGATGCAGGAAGACGACGACATCCGCGCCGTCGAGCGAGGGAGCGAGTGCATCGGCATGCGCGCCCAGGCGCATCGAATTGCTGCGCGGTTCCATCGCCACCACGATGCGTGCATCGCCGACGCGTGCGCGCAGGCCCGCGAGCGTGGTCGCGATCGCGGTGGGATGGTGCGCGAAATCGTCGTACACCATGATGTCGCGCGCCTGCCCGATCACTTCCATCCGGCGCTTCACGCTGCGGAAGCGCGCGAGCGATGCGAGCACGGTCGACACATCCACGCCGACCGCGTTCACCGCCGCGAGCGCGGCGAGCGCGTTCATCACGTTGTGGCGGCCGAGCAAGGGCCATTGCACGTCGCCGATCTCGCGGCCGCGATGCACGACCGTGAAGTGGCTGCCGTCGTCGGCCCGCAGCTTCGCGCTCCAGTCGAATGCATCGCCGTCCAGGCCGAAGGTTTCCACCGGCGTCCAGCAGCCCATTTCCAGCACTTCGGTGAGGTGCTTGTCTTCGCCGTTGACGATCAAACGACCGCGCCGCGGCACCGTGCGCACCAGATGGTGGAACTGGCGCTGGATGGCCGCGACATCGGGAAAGATGTCCGCGTGGTCGAATTCGAGATTGTTGAGGATCGCGACCGTCGGCTTGTAGTGCACGAACTTCGAACGCTTGTCGAAGAAGGCCGTGTCGTATTCGTCGGCTTCGACCACGAACTCGCGGCCCGTGCCCACGCGCGCGGACACGCCGAAATCCTCCGCCACCCCGCCGATCAGGAAGCCCGGCGCACGGCCCGCGTTTTCGAGCAGCCAGGTGAGGATCGTCGTCGTGGTCGTCTTGCCGTGCGTGCCGGCCACCGCGAGCGTTTCGCGGCCGGGCAGCACGCGTTCGCTCAACCACTGCGCACCGGAGATGTAGCGGCGGCCTTCGTCGAGCACCTGCTCGACCGCGGGATTCCCGCGCGAGAGTGCGTTGCCGACGATGATTTCGTCGCAATCGCCGGAGATGTGTTCGGGCGCATAGCCCTGGCGCAGCGCGATGCCGAGTTGTTCGAGCTGCGTGGACATCGGCGGATACACCGCCTGGTCGCTGCCTTCGACTTCGTGCCCGAGCTCGCGCGCGAGCGCGGCCACGCCGCCCATGAACGTACCGGCGATGCCGAGGATGTGGATTTTCAAAACGACTCCCGTGCGGGGCTCAGCCCACTTCCTTGACCGGCGCGATCGCCTCGAGGATGCGGGTGAACACCGCGTCCAGCGAACCCACGCCGTCGACGACGGTGAGCTGGCCGTGCTGGCGGTAGTAGTCGATCACCGGTGCGGTGGAGGCGGTGTAGACCTCCAGGCGCTTGCGCACCGCCTCGGGGCTGTCGTCGGCGCGACCTTCGGCCTTCGCGCGGCCGGCGATGCGCTCGACCAGCATTTCGGTCGGGCATTCCAGCTGCACCGCGAAATCGAAGGGTGCCTTCAAGCGGCCGAGCAAGGCATCGAGCGCGTCGGCCTGCGCCAGGTTGCGCGGATAGCCGTCGAGGATGAAACCGTTGCGCGTGTCGGGCCGCGAAAAGCGGTCCTCGAGCATGCCGAGCAGGATCGCGTCGGAGACCAGCTCGCCGCGCGCCATCACTTCCTTCGCTTCCAGGCCGAGCGGACTGCCGGCCGCCACTTCGGCGCGCAACAGGTCGCCGGTCGAAATATGCGGCACCTGCAGGTGCTCTTTCAGGCGGGTCGCCTGCGTGCCCTTGCCCGAACCGGGCGCGCCCAACAAGACCAATCGCATCCAGGACTCCCGAGAAAGCCATTCCATGTCGGCCGCGACGCGTTGACAGGGGGCGGCGCTACACTCGCCCGCCCACTCCCACGCATGTGGCCGTTTCGTCGGGCACTTTACCCCAACCCGACCCCGGCCCACGACCTCACATGGCCAACGGAACCCTGCTGTACGCCCAATCGGGCGGCGTCACCGCCGTCATCAATGCCACCGCGTCGGCCGTCATCACGGCCGCCCGCGCCCGCAAGGTGAAGGTGCTGGCCGCGCGCAACGGCATCCTCGGCGCGCTGCGCGAGGACCTGATCGACACCTCGAAGGAGCCGCTGTCGGCCATTCGCGCCCTGGCGCATACCCCGGGCGGCGCGTTCGGCTCCTGTCGCGTGAAGCTCAAGTCGCTGGAAGCCGACCGTGCGCGCTATGCGCGCTTGCTGGAGGTGTTCAAGGCGCACGACGTGCGCTGGTTCCTCTACAACGGCGGCAACGATTCGGCCGACACCGCGCTGAAGGTCTCGCGCCTGGCTGAAGAATTCGGCTACCCGCTGACCTGCATCGGCGTGCCCAAGACGATCGACAACGACCTGGCGGTCACCGATTGCTGCCCGGGCTTCGGTTCGGCCGCCAAGTACACGGCCGTTTCGATCCGCGAATGCGCGCTGGATGTCGCCGCCATGGCCGACACCTCCACCAAGGTCTTCGTGTACGAAGCGATGGGCCGCCACGCCGGCTGGCTTGCGGCCGCCGCGGGCCTGGCCGGCCAGGGGCCCGACGAAGCGCCGCACATCATCCTGTTCCCCGAGCGCCCGTTCGAGGAAGCCGCCTTCTTCGCGCAAGTGAAGAAGACCGTCGAGCGCGTCGGTTACTGCGTCGTCGTCGCGAGCGAAGGCATCCGCACCGCCGACGGCACCTTCGTCGCCGATGCGGGCGGCGGCAAGGATGCGTTCGGCCATACGCAACTGGGTGGCGTGGCCTCGCATTTGGCCGCGCGCGTGAAAGACACGCTCGGCTACAAGGTCCATTGGACGTTGCCGGATTACCTGCAGCGCTCCGCGCGCCACGTCGCGTCGAAGACCGACCTGGACCAGGCGCAGGCGGTCGGCAAGGCCGCCGTCGAATACGCGCTCAAAGGCATGAACGCGATGATGCCGGTGATCCAGCGCATGGCGCAGACCCCGTATCGCTGGAAGGTGGTGCCGGCGAAGCTGGAAGACATCGCCAATCACGAAAAGACGATGCCCGCCGATTTCCTGCGCAAGGATGGCTACGGCATCACGCCTGCCGCGCGCCGCTACCTGGAACCGCTGATCCGCGGCGAAGCACCGCCGCCGTATGGGCGCGATGGTTTGCCGAAGTACGTCGTGCTCAAGAACGTTGCGGTGAAGAAGCAGCTGCCGGCGTTCGAAGGCTGACTGGTGGCATAACACGGTGGCCCAGTGGGGACACGTTCGGCGAGGTCCCCGACGGCGTTCACACGGCTCGATGAATGCGCGGGGTTAGGCTCGCCACTTCCCCCGTCGAGCAGGAGTCGCCCCATGTCCCATCGCATCACCCAATGCGTCATCGCCCTCGTCTTCGCGATGGTCGCGCTGCCGGCATTCGCGCAGAAGGTCAAGATCGAAAACCAAGGCCAGGCCGCGGTGGACGTCGCCGCGCACGAGCTCAACGAGCAGGCCGTCGAGCAGGATGTCGGCAAGGCCCCGGCCGGCAAGGCGCAGGTGATCTTCTTCCGTTCGTCCAGTTCGCCCGGCGATCCGATCGGCGTGCGCGACGCCGCCGGCGGCGTGTCGCTCATCGACCTGGAACCGGGCATGTACTTCGTTTCCACCGCGGCGCCGGGCACGCGTGCTTACGCGACTGCGGATACGGGCCCGTTCTCGATGGACCTGGATGCCGGCCGCACGTATTACGTGCAGGTCATCCGCAAGCGCGGCGGTGCGGCGCAGTTGATTCGCTCCAGCGCGGAGAAGTTCATGCGCGCGGGGAATGCGAACAAGTCGACCGACGTCGCGCACTGAGGCAAACCCTCCCCGGCCCTCCCCTGCCGTCGCAGGGGAGGGAGCAAGTCACTTACTGCACGCCTTTCCTTCGACGGCCATCGCCACGGCGAACATCGGCACCGACGGCGTCTTCGCGCGTGCCTTGTCCGTTGCTTCCTTCAGGTAAATCCGCGAGCGCCCCTGCGCATCGAGGTCCGGCGGCGCGGCCTCCGCGGGTTTGCGCCACACGCGCACGACCGCTTCCTGCGCCGGGCACGACGCGCTGGGCACGCGGATCACGTCGTTGAAGATCCATCCGTCCTTCGTCGAAGGCTTCACCTTCGCCGCATCCACCAGGCGCGCGCGCGGCTGGCAGTTCGCGCTGGTGCGCGCGAGCGTGAACTTGTACGGGTCCGCCGCCTGGCCGGTGAACAGGCCCTCGATGCGCGCGCAGGCTTCGGGAATCGTGCGCAGCGTGTGCGCTTTTCCATCCGCTTGTGGCGTGGAGGCCTCGCGTTTGATCTCGGGTTTGGGGTCGTCCCCCGCGGACGCCAGACACGGCGCGAGGGCAAGCAACAACAGGCAGGCGGGGGCGAGGCGCATCGTGGCTCCGGGAGCGTGATTCCGAGGGCGGCAGGCTGGCATGCGCGGTCTGAACACCGGCTCACGGCAACTGTCCGCGAAGCTGTGCGATAGTCGGGCCGTTGCCGCCAGTTTTCCCGGTTTTTGCCGCGGCGCAACAATTCCAACGCGTTCATCCGTCATCCCATTGTCGCCCCGGGGAGGGTTCATGCTGGAGCAGTACGGTTTGATCCTGGCGCTGTCTTGCGCCGTCGTCGCCATCCTGTACGGACTGTGGTCCGCTTCATGGATCAACTCTCGCCCCGCCGGCAATGAGCGCATGCAGGAGATCGCCGGCGCGATCCAGGAAGGCGCACGCGCTTACCTCAATCGGCAATACATGACGATCGCGATGGCGGGCGTCGTGCTTTTCGTCCTTATCGGTTTCTTCCTCGGCTGGCATACCGCGATCGGCTTCCTGATCGGCGCGGTGCTGTCGGGTGCGGCGGGCTACATCGGCATGAACGTGTCGGTGCGCGCCAACGTCCGCACCGCCGAAGCCGCGCGCAGCGGCATCGGCCCGGCGATGGACGTCGCGTTCCGCGGCGGTGCGATCACCGGCATGCTCGTCGTCGGCCTCGGCCTGCTCGGCGTCGCCGGTTACTACATGATCCTGTTGCAGATGGGCCTGCCCGAAGAACGCGCGCTGCATGCGCTCGTCGGCCTGGCCTTCGGCGCTTCGCTGATCTCGATCTTCGCGCGCCTCGGCGGCGGCATCTTCACCAAGGGTGCCGACGTCGGCGCCGACCTGGTGGGCAAGGTCGAAGCGGGCATTCCGGAAGACGACCCGCGCAACCCGGCGGTCATCGCGGACAACGTCGGCGACAACGTCGGCGACTGCGCGGGCATGGCGGCCGACCTGTTCGAAACCTACGCGGTCACCATCATCGCGACGATGCTGCTCGGTGGCCTGATGGCCGCCGGCGCAGGCAAGCACGCGGTGCTGTATCCGCTGGTGCTCGGTGGCGTGTCGATCCTCGCCTCGATCATCGGCGCGTTCTTCGTCAAGGTGAAGGCGGGCGGTTCGATCATGGGCGCGCTGTACCGCGGCGTGATCGTCTCGGCGGTGCTCGCGGCCATCGCGTTCTACCCGATCACGCAACAGTTGATGGGCGATTTCCCGCAGGGTTCGCTGAACCTGTACTTCTGCGCGCTCATCGGCCTGGTGCTCACCGGCGCGATCGTGTGGATCACCGAGTACTACACCGGCACGCAGTACAAGCCGGTGCGCCACGTCGCGCAAGCTTCGACCACCGGGCACGGCACCAACATCATCGCGGGCCTGGGCGTGTCGATGAAGTCGACCGCGATGCCGGTCATCGCGGTGTGCGCGGCGATCTGGCTGGCGTTCCACTTCGGTGGCCTGTACGGCATCGCGATCGCCGCCACGTCGATGTTGTCGATGGCGGGCATGATCGTCGCGCTCGACGCCTACGGCCCGATCACCGACAACGCCGGCGGCATCGCCGAGATGGCCGAGCTTCCGCCGGAAGTGCGCGCGGTGACCGATCCGCTCGACGCGGTGGGCAACACGACCAAGGCGGTGACGAAGGGGTACGCGATCGGTTCGGCCGCGCTCGCCGCGCTCGTGCTGTTCGCCGACTACACGCACAACCTCAACATCGTCGGTGCCGCGAAGGCCGCGGCGGCGGGCGTGACGACGCCGTTCGAGGGCATCCGCTTCGACCTGTCCGACCACGAGGTGGTCATCGGCCTGCTGATCGGCGGCCTGATCCCCTACCTGTTCGGCGCGATGGCGATGGAAGCGGTCGGCCGCGCGGCCGGTGCGGTGGTGGAGGAAGTGCGCCGCCAGTTCCGCGACATCCCCGGCATCATGCAGGGCACCGGCAAGCCGCAATACGACAAGGCCGTGGACATGCTGACGAAGTCGGCGATCAAGGAAATGATCGTGCCTTCGCTGCTGCCCGTCGCCGTGCCCGTCGTCGTAGGCCTGCTGCTCGGCCCGAAGGCGCTGGGCGGCGTGTTGATCGGCACCATCGTCACCGGTCTGTTCGTCGCGATCTCGATGACGACCGGCGGCGGCGCGTGGGACAACGCGAAGAAGTACATCGAAGACGGCCACTTCGGTGGCAAGGGCTCCGAGGCGCACAAGGCCGCGGTGACCGGCGACACCGTCGGCGATCCCTACAAGGACACCGCCGGCCCGGCCGTCAATCCGCTGATCAAGATCATCAACATCGTCGCGCTGCTGCTGGTGCCCTTGCTCCACTGACGGCGAAGCCATCCTGCGACACGGAACGGCGGCCCCAGGGCCGCCGTTTTGTTTGGCGCGATCAGTTCTTCGCGGCCATCAGGTCGATCTTGTCGATCGTCGGCGGCTTGGCGAGCAGGCGATCGGCGTTGTCCATCAGCGCCTTCGCGATCTGGCCCTGCAGGTGCGCTTCGCGCCCGTGTTCGTCTTCGAAGGTATCGAAGATGCCGAACGAGGTCGGGCCCGAGCGAAATGCATACCACGTGCGCGTTTCATGTTCGCCCTGCGCGATCGGCAGCGCCCCGGCGAGCAAGGTCGCCACCTCGCGTTCCATGCCGGGCTTGGCCTCGAGCTTGGCGAGCAAACCGTACTTCAGCATGGTCGGAACTCCGGCGTTGGGAGTTCCGACGCTAGCAGGCGATGCGTTCGTTCCGCGTGTCAGATCACCGCACTCAGCAGCACGAGGAAACCGACGAGCGCCAGGCCCGCGTGCATCAGGACGACGCCCTTGGGCGGGATCGCCTTCTTCAGGTGCAGCGAGGCGAGGTAGAAGCCGCCAAGCGCGGCGACGACGAGCAACCCCAGCGCGCCGACGATGCGCCCGCCCGCCGAGCCCTGCACGACCTGCACGATCAACAGCAGCAGGCCGGTGGCGCCGAGTAACGCATGCAGGAGCGACAGCGACCAGGGCGCGAAATGCCCGCGGAGGACGTTGGACGCAAGAATGAGACCACCGAGCGCGCCGATGGCGAAGACGATGAGAGCGTAGGTCGTCAGCATGGGTTTTCCCCTTGGTTGAAAAAAGTCAGTCGCGCAGGCGCGCGCCGATCCGTTCGAGCACGCCGCGGGTCATGCGGTCACAACGCGCGCCGAGGAACGGGAAGGCATCGGTCATCGTCGTGGCGAGGCGATCGTGCAGCGCGGTCCGCAACATCCTGCGCGCCCGGTGCAGGCGTGTCTTCACCGTTTCGGGCTTGAGGCCCAGGCTGGTCGCGGTGTCCTCGACGCTGCACTCCTCGATCTGCCGCATCACGAACACCAAACGGAACGGCTCAGGCAACTCGTCCACCGCGTGTTCGAGCAGGCGCCGGATTTCGCTGCGCGCCGCGCTCGCCTCGGGGTCCTCGCTGCCGAAACGCGAGGGAAATGCGATCACGCGCCCTCCTTGCTGCAGTGCTTCGACGGTATCGAACTCGACCGTGGGCTTGCGCGCGCGCAAGCGGCCGTTGGCTTCGTTGAGCACGATGCGGGTGAGCCAGGTGGCCAGCGACGACTCCCCGCGAAAGTCGCCCAGGTGTTCGAAGGCGGCGACGTAGGCGGCCTGGACCACGTCCTCGGCTTCGGCGTCCTCGTGCACCACGCCGCGCGCGATCCGGAACAGGCGCCGGTTGCAGCGCTGCATGATCTCGCCGAACGCCTCGCGCCGGCCTGCGCGCGCCAGCGCCACCAGGGTGGCGTCGTCGAGCTTTCCGAAGTCGACCAGGGGGCCGTGATCCTGCGGAACCATGTGGTTTCTCCCGTCCTTTTCCATCCGATGCGCCGGAAGGCGGGAGGTTCCCGCCTATAATCCGCGCGGTTTTCCTCCCCCTTCCCCTCCCTTCCCCCCAGCCGGCCCCGCACGGGCCGCGCCAGCACGTCGGAGCAACACAGCAATGGGCCTGGACCTCGTCCCCACCGGCAAGAACCCGCCGGACGAAATCAACGTCATCATCGAGATCCCGAAGGACGCCGAACCGGTGAAGTACGAGGTCGACAAGGCCTCCGGCGCCATCTTCGTCGATCGCGTGCTGTCCACGCCGATGCGCTATCCCTGCAATTACGGCTACGTCCCCCACACCCTGTGCGGCGACGGCGACCCGGCCGACGTGCTGGTGTTGATGCCCCTGCAGCTGATCCCCGGTTCGGTCATCCGAGTGCGCCCCGTCGGCGTGCTGCGCATGCAGGACGAAGCCGGCAACGACGAGAAGATCCTCGCCGTCCCGGTCACCAAGGTGTATCCCGGTTACGCCCACATCGAAGGCCTGGACGACGTGCCGCAACACTGGCGCGACCGCATCGCGTACTTCTTCGAGCACTACAAGGACCTGGAACAGGGCAAGTGGGTGAAGCTCGAGGGCTGGGGCGACACGGCCGAAGCCAAGCAGATCATCGTCGAGGCGATCGCGCGCTACAACGAAAGCGAAGAGAAGCCGAATTTCTAAGCGACGAACGACGAACGACGAAGGGCGCCACGGCGCCCTTCTTCATTTCTGCTGCTGGATGATCGTCAAACCGATCAGGCGCGAGACCACCGTCGCGATGTAACCCACGCCCGCGATCTGTTCGAGCATCGTCAACACGCGCGCCGGTGCCGTCACCGGCAGCACGTCGCCCAGGCCGGTCGCCGACAGATTGCTGATGCTGAAGAACAGCAACTCCAGCCACGTGCGTTCGCGATCGGGATCGATGCCGGTGAAGCTGCCCGGATACCACGCCTGGCAGACGAAGTACGCATAGGCGAATCCCCACGCGATCAAGGTGAAGGTCGCGCCCGCCGCGAACAGTTCGTCCGAGGACACGCGCGTGTCGCGCATCATGTAGAGGATCAGGCCCGCCGCCGCGTAGAAATACAGCAGCGCTTCGAGCGACGCGGCCAGTGGCAGCAGGCGCATGTCGTCGAACCAGCAGATCCACAAGGTCAGCAGCAACGAGGGCACCGCCAACAACCACGCCAGGATGTTGAGCGCGGGACCGCGGCTCACGGTCCACACCGCGAGCGGGACGATGACCACCGCCACGCCCCCGAACAACATGCGCCCCTCGTTGCTGTCATCCATCAAGGGATACAGCAACAGGCTCAGCAACTGCGCCGCCAGCAGGAAGGCGGACGGATGGCGCCGCGCGAGCATGCGCCAGAGCGAGAAGCGGAGGACCTCGTGCATCCGGCGATCTTAGCGGCTCGCGTGAACGCCGCGTATTGCCCGAAGGGTCATTCGGGCCGGTAGACCTCGGCGCCTTGTGCGCGGAATTCTCCCGCCTTCTCCGCCATGCCCGCCTCGATGGCCTGCGCTTCGTCCACGCCGTGTTCGGCGGCGTAGTCGCGCACGTCCTGCGTGATCTTCATCGAACAGAAGTGCGGGCCGCACATCGAGCAGAAATGCGCGAGCTTGTGCGCGTCCTTCGGCAGGGTTTCGTCGTGGAAGGCCTTCGCCTTTTCCGGATCCAGACCGAGATGGAACTGGTCTTCCCAACGAAACTCGAAACGCGCCTTCGACAACGCGTTGTCGCGCACCTGCGCACCCGGATGCCCTTTGGCGAGATCGGCCGCATGCGCGGCGATCTTGTACGCCATGATGCCGTCGCGCACGTCTTCGCGATCAGGCAGGCCCAGGTGTTCCTTCGGCGTGACGTAGCACAGCATCGCCGTGCCGAACCAACCGATCATCGCCGCACCGATCGCACTGGTGATGTGGTCGTAACCCGGCGCGATGTCGGTCGTCAGCGGGCCGAGTGTGTAGAACGGCGCTTCGCCGCATTCGGCGAGCTGCTTGTCCATGTTCTCCTTGATCAACTGCATCGGCACGTGGCCGGGGCCTTCGATCATGGTCTGCACGTCGTGCTTCCACGCGATCTTGGTCAGCTCGCCGAGCGCCTCGAGTTCGCCGAATTGCGCGGCGTCGTTCGCATCGGCGATGCAACCCGGGCGCAAGCCATCGCCGAGCGAGAAGGCGACGTCGTAGGCCTTCATGATTTCGCAGATGTCTTCGAAGTGCGTGTAGAGGAAGTTCTCGCGATGGTGCGCAAGGCACCACTTGGCCATGATCGAACCACCGCGCGAGACGATGCCCGTCACGCGCTTGGCCGTCAGCGGCACGTGGCGCAGCAGCACGCCGGCGTGGATGGTGAAGTAATCCACGCCCTGCTCGGCCTGCTCGATGAGCGTGTCGCGGAACATCTCCCACGTGAGTTCTTCGGCGCGGCCGTCGACTTTTTCGAGTGCCTGGTAGATCGGCACCGTGCCGATCGGCACCGGCGAGTTGCGCACGATCCATTCGCGCGTCTCGTGGATGTGCTTGCCGGTGGACAGGTCCATCACCGTGTCGCCGCCCCAGCGGATCGCCCACACGAGCTTTTCGACTTCCTCGGCGATGCCCGAGGACACCGCGCTGTTGCCGATGTTGGCGTTGATCTTGGTGAGGAAGTTGCGGCCGATGATCATCGGCTCGCTCTCGGGGTGGTTGATGTTGTTGGGCAGGATCGCGCGGCCGCGTGCGATTTCGTCGCGCACGAATTCCGGCGTGATGCGCGCCTGGATCGACGCGCCGAAGGCCTGGCCCTTGTGCTGCGCGAGCAGGCCGGCGTCGCGCATCGCCTCCAGGCGCTGGTTCTCGCGGATGGCGACGAATTCCATCTCCGGCGTGACGATGCCGCGGCGCGCGTAATGCATCTGCGTAACGTTGGCGCCGGCGCGCGCGCGGCGCGGCAGGATGCGGCCCGGAAAGCGCACCGCGGACAGGCGCGGATCGTGTTCGCGCGTGCGGCCGAATTCCGACGACAGCCCCGCGAGCGTTTCGGTGTCGTTGCGTTCTTCGATCCAGCGCGCGCGCAACGCGGGCAGGCCCGCGGACAGATCGATGGCGGCCGCCGGGTCGGTGTACGGACCGGAGGTGTCGTACACGGTGATCGGCGGGTTGTCTTCGCCGCCGAACAGGGTCGGCGTGCGCTGCTGCGCGATCTCGCGCATCGGCACGCGCAGGTCGGCGCGCGAGCCCTCGACGAAGATCTTGCGTGAACCGGGGATCGGGCGAACGACTTCTTCGGACAACGCCTGGGCGTCGCGGATCAGATCGGAAGGCACAGCGTTCATGGGCATCGTCCAAGGGGGATTCACGGGACGAAGCGGGCGACGGACCTGGGTCCGGCGAAGGCTCCCTACGGCGGTTTCAACCGCGTCAGGTTCGAAGGGTCTGTCTCAACCGGCATGCCGGTACCCCCGCTTCGGGGCGTATTGCACCACGCCGCGCCCCGCGGGGCCACCTTCGCGTCGATAATGGCCGCTTCCCGTCTTCACACGCCGACATGCGCGCCACTGTCACAGCTTCCGCTCCCGCCGGCGTCGGCAACATCGGCGTCGGGTTCGACCTGCTGGGCCACGCGATCGCGGGCCTGTCCGATCGCGCGACCGTGCGGCGCATCGAAGCGCGCGAGGTCCGCGTGGTAGCCGTGCGCGGCGCGGGCGATGTGTCGGCCATCCCCCTGGATACCGAGCGCAATACCGCCGGTCGCGGCGTACGAGCGCTGCACGAAGGCCTGGCGCTGCCGTTCGGCTTCGAAATCGAACTCGACAAGGGCATTCCGATCGGCGCGGGCCTCGGGGGCTCTGCAGCCTCGTGCGTGGCCGCACTCATCGCCGCGAATGCCTTGCTCGATGCACCGCTGACGCGCGAGGGCCTGTATCGCTTCGCGATGGAAGGCGAGTACGCCTCCAGCCGCAGCCACCAGGGCGACAACGTCGGACCGATGTTGATCGGCGGCATCGCACTGGCGACCGCGACGCGCCTGCTGCCCTTGCATGCGCCCGATTGGTTGCATGCCGTGGTCGTGCATCCCGACCAGGTGTTGGAGACCAAACGTTCGCGCGAAGTGCTGGTCGATCCCTTCCCGCTGTCGACCGTCGTGGCGCACGGCGCGCGCCTCGCGCAATTCCTACTGGGGCTGGAACGCGGCGATGTCGATCTGATTCGCGATGGCTTGCAGGACGTGCTCGTCGAGCCGCGTCGCGCGCCGCTCGTGCCCGGGTTTGCGCAGGTGAAGGGCGCCGCGATGGATCACGGCGCGCTGGGTTCGAGCCTGTCGGGCGCGGGGCCGAGCGTCTTTGCGTGGTTCGCGTCCGAAGGCGAAGCACGCGGCGCGGCCCCGGCGATGCAGGCGGCATTCGCCGACGCCGGATTCGCATCGCGCGCTTATGTCTCGCCTGTCGCGGGACCGCGGGCCGAAGTCCTCTAACGCAATCGTTCGCCTTCGAACCCGGTGCCTCGCCGCGACGCATCGAGCATCTCGCGCGTCATGCGATAGGTTTCGTTGCGCCAATTCGTCATGTAGAACTCGCCGCGCTCGAGCTGCAGCATCTGACCCACGTCCTGTTTCGAGAAATGCGGCGAACCGAAGGGGTGCGTGTGCGCCAACGCATGCAAGCTGAATCCCGTTTCGAGATAGGCCGCCATCAAGGAGGCGATGTCGACCGTGGCCACGTTCCGCCCGCCTTTGCCGGGGGTGAGATAGCCCCAACTGCCGTCTTCGTCGCGAACGATCACGGTGACATGTTCCGCGTGCCGATGCCGGTGGTAGCGCTCGCCGAAACAACGGGCCGCATCGGCCGGCGTGGCGAAGCCCGACAGCTCGACGCCGATGGCCTTCGGAACGCGCGTGCGCTTGGGATGGGAGGAATCCGGTGTCGCCTGCGAGGGATGGAAGCGCGGCGCGGCCAGATCGCAAGCCACGGAAGGCATCGAAGTCGCCAGGCACGCCACGGCCACCACCGCGGCGATGGCGGCACACCGGTGAATCCTTCGCATCGCTGCGCCCCTCCCTGATCAAAGGGAGGGGATTCAACGGGCCTGCCGCCTGCGTCGGCAGGTGCAATGTTCCCGCGTCGCGCTAGGAAACGGCCTCTTCGCGCTTCACCTTGAACCACGCCGCGTACAAGGCCGGCAGGAACAACAGCGTCAGCACCGTCGCCACGATCAAGCCGCCCATGATCGCCACCGCCATCGGCCCGAAGAAGGCCGAACGCGTGAGCGGGATCATCGCGAGCACCGCGGCGAGCGCCGTGAGCACGATGGGACGGAAGCGGCGCACCGTCGCTTCGATGATGGCGTGCCAGCGGTCGTTGCCGTGCGCGATGTCCTGTTCGATCTGGTCGACGAGGATCACCGAGTTGCGCATGATCATGCCGGCCAGCGCGATCGTGCCGAGCATCGCCACGAAGCCGAAGGGCACGCGGAAGACCAGCAGGAACAAGGTCACGCCGATCAGGCCCAGGGGCGCGGTGAGCATCACCATCGCCGTGCGCGAGAAGCTGCGCAACTGCACCATCAACAAGGTCACCACGACGAAGAGGAACAGCGGCAGGCCGGCGTTGATCGAGTTCTGCCCGCGCGCCGAATCCTCGACGGTGCCGCCGGTTTCGAGCAGATAGCCTTCCGGCAGGTCGGCGCGGATGCCCTCGAGCGTCGGCAGGATCTGCGCGACCACCGTCGGCGGCGTGAGCGTGTTGCGGATGTCCGCGCGTACGGTGACCGTCGGCAGGCGATTGCGATGCCAGATGATGCCGTCCTCGAAGACGTATTTCAGCGTCGCGATCTGCGCGAGCGGCACGACGGTGCCGTTCTGCGTCGGCACCGCGAGGCTGCCGAGCAGATCCAGGCGCGTGCGCTCATCGTCGGCGCCGCGCAGCAACATCTCGATCAGCTCGTTGCCTTCGCGATACGTGCTGACGTGCAGGCCGGACAAGGAACCGGAGAGGAACTTCGACAAGCCCGCCGTGCTCACGCCGAGCGCGCGCGCCCGCTCCTGGTCGATCTCCAGGCGCACGACCTTGCTGGGTTCGTCCCAATCCAGGTTGACGTTGGCGACATTCGGATTGGCGCGCACCTTCGCTTCGACCTGCGTTGCATAAGCGCGCACGCGATCGGTGTGCTCGCCCGACACGCGGAATTGCAGCGGGTATCCGACCGGCGGGCCGTTCTCCAGCCGCGTCACGCGCAACTGCAAGGCGGGGAATTGCGGCGCGACGTCCTCGATCAACCATTTGCGGACGTCTTCGCGCGCCTTGGAATCATGCGTGCGCACGACGAACTGCGAGAAATTCGCTGCAGGCAGCTGCTGGTCGAGCGGAAGATAGAAGCGCGGTGATCCGGTGCCGACGTACGCGACGTAATTGTCGACGCCCTCGCGCTTGCGCAGCAGCGCTTCCAGGCGCTTGGCCTGCGATTCGGTCGCCTTCAGCGACGAGCCTTCCGCCAGCTCCATGTCGACCATCAACTCCGGCCGCGTGGAATCGGGGAAGAATTGTTGCGGCACGAAACGGAACAGCAGGATCGACGCGACGAACGCCGCCGCCGTCATCGCGATGACGGTCTTGCGATGCTCCAGGCACCAGCCGAGCAGCCCGCGAAAGCGCTGGTAGAAGCGCGTGGCGTGCGGATCGTGCGCCTCCTGGTGCTTCCTGTGCAGGTCCGGCAACAGGCGGTCGCCGAGATAGGGAATGAACAACACCGCTGCGATCCACGACACGACCAACGCGATGGTCACGACCTGGAACAGCGAGCGCGTGTACTCGCCCGTGCTCGAGGCCGCGGTCGCGATCGGCAGGAAGCCCGCCGCCGTCACCAGCGTGCCGGTGAGCATCGGAAAGGCCGTGGTGTCCCAGGCGTAACTCGCCGCCTTCAGGCGCGAGAAGCCCTGCTCCATCTTGATGGCCATCATCTCCACCGCGATGATCGCGTCGTCCACGAGCAGGCCGAGTGCGAGTACCAACGCGCCGAGCGAAATCTTGTGCAGGCCGATGCCGAAGTAGTGCATCACCGCGAAGGTCATCGCGAGGACCAGCGGGATCGACACCGCGACGACCAGGCCCGTGCGGAAGCCCAGCGAAAAGAAGCTCACGACGAGCACGATCGCGACGGCCTCGGCGAGCACCTTCACGAATTCACCGACCGACTCGCTCACCGCGTGCGGCTGGTCGGACACCTTGCGCAGTTCCATGCCCGCGGGCAGCGAGCTTTGCAGGCGCGCGGTTTCGCGGTCCAGCGTCTTGCCCAGACGCAGGATGTCGCCGCCATCCTTCATCGCGACCGCGATGCCGATGGCGTCCTGGCCCATGAAGCGCATGCGCGGCGACGCCGGATCGGCGAACCCGCGTTCGATCGTCGCGATGTCGCCGACGCGGAACGTGCGATCGCCCACGTGCACCGGGAAATCGCGGATCTCGTCGACCGAACGCAGTGCGCCGGTCACGCGGATCTGGATGCGGTCGCTGCCGGTTTCGAAGAAGCCCGCGGGCACGACCGCATTCTGTTCGGACAGCGCTGTCTGCACGGCGCTGAGCGGAATGCCGAGCGTGGCGAGCTTCGTATTCGACAACTCGATCCAGATCTTCTCGTCCTGCAGGCCGACCAGTTCGACCTTGCCGACATCGGGGATGCGTTGCAGTTCGAGTTCGACGCGTTCGGCGTAATCCTTCATCACCGCGTAGTCGAAGCCTTCGCCGGTGAGTGCGTAGATGTTGCCGAAGGTATCGCCGAATTCGTCGTTGAAGAACGGGCCGACCGTGCCTTCGGGCAGGGTCAGCGCGATGTCGCCGACCTTCTTGCGCACCTGGTACCAAAGCTCCGGCACGTCCTTGGACGGCAGCGAGTCGCGCGCCATCATGATCACCTGCGACTCGCCGGGCCGCGAGTAAGCACGGATGAATTCGTACTTGCCCGTGGTCATCAGCGCTTTCTCGATGCGGTCGGTGACCTGCTGCGAGACTTCGTCGGCGGTCGCGCCCGGCCACACCGTGCGCACGACCATCGCTTTGAAGGTGAACGGCGGATCTTCCGATTGCCCCAGGCTGCGATAACTCATGAAGCCGAGCACCGCGAGCACGAGCATCGCGTAGACGATCAGCGTGCGGTTGCGCAGCGCCCATTCGGAGGCGTTGAAGGACGGCATGTCAGCGCGCCTTCGTTAGCGGGCGGTTCTGGCGGTCCACCGGCGCGACGACCTGGCCTTCGCGCAACAGGTGTCCGCCGGCGGCGACAACGCGGTCGCCCGCGTGCACGCCCGAGAGCACCGGCACCGATTCCGCGCCGAAGGGACCCACGCGCACGGGCACGCGCTTCAATGCATTCGTGCGCGGATCGACGACCCACACCGACATCTCGCCCTTGTCGCCACGCTGGAGCGCGGAAAGCGGCAAGCGCAGTGCGATCGTCGTGGCGGTGGGATTCGCGGCGGCGATGTAGACGCGCGCGCTCTGGCCGAGTTCGACGGCCTTCGAAGCGTTCGGATCCAGCGCGATGCGCGTGGCGTAAGTGCGCGCCTGTCGATCGGCGGCCGCGCTGATTTCGCGGATGCGGCCGGGCAGGCGTTCGCCGGGTTGGCTCCACAATTCCACGAGCACCGGTTGGCCCACGGCGAATTCGCGGATGCGCGATTCGGGCAGCGAGATGGCGACTTCGCGGCCGGTCTCGCCGGCGAGCGTGTAGATCGCCTGGCCCGACGTGACGGTCTGGCCCGCTTCGGCTTCGCGCGTGGCGATCACGCCGTCGCGCGGCGCGCGCAGTTGTGTGTAAGCCGATTGGTTGCGCGCGACATCGCGTTGCGCGCGCGCCGCACGCGCGTTGCCCGCGGCGGCGGCATAGGCGGCGTTCTGTGCATCGAGCGTGGAGCGGCTCACGAGTTGTTCGTCGGCCAGTCGCTGGTAACGTTGCTTGTCCGATGCGGCGCGCGCCAATTCGCCTTCGGCGGCGGTCACCTGCGCCTGCGCTGCTTCGGCCTGTGCACGCAGGTCGTTCGGATCCAGTTCGGCGAGCACGTCGCCGCGACGCACGCGATCGCCCGCATCCACCAAGCGGCGCACGATCTGCCCACCCACGCGGAAGGACAGCGGGCTTTCTTCGCGCGCACGCACTTCGCCTGCGAAGGCGAGCGGTTCGGCATCCGGGCCCTGGCCCGGCGTCACCACGAGCACGGGGCGCGGGGTTTCGACCGCAGCCTCATCCTTGCCGCAGGCCGCCACTGCGACGGCGATGCATGCGGCCGTCACGAAGGAACGAAAAAATGGGCGATCGGTGGAGGGATGCCGGTGCATCCTGTGCTGCATGGCCATGCGGATCTCGTCGGGGGCGCTTATTGAACTGGCCGGTAGACTATAAATAGCGAACCCAACAGTCCAGTATTTCGTTATAGTAACGAGCATGTCGCAGCGATCGAAAGCCAAATCCGCGGATGCCGCAGGCCCCCTTCCGCCCGAGAAGCGGCAGGCCGGTCCCGGTCGCCCCAAGGACCTCGGCAAGCGGGCCGCGATCCTCGAAGCCGCCAAGCGGCTGTTCGTCGCGCAAGGCTTCGCCGGCGTGAGCATGGACCAGATCGCGGCCGACGCAGGCGTCTCCAAGCTCACGGTCTACAGCCACTTCGGCGACAAGGACGCGTTGTTCGCGGCCGCGGTGCAGGCGCATTTCGAACAGCAACTGCCGGAATCGCTGTTCGCCGCGGCCGATGCCGCGCCGCTGCACGAGGGCCTGATGCAGATCGCGCGCGCCTTCTTCGCGATGATCATGGATCCCGACGCATTGGCCGGGCATCGGATCATGTGCACGCCGCAGGTGGTCGAGACCGGGATGACGCAGCAAGCGTGGGCCGTGGGCCCGCAGCGCGCGATCGACCGCGTGGCCGATGTCCTGCAGCACCACGTGGAGAGCGGGGAGCTGGAGATCGCCGACATTCCCGGCGCGGCCTCCCGATTCCTCTGCCTGGCCAAGGGCGACCTGCACCAGAAAGTGATCTTCGGATGCGGCCCCATGCCGGAGGCGCGGGAGGTCAAAGCCCAGCTGGAAGGCGCCGTGGACATGTTCCTGCGGGCCTACGCCACCCGGAAATGACGGCCGGGTGGGCCCCGCATGACCAAGGACCCGCTGACTTCCGGCACTGAGTTGGAGTGTGCTACCACAGCGATGCTGTGCCTGCCGGGCGTAAAATGCCCGGCTTTCTTTGCGAGACGAACGAGATGACGATGGACTACGCCAAGGCCCGCGAACTGATGGTCGAACAACAGGTTCGCCCGTGGGACGTGCTCGACGCGCGCGTGCTGGATGCGCTCGTGTCGATTCCGCGCGATGCGTTCGTTTCCCAGGACAATCGCGGGCTGTCCTACGCCGACGTGGCGCTCCCGCTGGGCCACGGCGAATTCATGATGAAGCCCGTCGTCGAGGGCCGCGTGCTGCAGTCCATCGCCGTGCAGGAAGGCGAGGACGTGCTCGAGATCGGCACCGGCAGCGGGTTCCTCACCGCGTGCCTGGCCCGCCTGGCGCGCGAGGTGCACAGCATCGAGGTGCACGCCGACCTCGCCGACGCCGCGCGCGGCCGCCTGGATGCCCTGGGCCTGGGCGCGAACGTGCGCATCGACGCCGCCGACGCCTTCGCCTTCGACACCGAACGCCGCTTCGACGCCATCGTCGTGACCGGCGCCGTCGACACCCTGCCCGCCCGCTTTCTTCAGTGGCTGCGCCCGGAGGGCCGCCTGTTCGCGGTCCGCGGCGCTTCGCCGGCGATGGAAGCGGTGGTGGCGCGCAACGGCGTCAACGGTCCGCGTATCGAATCGTTGTTCGAAACCGACCTGCCTTATCTCGTCGGCGCCGCACCCGCGCCGCGCTTCGATTTTTGACCTCCCCCCATTTGTCATTTGATCCGGAAGGAACCCGCATGAGCCGTCGTCCCCTCGTCATGGCCCTCGCCTTTGCCTTGTTGCCCTGCGCCGTGCATGCCGAAGACCTGCTGCAGACCTACGAGCTGGCACGCGCCGGCGATCCGCAGTTCTCGGCCGCCGAGTCCAACCGCCTCGTCGTCAAGGAAGGCCGCGTGCAGGCGCGCGCGTTGCTGCTGCCGCAACTCAATGGCCAGGCCAGCTACTCCAAGGCGAACGAAGACGCCAGCGGCCAGCAGGTCTTCGCCGGCACGCCCCTGGGCAACAACGATTCCACCAGCGACTCCACCACCCGCCGCTACGGCGTCACCCTGGACCAGATGGTGTTCGACGGCGCCCGCATCTCGCGCCTGCGCAGCGCCAATGCGTTGAGCGAAGCGAGCGACTTCAACCTGGAATCGGCGAGCGACCAGCTGATCACGCGCACGTCGGCCGCCTACTTCAACGTGCTGGTGCAGCTGGAAAACCTGGCCGCCGCCGAGTCGTCGGAAACCGCGCTGAAGAAGCAGTTCGACTTCGCGAGCAAGCGCCTGGAAGTCGGCCTGGCGCCGATCACCGACGTGCACGAAGCGCGCGCGCAGTACGACACCGCGCGCGCCAACACCATCACCGCACAGAACCAGGTCGCCGATGCCTACCAGGCGCTGGCCGAAATCACCGGTCGCCCCGTGGCCAACCTCAAGGGCCTGCCGGAAGACTTCCAGCCGCAACTGCCCGAACACGCCGACGAAGACGCGTGGGTGAAGACCGCCTTCGAAAACAACCCGGCCCTGCGCGCGAAGGAACTGCAGGTCAAGTCGGCCGAGCAGGATGTGTCCACCGCGCGCGCCGGCCACCTGCCGACGCTGTACTTCGGCGGCGACTACGGCAACACGCACACCGACGGCGACACGACCAACAACCTCAACGGCGCGGAAACCGCGTTCGACAACGAGAGCCGCGCGCGCTCCTTCGGCCTGACGCTCAACGTGCCGATCTTCGCCGGCGGCGCCACGCAGTCGGGCGTGCGCGAAGCACTCGCCACGCGCGACATCCGCCAGGACGAACTCGAACAGGACAAGCGCTCGCTGGAGCGCGCCACGCGCAACGCCTACCAGGTGGTCGTCGCGGGCGTGAGCGAAGTCGAAGCACGCCGCCTCGCGGTCGTCTCGGCGAAGGCCGCGTACGAAGCCTCGCAGGTCGGCCTGGAAGTCGGCACGCGCACCGTGCTCGACGTGCTGGTCAACCAGCGCAACCTGTTCCAGGCGCAGCAGGCCTTCGCGCTGGCGCGTTACAACTTCCTGCAGAGCGTGCTGAACCTCGAACAGGCCGCGGGCACGCTGGATGTCGAGGACGTGCAGCGCGTCAACCGCTTCCTGACGGTGAATGTCTCGGCCGCGGTGCAGCAGCCGACGCAGTAAGCGATTCGCGCGTTGCGATCCAACGAAGCCCGCCGCAAGGCGGGCTTCGTCGTTTCAGCGCGCGCCGCCCGGCAACACCGGCGCGATCATCGCAAGGCTGCGCGCGAGCGCGCCGCGCCCTTCGTGCACCAGCTGCAGGCCGGCGTCGATCATCTGTTTGCGCGCCGCGTCGTCGGAAAGCAGCGCATCCAGATCGGCGAACACGCCGTCGACGTCCTGCGCGATGCGCACCGCGTGCGCTTGCGCCAGGCGCCGCGCGATGTCGGCGAAGTTGTGCAGGTGCGGCCCGGTCACGATCGCCGTGCCGACCGCCGCCGGCTCCAGCAGGTTGTGTCCGCCGATCGGTTGCAGGCTGCCGCCCACGAACGCGACCTGCGCGCACGCATAGAACGCCATCAATTCGCCGAGTGTATCGACGACGAAGACATCGTCCCCGGCCCCCGGCCACCGCGTGAGGCGGCGCGTGGCCACGTTCCATCCGGCCGCGTGCGCGTGGTCGACCGCGGCGCGGAACCGTTCGGGATGCCGTGGCGCCCACAGCAGCAACAGGCCCGGGTGCTTTTCGCGCAGGCGACCGTGCAGGGCGATGACATCGTCTTCCTCACCCTCATGCGTGCTGGCGGCGATCCACGCCAGGCGATGGCCCGCATGCGCGTGGAATTGCGCGAGGAATTCGTCGAGCCCTTCGGGCGCCTGCGTATCGAATTTCAGATTGCCCAGATCGACGACCTGCTCGGGCTTCGCACCCAACTCGACGAAGCGCCGCGCATCGTCCGCCGATTGCGCACCGACGCGACGCACCGTGCGCAGCGCGCGGCCGACGATCGGCGCAAGCACCCGATAGCCCTTCAGCGAACGCGCCGACAGCCGCGCGTTGAGGATGTAAGTCGGCACGCCATGGTCGCGTGCACCGAACAACAGGTTCGGCCACAGTTCGGTTTCGAGGATCAGGCCGGCGCGCGGCCGGAAGTGTTCGAAGAATCGCCGCACCGCGCCCGGGATGTCGTAAGGCAGATAGACGTGCTGCACCGATTCCCCCCACAGCGCGCGCACGCGCGCAGATCCGGTCGGGGTGATCGTCGTGACCAGCAGCGGCAGGTGCGGATGCAGTTTGCGCAGGGCGTTGACGACCGGCGCGGCGGCGTTCACTTCGCCAACGGAAACGGCGTGGACCCAGAGCGTATCGCGCGGCGCGTCGTCGTCCTGCAGCCCGCGGTAGGCGGCGTAGCGTTCGTTCCAGCGACGGAAATAGGCGCGTTGGCGGAAGCCGCGCCAGATCAGGTGGTAGGCGGTGACCGGCAACAGCACGTACAGCGCGACCGAATACAGGCCGCGCAGCACGCGCTCGATGGGGTCCTTCCGCATCGTTGCAGCATACGGGGGAGGTCGTGTCGGCGGAAGGTGCGGCGCGCGACTTCGGGCTGACGCCTCGACTGAGGTGGCTGCTCCTTCGGTGCGAAAGTGCAAAGGCTTTACTTTCAGGTCGCCGCGAAGGCGCCTTGCCCGAGAGAGGACATCGCGCTGGCGAGGACATGCACCCACGTATGCCGCGATGTCCTCGACGGGCAAGGCGCCGCCCGTCGGGTGTGCTGGCTGTAGGCGCGCGCCAACCAACCAGCAACGGGCCCACTCAAACAAAGGTGTCGCGCCACCCGAAGCATGGTGCGCAGTGGCACGTCGCGTTGAAGGCCACATTGCGGAGCGTGCGCTCTTGCGGAGCAATGTGGCCTTCAATGCGGCGCGCCGCGGCGCCCCTCTGGTGGCCCCGCCCCCAACCACCACGACACTGTTCCCGCGCACCCACCCTTAGAATCCCCGAATGACGCAAGCCACCGACCGCCCCCCCCTCGGCCCCAGACACTGGCCAACCTGGATCGGCATTGGCGCAATGGCCGCATTCGCACGCCTGCCATGGCCGCTGCAACGCGCCCTCGGACGCGCAATCGGCGCCTTGTTGCGCATGGCGATGCCCGCGCGACGCCGCATCGCCGAACGCAACCTCGAACTGTGTTTCCCCGAACACAGCGCCGAAGCACGCGAAGCACTCCTGCGCGAACACTTCACCTCCCTCGGCATCGGCCTGTTCGAATTCGCGCGCGCCTGGTGGGGATCGGTCGACCCGATGCGCAAGGGCCTGGTCGTCGAAGGCCTCGAACACGTGCAGGCCGCGCGCGCCGGCGGACGCGGCGTCATCGTCGTCTCCGGCCACTTCACCACGCTGGAAATCTGCGGACGCCTGATGTGCGACCACGTTCCACTCGCGGGCATGTATCGCCCGCACGCCGAGCCGGCGATGGAATGGGCGGTCAAGCACGGCCGCCTGCGCTACGCGGCCGCGATGTTCACCAAACTCGAACTGCGGCCCGCGGTGAAACACCTCAAGCAGGGCGGCTTCCTCTGGTACGCACCCGACCAGGACCCGAGCCGCGGCGACACCGTCTTCGTCCCGTTCTTCGACCAGCCTGCGAACAGCCTGTCGTCGACGCACCAACTCGCGCGCCTGTCCGGCGCGGCCGTCGTCGCGTTCCAGCACATGCGCCGCGCCGATGGTGGCTACACACTGCGCATCGTGCCGGGGCTGGAGGGCATTCCGTCGAAAGACGCGACTGCCGATACCGCGCAAGTCATGGCCGCGATCGAAGCGATGGCGCGCGCAGCGCCCGACCAGTATCTGTGGATCCATCGCCGCTTCAAGCGGCAACCCGACGGCACTTCGCCCTACGCGTGATCCTTGCGGCGCTGCGTTTCCAGCACCTTGGCGTATTTCAGGAAGGTGTAGAACCCCTGCGTACGCGCGGCGAAATAACCGGCCCAGCCATCGAGGAAATAGCGCTTGCCGATGTAGAGCTTGAGGAAAGCGAGCGTGGGCTGGAACAGGATCCGCGCGCCGAGCCCGCGGATCCCGCGGCGATGTTTGTGCACGACCATGCCGCTGGAATAACGGTTTACCTTGTCGACGCGATCGGCCAGGCGCGGTTCGCCGTAATGCCGGAACGGTGCGCGCAGGTCGCGTCGCACGCCGTCGACGACGGGCGCGGCATGCACGGGCACGTCGTTCATGCGCCCGCGCGATTTGCGGAACAGGCGCAGCTGCCAGTTCGCGCGCGTCCCCAGATGCGCCCACTTCCAGAACAACCACTCCTGCCGCGGCAGGCGGTAACCGTCGGCGCGCGGCGCATGCAATTCGCGTTCGATCTGATCCTGCCCGGCCTGCGTGAGGTGTTCGTCGGCGTCGAGCAGCAGGATCCAGTCGTGCCGCGCCATGTCGATCGCGCGCTGCTTCTGCGGGCCGTAGCCTGCGAAGGGATGTTCGGCGATGCGCGCGCCGTGGCGCTTCGCGATTTCGATCGTCGCATCCGTCGAACCCGAATCCAGCACGATGCGCTCGTCGCAGAAGGCGAGGCTGTCCAGGCACGCATCGAGCGTGGCGGCGTTGTTGAACGTGGTGACCACGCCGGAGATCGGCGCGCGCATGCTCACGCGCGGTCTTCCACGCTGCTCTCGACCGCTTCCGCGTCGCGCGCCAGCAGGCTGCCTGCGTAGAGCGCGGCGAGCATCAGCACCAGCCCGCCCCAGAAGGTCGAATACGAGGCCAGGTGCGTGTTGAACGGGAACAGCGTGACCACCAGCGCGAGCATCGCCGGCCGCGCGTGTTCCCGCGCGATCGGATCGGCGTAACGCCACGCACGCCAACCCAGCGCGAGGCCCGCAAGCCACATCACCAAGCCGAAGGTGCCGGTTTCGCTCGCCACTTCGAGGATCCATTGGTGCGCGTGCAAGGCCGGGCCTTCGCCCCAGGCCGCGAGGCTGCCCTTGCCCGGATCGCATTCGGCGAACGCATCGCGGAACCCGCGCGCACCCACGCCGTTGAACCAATGCGCGCGATACATGCACGTGGCCGCCGACCAGATGCGCGTGCGGCCGGACAGCGCGGTGTCGACGTTGGCTTCGTTCGTCGAGGCCAGTTGCGTGGTGCGTTCGATGCGTTGCGCGACCTGCGGCACGAACGTGCCGAGCACGACGAGCGTGATCGCACCGACGGCGAACACGACCAGCAGGCGCTTGAACCCCAGCACGCGCCAGCCCGACCACAGCAGCACCAGCGCGTAGACGATCCACGCCGCGCGCGCGCCGGCGAGCAGCACCACCGTGCCGATCGCGAGCGCCGCCACGCACCAGCCGACGACGCCGAAACGCTTGGCCGCGTAATACAGGCCGAACGGCGAAAGGCTCGCGAGCATCGGCCCGAACTTCAGGTTGCAAGGCCCGAGGATGCCGCTGAGGCGGTCGAGCGTCTGCTCGGCCTCGCTGCTGCACATGCCATGTCCGCTGATCGCGTGCTTGATCGAATCGATCGCGAAGAACAAGGGGCTGGTGCCGAAGACGGCCTGCAGCAGTGCATCCAGCGTCCAGATGCCGACGATGATCGCCAGCCCGCCGAAGGTGATGCGCCGGCCGCGCGCGTCGGCCACCGCGGCCGCGACGAGCCACAGGAACGGCAGGTACCGCAGGTCGACGGCCGCCTCGCGGAACGCGCGCGCCGGATCCACCGCATCGATGGCCGACACCGCTTCGGGCAGCCAGTAGGCGAAGAACAACACGCTGGTGAGCGCCCACGCGGGCGCGCTCAGCAGCTGCGCGCCGCCACGGAAACGGACGAGGAGCAGCTTGAAGATCGCCGCGAGCGCGCCGAGGACGAGCACGCCTTCGGCATAGCCGGGCGCGGGCCACAACGCGACGAAGGCCAGCACCCAGGCCGGAGCCCAGCGCCAGCCCACGGGCGTTTGCGCAATGTCAGTGCCGTTCGAGTTCCGCATAGACCGCGAGCGTCGCCTCCTGCATCGCACGCAAGGTATGGGGCATCGTAACCGGACGCGGCGGCGATGCGTCGAGCAGCGCGTTCGCCGTGCGCTCGAGCAGGGTCCCGTCGAAGGGCGGCACGGCCCCGCGGGGATCGAAGCGATGCAGCAACTCGCCGACGCCGCCGTGGTCCCAGCCGACCACGCTGCGCCCGGTCACGATGGCTTCCAGCACGGTGCGGCCGAAGGCCTCGGGCCTGCGCGAGAGTTGCAGGACCAGGTCGCTCGCCGCGTAGGCATCGGCGATGGCGTTGGTCGGCGGGGTGAAGGCGACGAAGTCGGTGATGCCCAGTTGCGCGGCCAGCGCGTGCAATTCGCCGAGATAACGGGCGCGGTCGTCCTCGCGGCTGCCGGGCGACCACAGGCGTGCGTCGCGCCCGCCCGCACGCAGCGCCGCCAGCAAGGTCAACGCATCCGAATGGCCCTTCAGGCGCGTGCCGCGGCCAGGCAACAACAGCAACGGACCGTCGCCACCGAGGGCGGGATGCAAGGTGGCCGCGCGACGGCGCGCATCGCGATCGGGCCAGGGACGATGCGGGAAAGCGGCGACGTCGACGCCGCGCAGGATCACGCGCAACTTGTCCGGATTGGTGCGCGGGTAATGCAGCATCACGAAATCGCGCACCGTCTGCGACACGCAGATCACGCGTTCGCCGCTGGTCATGATCGCGCTGTAACGCGAGGGCGAATTCAATCCGTGCACGCTGGTCACCCAACGCGGTGCGTCGGCGCCCATGCCGCGGATCGCGCGCCAGCCGATCCACGCCGGCAAACGCGAGCGTGCATGCACCAGATCGACGCGTTCGCGTTCGAACAAGCGCCGCAAGGTCGGCACGTGGCGCAAGGTGAGCGGCGACTTGCGCCCGATGTCGAGGGTGACGTGTTCGGCGCCGATCGCGGTCAGCCGCGGCACCAGGCGTCCGCCGGCGGAAACGACGATCGCGCGATGGCCTGCGCGCACGAGCGCGTCGGCGATTTCCAGGGTGGAACGTTCGACGCCGCCCGCATCCAGTGCAGGAAGCAATTGGACGATCGTCCGGCGTGTGCCAGGCATCGCCCAGCGATCTTCAGTCGACCAGCACGAAATGCGCGCCGCAATACGGGCACTGGCTTTCCCCGCCGTCTGCCTCGATCGGCAGGTAGACGCGCGGGTGCGAATTCCACAGCGCCATCTCGGGCAGCGGGCAGCTCAGCGGCAGGTCGGCGCGACGCACGTCGTAGCGCATCTTCGCGTTGGCCGGGGCACCGGCGACGGACGGATGGGAGTGCGGATGTTCGGCCATGGCGCGCGGACTTCGGTGGGAATGGTGCGGGCCGGGAGTCTAGCAGCCGGCCCGTTAGCTTATGCGGGCAGGTCGAAGAACAGCACGTCGGCCGGGTCGCTGCCGCGGCCTTCCAGCCGATGCGTGCCGCTTTCCTGCGCGAACCCCAGCGCATCGCCGGCCGTCAGGTTGCGGCCGTTGAAGGCGATATCGCCGGTGGCGACGTGCAGCCAGTATTTGCGCGCCGGATCGAGCACGACCTCGACCGATTGCCCCGCCGTCAGGCGCACCGCGCGCAGCCACGCTTGCTGGCGCAACGGCAATCCGCCGTCGGCGCCTTCGGGTGCGGCGAGCGTCTGCCAGCGCCCTTCGCGCGCGGCCGGATCGAATGCACGCTGCTCGTAGGCCGGTTGCGCATTGAGCCGATCGGGCTGGATCCAGATCTGCAGGAAATGCACCGGCGCATCCTTCGCGCCGTTGAACTCGCTGTGCTCCACGCCGTGCCCGGCACTCATCCATTGCACTTCGCCGGGGCGCAGCACGCCTTCGCCGCCGGTGTTGTCTTTGTGCGCGAGCGCACCGGACAACACGACGCTCAGGATTTCCATGTTCGCGTGCCGGTGCGGCGGAAACCCGCCGCCCGGCGCCACGATGTCTTCGTTGATCACGCGCAGCGGCCCGAACCCCATCCACTGCGGGTCGTGATAGTGGCCGAAGGAGAAGGTATGGCGGCTGTGCAACCAACCGGCCGACACTTCGCCGCGCGCCGCCGCGGGCCGCTCGATGATCATTTCTTCGCGTCCTCGGGCTGCGGCACGGTGGCCTCGGTGGTGATGCGCAACTGGATCTCGTCGCTGACGTTCGGAATGAACTTGGCCACGCCGAATTCGCTGCGCTTGATCGTGGCGGTCGCGCCGAACCCGACCTTCGCCTCGCCGTTGCGGCCCTGGCCGGCCTTGTTGAGCGTGACGTCGAGCACGACCGGCCTGGTGACGTCGCGGATGGTCAGATCGCCGGTGACCTTGAGCTTGTCGCCCGCGCCCTTCTCCACCTTCGTGCTCTTGAACGTGGCGGTGGGCCACTTCGCGGCGTCGAAGAAGTCGGCGCTCTGGATGTGCTTGGTCAGGTCGGGCACCAGCGCATCCAGGCCCGACAGCGGCAGCGTGACATTCACGCTGGAGGCTTCCACCTTGTCCGCGTCGTACACGAGCGTGCCGTCGACGTTGCCGAAATTCGCGATCGGGTTGGAGTAACCGAAGTGGTTCCAGCTCGCGATGACCTGCGTGTGGTTCGGGTCGAGCTTGTAGGTGGCCGGCGCGGCCTGCGCCAGGCCGGTGGCCAACAACAGGGACGCGAAAAGCAACTTGGAGCGCATCGTGCGATTCCTTTGCATGGGGGTGGAATGACAGGTACGGATCGGGCGGCTCAATCGATGCGGCAGGCCTCGTCGAAATTCAGGCGCGGCGAGCGCGGGAAGATCGACGCCGGGTCGCCCTTGCCGAGGTTGACGAGGAAATTCGAGCGCCACGTGGTGCCCGGGAAGAACGCCGCATCGACCTTCGCGTTGTCGAAGCCCGACATCGGCCCGCAATCCAGGCCGATCGCGCGCGCGGCCAGCAACAGATACGCACCCTGCAGGCTGCCGTTGCGCAAGGCGATCGTGCGCAGGTCGGCCTCGGGTTTGGTGTCGAACCAGCCGCGTGCATCGGTATGCGGGAACAACACCGGGACCTTTTCGTAGAACGCCATGTCGTAGGCGACGATCGCCGTGCACGGGGCGGCCATCGTCTTCTTGTAATTGCCTTCGTCGAGCGCAGGGCCGAGCTTGGCCTTCGCCTCGGGCGAACGCACGAACACGTAGCGGGCCGGACAGCTGTTGGAGGTGGTCGGGCCCCACTTCAGCAGGTCGTAGAGCCTGTGCAGCGTCGCATCGTCGATCTGCCCAGTGAACCGGTTGTAGGTACGGGCCTGGCGGAACAACTGGTCGAGCGATGCGTCGGGCAGCGTCGGCTTGAAGGCGTTCTGATCTTGCATCGCGGGAGCGGTCCGTGCCATGGCGCGCAGTTCGCGCCGAGACACGCAGTGTAGAGTGTCGCGCGTCAAGCGGCCCAGACATGGCCGCAACGCACCCATCCGACCGATGGAACACGCCTGGATGCCGCAACCCCCTGTCGCTTGCTGGACGCTCACCGACGGCCGCGCGGGCAACGTGCGGCAGGCGCGCGCGCTGGCGGCCGCGATGGGCTTCGCCGATGCGCGGGACGTCGCACTGCGGCCGCGCGCACCGTGGCGCTGGGGTGCGCCGCGGGCCCTGCCCGGCAGCGACCACGCCTTCACGGGCTTCGCCCCGCTGCTCGATGCGCCGCCGTCGATCGCGATCGGCTGCGGCCGCCAGGCGGCACTCGCCACGCGCCGCTTGCGCGAACGCGGTGCGCGCACGGTGCAGATCCTCGACCCGCGCCTGCCGCCGGCCTTGTGGGACCTGGTCGTCGCGCCCGAACACGATGCGCTGACGGGCGACAACGTCGTCACGCTCGTCGGCAGCCTGCACCCCGTCGATGATCTGTGGCTGGCGCAGGCACGCAGCGACTATTCGATCCTCTCGCCGCTCGCTTCGCCGCGCACGGCCCTGTTGCTCGGTGGGCCGAGCGACCACGCGACCTACGACACCGCCGCGCTGTCGCGCGACCTGCAACGCCTGGCCGCGCGCTTGCGTGCGGAAGGCGGCAGCCTGCTGGCCACCACCTCGCGACGCACGCCGCCGGACTGGGCTGCGGCGCTGCGTGCGCAATGCGGCGACATTCCCGGCCTGCGCTGGTTCGCGCCTTCCACCACCGGCGGCGACGACAGCGACAACCCTTACCCCGGTTTGCTCGCGTGGGCCGACCGCATCGTATGCACGGGCGATTCGGTGAACATGCTCAGCGAGGCCTGCGCGACGCGTGCACCGGTGTTCGTCCTCGGCGGCGAGACGGTGCGCGGGCGCCTCCAGGCGTTCCATTCGGCGCTCGATCGCCTGGGACGCGTGCGGCCCTTCGACGACACGCTCGCGCCCTACGACGTCGAACCCTTGCGCGAAACCGCGCGCGTGGCCGCGGAAGTGCGCACGCGCCTGGGCCTATAACGGCAGTCCGCAACGCGCAGTCGCCTCGCCGATCACCACGCGCGCCTGCGCGATCGCATCGGTTTCCGCCATGATCCGCGGCCGCCGATCCAGCGTGCAGCGCAAGCCCGCTTCCAGCAACGCCGCGTGCGCCGCAATCAACGCATCGCAACGCGCGCCGTCCATCCATGCGTCTTCGCAGGCAACGCGCAACAGGCCGGGTGTATCGCGTGGCACCAGCCACCGCGCATCGTCGTCCGCGCGATCCAGCACGCGCCATTGCAACAGGAATTCCAGGTCGACCAAACCGCCCTGCCCTTGCTTGAGGTCGAACCGCGCCGCGTCGCTGCGATCGAGTTCGGCGCGCATGCGTTGGCGCATTTGCACGACTTCGTCGCGCAGGGTCGTCGCATCGCGCGGACGCGCCAGGGTCTGCGCGCGCACCTGCTCGAAATCGGACAGCAGCGAGGCATCGCCTGCGACGCCGCGCGCACGCACGAGCGCCTGGTGTTCCCACGTCCATGCGCGCTCGCGCTGGTAGTCGGCATAACTGGCCAAGCTCGAAACCAGCAATCCCTTCGCACCATCGGGGCGCAAACGCACATCCACTTCGTAGAGCCGACCCGCGCCGGTGACCGTGCCGAGCAGCGCGACGACCTTCTGCGCGAGCCGCGCGAACCAGCGCGATGCATCCAGCGCACGCGCGCCATCGGAGTGCGCATCCGACGGCGCGTCGTACAGGAACACCAGGTCGAGGTCGGAACCGAAGCCCAGTTCCTCGCCGCCGAGGCTGCCGTAACCGAGCACGGCGAAACGCGCGCCGGGCACGCGCCCATGCGCCTGTTCGACTTCGCGCCTGGCCAGCTCCAACACGACAACGACCACGGCATCGGCGAGCCACGCGAGTTGGCGTGCGCTGTCCTGCGCGGACTGGCGCGCATCGAGCGTCGCCATCGCGATGCGGAAACTCAGCGCCTGGCGCACTTCGTTCAGCGCCATCAGCGCCGCTTCGGTGTCTTCCTCGCGCAAAGCCTGGTTGCAGGCCTCGGCGAGTGCGTCGCGATCGGGCAAGGTCTCCGCGCTGCGGCGATCCAGGAGCTCGTCGAGCAGCAGCGGATGCGCGGCGATGCGTTCGGCCAGCAATGCGCTGCCGGAAACGACATCGACCAACCGCGCGAGCGCCGCCGGTTGTTCGTCGAGCAAGGCCAGGTAACTCGCGCGGCGCAGCAAGGTGTGCAGCAGCGGCAGCACGCGGCGCAAGGCCGCATCGGGTTGC
The DNA here is from genome assembly GCF_052115395.1 of Lysobacter sp. 2RAF19. Classification (NCBI taxonomy): domain Bacteria; kingdom Pseudomonadati; phylum Pseudomonadota; class Gammaproteobacteria; order Lysobacterales; family Lysobacteraceae; genus Lysobacter; species Lysobacter sp. 2RAF19. The sequence continues at coordinate 224,737 of NZ_JBFRGO010000004.1, read as the reverse complement.
GAGGACCGTGCGGTGGATGCGAGCAGCGCGGGCAGCACGCGATCCAGCCGCGCGCGCGTGGCGTCGGACAGCGTGCGCACGCCCGGGGCGCGCGCGAAATCGCGCAGGCTGCCATCGAGGGTTTCGGTATCGCGGAAGCCGGCGTCGATCAGCGCCTGTGCGTCGCCGGCATCGGGCAACGCGCGCCAGTAGGTCGCCAGTTCGCTCGGGGCCACCGCGCGTCCACGCGGCGCAAGCAAGGCTTCGAATTCGTTGGCCACGCGCGCGCGATGCACGTCGAGTGCAGTACGCAACGCCGTCCAATCCTCGAACCCCAAGCCGCGCGCGATGCGCTGCCGGTCGAGTTCGTTCGATGGCAGCGCATGCGTCTGCGCATCGCGCAGCATCTGCAACCGGTTTTCCAGCCGGCGGTGGAAACGATACGCGGCGGCGAGCGCATCGCCGGTTTCGGGGGCGACCTGTCCGGCCTGCACGAGTGCTTCGAGCGCCGGCAACAAGCGCCGCTCGCGCAACACCGGCTCGCGCCCGCCGCGGATCAACTGCAGCGCCTGCACCAGGAATTCGATTTCGCGAATGCCGCCGGGGCCGCGCTTGATGTCGTCGGCCAATTCCTTGCGCGCGACTTCCGCGGCGATCGCCGCCTTCATTTCGCGCAGGCCGTCGAGCGCGCCGTAATCCAGGTAACGCCGATAGACGAAGGGCCGCAGCGTTTCCAGGAAGCGCAGGCCCGCGCCGATGTCGCCCGCCACCGGCCGCGCCTTCTGCCAGGCATAGCGTTCCCAGTCGCGGCCTTCGCGCTGGAAGTACTGCTCCATCGCCGCGAAGGGCAAGGCCACGCGCCCGGCATTACCGAAGGGACGCAGGCGCAGGTCGACGCGATGCGAAAACCCGTCGGCGGTGGTTTCGTCGAGCAGCTTGGCGAGCTGTTGTCCCAGGCGCGCGAAGTGGTCTTCGGCCGCGAGCGCGCGCGCGCCGTCGCTCTGCCCATCCTTCTCGTAGGCGTAGACCAGGTCGACGTCGGAGGAGAAGTTCAGTTCGCCGCCGCCGAGTTTCCCCAAGCCGAAGACGACCAGCCTTTGCACGCTGCCATCGGCCGCGCGCACGTGCCCGAAGCGTTCGGCGAATTCGCCTTCCAACGCCTCGAGCGCGGATTGCAGGCAGGTTTCGGCCAGGCGCGTGGTGCCGGCGAGCGTCGCATCGACGTCATCCAGCCCCGCGACATCCCGCCAGATCAACCGCGTGGACTCGGCCGTGCGGTGGCGGCGCAGCATCGCGGGCCATTGACTGCGCACCTCACGCGCGAGCACGAGCGGTGGCGTGGGCGCGTTCGATGCGAGTGCGTCGACGAGCGCGGGCTGCTTCAGCAAGGTTTCGATCGCGAAATCGCTCGCGCGCGCGAGTGCGAACAGGTTCGCTTCGATCTCGGGCGCCCAGGGCGTGGGCACGGTGGCGCGCAGGCGTTCGAGTTGGCGCGCGGCGTATGCGTCGGCGGGGTCCGTCATCGCTCCATGATCGCATCGCAAAAGAAAAAGCCCGCCCCGGACGAACCGGTTGCGGGCCTGCTCCCTCCCCCACGTCGGGATGCGTGGCGAGAGTGAAGGAATCGTTAGGTGGTTTGCACGCTGCACTGCAAAAAAGGACTCGCGAGTACAGAAAGTCCTAGGCCGCGACCAGCGCCAGGACCGCTTCGGCGGCGATTTGCCCGGACTCGCAGCCGCCTTCCATGAAGCCCTGGGTCTCCAGCGCACAGTGCTCGCCGGCGAAGAACAGGGGGCCGATGGGCTCGCCCATCACGCCGCGCAGGGCCGACCAGTCGTTGGGGCGGAAGCAGGCGTAACTGCCGAGCGTCCAGGGATGGGTGGGCCAATGGAAGCGCGCCTCGCGCGGATTCGTGCGCGCGGCGGCCAGCCCGGGCCACACCCGATCCAACGCCGCCGTCGCCGCATCGGCCTGCACGCGCGGCGTGCCCTGGCCCAATTCCACCCCATGCCGGCCACCGGTGAAGTTGGTCAGTACACCCGCCGGGCCGATCTGCTTGCGCGTGGTGTCCCACGTGGTCTGGTAGGGCAGGTCCGACATCGACGCGCCGTTCGCACCGTGCGTGCGCCAGGGCCGGCGGTCGTAGCCGATCATCAACTTGGCGTTCGTGCCGTAGGCCAGGTGGTCGATGGCGTTGCGCTTGCGTTTGGGCAGCGGGAAATCGATGCGCACGTTGCGCAACAGCGTGAAGGGCAAAGCGAGGATCACCTGGCCGGCGCGCACGTCGATGCTCGCGCCATCGCGGCGGAAGGTCAGGCGCACGCCGTCGCCGTCGGCGCGCACGGCCTCGAGCACGTGGTCGGTTTCGATCGAATCGCCCATGCGCGCAGCGAGGATGCGCGGGATCTGGTCGTTGCCGCCGCGCACGTGGAAACGTTCGTCGCTCTGCCCGAAGACCTTGAACGCGTCCGCGTCCTGCGTGCCGATGAAGGTCAGGAAATTCAGTGCGCTTTGCTGGTCGATCTCCAGGCCCATCTCCGTGGTGTAGGCCACGTCGATCAGCTTGCGCAGCCAGCCGGAAACGCCGTGTTTGTCGAGCCATTGCGCGATCGACAACGCATCGAGCGCGCGGAAGGCCGGGTTGCCATCGCGGTAATCCAGCGCGCCCTCGCCGAGGGTGGCGAGATCGGCGTTGATCGCGGGCACGAGCGGGACGAAGGCGCGCACGATCTCCGCCTCGTCGATGCGGCGCCCGTCGAACCACCAGGTATCGGCGTCCGTTTCCTCCTTAAGCAGGTCGTCGAGCACGAGGCCCATCTGTTCGGCGAGTTTGCGGATGCGGACGTGCCCGGTGTCGATCAGTTCGCCGCCCAGTTCGATGACCTGCCCGTTCGGGAAATGGTTGCGCAGGCTGAGCATGCGACCGCCGACGCGCGATTGCGCTTCGTAGATGCGCGAGGAGACGCCGGCTTCGCGCAGGCGCCATGCGGCGCTCAGGCCCGCGATGCCCGCGCCGACGATGACGACGTCGGCCGTGCGCGGTTTGTGCGCGACCGGCGCGCACGCGGTAAGCGCGAGGCCCGCGGCCGCGCCCTGCAGCAGGCGGCGACGCGTCGCATCCACGCGCAGTTCGATCCCGCGTCCGTGGAATTCATCCAGCGGCATGTCCACGTTCGCGGCGTTGCGCGCGATCCGCGCGGCGCGTTGCAGCAGGGCGAACAACGGCGTGCGTGCCATGGCGAGCCTTCGAAGTGGGCCTCGGTGCGGGAGACTACCAGCGATGCACGCAGCCCAGCACCCAGCCCGCGCGATCGCGCGGATCGTAGGGCGCGGCGTACCCCGCGGCATCGTTCCCGTCGACCTGTTGCCAGGTCAATTGCACATCGCACACGCGCGTGGTGAGCGCGAACCCGGTGCGGACATCGACGTGCGTGCGGTCCTCGTGCATCGTCGGGGCCGGTGCGTAGGCGGCGTGCTGTGCGTGGTAACTCCCGCTCGGATACGACGGCGGCACATAGGTCGGCTCGTTCGAATCGCCGCTGGAATCGCCACTGCGCGCGATGCCCGCGTGCCAGAGCCAGCGCAAGCGTTCGCCCAGCGGCAGGCTGCCGTCGGCTTCGAAATACACGTTCGACACCTTGCCGAAATAATCGGGCGCGTAATGCAGGCGGAGCGCGACGTGGCGCAGCGCAAGCCCGACATGCGCTTCGGCGTAATCGGCCTGCGCGTCCGCGGTGAAGTGCGCGTAGCGCAGGCCGACATCCCAACTGCGGCCCTGCGCGTCGCGTCGCGCGTAGCCCAGGTAGGGAATGGCCTGCACGCCAGAATCGCCGGCGTAGTGCGTGGTCGATGCGAACAGGCCCGCGTAGGCGCCGCTGGCCCAATCGCGCGACAGGCTCGCCTGCAGCGCGGGATCGCCGTCGCTCAGGGAATAACCGCGATAGCGATAGTCGGAGAGGACGCCAACGCTGCCCGACACCTGCGCATGCGCCGAGAACGCGCAGCCCACCGCCCATGCGGCGAAGACGCATCGCAGTCGTCGGGTCTTCCGTTCCCTGGCGTCGCGCACCACCTTCCCTCAGTGGCGCGGCGTCTCCTGTGCGTCGGCGAGCCTGCAGCCGCAGGCACATCCGGGGCCCGCGCGCGCGAAGGCGGCACAGGCGTCGATCGACAGGGGTCGCGCCGCCGCCGAGCCTAGCGCAGGTACGCCCGCAAGGGCGTCACGCACGCGATCGCCGCGCAGATTCGGCGCGGCATCGCGCAACAGAGCGATCAGCCCGCTCACCTGCGCGGCGGCGAAGGACGTGCCGTTGACCAGGCCCCATCCGCCGTCGACGGTCGTGGTGGGCAGGGCGTCGGCGGGAGCAAGGAATGCGTGGACCGGCAGTGCTTGCGATGGATCGCCGGCCACGGCGATGACCCCGGCCTGCGATGCGGGGAATCCCCCATCGGCCGCATGCGGATCCACGGCAGCGACCACCGATGCGCCACGTGTCGTCGCGACATCGAGCAAGCGCCCGAGCAACACATCCCGCGGGCCGCCGAGACTGAGGTTGATGACCTGCGCGCGCTGGTCGATCGCGAACTGCAGGGCCTTGGCCAGGGTGAAACTGTTGCAACGCGCGCGCACGTTTCCATCGGACTGCCAGCAGGCGCGCAGCGCGAGCAGGCGCGCCTGCGGTGCGACGCCGGCGATGCCGAGCGCGTTGTCCGCGCGCGCCGCGATCAGGCCCGCGACTTCGGTGCCGTGCGTTTCGGGCACTACGCGTGCGCTGTCGTCATCGACGAAATCCCGCGACGCGGCGACCTGGCCGCGCAAGTCGGCGTGCATCGCGGCAACGCCGCTGTCGATCACCGCGACAGTGATGCCGCGGCCTGTCGCGTGCCGATGCACTTCATCGAGGTTCCAGAGCTTCTGCGCAGGCTGCGCGGGCGACAGGGGATCGTCGCTCAAGACTTCGAAGGCGTGCATCGCCTGCACCGATTCGACGCGCGGATCGCGTGCCAGCGCTTCGACCGCGGGCGCGACGGCGCTTTCGTCGCGCGCCTGCAGCACGTAGCAATCCACGCCGAGCGCGGGCATCGCCCAATCGTTGCGCACCGTCAGTCCGTTGGCATCGGCGAGCTTGCGCGCGATGCGTGCGCGTGCCGCACGTCCGGGCGCGTTGCGATAGTCGCCGACGTAACCGGCTTCGGGCGTGTCGTGCACGGCCGGTGCGCGCAGCATCACGAGCAACTCGCGCGCCTGGTCTTGCGTCGCCTGGTTCGGCGTCGCGAACGCGCCACCGGAGAGCACGGCGAACAGCAGGAGGAGCAGCCCGCGCACGCGCGTCACTCCGGCGGCGCGAGGCGTTCGGCCATCGCCACGCCCGGCGATGCGCGCAATGCATTGCGCACGAGTTCGGCCTGGCCCGGCGGCACGGCCACGAGGAAGGCGCCGGCCGCGTTCGGCCCATCGACGATGCGCGCGCGGCTCGCGCCGAGCAACTCCCGCATCTGCGCATCGGTGGTACGCGGGTCGAACACGACGAGCAAGGTGTCGCGCGAGGCTTGCGGTGCGGGCGTTGCGGAGAGAGTCGTGTAGGTTTGCGGCGCCGGTTGCGGATCGCCGAGCAGGAACATCGCCAGCACCGCGATGAAGGCGAACTGCGCCGCGACCGCCACGCGCAGCCACGCCGGCGTGCCGGACCAACCGGCGCGCACGCGGCGCCAATCGAATCGTGCACCCGGCGTGCGACGCGCGGCGTGCAGGCGTTGGTGCATGCGCGCCCAGCCGCGATCGGTTTCGCGCGGGTCCATCGACGGCGGCGGGAGGTCGATCACGCTGCGCAGTCCGGACAGTTCGGCGCGACAGGCCGCGCATTCGAGTAGATGCGCGCGCACGCGCGTTTCCTCGTCCGCATCGAGCGTCGCGTTGGCATACCACGGCAGCAGGCGCTCGACGTCGCGATGCGCGTGGCCTTCGAAGGGGAGGACGTGTCCGCTCACAGCGCTTGCACTCCTTCGTCGCCGAGCAGGGTCTTCATGTGGCGGCGCGCATAGAACATGCGCGTCTTCACCGTCGCCACCGGGCAACCGACGACGTCGGCGATCTCCTTGCAGCTGTATCCGTGGAAGTAGGTCATCTCGATCACGGCGCGGTGTTCGGGCGAGAGTTGGGCCATGACCGCATCCAGGCGTTCGCGCAGTTGCGCGTGGGCCAGTTCGCGATCGGGTTCGCCTTCGCGCGGCGCGGCGGGCTCGTCGATCGGATCGGGCATCGACCAGTCGAGGCGACGGAGCGCCTTCAAGGCTTGCCGGTACGCGATGGCGAACAACCAGGTCGACACGCGCGAGGTCGCATCGAAGGTATGCGCCTTGCGCCATGCGACCAGCATCGTGTCGTCCAACACTTCGTCCACCATCGTCGACTGACGCAACATGCCGCGCAGGAAACGGCGGAGCCTGGGGTGATAGGCGCGGTAAAGCGCCTCGAACGCGCGCATGTCCTCCATCGCCACGAGGCCGACCAGGTCGGCTTCGTCCATCGCGATGGATCTGTCGGTCCCGGTCGGCATCCCGCCGTCGGGCCCTTGGTTGGGGTGCGCCATTCGACCCTCCTGTCGCCCGTCAGTACCGTGCCGGGGGCGGCCGGTTCAAACGATACGCCCAGGGCGTGCGCGCAAAAAAGAAAGGCCCGCTTTCGCGGGCCTCTCTGGTGCAGCGGCTTTAGGACTAGCCCCCTAGTTGGGGGCGGTGCCGGCCGAAGGCCGGCAAGTCGGGGATGGCGCTGCGCACCGCGGTATGGATTTCTTTAGAAATCCATACCCCCCATGCCGCCCATGCCGCCGCCCGGCATGGCCGGTTCGTCCTTCTTCGGCTGCTCGGCCACCATCGCTTCGGTGGTGATCATCAGGCCGGCGATGGACGCTGCGTTCTGCAGCGCGGTGCGGGTGACCTTGGTCGGGTCCAGGATGCCCATCGCGACCATGTCGCCGAACTCGCCGGTCTGCGCGTTGTAACCGAAGTTACCCGAGCCTTCCTTGACCTTGTTCAGCACGACCGACGGCTCTTCGCCGGCGTTGGTGACGATTTCGCGCAGCGGCGCTTCCATCGCGCGCAGCGCGATCTGGACGCCGTGGTTCTGGTCTTCGTTGGCGCCGGTGATCTTGCCCACCGAAGCCAGCGCACGGATCAGCGCAACGCCGCCGCCCGGGACCACGCCTTCTTCCACCGCCGCACGCGTGGCGTGCAGGGCGTCTTCGACGCGCGCCTTCTTTTCCTTCATCTCGATCTCGGTCGAGGCACCGACCTTGATCACCGCAACGCCGCCGGCAAGCTTGGCGACGCGCTCCTGCAGCTTCTCGCGGTCGTAGTCCGACGAGGTCTCTTCGATCTGCGCCTTGATCTGCTTGATGCGCGCTTCGATGGCCGAACCGTCGCCGGCGCCGTCGATGATCGTCGAGTTTTCCTTGGTGACCTGGATCTTCTTGGCGCGGCCCAGATCCTTGATCGTCGCCTTCTCGAGCGAGAGGCCGACTTCCTCGGAGATCACGGTGCCGCCGGTGAGGACGGCCATGTCTTCCAACATCGCCTTGCGACGGTCGCCGAAGCCCGGGGCCTTGACGGCGCAGACCTTCACGATGCCGCGGATGGTGTTGACCACCAGCGTGGCCAGCGCTTCGCCTTCGACTTCCTCGGCGACGATGAGCAGCGGCTTGCCGGCCTTCGCCACGCCTTCAAGGACGGGCAGCAGGTCGCGCACGTTGGAGATCTTCTTGTCGTGCAGCAGGATGAAGGGATCATCCAGCTCGGCCGACATCGACTGCTGGTTGTTGATGAAGTACGGCGAGAGGTAGCCGCGGTCGAACTGCATGCCTTCGACGACGTCGAGCTCGTTTTCCAGGCCCGAACCTTCTTCGACCGTGATGACGCCTTCCTTGCCGACCTTCTTCATCGCCTCGGCGATGATGTTGCCGATCGACTCGTCGGAGTTGGCCGAGATCGTGCCGACCTGCGCGATCGCCTTGTCGTCGGCGGTCGGCTTGCTGATGTTCTTCAGCTCGGCGACGGCCGCGGTCACGGCCTTGTCGATGCCGCGCTTGAGGTCCATCGGGTTCATGCCGGCGGCGACCGCCTTCATGCCTTCACGGATCAGCGCCTGCGCGAGCACGGTGGCGGTGGTGGTGCCGTCGCCGGCGTTGTCGGAGGTCTTGGACGCGACTTCCTTCACCATCTGCGCGCCCATGTTCTCGAACTTGTCGGCCAGCTCGATCTCCTTGGCGACGGACACGCCGTCCTTGGTGATCGTGGGGGCGCCGAAGCTCTTCTCGAGCACGACGTTGCGGCCCTTCGGGCCCAGGGTGGCCTTGACGGCATTGGCGAGCACGTTGACGCCGCGCACCATCTTGGCGCGCGCGTCCTCACCGAAACGAATTTCCTTGGCAGCCATTGCGGATTACCTCAGTAGAAAGTTGCTTGTGTACGTTTGAATGCGAAGGGCGAGACTCAGCCGAGGACGGCGAGGATGTCGTCTTCCTTCACCACGAGGTATTCGGTGCCATCGAGCTTCACTTCGGTGCCGCTGTACTTGCCGAAGAGCACCTTGTCGCCAGCCTTGACCTTCGGGCTGCGCACCGAACCGTTGTCCAGGACCTTGCCTTCGCCGACGGCGACGACTTCGCCCTTGATCGGCTTTTCGGTGGCCGAATCCGGGATCACGATCCCGCCGGCCGACAGCTTTTCTTCTTCCATGCGCTTGATGACCACGCGGTCGTACAGCGGCTTGATGTTCATTGACAACCCTCGCAAGTGCTTGATGCGGTTGGTGAAAGGCCGCAAATTCTAGCAGTCGCCGGAAACGAGTGCCAAGAATTCGCGCAAATGAAGCCCGCAGAGCGGGTCGGCGACTCTAATCGGGGTGCGGCCCCGGGCTTTCAAGGGCGGCTGCGCATTCGAATGAAGGAACCCCTCCCCCGCTTGGCGCAGGGGGGAAGGGCGAGGGAGGGGTTCCGCGGAGCCGGGGCGCCGGGGCGCCGGAAAAAAGGGCGCGCACGTGGCCGTGCGCGCCCTGGGGTCGGGAGTTGCCGAGTCCGTGGCGGGCGATCCCTCGCCGTCCTCCACCCCCAGTCCGTTGCCTTATCGAAAAGTTCCTTTCGACGGAGCGGAGAATTGCGGACTTCGTCCCCGTTGTGAAGGGCGGTGGCGGCCGTGAAACGGTGCTTGTTGGTAGCTAAAACCGATATTTACAGGCTGTGTTCCAGCGCCCGGCTCACGCCCGCTACCAAAAGTAGACAGGTTGCTGCCATTATCATTCACGGGGTGAGCAGCGGTAACATTGTCGCTTCATACCGGCAGTTGCCGTGTGTAACGTGCCGACATGCCTTCACTTGGCACGGATTTTTCTACGTAACCCACCATGACTTCCCAGCAACGCATCCGGCTAGCGCGCCGCCACGCCGCCATGTCGCAAACCCAACTCGCGCAGGCGGTGGGTGTGCAACGTAGCGCCGTGAGTCACTGGGAAGCACCGCAAGGCAAGAATCCGAGCGTCAAGCACTTGCGCGAAATCGCGATGGTGACCGGCGTGCAGTTCGAATGGCTGGCCACGGGCCGCGGCCAGATGGCGCCTTCGCGCGAAACGGTGCTCGATTCGGTGGCGGCGGTCGATGCCCTGCTCGTCGACGACTCGCTCGAACAACGCCTGCTCGTGGCCTTCCGCGAGGCGCCGGTGCGCGCGCGCCTGGCGCTGGTGGAGCTGATGGAAGAACTCGCCAGCCAGCGCACGGGTCGCCCGCGTGCGAAATCGCTGATGACCAGCGACGCGTATTACGACAGCCTGGACTGAAGCCGGCACTTAGCCCGGCCGCGGGACGCGAGTACGCTATGGCGCCCCCGTTTCGGCGCCCGTCGTGAACGCCCTGCTCTGCCTCACCGCCTGCCCCGACCTCGATTCCGCGCAACGCATCGCCGATGCGTTGGTCGAAGAGCGCCTGGCCGCGTGCGTGAATCTCCTGCCGGGCATGCAATCCACGTATCGCTGGCAGGGCAAGGTCGAACACGCCGCCGAAGTGCTGCTCTTGGCCAAGACCACGCGCGTGCGCATGCCCGCGCTGCAGGAGCGCATCGTTGCCCTGCACCCTTACGAACTCCCGGAAGTGCTGGCGGTCGAAGCCGGCGGCCTGCCCGCGTACCTGCAATGGATCGCGCGCGAAACCGACCCTTCCGTCCCCGCCTGACGACTTCTTGCCCATGACGATGTTTTTCCGACGCGCCGCGACGGCCCTGCTCGCCCTGCTCATGGGAACCGTGTCGCTCGCGGCGAACTCGGTCGATGAAAAAGACCTGCTGCCGGTCGACCAGGCCTTCGCGTTCAACGCCAAGGCGGCCTCGCGCGATTCCATCGCACTGACCTGGAAGATCGCGCCGGGCTATTACCTGTATCGCCATCGCACGTCGGTGGAATCGGCCGACTTCACGGGCGCTGCGTTGCAGATGCCGCCCGGCAAGCACAAGCACGACGAATTCTTCGGCGACGTCGAAACCTATCGCACGTTGCTGGAAGCGAAGGTCGTCGGCACGCCGTCCGCCGATGCGCGATCGGTGACGTTGAAGGTGAAGTACCAGGGCTGCGCCGATGTCGGCGTGTGTTATCCGCCGCAGATGCGCACGGTGCAGGTCGCGTTGCCTTCGCAGGCCGGCAGCCTGCTCGATGCGCCCGCGTCCGGCGGGTTGTTGCCCCTGCGCAGCGACAAGGGCGAGCCCCTGCCGGAACAACAGGCCTTCCACATCGAGGCCATCGCCAATGGCGGCAACGCGTTGCTCGTGCGCTTCGCGCCGGCGCCGGGCTATTACCTGTACCGCGACAAGACGCAACTGAAGTTCGACGGCGACGGCATCACGCTGCGCGCGCCGCAATGGCCGCCGGGGAAACAACATCGCGATGAACACTTCGGCGAAGTCGTCGTGTATTTCGATCCGGTCGACGTCAACGTCCCGGTGCAGCGCGCGCATGCGCGTGCAGTCGATGGCACCTTGCAGGTCACCTTCCAGGGCTGCCAGGACGGCGGCATCTGTTATCCGGTGATGACGCGCAGCCTGCCGGTGTCCTTGCCGGCCGGCGATGTGTCGAAGGCGACGACGTTCGACGACAGCGGTGCGCTCGCCGAAGACCAGCGCCTGGCGCAAAGCCTCGGCGGCCAGCATCGCGCGTGGGCGCTGGTGTTGTTCTTCGCCTACGGGCTCGGGCTGGCGTTCACGCCCTGCGTGTTGCCGATGGTGCCGATTCTTTCGGGCCTGATCGCCGGGCGCGGCGAACGCGTCGGTGCATGGCGCGGGTTCTCGCTCTCGACGGTCTACGTGCTCGCCAGCGCGGTGGTGTTCACCATCGCGGGCATCCTCGCGGGCTTGCTGGGCGCGGCGGCCAACCTGCAGTCGGCGATGCAGAACGCCTGGGTACTCGGCGCGTTCGCGTTGTTGTTCGTCGTGCTGTCGCTGTCGATGTTCGGCCTGTACGAATTGCAATTGCCGGCGGGTTTGCGCGCGCGCCTGGGCGCGGCGAGCGATCGCCAGCGCGGTGGTTCGTGGATCGGCGTGGCGGCGATGGGCGCGTTGTCGGCGTTGATCGTCGGGCCCTGCGTCGCGCCGCCGCTGATGGGTGCGGTGCTCTACATCGCGCAGGCGCGGGATCCGGTGTTCGGTGGTGCGGCGCTGTTCCTGCTCGCGCTCGGCATGGGCGCGCCGCTGGTCGCCTTCGGCATCGCAGCGGGGCGCGGGATGCCGACCAGCGGCCCGTGGATGGTCGCGGTGCAGCGCGTGTTCGGCTTCGTGTTCCTCGGCCTTGCGATCTGGATGTTGTCGCGCGTGCTGCCGGCGACGTGGACGCTCGCGTTGTGGGGCCTGCTCGCACTCGGCGCGGCGACGTGGGCGTTCACCCTCGGCAGCAAGCTGGGTTCGAAGATGGCCGCGCGTTTCGCGGGGCTCGTGCTCACGATCGTGGGCGCGGCGCAGTTGCTCGGCGCGTTCGCCGGTTCGCACGATCCCCTGCGCCCGCTCGCGGGTTTGCATGCGGTGCAGGAAGAAGCGATCGCGTTCAAGCGCATCAAGTCGGTCGACGATCTCGATCGCGAAATCGCCGCCGCGCGCGAGGCGGGCAAGCCGGTGATGCTCGACTTCTATGCCGACTGGTGCGTGAGCTGCAAGGAGATGGAGAAGTACGTCTTCACCCAGCCGCAGGTGCACCAGGCCTTGCGCGATTACGTGCTGCTGCAGGCCGACGTCACCGCCAACGATGCGCAGGACCAGGCCCTGATGCAGCGCTTCGGCATCATCGGTCCGCCGATGTCGCTGTTCTTCCGCGACGGGCAGGAGCGTCGCGGGTTGCGGCTGACGGGGTTCGAAGAGACCGACAAGTTCGTCGAACGCGCGCATCGCGGGGCGGCGCCTTGAATGCGTCGGCGAAGGTCGTGCTCGTCGCGGTCGCGGCGGGGACGCTCGGCGTCGTCGCCAGCTTGCTGACTTCCGGCCCGGGGCCGGTGTGGAAGACCGAAGTCGGCCAGCGCGCGTTGAACTCCGCGATGCAGGCCACCGCACCGCCGGTACCCAAGGGCGTCGCGGTCGCCAAACGCGGCGAACGCGTCCCGAACTTCGCGCTGCCGGCCATCGACGGCACGCGCATCGACCTCCCGGCGCACTACGCCGGCCGCCCCGTGCTCATCAACGTCTGGGCCAGCTGGTGCGGCCCGTGCGTGAAAGAGATGCCGGCGCTGCAATCCTTCGCCGGGGAACAGGGCGCCAACGGTGTGCAAGTCGTTGGCATCGCCTTGGATGACGTGGCGGCGGTGCGGGCCTTCATCGCGCGGACCGGCGTGACCTATCCGATCCTCATCGACACCCCCGGCCCCGCCGATGCCGGCGTGCGCCTGGGCAACCCCAAGGGCGTTCTCCCGTATTCGGTGCTGATCTCTCCCGACGGGCAGCTGTTGAAACAACGCATCGGCCCCTTTGAGGAAGGGGAAATCGCAGGCTGGGCAAGGGATTAGAGGCCTTACTCAAAGGTCGGCATAAGTCCTGCGAACTTCGTCGATACGGTAGAGAACTGCGGGCTGGGTTCTGGACACCCGGGGTCGGTTCGGCCAGACTGCGCGTCCGCAACCCCGGCCCCATCGATGGCGAAGCTGCTGGTCCTGCATGGCCCCAACCTCAACCTGCTCGGCACCCGCGAGCCGGAGGTTTATGGCCGCACGACCCTCGCCGAAATCGACGCCGACCTCGCACGTCGCGCGCAGGCCGCCGGCCACCAGCTCGAAAGCCTGCAGTCCAACGCCGAGCACGTGCTGGTCGATCGCATCCAGGCCGCGCGCGAAGACGGCACCGCCTTCGCGCTGGTGAACCCCGCCGGGTTCACCCACACCTCGGTGGCGCTCCGCGACGCCCTTGCCGCGGTCGCGCTGCCCTTCATCGAAGTCCACCTGTCCAACCCGCACGCGCGGGAACCGTTCCGCCGCACCAGCTACTTCAGCGATCTCGCCGTCGGCGTGGTGGCGGGGTTCGGCGCGGCGAGCTACCGGCTCGCGCTCGACGCCGCCTTGCAGCGGCTTTCCACCGACACAGCACCCTGAGGCCCGCCATGGACCTGCGCAAAATCAAGAAACTCATCGATCTCCTCGAAGAATCCAACCTGGCCGAGATCGAGATCAAGGAAGGCGAAGAGTCCGTCCGCCTGGCGCGCGTGCCGCGCGGCGGCGTGGCCGTCGCCGCCCCGCAGGTCATGCCGATGCACGTCGAATCGCGCCCCGCGCCGGTGATGCCGATGGCGGGCCCGACCGAAGGCGTCAGCGGCGGCAGCGCCAAGTCTGCCGACCTGCCCGAAGGCCACGTCGTCCGCGCGCCGATGGTGGGCACGTTCTATGCCTCGCCCTCGCCGGACAAGCCTGCATTCGTCACGCTCGGCCAGGCGGTCAAGGCCGGCGAGACGCTCGGCATCATCGAGGCGATGAAGATGTTCAACCCCATCGAAGCCGACGTGTCGGGCACGGTGCTGAAGGTCCTCGTGGAAAGCGGTCAGCCGATCGAATTCGACGAACCGCTCTTCGTGATCGGCTGAGGTCGCACTGATGCTGGACAAAGTCGTCATCGCCAACCGCGGCGAAATCGCACTGCGCATCCTGCGCGCGTGCCACGCGCTGGGCATTCGCACTGTCGCGGTGCATTCCACCGTCGACCGCAACCTCAAGCACGTCGCCATGGCCGACGAATCGGTGTGCATCGGCCCCGCGCCGTCCACCGACAGTTACCTCAACATGGCTTCGATCATCGCCGCCGCCGAAGTGACCGACGCGCAGGCGATCCACCCCGGCTACGGCTTCCTCAGCGAGAACGCCGACTTCGCCGAGCGCGTCGAGAATTCCGGCTTCGTCTTCATCGGCCCGAAGGCCGACACGATCCGCCTGATGGGCGACAAGGTCGAAGCGATCCGCGCGATGAAGGCCGCCGGCGTGCCGTGCGTGCCCGGCAGCGGCGGCCCGCTCGGCGACGACCCGGCGACCAACGTCAAGATCGCGCGCGAAATCGGCTATCCGGTGATCGTGAAGGCCGCCGGTGGCGGCGGTGGCCGCGGCATGCGCGTGGTGCACACCGAAGCGCACCTGCACAACGCCATCCAGACCACGAAGACCGAGGCGAAGGCCGCGTTCTCCAACGACATGGTCTACATGGAGAAATTCCTGGAGAACCCGCGCCACGTGGAGATCCAGGTGCTCGCCGACGGCCAGGGCAACGCGATCCACCTGGGCGAACGCGACTGCTCGATGCAGCGCCGCCACCAGAAGGTCGTCGAAGAAGCGCCCGCGCCGGGCATCACGCCCGAACAGCGCGCCGAGATCGGCCGCGTGTGCGTGGAAGCGTGCATCCGCATCGGTTATCGCGGCGCGGGCACGTTCGAATTCCTCTACGAAAACGGGCGCTTCTACTTCATCGAAATGAACACCCGCATCCAGGTCGAACATCCGGTGACCGAAATGGTCACGGGCATCGACCTGGTGCGCGAACAGTTGATGATCGCCGCCGGCCACAAGCTGTCGATCCGGCAGGAAGACATCGTGCTCAACGGGCACGCGATCGAATGCCGCATCAACGCCGAGGACCCGGACACGTTCATGCCCTGCCCCGGCCTGATCCAGCACTTCCATGCACCGGGCGGCCCGGGCGTGCGCGTGGATTCGCACATCTACGAGAGCTACCGCGTTCCGTCGAATTACGACTCGATGATCGGCAAGCTCATCGTGCACGGCCCCGACCGCGCCACCGCGATCGCGCGCATGCGCGTGGCCCTGAGCGAAATGGTCGTCGACGGCATCAAGACGAACATCCCGCTGCAGCAGCGCATCCTCGCCGACGGTGGGTTCCAGCAAGGCGGGCAGAACATCCACTATCTGGAAAAGCGGCTCGCGGAACGGAAAGAGAAGTCGCTGTCGATCGTTTGATGGAGCAAATGCGTGGATGACTGGAACGTAAAAAACCCGGCCAGCTGGCTTGTTACTGTCTGGGATCGCATGCCCCGAGATTCGTCGACTATTCACGCCCCCGCGCTCGTCGGTTGGGCAGCAACGTTCGGCCTTAAAAAGCACGACATCAGCGTGTTCGAGGCGCTTGCATCGGTTGCTGCGAATGTAGATTTGGCCGTCGAGTTAGTCCGACGCCTCAACGCTCCCGAGAAGAAGAAGGAGCAGCTCACTACGTGGCAGGACGCATTCCGAAACGGGGTGTCACCAGCCCAAAGTGGTAACCAGTGGTCCAACGTCCTTCAATACTTTACGCCTGACCGCAAGGTCCACTTGGACTATTGCTCTACGGAGCTGGATGTCGCAATTCCCTCTTCTGCTTCGATCGGCCAGGTTCGCGACCATGCATCGATGATCGAGAGCCTAATCACCAGTCTGGAAGCTGACGACTCTATTGACGCCGAGTTCAAACACATTGTCCACGACTTGCTTGAAGCCCTTCGTCGTGCTCTAGCTGAGTACGAAACGCGGGGTCAAAAAGGAGTCTTGGATTCGATGGGTTTCATTTTCGCAACCCTGCTCCGCTACAAAGATCTTTTCGATACGCCCGGCAAGCAGCGTTGGGGAGCCAAGCTTCGCCAAGCCTTGTCAGTCGCCGCGGATGTTGCGACGGTTACGGGTGTTACCGCACTGACTTTGAACTCGACACTGGGCGGCTTCCTTCCCGGAACCGTGTAAATCTGCCACGCCCCTCAACAAACCCACCTGCTACGAAGACATGGACTACTTCAAGGATCTGGAACCCGCCCAACGAGAGGTTCAAGCTGAGTGGTGTGTTAGTCGATGGGAGCAACTTTATCGGCTCAATCGCGAAGCAACGGCGGACGCGTTTCGGTACCTTTTCTTGGTGAACGCTGGCGGCGCAGTCGCTGTTCTGGGGTTCATTGGATCTTCGGAAGAGGCGCGATCATCCGGTTCAATCCGAGCGGCCCTCGTTGTGTTTGCGATTGGAATTCTGCTCGTCGGCGTGCTCAAGACACTCTTCTTTCATCAAACACTAACTTTGGTCCAAGGGTGGTCCGCCGACACCAAGCTCTATTTCTCGAGCGCAATTTCCGAGAGTGAGCTTGATTCTCGAGACAACGCAAGGGCAGCAGCGCCGATTTACCGCGCCCAGTACATCGCGGGATACGCGGCATTCGCTTGCTTCTTGCTGGGACTCACCCTGGGCGCAGTAGCGCTTTTTTCCTAGCCTTTCGCTAGGCCGGAATAAGGGATCGGAGGTAACCGCATGTCGGGTTCCGACCACCGCCGCGAAGCCAAGACCGAACTCGACAAGACCGTCGTCGGCATCGAGCTGACACTGATCTCGATCATCCAGGGCCTCGCGCTCGCGGTGTTGGCCACCGCGGCGGTGCCTGCGCTGCTGCAGCTGCAGTACACGACGTGGCCCTACATCGCGACGGGCCTGCTCGTCATCCTGATCTTCTGGTCGCGCTCGCTCATCCATACCCTGAGTTTCATCGGGTGGCCGCTGGAGTTCGGGCACACCTTCGGTTACTTCGGCGCGACCTTGATCGAAGCCGCGGCGCTCACGCAGGTGGCCGACCCGCGCGCATGGTTCGCGCTCAACGCGTGTTACGCCGCCGCGGTGTGGGGCCTGTATGCCTGGGACCTGCGCGTGGTGCGCAGGCAGGCGCAGGATTTCGCGACGGAGGAAGAACGCCTGTTGTTCGAGGACATCGTGCGCGACCAGCGCGCGAACATCTTCGTGCTGATGCCGGCCGCGGTCGCGTTCCAGGGGTGCGCCTGGTGGCTCGTCCATCGCTTCCCCGATGCGATGCTGCGCGGCCATTGGCATCTGTTGCTGATCGGCCTGACGATTTGCTTCAGCCTGCACTACCTGCACGAGGGCGTGCGCCTGTTGCGGCGCAGGCGCGACTGGATCCTCGCGCGCCAGGCGCAGGAGCGGCGCGAAGGCTGAACGAACACCGACCCCGGCCGGCACGCCACGTGGCCGGTTCGCCCGTGAACGCGCGTTTCCCTGATCACACCCGCCAGCCTGCGGGTGTTTTCGTTCCCGGTCCATTCGAGGTCGTTCGCATGTCCCGCTCTTCGATCTTCCGCAACACCAAACGCGCATTGCTCGCCACGGCCCTCGTCGGCGCGCTCATCACGCTGCCCGCGGCCAGCCAGTCGGGCAAGTTGCCGAAGACGCAACTGTGGATGGACGTGGCCACGCACACGATGTCCGGCATTCCCGGCATGTCCGAAACCGGCGGCGGCTTCGGCGGATTCGCCATGCGCATGATGGGCGGCGATGCGGCGCAGAACCATTACGGCGCCGCGCAGACGCCCGGCATGCCCGGGCGCTATCTCGATGTCGCGCTGCTCAATCAATTGAACCCCGGCGCCGAAGCCGAGGACCTGATTCCCACCGGCATGCAGCTCGGCAAGACCTTGCCGCTCGTGCCGCCGAAGGCGCTGGAGCCCTCGCAGCCCGGCGGCAAGGCGACGCCCGGCATGAACGATGGAAACGCGAAGGCGCGCATCCTCATCTATTGGGGCTGCGGCACCGAAGTGCGCGCCGGCCAGCCGCGCGAGATCAAGTTCGAAATGAAGAACGGCAAGGTCACGACCAGCGGCACGCAGTACGCGAGCGCGATGTCGGGCCGTTACGCCCCCAACCGCGACGCGAAGGTCGATCCGCGTTACGCGCTGTGGCCGAACGAGAAGATGCGCAAGATGGTGCCGGCCGGCGCCTCGCTCGTCGGCAACCACGACATCGAGGGCGCGAAGATCCCCGAGTCGATGAAGTTCGACCTCACGCAACAGCAGGACTTCATGCCGGCGATCGCGCTGAGCAGCACCGGCTCGCTCGCGACGGGCCAGACCTGGAACTGGAAGCCGGTGGATCGCGCGAAGGGCTATTTCCTCGCGGCCTTCGGCACGCAGGACGATGCGATGGTGTTGTGGAGCAGTTCCGAAGTCCCCGACGCGGGCATGCAGATCATCGATTACGTCGCGCCGAGCACCGTCGAGAAGTGGATCAAGGAAAAAGTGGTCCTCGCACCGACGGTGACGTCGTGCGCGATGCCCAAGGGCATCTTCGCGGGCAAGGAAGGACAGCCGGGCGGCGGCATGATGTCGATGATCGCCTACGGGCCGGAAACCAACATCGTCTATCCGCCGAAGCCGGCCGATCCCAAGGTCGCGTGGAATCCGGAATGGAACGTGCGCGTGCGCAACAAGTCCACGACGATGGCGATGCTCGGGATGTCGGTCGACGCCAGCCAGGCCACGCAACAGGACGGCCAGCCGCAACAGCCGCAGGAGTCCAAGGGCAAGCGTTTCCTGAAGGGCTTGCTGGGCCACTGATCGGACGGGGGCGTTAAACTGCCCCCATGCCCTGGCTCGAACTCACGCTGCGCTGCCGCGAAGACGATCAACCGCGTTACGAACGCGCGCTCGAGGATGTCGGCGCGCTCGCCGTCACACTGCTCGACGCGGATGTCGATACGCCCAACGAACACGCGATCCTCGAACCCGGCGTCGGTCAGACACCGTTGTGGGGGCAGATCGCGCTGTCGGCGCTGTTCGATGCTCAGACCGATGCGCTCGCCTTGCTCGCCGCGCTCGAAGGCTTCGACCCGGAACTGGATTGGTCGAACGCCGGCTTCCGCAAGGTCGAGGACCAGGACTGGGAACGCGCGTGGATGGATCAATACGTGCCGCTGGCTTTCGGCGCGCACACGTGGATCGTGCCTTGGAATCACGATTTGCCGGTGGAGGCGCAGGCCCATGACGCGGCGGTGGTGCGCCTGGATCCCGGCCTTGCGTTCGGGTCGGGCACGCATCCGACCACCTCGTTGTGCCTCCAGTGGCTCGACGCGCTCGCCGATGCGGGGCAATTGGAAGGCCTGACCGTGCTCGACTTCGGCTGCGGTTCGGGGATCCTCGCGCTCGCGGCCCTGAAGTTGGGCGCAGCGCGCGCAGTGGGCGTCGACAACGATCCGCAGGCCTTGCTCGCCACGGCGGACAACGCGCTGCGCAACGGCATCGACGCGCGCATGAATGTGTTCCTGCCCGACGACGAACCCGTGGCGCAGTATCCGGTCGTCGTCGCCAACATCCTCGCCTCGGCATTGGATGCACTCGCCGAAACACTGGCCTCGCGCGTGGCGCCCGGCGGGCGGATCGCGCTGTCGGGCATCCTGTCGGGCCAGGAGGACGCGCTGCTCGATCGCTACGGCGAGTGGTTCGACGCCCTGGCCGTCGCGCAGGAAGGTGACTGGGTTCGCATCGACGGCGTGCGTGCGGCCTGAGCCCGGTGCGCCGCGGCGTGCTTGAATAGCCGCATGTTCGTCCTGTGCCCCCATTGCCAATTCCTGGTGACGGTCGATCCGCGCAGCGGCCGGCCGCCCGCGGTGTGCCCGAGTTGCGGCAAGCCCATGGAAGGGCAAGCACAGGAGGACGTCGGCGAAGCCGACGACGCGCCGACGCCGACCGCGCCACCAGAACAGGCGTCACCCGCGCAACCCGCACAACCCGAGGTCACGCCGCCGGAACCCGAGCCCGCACCTGCGCCTGCACCCGAACCGCCGCAGCAGCAAGACCAACTCAACGCCGATGCCATCATCGCCCTGATGGCGCAAAAACCGCCACGCCGCGGCCGCGCATCGCAAGCAGCGGACAAAGCTGCGGAGAAACCCGCCAAACGCAAGCGCGAAAAGCCCGCCCCACCGCCGCCACCCGTTGCGAAGCCCGCGCCGCCGCCGAAGCCGAAAGCGCCCGCCGGTCCGCCGATGTCCGTGCGCCTGGCGGCGTTGTGGGCGACGTTCAAGCCCAAGGCCAAGCCCGCCAAGCCCGCCGCCGAAACGCCGCCCGCGACGCAGGATGCGAAGAAGAAGGCCACCGTAAAAGCCGTGCCATCGTTGCGCGAGCGCGCCGCAAAGCGCGCGGCCGATGCGTTGGCTGCGCAAGCGCCTGCGGTCGAAACGCCTGCGGTCGAGACACCTGCCGTCGAAACCCCGATCGAACCCCCGCGCGTCGAAACCCCGCCGATCGAATTCATTCCGCTCGCGCAAACACCCGTCGAGGCCGCGCTCGCAGTCGAAGCCTTGCGCGCGACCGCGGCGCCGGAGACCGCACCAACGCCTGCGCCCGAACCCGCGCCCATCGCGGCCGAACCCGTCGCGCCAGCACCCGAACCCGCGTTACCGCCCGTCGTCCCTCAGCCACCTGCGTTCTCCCCGCCACCGAAACCGCGCGCCGCACTTAACGCGCCCAGTTTCACGCGCACGCGCGCAGGCCTGCGCGGACAGACGCCGACGCGTTGGACGTCGTTCGCGGCCATCGGCGCGTTGTCCTTGTTGCTCGCGATGCAATTGCTGCTCGCGCAACGCGATGCGCTCGCCGCGAACGCGCGCTGGCGTCCGGCGATTTCGGCGCTATGCGGCGTGTTGCGATGCACATTGCCCGCGTGGCGCGATCCGGAAGCCTTCACGATGCTCAGCCGCGACGTGCGCCCGCATCCCAGCGCGGCGGGCACGCTGCAGATCGATGCGAGTTTCCGCAACGACGCGCGCTGGCCGCAGGCCTGGCCGCGCCTGGTGGTGAACCTGTCGGACATTGACGGACGCGTGCTCGGTTCGCGCGCGTTCACTGCACGCGAATATCTCGGCGATGTTTCCGGTACGCAATCGACGCTCGGTCCCGGCCAGACCGCGGCCATCAGCCTGGCGGTCGTCGAGCCTGCGCCGGGCGTGGTCGCCTTCAGTTTCGAATTCCGCTGAGCGGTCGTCGCCGATGATGCACGTGCCGCACTGCCGCGCTAGACTCGCCCTCCCGTTCGGATCGAGCGGGCGCGCCATCGCCGCAGGGGAAGTCGTTTGAACGCCGCCGCCGACCGACAAGACAACCGCGCCGGCCCGCGTCCGCCGCTGCGCGAGCACGTCGCCAATTCCGTCCGCCGCTACCTGCGCGACCTGGACGGATGCGAAGCCGAAGACCTGTACAACATCGCGCTGCGCGAACTCGAGATCCCGCTGTTCGCCGAAGTCCTGAACCATTGCGACGGCAACCAGAGCCGTGCGGCCACGATGCTCGGCATCCACCGCGCCACGCTGCGCAAGAAACTGCGGGATTACGGGCTCGGCTGAGCCGTGCGGCGGGCCGCGGGCCCGCGCCGCTATAATTCGCGGCCCCACATCCCGGTTATTTCCGATGTCCGCCGATCGACTGCCCGTTCGCCGGGCGCTGCTGTCCGTTTCCGACAAGACCGGCCTGGTCGACCTGGCGCGTGCACTGTCCGCGCTGGGCGTCGAACTGGTCTCCACCGGCGGCACGTCCAAGGCCCTGCGCGATGCGGGCCTGGCAGTGCGCGACGTCAGCGAGCTGACGCAATTCCCCGAAATGATGGACGGCCGCGTCAAGACCCTGCATCCGCTGGTGCATGGCGGTTTGCTGGGCCGAAGCGGCACGGATGATGCCGTGATGGCGCAGCACGGCATCGCGCCGATCGACCTGCTGGTGCTGAACCTGTATCCGTTCGAAAAAGTGTCGATGGACCCGAAGAGCACGATGGAAGACATCGTGGAGAACATCGACATCGGCGGCCCGGCGATGCTGCGTTCGGCGGCGAAGAACTTCGCGCGCGTGGCGGTGGCGACCGATCCGGTGCAGTACGCCGGCCTGGTCGAAGAATTGACGGCCCACGGCGGGACCTTGTCGGCGCGCACGCGCTTCACGATGTCGGTGGCCGCGTTCAACCGCGTCGCGCAGTACGACGCATGCATCAGCGATTACCTGTCCTCGATCAACCAGGACGGCACGCGTGCGCACTTCCCCGCGCAGCAGAACAGCAACTTCGTCAAGGTGATGGACCTGCGCTACGGCGAAAACCCGCACCAGCAGGCCGCGTTCTACCGCGACCTGTGGCCGGTGCCGGGCACGCTGGCGACGTTCACGCAGTTGCAGGGCAAGGAACTGTCGTTCAACAACCTCGCCGACGCCGATGCGGCGTGGGAATGCGTGCGCCAGTTCGAACAGCCGGCCTGCGTGATCGTCAAGCATGCCAATCCGTGCGGCGTGTCCGAAGCCGCCGATGTCGGCCACGCGTATGAAATGGCCTACGCCACCGATCCGACCTCGGCCTTCGGCGGCATCATCGCCTTCAACCGCATGCTCGATGGCGCCACGGCGAAGGCGATCCTCGACCGCCAGTTCGTCGAGGTGCTGATCGCGCCGGAATTCGACCCCGCCGCGCTCGACTACGCGAAGAAGAAAGCGAACGTGCGCGTGCTGCGCATCCCGCACGGCGAAGGCCGCAACAATGCCGACGTCAAGCGCGTTGGCTCGGGCCTGCTGATGCAGACCAGCGACATCCGCGAAGTGACGCGTGGCGAACTCAAGGTCGTCACCAAGCGCGCGCCGACGCCGCAGGAACTGGAAGACCTGCTGTTCGCCTGGCGCGTGGCGAAGTACGTGAAGTCCAATGCGATCGTCTATGCACGCGAGCACCACACCATCGGCATCGGCGCGGGCCAGATGAGCCGCGTGGTGTCGGCGAAGATCGCCGCGCTCAAGGCCGAGGAAGCCGGGCTGACCGTGCCGGGTTCGGCGATGGCCTCCGATGCGTTCTTCCCCTTCCGCGACGGCATCGATGCCGCGGCGGTCGCGGGCATTCGCGCCGTGATCCAGCCCGGCGGTTCGATGCGCGACAACGAAGTGATCGCCGCCGCGGACGAGCACGACATCGCGATGGTGTTCACCGGCATTCGCCACTTCCGCCATTGATCCGTTCCGGGAGCCACGCATGAAGATCCTCGTCATCGGTTCTGGCGGACGCGAGCACGCGCTGGCGTGGAAGCTGGCGAAATCGCCGCGCGCGACCGAAATCCTGGTCGCGCCGGGCAACGCGGGCACGGCGCAGGAAGACAAGTGCCGCAATGTCGGCGTCGATGCGAAGGACATCGAGGGATTGCTGGCGCTGGTCGAGCGCGAAGGCGTCGCGCTGACCGTCGTCGGACCCGAGCAGCCGCTGGTTGCGGGCGTCGTCGACCGCTTTCGCGCCGCGGGCCATCGCGTCTTCGGGCCGACCGCGGCGGCAGCGCAGCTCGAAGGCAGCAAGGCCTTCGCGAAGGATTTCCTCGCACGCCACGGCATTCCGACCGCGCATTACGCGGTGCACACCAACATCGACGAAGCCCTTGCGTACGTGCGTTCGAAAGGCGCACCGATCGTCGTGAAAGCCGACGGCCTGGCCGCGGGCAAGGGCGTGATCGTCGCGATGACCCTGGCCGAAGCCGAACACGCGATCGAAGACATGCTCTCGGGCGAAGCCTTCGGCGCCGCCGGCGCGCGCGTGGTGATCGAGGAATTCCTCGACGGCGAAGAAGCCAGCTTCATTTCGATGGTCGACGGCACGCATGCATTGCCGATGGCGACCTCGCAGGACCACAAGCGCGCGCACGATGGCGACACCGGCCCGAACACCGGCGGCATGGGCGCGTATTCGCCCGCACCCGTGGTCACGCCGGAGGTGCATGCGCGCGTGATGCGCGAAGTGGTCGAACCCACCGTGCGCGGCATGATCGCCGACGGCGTGCCGTTCACCGGCTTCCTCTATGCCGGCCTGATGATCGACAAGGCAGGCGCACCGAAAGTCATCGAATACAACGTCCGCTTCGGCGACCCCGAAACGCAACCGGTGATGCTGCGCCTGCGCTCGGACCTGGTGGACCTGATCGAAGCGGCGATCGACGGCAAGTTGTCGACGACGCAAGCCGACTGGGACGCGCGCAAATCCCTGGGCGTCGTGATGGCCGCCGAACACTACCCGGCCACGCCGCGCCTGGGCGACACGATCAACTCCTTCGATACGCCTGATGTCGAAGACACGAAAGTCTTCCACGCCGGCACGCGCATCGAAGGCGAACACGTCGTCACCTCCGGCGGCCGCGTGCTGTGCGTGTGCGCGCTGGGCGATACGGTGGCACAAGCGCAGCAACGTGCTTACGCGGAGATCGCGGGAATTTCGTGGCGCGGGGAGTTCCATCGCCACGACATCGGTTGGCGGGCGATTGCGCGGGAGCGGGGCGAGGGTTGACCGCCTCCCCCTGCGTCATTGGCGCGCCGCCCGAACGTTGTGAGTTCCAAATTTTTTTGGAAAAAAATTTGAAACTCACAACGCTGGGGCATCACCTTTCGAACGTTGGCTCTCGATCGGGGGCTTTGCGCGAGCATTTGTCTTGCCGGTGCGAAGCAAGCTTCGCACTGACCCTATCATTGTCGGAAAAGCACAGCCGAAGAGGCAGCCCGCCCCGTTGAGGTGAGCCTCGCCGCGTGGCGAGGAGTCGGTCCAAAGCGTCGCTTAAGCCGCGTCCCCTCTCAACTCCCGCACCTTCGCTTCAAGCAACTCCGCCGTCGCGATCTGCCCTTCGATCTGCGGCCCGGCCACGACTTCGACATGCGCGCGAAAACGGCGCGGCACGCGCATGCGCTTCAGGCGGCCATCGCGCCGGCTCCACATGCTCGTCCACATGCCGCGCAAGGCCATCGGGATGACCGGGACTTCGCGGCGTTCGAGGACTTTCTCCACGCCCGATTTGAACGCGCTCATCTCGCCGTCTTTCGTCAGCGCGCCTTCCGGGAAGATCCCCACGATTTCGCCTTCGGCCAGCGCAGCGTCGATCTCGTCGAATGCGCGTCGCATCAATTCCGGGTTTTCGCGTGCACCCGCGATCGGGATGGCCTTCGCGGTGCGGAAGATCCAGCGCATCACCGGGATGTTGAAGATCTTGTAGTACATGACGAAACGCACCGGGCGCGGGATGGTCGCAGCCAGGATCAGCGCGTCCATGTAACTGACGTGGTTGCAGACCAGCAGCGCCGGGCCTTCGTCGGGCACGTTCTCCTCGATGCCGTCGGCGCGCAGGCGATACAGCGTGCGCACCAGCACCCAGCTGAGGAAGCGCATCAGGAATTCGGGGACGACGGTGAAGATCCAGAGCGCGACGAGCGTGTTGGCGACCGCCAACGCAAGGAACAGTTGCGGGATCGACAGGTGCGCGTATTGCAGGCCGACGATGCCCAGCACCGCGGCGAGCACGATGAAGCCCGCGTTCTGGATGTTCATGCCCGCGATCACGCGCGAGAGCTCGCCCTTGGGCGTGCGGCTCTGGATCAGTGCGAACAAGGGCACGACGTAGAAACCGGCGAACAGGCCGATGCCGCTCAGGGCGACGAGCGTATGCACCAAGCCATGCGTGTACGTCGCGCCCGCTTCCGGCAGCCACAACGCCAGCACGAAGAGGAACACGCTCATGCCGAACGCGCCGAGCGGCACCAGGCCGATTTCCACCGTGCGCGCGGAAAGCTTTTCGCACAATACCGAACCGATGCCGGTCGCGATGGAGAACACCGCGAGCAGGACGGTGTAAGTGGACACGTCGCCGCCGAGGTTCTCGTCGCCATAGGTGGGCAACTGCGCGGTGAGCATCGTGCCGACGAACCAGAACCAGGAAACGCCGAGCACCGAGTTGCGCACCGCGGGTTGCTTGCGCACCAGCGCGAGCACGCGCATGGACTCGGGAATGGGATTCCAGCCGACCCTCAGATCCGGCGCCGCAGCCTCGGTGGGCGGAATCGCGCGACTGACGAGATTGCCCGCGACCGCGAACAGGATCACCGACACCGCGGCGACGACCGGCCCGTTCGCCCCCGCGACCTGGAAAATCATGCCGCCGAGCAGCATGCCGACGAGGATCGACACCGACGTCCCCATCTCGACCAAGCCGTTGCCGCCGGTCAGTTCTTCGGGCCGGAGTACGGAGGGCAGGATCGAATACTTCACCGGCCCGAACAACGCCGACTGCACGCCCGTGGAGAACAACGCGATCAGCAGCAGCACCATGTTCTGCATCACAAAGCCGACCGCGGCCGCCGACATGATGACGATCTCCATCATCGTGGTGATGCGGATCAATCGCGACTTCTCCAACTTCTCCGCGATCTGCCCTGCCGTGGCGGAAAACAGGAAGTACGGGAGGATGAAGATCGCTGGCGCGAGGTTGGTATAGAAGCTGCGCTCGTCGCTCGCCACGCCCATGTAGAACAGCAGGCCGATGATGGCTTGCCGGAACACGTTGTCGTTGAAGGCGCCGAGCGATTGGGTCGCGAAGAACGGCAGGAAACGCCGTTGGCGGAGGAGCTCGAACTGGTTGTGCGCCATTCGGTGCAACCGCCGACGGGGATGGCGCGGAGCCTAGCAGAGCGCCTCGACCTGCGCGCTGGCCGGCGCCCGTGCGGGGACGGCATGCGCGTGCGCGGGCCCGGCGGCGTCGTTCGCATGGACGACGAACAACAGCTCGCTCGCGCGGCCCTGCGCATCGAGCGCACGGATGCAGACGCGGCGCGGCGCCGCTTGCCAGGGCAGGCGCAAACGGACGGTGCGAACGCCCGCGTGCGCGTCGCGCAGGGCATGCCATGCGCCCTGGAAGACGACACCGTCGTACGTGGGATCGACGGCCCAATCCACCGGCGGATCACCGCGCGCCTCGCCCAGTTGCACCACGAGCCATTCGACGTCGGGCGTGCCGCGCGAGCGTTCGCGATCCACCCACGCCTGGGCCAATCCACCGACGGCGGTGAAGCCCCGCGGATCGACCCGCAGCGAGGCCCCGCGTTCGCCGCGCGGATGGCAGCCGATGGCGAGCACGTCGATGCGTGCATCGCAGCGCATGGCGATGTGTTGCGACAGGGTGGGTGCGAAATGCCAGCCCAGCACGAGGACGCGCGGATACAGGCCATGTTCGCGGCGGGTGATCGCGCGGCTCAATGTGGATTGCCCGGTGCGGCGATCGGGGGCGTCCACCCACACCAGCGTGCGTTCGCCGTCGCGCACGAGTTCGCCGAGCAGGACGTCGCCGCCTGCGCGACGGCGGCCCGCCGGCGTCGTGCACACCGCCGGCAGCGGGAGTGCTTTCGCACCGAAGGCCAGGAGCGCTGCGCGCATCGCCTTGACCGGTTGCGCCGCGGCGTGCCGGCGCGTCCATTCGGCGGGCGTGGCGCCGACTTCCTCGACGCGGAAGGTCGTGTCGCCACGCAGCAACAGCGTGCGGCGCAACGCGGCGCAGCCGGCGGCATCGCGCGTGCAGGCGACCCATGCCGTGTGCGCAGGCGCGAGATCGGCCAGGCGCGATGCGTCGTCGGCGAGCAGGAGCGCGGTCGCGTCGCGCACCGTTGCGTTGCGGCTGGATTCGGGCCAACCGAAGGCATCGAGCACGAGTTGCACGGGCGCGTTCTCGTTCGGCGGAAGATCGAGGGACAACGCCGCCCGCGGCGCGAGCGTGCGCAACAATGCGAAACACGGCGTCCATCGCGTCAGGCGCGCGACGAGCGTGTCTTCGTCGCCTGCAGGATGCAGGTCGAGCACGATGCGTCCCGGCGGCGCACCGATGCCCTGGCGGTGTTCGGCGATCAACGCGGCGACGCACAATGCCGGCGCACCGCACAGCACGCGGCGCACCGGCGCGCGATGCTGTTGCACGGGATCGTCGGGTGCGTGCACGCGTTCGACGGGAACCGCGCGTTCGCGATTCCGTCCGGTGGAAGATTCCATCAGTCGTTGTGCTTGCCGGCGCCCGTGTGCGACCAGGCGCGGCAGCCGTTCCAGAAGCGAGGTGGCCATCGCGAATTACCTGCCATGAACCCGATTGGTTCAATGAGGATAACGCGATAATTGCAAGGCGTTCGCGCGCCAGCGCCTAACGTCGGCGCCATGAAACGCGAACAGGCCCTGTTCGGCGAGCGCCTACGAAGTGCCTTGAAAGCCGCTGGTTATCGGCAGAGCGCGTCGGAGATCGCTTACCTCATTGTCCGGCATGGCGGTGATCCCACCACGCCGCAAGCGGTTTCGCGTTGGTTGAACGGAAAGAGCATCCCGCGCCAGCGCAATCTCATCGTGTTGGCGCACCTGCTCCGCATCGAACCTACCGCGTTGCAGTACGGAACCGAGGCGACTTCCCGCGTTCGCGAGACGCGCGTCGAATTTCGCATTCCGGCGATGGATCAACATGCGATCGACGCGTTCATCGCGTTGCCGCCGAAGGCGCGCAAGGTCGTGCGGGAATTGATCGAGACGCTGCGCGAGAACGAGCAGAAGCGGAAGCGCTGAGCGCTTTGGCGAATCAGGCCACCCAGCCGCCGATCACGAACAAGGCCAGCACCGCCAGCCACAACAGCAGGATGCGCCACACCAGGCTCATCGCATCGCGCAATTCGGGCAGGCCCGGCACGCCGCGCGCAACGGCCACGCCGCCGTCGGCGACGTAGTCGGTCGTATCGATGTCGTCCAGCGCTTCGTCCGCCAATTCGCTGCGCACGCTGGCGCGCGCGGCGGCGGCGAGGAAACGCGTATCGCCCGAGTAGCCGGCGCCGCCCGCGGTCTTCCAGGCTTGGAACACGCTGTCGAAATTGCCGACCAAGGCCAGCGACAGCGTCATCAGTTGCGCGACGGGCCAATCCAGGAAGGCGAGCAGTGTGCGCGCGGCCTGCGACGCCCCTTCGGGCAGGCGCCTGCGCGCTTCGCCCTGCGCGCACAACGACACCAGGCGATACAGCAGCGCGCCGAACGCACCGACGAGCAGGAACCAGAACAACACGCCGAACCAGCGCCACAGCGCACAGCGGAACACCGCTTCGACCAGCGAACCGCCGTCGAGCACCGGATCCACCTGGTCGGGGAACAGGCGCGCGGCCGCATCGCGGCGTGCGACCGGATCGGCGGCGTTGACCACCGCTTCGACATCGTGGTCCAGGTCGCGCGGCCCCCACGCGTAGAACAGCGCGACCAGGGCGAAGACGAACGCCGGGAAACCGTAGAAGTCCCCGCGCAGGGCGATCTGCAACAAGGCGATCAGCAACAGCGGCGGGCCGATCGCGAACAGCAACCCGCCCGCGCCGCGCCACGATGCGTTGTCGCCCAATTGCGCGGCGAGCCATTCGAGCCAGCGGATGAACCAGTCGTAGCGGCGCAACGCCACCAACGCCGGCATCGAGTGACCGACGATCAGCGCGATGACGACGGCGATCAACGTAATGGACATCGGCGACCTCGGGCGAGCGGATCCGCGACATCGGACCCGTCAGCGGCATGATACGGAATCATCCCATGCGCATTCAGCGCGTGACGGATGCCAACCACGACTGGATCAACCAACGTGCGATGGAAATCGGCGCGGACAACGCGATGCCGCCTTCCTCTTCCTCGGGTCCCACGGCCCAGTCGCGCGCCAAACCCGCTTCGATCGTGTCGGCATCGAACCAGCGCGCGTCGTCGAGCTCTTCCCCCACCACGGGGACGTCCGGGCCCGCTTCGGCCAGGAAACCGAGCATCAGCGAACCGGGAAACGGCCAGGGTTGCGATGCGAGGTAGCGACACGAGCGCACGCGCACGCCGGTTTCCTCGAGCACTTCGCGGGCGACGGTTTGCTCGAGCGATTCGCCGGGTTCGACGAAACCGGCGATCACCGACCAGCGCCGCGGCGGCCAGTTGCGCTGGCGCCCGAGCAGCAGGCGCTTGCCGTCGGTGACCGCGGCGATGATCGCCTGGTCGGTGCGCGGGTAATGTTCGGTGCCGCACCGCGTGCACTGGCCGAGCCAGCCGGCGCGCACGAATCCCAGTTCGCCGCCGCACACGCCGCAGAACCGGTGGCGCGCGTGCCAATGCAGCATCGCGCGCGCCTGCGCGAAGACGGTGGCGTCGAAGACCGGCCATTGGCTGGCGGCGGTGCGCAACTCGATGCGCCCGGGTGCGTCGAAGCCCACGACCTTCGCCGACTGGGCGAACCACGCTTGCCCGTCGCGCAGGCCGAGGAAAATCGCGGTGCCCGGCCCGCCGCCGAGCGTCCAGCCTTCGGGCGCGAGCAAGGCATCGTCCCTGTCGGCGAATGCGCGGCCGTCCTCTTCCAGCACGACGAT
This sequence comes from Lysobacter sp. 2RAF19, assembly GCF_052115395.1. Lineage (NCBI taxonomy): Bacteria > Pseudomonadati > Pseudomonadota > Gammaproteobacteria > Lysobacterales > Lysobacteraceae > Lysobacter > Lysobacter sp. 2RAF19. The sequence goes on along the minus strand of NZ_JBFRGO010000004.1, from coordinate 194,297 downwards.
GCGTGCCTGCGGCCAGAGCGTGGCGAGGGTTTCGGCGTCGTCGCGAAGGTGGTCGGCGCGATCCAGCGCGCCGTCGACGAACGCGAAAGGCGACGCGTGCGTCACACCGTGAAGCTGCTGCCGCAGCCGCACGTGGTCTTCGCGTTGGGATTGCGGATGACGAACTGCGCGCCCTGCAGGCTCTCGCTGTAATCCACTTCCGCACCCATCAGGTATTGCAGGCTGAGCGGATCGACGAGCAGCGTCACGCCGTCGGTTTCCACCGCCACGTCGTCTTCGCCGCGCGATTCGTCGAACTCGAACCCGTACTGGAAGCCCGAACACCCGCCGCCCTGGATGTAAACGCGCAGCTTGAGCTCGGCATTGCCTTCCTCGGCGATGAGTTCGCGGACCTTGGCGGCCGCGGCCGGCGAGAACTGGACGGGGGCGTCCAGCTGCTGCCAGGTGGGGAAATCGATCAGTTCCATGCGCGACAAGATGCGGGCCTCAGGCGCCGCAATCAAGCGGCGCGCGCGGAAACGCTGCGAAATGGCGAATCGACGGCCTCAGGCGACGGCGGCGAGCGCCGGAAGCTCGGGAACGGCGGCCGTGGTGGTGTCGGCATGGACGAGCAGCCCGGTCAGCTGGGCGCCGGCGTGCATTTCGACCACGCGGTAGTGCACGTTGCCCTGCACGCGGGCCTTGGCGGCCAGTTCGATGCGCTCGGAGGCATGGACGTCGCCTTCCATGCGGCCGTCGATCATCACGACCGGTGCGCGCACCTCGCCCTGGATGCAGCCGTGTTCGGACAGCATCAGCACGGCCTGCGCGCCCTCGGTGGCGGTGACGCGGCCGATGATGCGGCCTTCGACATAGAGCCCGCCGCTGAATTCGATATCCCCGCGGACCACGACCTGCGGGCCGATGAGCGTGTCGACGGCCTGGCCGTCGCGCGCGGAGGGTTTGGCTTGCGAACTCTTGAACATCCCGTTACTCCCCAGGAGACGACATCGTTGTCCACGCGAGCGCCGTGTCGACGTTCGCGCCCTTGCCGCGCAGCGCCACCTTGACGCGCTGCGGCGTGAAACCGGCAGGCAACACGATGCTGCCCCCAAGCCGCTGGAAATAGCGGAATTCGTATTGTTGCCCCGCAGCCGCCGGCTTTTGTTGCATCTCGTCCCACTTCACCGTCGTCAGGCGTCCGTCCCTCACGCCCTCGACGTCGAACTTCATTTCGCCCTGGCTTACCGCGCCGCGATTGAGGCTCTGCGTGAGCACCACCTGGTAGCGCCAACTGCCGCCGGCCTCGCGTTCGAATTCGGCCGAATGCACCGACAGGCCCTTGCGCTCGCCGCCGCTGCCCACGAAGCGTTCATAGAACGCCACGTCGGCGCGCAGGCTCGCGATCTGCTCGTCCTTGTCGGCCAGCATCGCCTGCACGTCGCGGTTGGCGTCGCGGGTGATCTGGTCCGAGCGCGTCAGGGTGCTGACGCGTTGTTCCAGCTCGGAGACCTGTGCCTGGGTCGCCTTGAGCTGGTGCTGGCTTTCGGCGATCCGGGCCTCGGGCGACCCGACCGCGGGCTTGCCCAGCCACCACGCCAGCCCACCCCCGACCAGCAGCCCCAGCACCAGCGCCGCCACGAGCCAGCCCCAGGCCGGCAGGCGGCCGCGGCCTTCACGCGGGACGATCTCGAATTGGGGGCGGGGCCTGGGTGTCGGCTCCATCGGGCGTGCTCCACGGGACGACACGGGGACCGTGCCTATACTCGGGGCGGCGAGTGTACGGCCTTTGCCCGCCGGCCGATGGAGGAAGCTGCCATGTCCGAAGCGCATCTTTTCGCGATCGGGATTCTGCTGGCGTGGCTTGCGGGAATCCGCGTGTACCTGACGGTGTTCGGCATCGGCCTGGCCGGCGCGATGGGCTGGCTCGACCTCCCCACGGCCCTGGAGCCGACGACCTCGCCGTGGGTGCTCGGCACCTCGGGCCTGCTGGCGGCGGTGGAGTTCTTCGCAGACAAGATCCCGGGGGTCGACTCGGGCTGGGACCTGTTGCACACGGTGCTGCGCGTGCCGGTCGGTGCATTCCTCGCAGCGGCGACGCTCTCGCCCGACGGCCACCTGGGCGCCGGCATGCTGGCCACCGGGGCGGGCGTGGCCCTGACGAGCCATGTGCTGAAGGCCGGCAGCCGCGCGTTGCTGAACACTTCCCCCGAACCGGTGAGCAACTGGACCGCGTCGGTGACCGAGGACGCGGCCGTGGTCGGCGGGCTGGCGCTGGCCTTCGCGCATCCCTGGATCGCATTGGCGATCGTCATCGCGATCAGCGTGCTGATGGCCACCGCCGTCTGGTGGGTGTGGAAGCGCGTGCGGCGCGCGCTTTTCGGGCCCCGCACGGTGTCGGCAGCCCCGAATATGCCGCATTGAGAATCGCGTCACGTCTTGCAAGCGGCTGGCCGAAGGCGTATCCAGTTTTCGTGCTCTTCCCTTGATGGGGAGCAAGGGATAATGGCGGCACACGCCGGGGGAGCCGATGCCCGCCACCAAAAAACGCCAACAGGCGTCGTCTGATCCGCTGTCGCAGTTGCGCGACGGTGTCGATGGCCTTGCGCAGCATTTGCGCAGCCGCCGCGCGATGGGCTGGGATCCCGGCTCGTTCGAACAGATCGCGCACGAAATCGACCGTCTCCACGGGCAGGCCGTGCGCCTGGACCCGCGCTGGGCCGGCATGCTCGCGCAGTTGCATTCGCAGATGTCGGCCGCGCGCGTCGCGCAGCACATGCCGGATGCCGCGTCGACCGCGCAGCTGATCTCGGTCGCCGAAAACCTGATGCTGCAGTTGCCGTCGGCCGCGCAGGTGGCCGAAGACGAGACCGCCGCGCGCGCGGAAACGCCGCCGCAGGCCTATTGGCGCCGCTGGAGCGAAGACGCGCCGCCCGCCGACGCCGCCGAAGACGCGCCATCCGGCGAATCGGCGGAGTCCTCCGCTTCGTCTTCGACCACCGAACCGGATTCGAGCTCGGCCCCCGACGACGTCGCCCTGCCCCCGCTGGGCACGGGCGAAGAACCGCCGTATCGCGTGCTGATCGTCGAGGACGACCGCGCGCAGGCCATGTTCGCCGAGGGCGTGTTGAACGGCGCGGGCATCGAAGCGGTCGTCGCCGCCGAATCGCGCGACGTGCTCGACACGATGCAGCGCATCAAGCCCGACCTGGTGCTGATGGACCTGCACATGCCCGGCATGTCGGGCACCGAGTTGACGACGATGATCCGCGCGCACGAATCGTTCCTGCACACGCCGATCGTCTTCCTCACCGGCGATCCGGATCCGGAGAAGCAATACGAAGTGCTCGAAGTCGGCGCCGACGATTTCCTGCAGAAGCCCATTCGCCCGCGCCATCTCATCGCCGCCATCGAAAGCCGCGTCAAGCGCGCGCGCATCCTCGGCAAGCAGCGCATGACCGAAGCCAGCCGCCACCCGGCGACCGGCCTGATGGCGCGTCCGGTGCTGTTGCAGCAATTGAGCACCGCCTTGCCTGCGAGCGCCGGCGGCATCTACTTCCTCGAGATCGAAGGCACCTCCACGCTGCGCGAACGCTTCGGCTACGCCGCGCTGGAACGCCTGATGACCGAAGCCGGCCGGCGCCTGGGCGCGCTTGCCGGCGTGCACCCGGCCACGCGTTTGAACGATCACTCCTTCCTGGTCTACACGCCGAACCTGGAAGACCTCGCGCTGGATCGCCAGGCGCGCGTGTGGCGCGACGGCTTGTCGCAGAAGCCCTTCGACGTCGACGGGCACACGATCAAGTTGCGGGTCACCGTCGGTTACACCGCGCTGCGCCACGGCTTCGCCGATGCAGGCGGCGCGCTGGAAGCGGCCGAACAGGCCTCGCGCCACGCGCGTTCGCAGGCGCTGGGCATCTTCGCGTTCGAACCGCCGGACCACGGGCAGACGAGCGACCTGTCCGATTACCTGCGCGATGCGCTCGCGGACGATCGTTTCGAATTGATCTACCAGCCGATCGTCGCCGTCGCCGGCGGCGACGAAGCGCAATACCAGACGCTGCTGCGCATGCAGGCCTCCGACGGCACGATGCACAACGCCGCCGAGATCGTGCCCGCCGCCGAACAAGCCGGCATGATCCACGACATCGATCGCTGGGTGCTCGAACGCGCACTGGACGTATTGCAGCAGCGCCGTGCGCAGAGCCGGCCGGTGCGGCTGTTCGTACCGCAGTCCTCGCGCACGCTCGCACGCGATGCGTATGCCGAATGGCTCGCCTCGGCGATCGCCGTGCGCGGGCTGGAAGGCCCGTCGCTGGTCATCGACATCCGCCTGGCCGATGCGCTGATCCACGCGGTCACGCTAAAAACCTTCTGCGACCAACTCGTACCGGTGGGCGTGCAGTTCTGCCTGAGCCAGTACGAGCATTCGCCGGATGCCGATTCGCTGCTCTCGCAGTTGCCGCTCGGGTACATACGCCTGTCCGCGCGGTACGCGCATGCCGATGGCGGCGCGTTGCGCGACGCGATGCGCACGTCCATCGATCGCGCGCACCGCCAGGGTTTGCAAGTGATCGGCCATAGCGTCGAGGATCCGCAAGCCGCGGCGACGCTGTGGATGAGCGGCATCGACTTCATCCAGGGCAACCTCGTGCAACAGGCGGCGAGCGAGCTCGACTTCGACTTCAAGAACGCGGTGCTCTGATGCCCGAACGCCAGGCCACGAGCCGCTGGCTCACGATGCGGTGGCTGGCGCTCGGCGCCGCCGCCGGTGCTGCGGTTTCCCTTGCGCTGGAAGCCGGCGGGATCGAGGGTCCCTGGCAATTCGCCGCGCTGCTCTTCGTGCTGACGGCGCTCATCGCGCTGATGGCCGTGGTGTACGTGCTCCATCGACGCGACCAGCAAATGGCGGCGATGGAAGACAAGGCCGAGCGTGGCCAGTTCCAGGTCGACCAGTTGCAGCGCGAGATCCAGCGCCACCACGAACTCGAACAGCAATTGACCAAGGCCAAGCAGGCGGCCGAATCCGCGGTGCTGGCCAAGGGCGAATTCCTCGCCACGATGAGCCACGAGATCCGCACGCCGCTCAACGGCATCGTGCCGATGCTCGACCTGCTGCTGCACGCGCGCCTGCTGCCCGACCAACACGAGCTGGTGCGCACCGCGTACACCTCGTCGCAGCAGTTGCTGCGCATCGTCGACGACATCCTGGACTACTCCAAGCTCGAGGCGAACAAACTCGAGCTGGAAACCACGACCTTCAACCTGCGCGACCTGCTCGAAGCGGTCATGCAATTGATGGAGCGCCCCGCCGAATCCAAGGGCCTGCGCCTGCACCTGCACCTGGATCCGGGCGTGCGCCTGCCCGTGCGCGGCGATCCGGTGCGTTTGCGCCAGGTGCTGACGAACCTGATCAGCAACGCGGTGAAGTTCACCGAGCGCGGGTCGATCTCGATCAGCGTGCGCCGTGTCGGCGAAACCACCGCCCAGCATCAGTTGCGCTTCGAAGTGCGCGACACCGGCATCGGCATCGCGTCGGATGCGCAGTCGCGCCTGTTCCATGCGTTCACGCAGGCCGATGCATCGACCACGCGTTTGTACGGCGGCACGGGCCTGGGCCTGGCGATCTGCCATCGCATCGTGGACCTGATGGGCGGCCGCATCGGCGTGCAGTCCGAACCCGGCCACGGCGCGACCTTCCATTTCGAGATTCCGCTGCTGAAGGTGCTCGGCGACATGCCGACCCGCGAAGCCGACCTCAGCGGCCAGCGTTTGTTGCTGCTCACATCCGATGCGCGCCTGCGCACGCGCCTGAGCATGTTGGTGCCGAACTGGGGCTTGCGCGTCACCGCGGTCGAAACGACACAGGAAGCGCTCGATCGCCTGCGTGCGGCCGCGACGCAGGGGCCGCCGTGGACCTACGGCGTGGTGCTCGCCGACCTGGCGAGCATGCGCAACACGGCGATCGCCTTGCATCGCAACGTGGGCCGCCATGCGAGCTTCGGCGACGTGCGCCTGGTGTACCTGTATGCCGACGAAGAAGTGCCGCAGGAATTGCACACCGGCGCGACGCTGCTGCCGCGCCAGGCGCCGGATGCCGAATTGCGCGCGGCGCTCGCGCAACGCGCCCCGCGCGGCGAAACGACGGAAGAACGCAAGGCCAGCGACAGCGACAAACCCGCGCGGCATTGGCAGGCGCGCGTGCTGCTCGTCGAGGACAACCCGGTCAACCTGCTCGTCGCGCAACGCCTGCTGAGCGTGCTCGGACTCGAGTGCGACACGGCCACCAACGGCGAAGCGGCGCTGATGCGCATGCGCGACGGCAACTACGACCTGGTGCTGATGGATTGCCAGATGCCGGTGCTCGATGGCTACAGCGCCGCGCAGAAGTGGCGCGAGATCGAAGCGGCCGATCCGACCGGCCCGCACCTGCCGATCGTCGCGATGACGGCCAACGCGATGGCCGGCGACCGGCAGCGCTGCCTCGACGCGGGCATGGACGATTACCTGGCCAAGCCGGTGACGCGCGGCCAACTCGAACATTGCCTGCGTCGCTGGCTGCAGGAAGCGCCGCGTGCGCGTGCGCCGTCGGCGGCTGCGTTCGCCGACGCGAATGCCGGCAATGCGATGCCTGTGCCGAAAGCCGCGCCGGCCGCGTCGCCGACGCAGCGCGCCCCTTCCTTCGCGATGCCGACCGTGGAGACCACCGACATGCCCGTGCCGCCGTCGCAGCCGCCTGCCGCGCCGCCCGAAGTGCCGCCGTCGGAAATGGTCTCCGCGCCGGTGGATCCGATCATCGACGACGGCGCGCTCGACGAGCTCTACGCCGTCATCGGCGCGGACGCCTCGCGCATCGTGCAAGTGTTTCTGGAAGACGCGCCGCATCTGCTCGCGCAGCTGGAACGCGCGGCGCTCGCGCCCGACTTCAACGCACTGCGCGAAGCGGCGCATTCCCTGAAGTCTTCGAGCGCGAACCTGGGCGCGATGGCGCTGTCCGCCGCAGCCAAGCGCATCGAGCTCGGCGCGCGGATGGAAACGCTGGATCGGCCCGCGGTCGCGGTGACGATGCTGACGGACGAATTCGAACGGGCGCGTGCGGCGTTGCAGCTGCGGCTGCGGAAACGCCGCACGGCGGAAGCCTGACGCTTACTCTTCGATCTTCGTGAGCAGGTAGTTCGCTTCGCCCAGGCGATCGATCAGCGCCAGCTGCGTTTCGATCCAGTCGATGTGCTCTTCCTCCGAATCGAGGATGTCGGTGAACAAGCGACGGCTCACCGAGTCGCGGATGCTTTCGCAATACGCGATCGCATCGCGCAGGGTCGGCAGGGCTTCGAGTTCGAGCGCCAGATCGGCCTGCAGCACTTCACGCGGATTCTCGCCGATGCGCAGCTTGCCCAGCGCCTGGAAGTTCGGCAGGCCCTCGAGGAACAGGATGCGCTCGGCCAGGCGATCGGCGTGCTTCATCTCGTCGATCGATTCCTTGTACTCGTGCTCGGCCAGTTCCTTCAGGCCCCAGTTCTTCAGCATCTTGGCGTGCAGGAAATACTGGTTGATCGCGGTGAGCTCGTTGTAGAGCGCCCTGTTGAGATGTTCGATGACCTTGGGGTCGCCCTTCATGCCCGTGCTCCTTGCTTCGAATGCGCGGATGCTAACGCCATCACGCACAGGGCGACGAAACGCGATGCGTTTGCATCAACGCACGCGGGCCGCGGGAGGGTCGAACGGAGGAAAAACAACAGGCCGCCTCAGGCGGCTTGCAGCACCGGGAGTTCGGCGAAGCCCGGCTCCGCCGGCGCATGGCGGGCGAGCAGGTCGGCGGCCATGTCCATGCAGCTGCCGCAGGAGGAACCGGCGCCGGTGCGCATGGTCAGCTCGGACACGCTCGTGACGCCGTTTTCCGCGGCTTCGCGAATCGTGCTGTCGGTGATGCCGTGGCAGATGCAGACGAACATGGGGGAGGAACCGCAGGCCGGGGAGGACGGCGCCATTTCCCCATAAATGCGAATCATTGTCAATTCGCTTCGGGTGCGGATCCCCCGCCGCGTTCACCTGCGACCACCCGACGGCGCGGCCGCTGGCGGCCGTGGGCGCCCAGGTCCGGGCGCAGGTCCTTGCTCGGATGCGGGATCGCCGTCGGGCCGGCCACCTGCCGGGCGAACGGCGCCAGGTGCCCCAGGGCGCTGGCATAGACGCTGCGCTTGAAGTTCACCACGTGCTCGACCGGGTACCAGAAGTCCACCCAGCGCCAATGGTCGAATTCAGGCTTGTCGGTACTGTCCAGGCACAGGTGGCATTCCTCACCGGTGAACTGCAGCAGGTACCAGACTTGCTTCTGCCCGATGCAGACCAGCTTGTCGTTTCGGCGGATGGCCCGTTGCGGCAGCCGATAGCGCAGCCAACCGGGCGTGACGCCCAGGACCGCCACATGGTCCGGCAACAGGCCGGTTTCCTCGCGCAGCTCGCGATACATCGCCTCGAGCGGCGTCTCGTCGGTATTCATCCCGCCTTGCGGGAACTGCCAGCCGTCGCGGTGGACACGGCGCGCCCAGAACACCCGTCCATCCGGGTGCATGAGCACGATGCCCACGTTGGGCCGGTAACCGTCCGGATCGATCACGATGCGGACTCCTCAATGCACTGCGACCGACTCTGCCACGCCCCCGTCGCCCCCACAAGCGAACTTTGGTGAAGCATTGCGAGCATTGACGCGGCAGCCCCCTGCCGTGAATAATTCGCGGCTCTCCGCGTGGCTATGTAGCTCAGCCGGTTAGAGCACAGCACTCATAATGCTGGGGTCGGTGGTTCGAGTCCACCCATAGCCACCACACGTCGAAGGCCGGCCTTGCGCCGGCCTTTTGCGTTTTTCACCTGCGCGGCCGATACAGGCGCGCCAGGTTCGAACCGTCCGCCAAACGGCGCGGAAGATTAGAATCGCCGGCATGGACATCTTCAAATCCTTCACCCTGGAAGCCGCGCACCGGCTGCTGAACGTTCCGCCGGGCCACAAGTGCGCGCGGCTGCACGGGCATTCGTTCCGCGTGGAGCTCCACGTCTCGGGGCAGCCCGGCGCCGACACGGGCTGGGTGATGGATTTCGCCGACATCAAGACGGCATTCCGCCCGCTGTACGACCAGCTCGACCACCACTATCTCAACGACATCGAAGGTCTCGACAACCCGACCAGCGAAATGCTCGCGAAGTGGATCTGGACGCGGCTGAAGCCTGCGCTGCCGCAGTTGTCGGAAATCATCGTCAACGAAACCTGCACGTCCGGTTGCCGCTACCGCGGCGACTGAACGCGCGTCAGATCCGCAAGCGCGGATCGAGCTTGAGCGGCGTGAGTCGATCCAGATGCAACTTCGGGAAGTCGGGGTGCTGCGGATTGACGAGGATGTTGCACTCCCCTTCGCACACCGCGCTCGGCACGCGTAGCGCGAGCGAATCCTGCGCCTTCGCCCACCGGTCGCCGATCTGGCGCACGGTGTCGCGATAAGGGCGTTCCTTCCAGTCGCTCGGAAGATCCAGCTGCGCGAGCACGCTGCGCATCGGCACCGTCGCCCGCGCGAGCAGCAATTCATCGGGTGTCTCGCCTTCCACGTGCACGAGGTATTCGAGCATCGCCGCGGCCGGCGACAGCGATGCGTACACGCCCGGCGTGCGCGGCGAGGTCCAGCGTCCACCCGAATCGGCGCCCGAACCCGAGAACGGCTCGGCGGCCTTGCGCGGTTCGATCACGCGATACACATACAACTGATCGCCCGTCAGCCCCAGCTCGTGCAGCGGCATCTGCGATTGCGTCGGCGTGGCGGTCACCGGTTGCGATTGCGATGACGGATCGCTGGCAGGGAAGGAATCGGCGATCGACTTGTCCAGGGCCAGTTCTGCGGACTTGCTCGTGCTCATCGGGCTAGCGTCGTTCCGCGCCCGTTGCGCACGCGTGAATACGATTTCGACAGGCGGCTGTTACAACGCGCACATGCAAACCCTCGCGCCACCGGAGCAGGAACGTCGGCCGTCCGTGCGCGCCCTGCTGTTCGATGCGAACGGCGAGGACCGCCCCGTCGAGGATCCGCGCGAGCTCGACTTGGACAGCCTCACCGACGAGGAATTGGCCTGGATCGACATCGTTTCCGACGGCCGGGAGGCGACCGAAGCGCTGATGCGCGAGGTCGGCCTGCAACCCGATCTGATCGCCCCGCTGTTCGACGCGCACAGCGATCCGCTGGTGATGCGCAAAGGCTGGTACGCCGTGCGCGCCATCGCACCGCACTGGGTCGAAAAGGACGAAACCATCCACGGGACGCCGTGGTTGCTCGTGGTGGGGCCCAATGTCGTGTTCACCGCGCATCGCGATCCGATCCCGTTCCTCGATGCGGTCGTCGCGCAGCACGACCCGGCCTCGCACATCGGCGACCTGGATGCCGACACCTTCGCCATCGCATTGCTCGATCGCATGCTCACCGCGTATTACGCGGCACTGGATGCCTTCGAGGCGCGCGTCGACCACATGGAAGTCGCGATGCTGCACGGCCACGTCCACGATGGTTTCGCGCAGGAACTCGGCGGACTGCGGCGTGCGGTCGCGCGTTTTCGGCGCCTGCTGGGTTCGCATCGCGACCTGTTCGACGCATTGCGTCGCGCGGACTTCCGACCGGAACAGGATGCGCTTGTGCAGAAGCGCTTCCGCGCCGTCAGCGACCGCTACGAACGCGTGATGGACGCGGTGGAGAATGCGCGCGACCTGGTGGTCGGCAGTTTCGGATTGCTGGACACGCGGCTGTCGCATCGCACCAACGAAACGATGCGGCTGTTGACATTCGTGACGGTGCTGCTCGGCACGCTGGCCGTGGTGGCGGGCATTCTCGGCATGAATTTCCACGCGAGCCTGTTCGACAGCGGCACGAAGGGATTCTGGTGGGCAGTGGGCGCGATGATCGCGGTGCCGGTGGCCGCCCTGGTGCTCGCGCGCTGGCGCGGCTGGTGGAAGTAGAAACGGGGGCGGCGACGCGAGGGTCGCCGCCCGCCCCATCACAGATGACCACCCTTCGGCAGTTCATCCGACATCGCGTGCATCGGGCTCGCCGCCGGCGGTTGCTGGATGTCGCGATCGGCGTTCGCCAGGCTGGCGGCGCGCGATGCGGCGCTCCTGCTGCTGCGCGCCTGTCCGCCCTTGCGTCCGGCGGCACGCGCTTCTTCCGAATCGAACTCGTGGGCCACGCCTTGCGCGTGGGCGGCACGCCCGCCTTGCGCGGCGATGGTGCGTTGCTTCTCGGGATCCATCGATGCGAACCCACGATTGCTGGTTCCTGTTCCTCGTGTAGCCATTGACGTTCTCCTTCACGCGCCCGGGGGATGGAGCGGCTCTTCAGTGACGCACGAACCGGGCCATTCATGCGCGCGGTCCGGAAGGCGAGGTGCGTGCGGGAATTTCATTCCGCTGCGGTGGCTGCTTGCACGGCGGCCAGATGGCTCTTCAGCTTCGGCAACGCGTCGCTCGCCAGCTGGCGCACCGACTCGCTGAGCGTCCGGTCGGTGCTCGCTTGCGTGAACAACCCGATCGCCTTTTCGTGCTGATCGCGGAAGGTCGCGATCAGCTGGCCATCGAATGCTTCGCCTTGCAGGTCGGACAGCGCGTTCGGGGCCTGAACCGTGGGCGGCGTCCCGAGCGTCGGTGCGAGTGACGTGATCTCATCGCGCAAGGCGACGTGGTCGCCGTTCAACATGCGCGAAAGGTCCTTGTTTTTCGCATTGCCCTGCGACATGCCGAGTTCGGTGGTCGCGATTTCTTCTTCGTTGGCGCGCGCCGCGGCAGAGAGGAACGACAGGTCGCCCGGGTTGAGTTGCGCACTCGGCGATGTCGCGGCCCCCGGCGCGGCGGGTGCGATCGTCGATGCCGAGGCGATCGTGGATGCGGACGGCGTGCTGCGCGTTCCGGGCGAAGGGCTCGCGTCCTGGCCTTGTTTGTGCCGATCACAGCCGTTCGTCGCGAAGAGCACGACCGCCAACAACCACAGCGATTTGTGAGGGATGTGAAGACGCATCATGGTGACTCCTGCTGATTCGGGGGATGTCTTCACGACGCAATCGCCGTGCCTGCAGCCTGAATGCGCCGGAAAACATTTCCGGTTGCGGAAAAAGTAGCTCGGCCTTCACCTCGGGATCGCTTACTGCGGAGTAAACCGCAACGCGTCCCCCGCCCCGAGCCCGACATGGAACCCTCCCGGTCGTCCGACAGGACGGCGAGCGAACCCACCGCGATCCGCGCGCCGACGTTGCTCATCGTCGACGACGATGTCGGCTTCGTGCACGCCACGGCGGAGGTCGCGCGACTGGAAGGATACGAAATCACCATCGCGAGCGAACTGAACCAGGCGCTGCAGCGCATGCGCCAGCGCGACTACGATCTCGCCCTCGTCGATCTCGATCTGCCCGACGGCAACGGACTGCAGTTGCTCGACGATATCGACGCGCGACGGACGCGCGCGGTGATCGTCACCGGCCGGCCTTCGGTCGAGTCGGTGCTGCATTCGCTGCGCAGCTCGGTCGTCGACTATCTGGTCAAGCCCATCTGTCCCGAACGGTTGCGCGAACTGTTGCAAGCGGCCGCGACCGATCGCCGCATCGCGCCGCCGATCGCACCCGCACCGAACCACGGCATGGTTGGTGCATCGCGCGGTTTTCAGTCGGTGTGCCGGATGATCGAAAAGGTCGCGCCTACCGATGCGGCCGTGCTCGTGCATGGCGAAAGCGGCGTCGGCAAGGAACTGATCGCGCGGGCGATCCACGAAGCGAGCGGCTGCAGCGGCCCCTTCGTCGCGGTCAATTGCGGCGCGGTCGCCGGCGAACTGCTTGCGAGCCAGTTGTTCGGCCACGAGAAGGGCAGCTTCACCGGTGCGTTCGCGCGGCACCTGGGATTCCTGGAACAAGCCGCGCACGGCACGCTCTTCCTCGACGAGATCACCGAGATGGCGCCGGTGCTGCAGACGCACTTGTTGCGCGTACTGGACTTCGGCTGTTACCGCCGCGTGGGTGGACATACCGACCTGCCGGTGGAGGTGCGCATCGTTTCGGCGACCAATCGCAATCCGCGCGAAGCCGTCGCCAGCGGCCGCTTGCGCGAAGACCTGTACTACCGGCTGAGCGGTTTCGACATCGCGGTGCCGCCCTTGCGCGAACGCGAAGGCGATTCGGTGCGACTGGCCAATGCCTTCCTCGCCGAACTCAACGCACGCGGCGGAACGCGCCACGCGTTCTCGCCCGACACGATCGACGCCATCGCGCACGCGGCGTGGCCGGGCAACGTGCGCGAATTGCGCAACGCAGTGCAGCGCAGCTACATCCTCGCCGAGGACGGCGTGGTGCGCATGTCCCCGCAATCCTTCCCGAAACCGGCCGAAGAGTCCTCGCACACGATCACCTTCACCATCGGCACCTCCTTCGAGGAGATGGAACGGCGGATCCTGCGCAAGACGCTGCAGCATTACGGGAACAACCGCAGGCGCGCGGCCGCGGCCCTGGGCATCACCGCGCGAACGATCCGCAATCGGCTGGCGCGCGAGCGTTCGGGTACGGCGACGGAGGATGAGGAGGGCTAGTCGCCCTCCCCACCATTCACCCTCAATGACGCTTGTTTTCGTCCAGCGTCTTGCCGGTTGACTGCGACGGCTGACCCTGCGCACGCATCGCATCCTGCGATTGCACGCGCAACTGGTTGTTGATGTTCGACACGCCGCCGATGCGCTCGACGAGGTCTTCGGCCGCGTAACGCATGCGGCGTTCGTTGACCGTGCCGGTCAGCGTGACGTTGCCTTCGTTGACGTCGACCATGATCCCGCGCGCGTCGATGACATGGCTGTCGGTCAGGCGTTCGTAGATGTCGTCGCGGATGCGTTCGTCGGAACGCTTGTAGTTGGCCGGACCCATGCCGCGGAAGGATTGCGAGCGATAGCTCGAGCCGAACTCGCGCTCGCGCCCGAACTCGGTCCCACTAGATGCGCCCAGGCCCATGCCGGTGCCGACGTGGAAGGGCTCGTAATTGCGCTGGCCGGTGTCCAGATCGTCGTCCCAACCGGCGGTCTCGTAACTCGAAGCGCGTTGCTGGTCGTTGCGTTCCTCGCGGATGCGCGATTGATCGCGCTGCCCGTAATCGCGTCCGCCGAAATCGCGGTTTGTGCCGGCGGCCTGGCGTCCGAAGCCCTGCATGCCGTAACCCTGCGTGCCGTACCCCTGCCTGCCGTAACCCTGGGTGTTCTCGCCCCACTCGCGCCCGCTGCCGGCGTAACTGCCGCGCGAAGTGCCGGCGTATCCGTATTCGCTGCCGCCGTACTGGCTGCCGCCGATGCCGGATTCGAACTGCTGGTCGTCGCGTTGTTCACGGTCCTGGCGCAGCCACTGCGGCTCGGGGGTGTAGGTGTCGCGCAAACCGCGCGCGTAACGCTGGTCGTCCTGTTGCGAGCGCCCTTCCTCGTTGCGTTGGCGCTCCATGTCGCGGCCGCCGTGGCGGCCCAGGTGAAGCTGTTCACGATCTCGATCACGATGGTTCATGCAAATCTCCTGCTGGCGTTGTCCTGGACTCCGCGCACCGAAAATACGAGCGACGCGGTTATGCGCCGATGAGGCCACGCCTCACGCCGGTTCCACACGCGGTTGGCGAAAGTGCACAGCTTCGCGAGACGCGCTCTCCACACGAGGAAGGCCGTGACGCAACCCCCCGATGACCATGACGCCGCGCCGCATTCCTTGCGCGATGGGGTACACGACTTGCGCAACGTCCTGAATGCCGTCCAGATGAATGCCTACGCCGCGCGCCAACTCGTCGACGAACCCACGCGCACCCTCGCCTGCCTGACGCGCATCGAAGCGGCAGTCGAACGCGGTAACGGCGTGCTGGCGCACCTGCCCGCCGACGAAACCCTGTCGACGGCCGCGCTGATCCTGCGCGAGCGCCTGCACGGCGAGATCGACGTGGCCTGCGACGGCGACGAATCGGCGCCCGTGCCGGGCTTGCTGCGCCAGGCCCTGTGCGTGGTCGCGGTCGAGAGCCAGGCCCTGGGCGCCAATGCGTTCCGCCTGCGCGCGGGCGAAGGCGCCAGCGGCGAACTCGCCTGCCATGCCCATGGGCTCGTCGCGCCCGGCCCGATCGCGACGGCATTGGCCGGGTCGAAGGTGCCGGAGTTGCGGGTGACCGCCGAACGGGCCGACGGCGGATGGACCTTTCGCTGGGCGGTCCCGCCCCTACAGTGAAGATGGTCTTCACATGGCCCCTACCTGCGTGTCGATAGCGTCCGCGTCTGTTTGCCCGTGGGGACGGGTACCGGAGGTTCAGTGAACAACGAAAGCCAGCCCGCCCGACGTGCACGTCGCGGCGCCAGCATCGCAACGCCGGCCGAAACCGTCGTCGCTTCCGCATCGAACGTCGTCGACGCCAACGTCGCCGAGCAACTGCAACAACTCCTGATGGCGATGAACTCGGTCCGCGAAGGCGACTTCTCGGTCCAGTTGCCACCGCATTGGGAAGGGTTGTCGGGCAAGCTCGCCGATGCCTTCAACGACATCGTCAACCAGAACAAGCGTCTGGCGAACGACTTGGCGCGCGTCGCGCAACGCGTCGGCGGCGAAGGCCGCACGCGCCAGCGCATGCCCGCGGCGAATCGCCAGGGCGCATGGTCGGACATGGAGTCGTCGGTCAACGGGCTGATCCGCGATCTCGCGCGCCCGATCGAAACGATGACCGAAGCGATGGCCGCGGTGGCGAAGGGCGACCTCTCGCGCACCGTGCCGATGGACAACGATGGCCGGCCGCTGGAAGGCGAGTTCCTGCGCGCGGCGAACATCGTGAACCGCATGCTCGAACAGATGTCCGAGTTCTCCTCGGAAGTCACGCGCGTGGCGCTCGAAGTGGGCACCGCCGGCCGCCTCGGCGGCCAAGCGAAGGTGAAGGGTGTGTCGGGTGTGTGGAAGGACCTCACCGACTCGGTGAACCAGATGGCCTCCAACCTCACCGCGCAGGTCCGCAACATTTCCGAAGTGACGATCGCCGTGGCCAACGGCGACCTTTCGCGCAAGATCACCGTGGACGTGCGCGGCGAAATCCTGCAGCTGAAGGAAGCCATCAACACGATGGTGGACCAGCTGCGCGGCTTCGCATCGGAAGTGACGCGCGTGGCGCGCGAAGTGGGTACCGAAGGCAAGCTCGGCGGCCAGGCGATCGTGCCCGGCGTCGCAGGCACCTGGAAGGACTTGACCGACTCGGTCAACGCGATGGCATCGAACCTGACCTCGCAGGTCCGCAACATCGCCGAAGTGACCACCGCCGTGGCGAAGGGCGACCTTTCGCGCAAGATCACGGTGGACGTGCGCGGCGAAATCCTGGAACTGAAGAACACCATCAACACGATGGTCGACCAGCTCAACGGCTTCGCGGCGGAAGTGACGCGCGTGGCGCGCGAAGTGGGTTCCGAAGGCCGCCTCGGCGGCCAGGCGCAGGTGCCCGACGTCGCAGGTACGTGGAAGGACCTCACCGACTCGGTGAACTCCATGGCCTCCAACCTCACCTCGCAGGTGCGCAACATCGCCGAGGTGACCACCGCGGTGGCGAAGGGCGACCTCTCGCGCAAGATCACCGTGGACGTGCGCGGCGAAATCCTCGAGTTGAAAGACACCATGAACACGATGGTGGACCAGCTCAACGGCTTCGCGGCGGAAGTCACGCGCGTGGCGCGCGAAGTGGGTACCGAAGGCAAGCTCGGTGGCCAGGCGCAGGTGCCGGGTGTGGCGGGCACGTGGGCCGACTTGACCGACTCGGTCAACGCGATGGCCTCCAACCTCACCTCGCAGGTGCGCAACATCGCCGAGGTGACCACCGCGGTGGCCAAGGGCGACCTCTCGCGCAAGATCACGGTGGACGTGCGCGGCGAAATCCTCGAGCTGAAGAACACCATCAACGTCATGGTGGACCAGCTCAACGGCTTCGCGGCGGAAGTGACGCGCGTGGCGCGCGAAGTGGGTACCGAAGGCAAGCTCGGTGGTCAGGCGCAGGTGCCTGGCGTCGCCGGCACGTGGAAGGACTTGACCGACAACGTCAACTCGATGGCGTCCAACCTCACCGCGCAGGTGCGCAACATCGCCGAAGTGACGACCGCGGTGGCGAAGGGCGACCTCTCGCGCAAGATCGCGGTGGACGTGCGCGGCGAGATCCTGCAGCTGAAGGAAACCATCAACACGATGGTCGACCAGCTCAATGGCTTCGCGGCGGAAGTCACGCGCGTGGCGCGCGAAGTCGGTACCGAAGGCAAACTCGGTGGCCAGGCGCAGGTGCCGGGTGTCGCCGGCACGTGGAAGGACTTGACCGACAACGTCAACTCGATGGCGTCCAACCTCACGACCCAGGTGCGCAACATCGCCGAAGTCGCGACCGCGGTGGCGAAGGGCGACCTCTCGCGCAAGATCGCCGTCGACGCGCAGGGCGAGATCCTGCAGCTGAAGTCGACGATCAACGTGATGGTGGACCAGCTCAACGGCTTCGCGGCCGAAGTGACGCGCGTGGCGCGCGAAGTGGGCACCGAAGGCAAACTCGGTGGCCAGGCGCAGGTGCCCGGCGTGGCCGGTACGTGGAAAGACTTGACCGACAACGTCAACTCGATGGGCGCCAACCTCACCACGCAGGTGCGCGGCATCGCGAAGGTGGTGACGGCGGTGGCCAACGGCGACCTGCACCAGAAGCTGACGGTGGAAGCGAAGGGCGAAATCGCCGAACTCGCCGACACCATCAACTCGATGACCGAAACGCTGGAAATCTTCGCCGACCAGGTGACGACGGTGGCGCGCGAAGTCGGCGTCGAAGGACGACTGGGCGGCCAGGCCAACGTGCCGGGCACCGCGGGCATCTGGAAGGACCTGACCGCGAACGTCAACCAACTCGCGGCCAACCTCACCACGCAGGTGCGCGCGATCGCCGAGGTGGCCACGTCGGTGACGCAGGGCGATCTCACGCGTTCGATCCAGGTGGACGTGCGCGGCGAGCTGGCCGACCTGAAGGACAACATCAACGCGATGATCGGCACGTTGCGCGCGACGACCGAATCCAACCGCGAGCAGGACTGGCTGAAGACCAACCTGGCGAAGTTCTCCGGCATGATGCAGGGCCAGCGCGACATGATCACGCTGGGCCACATGTTGCTGTCGGAACTCGCGCCGCTGGTCTACGCGCAACAGGGCGTGTTGTACGTCATCGAAACCGACGAACGCCGCGGCCGCAATCGCCTTCGCCAACTGGCCGGTTACGCCGATGCCAGCGCGAACGACGAGGAGCCGCGCTACGTCGAATTCGGGCAGGGCCTGATCGGCCAATGCGCCGCGCAAGCCGAGATGATCGTGATCAACGACGTGCCGGCCGGCACGGTGCAGATCGAATCCGGGCTCATCAGCGCCGTGCCGCGCAGTGTCGTGGTGTTGCCGGTGTTGTTCGAAGACCAGGTCAAGGCCGTCATCGAACTGGCATCGCTCACCGAGTTCACGCCCTCGCAGCGCGCGTTCCTCGAACAGCTGTCGGGTTCGATCGGCATCGTGCTCAACACCATCGAAGCGACGATGCGCACCGAGCGCCTGCTCTCGCAGTCCCAGCAGCTCGCCGGCGAATTGCAGTCGCAGCAGAAGGAACTGCAGCAGACCAACGAGGACATCGCGCTCAAGGCCACGCTGCTGGCCGAGCAGAAGACCGAGGTGGAACGCAAGAACCAGGAAATCGAACAGGCCCGTCGCGCACTGGAGGAAAAGGCGGCCGAACTGGCGCTCACCTCGCGCTACAAGTCCGAGTTCCTCGCCAACATGTCGCACGAGCTGCGCACGCCGCTCAACTCGATCCTGATCCTCGGCCAACAGTTGGCCGAAAACCCGGACGAGAACCTCAGCGACCGCCAGGTCGAATTCGCCAAGACGATCCACGCGGCAGGTTCGGACCTGTTGCACCTGATCTCCGACATCCTCGATCTGTCGAAGATCGAATCGGGCACGGTCACCGTCGACAGCGAAGAGATCGCGTTCTCGCACCTGCGCGAAAACCTCGAACGCGGTTTCCGCCACGAAGCCGAACGCCGCCGCCTGGATTTCTCCGTCGACTTCCCGAGCGAAATCGGCCGCGTGTTCCATTCCGACCCCAAGCGCCTGCAGCAGATCCTCAAGAACCTGCTGTCCAACGCGCTGAAGTTCACCGAACGCGGCAGCGTGCGCCTCGCCGCGCGCGTGGCCACGCACGGATGGTCCGAAGGCCATCCGGTGCTCGACAGCGCGCCGACGGTGATCGCCTTCGACGTCACCGACACGGGCATCGGCATCTCCACCGAGAAGCAGCGCATCGTGTTCGAAGCCTTCCAGCAGGCCGACGCGGGCACCTCGCGCAAGTACGGCGGCACGGGCCTGGGCCTGGCGATCTCGCGCGAAATCGCGGGCCTGCTCGGCGGCGAATTGCGCCTGCAGTCGGCTCCGGGCAAGGGCTCGACGTTCACGCTCTACCTGCCGCTGGATTACGTCGGCTCCGGCGAGCCGGTGCGCAACGTGCTCGGGCAGCAGACGCAAGCGGTCACGGCGGACCAGAGCTTCCCCGAACTGGTGGAAGTGCCCGACGACCGCGAGCACCTGGATCCGGACAAACCCGTGCTGTTGGTGGTGGAGGACGACGCGAATTACGCGGCGATCCTGCGCGACCTGGCGCGTTCGCGCGGCTTCCAGGTCCTCACCGCCAACCGCGGCGCCGAAGCCTTGCGGCTGGTGCGCGATTACGCGGTCAACGCGATCACGCTCGACATCTTCCTGCCCGACATGCTGGGCTGGACGGTACTCGCGCGCCTGAAGCAGGACTCCACCACGCGCCACATCCCGGTGCAGATCGTCACCATCGAGGAAGAGCGGCACCATTCGATCGAGCGCGGTGCGTTCTCCTACCTGGCCAAGCCGTCCAACGCCGAGTCGATCCAGCAGGCGCTCGAGCGCATTCGCGAATACACGCTGCCGCGCACAAAACGGCTGCTGATCGTGGAGGACGATGATCGCGAACGGATGAGCATCGAAGAACTCTTGCGCCACGACGACATCTCCATCGACACCGCGCAGACCGGCGAGCAGGCGCTGCAATCGCTCGCCGACAACGACTACGATTGCGTCGTGCTCGATCTGCGCCTGCCCGACATGACCGGCCTGGACCTGCTCGACCGCGTGCAGGAGCAACCCAAGCTGCACGAGTTGCCGATCGTCGTGTTCACCGGCAAGGAGCTCACCGCCGCCGAAGACGCGTACCTGCGCAAGGCTGCGCGCAGCGTGGTGATCAAGGGCGTGGAATCGCCCGAGCGCCTGCTCGACGAAACCGCCCTGTTCCTGCACCGCGTGATCGCCGACCTGCCGCCGCAGAAGCAACGCATGGTGCAGCGCCTGCACGAAACCGACGATGCGCTCAAGTCCAAGCGCGTGCTGGTGGTCGACGACGACGTGCGCAACATCTTCGCGCTGTCCAGCGTGCTCGAGCGCCACGGCATGAGCGTCATCACCGCCGGCACGGGCCACGAAGCGATCGAAAAGGTCGCCGACGACCCGGACATCGACTTGGTGCTGATGGACATCATGATGCCCGGCATGGACGGCTACGACACGATGCGCGCGATCCGCGGCATGCCCGACGCACGTGCCTTGCCGATCGTCGCGCTCACCGCCAAGGCGATGAAGGGCGACCGTGAGAAGTGCCTGGAAGCCGGCGCGTCGGACTATCTCGCCAAGCCCGTGGTGACCGACCAGTTACTCGGAGTGCTGCGTCAATGGCTGCACCGTTGAGCAACCTCCCCTCCGGGCCGGGCCACGTGCCGGTCAACATCCTGCTGGTCGACGACCAGCCGGGACGCTTGCTGACGTACCGCGCGATCCTCGAACCGCTCGGCGAGCGGCTCGTGGACGCGAGCAGCGGGCCGGAGGCGTTGCAGAAGCTGATGCAGGACGAGTTCGCGGTGATCCTGCTCGACGTCAACATGCCCGGCATGGATGGCTTCGAAACCGCGAGCCTGATCCACCAGCATCCGCGTTTCGAACGCACGCCGATCATCTTCGTCACCGCCGTCAACGTCTCCGACCTGGACCGCATGCGCGGTTACAAGCTCGGCGCCGTGGACTACGTGATGGTGCCGGTGATCCCGGAGATCCTGCGTTCCAAGGTGGTCGTGCTGGCGGAGTTGTTCCGCAAGCGCCGCGAGTTGCAACTCGCCAACGAACGCCTCGCCGCGGCGAACGAAGCCCTGCGCACCGAAAAGGCGCGCGAGCTGGAAATGCTCAACGAATCGCTGCGCCTTGCGAACGTCGAGCTCGCGCAACGCAACGTCGACCTGCAGTCGGAAATCGGCGAACGCACGCGCGCCGAGGCGCAGTTGCGCGAACTGGATCGGCGCAAGGACGAATTCCTGGCAACACTCGCGCACGAGTTGCGCAATCCGCTCGCTCCGCTGCGCAACGCCGTCAGCATCCGCAAGCTCACCGGCAGCGACGATCCCTTCCAGGCGATGATGGAACGCCAGCTCGGTTTGCTGGTGCGTCTGATCGACGATCTGCTGGACGTGGCGCGCATCAGCCGCGGCAAGCTGGTGCTCAAGCCCGAACCCACGACACTGCAGCAGATCCTGCAGGCGGCGATCGAAACCGCCTCGCCCGTGCTCGAGGCGGGCGCGCATCCGTTGCAACTGGCCTTGCCGGAAATGCCGCTGCCGATGCTCGCCGACGGCGAACGGCTGTCGCAGGTGTTCTCGAATCTGCTCAGCAACGCGGCGAAGTATTCCGATGCCGGTCGCACGATCGAAGTCGTCGCGCAGCGCGAGGGCCCGTTCGTCACCGTCAGCGTGCACGATCGCGGCATCGGCCTGACGCGACAGCAGATCGAGGAAGTGTTCGAACTGTTCGCGCAGGTCGACACGTCGGTCGAACGTGCCCGCGGCGGCCTGGGCATCGGCCTGACGCTGGTCAAGCAACTGGTCGAGATGCACGGTGGCGCGATCCGCTGCGAAAGCCCGGGCCTCGGCCACGGCAGCGTGTTCATCGTCACCCTGCCCTTGCGCGAGGTCGCGACTGAACCGACGCACGCGCCGGTGCCCGCGGTGCCTGCCGCTCCCACGCGCACCTTGCGTGCGCGCTCGCGCCGCATCCTCGTGCTCGACGACAACCGCGACGCCGCCGACACGCTGGCGATGATGCTGGAGATCCTCGGGCACGAAGTGACGCGGCTCTACGATCCGCACCAGGCGGTCGCGGAAGTCGAACGCTTCGATCCCGACCTGGTCTTCCTCGACATCGGCATGCCGAGCCTCAGCGGTTACGAACTGGCGCGCCAGTTGCGTGCGCAGCCGGGCGGAAGCCGTCGCGTTCTGGTGGCGGTCACCGGTTGGGGCCAGCCCGACGATCGCCGTCGCACGGCCGAAGCCGGATTCGACCATCACCTGGTCAAGCCGCCGGACCTGGATATCGTGCGCAGCATCTGCGACGAAGTCGAAACCCGGACGGTGTGATGGCGCACGACGACGCTCGCGGCGGCAACCCGTGGTTCAACCGGCTCGCGCACGATCTGCGCAGCCCGTTGTCGTCGCTGCAGACGGCCGCGTACCTGTTGCGCACCGATCCGGGCGGCGCGACGGCGAAGGAACTGTCGGACATCGTCGTGCGGCAGTCGCAGCGCATGGCGCGGATGATCGACGAGTTGGACGATTGGTCGCGCGCGCAGCAACACCGGTTGGTGGACCTGCATGAGCGCGTGGAGCTCGGTGGCATTCTCGACATGGCGGTCGGCTCGCTGCACGGCAGCGTCGATCCGGTTTATCGGAACGGTTCGGCGGACGCGGTCGTGCTCGCCGATTCCTCTCGCCTGGCCCAGATGTTCCGCACCTTGCTGGAACAGACCCTCGCGCGCGATGCGCAGGGCGCCCGCGTCGACGTGACGACGAACGGCGAGACCGTGGAGATCGTCTTCGCCGACAACGGCCCCGCGGTGGACGAAGCGGTGCGCGCGAAGTTGTTGGAAGCGCCGCAGATTCCGCCGCCCGACGAAGGCCTCGGCCTGCGCTTGCTGATCGCGAAGGCGATCATCGATGCCCATGCGGGCACGCTTTCGATCGAAGGGCCGGGCGAGGGCGCGACACAACGCATCCGTTGCGTTCTACCGGTGGCGGCGTAACGCGCTTCAGAGCTTCGGCAGTTTCTGGTCCTTCGCGCTGGCCAGGTCCCAGATCGGCGCATCGACGCGCTTGATCGCATCTTTCAGTTTGAACCGATCCGGCGCGCGCACCGTCGCGAACTCGTCCCACGTCACCGGCATCGCCACCGGCGCGCCGGGGCGTGCGCGGAGCGAAAAGCTCGACACCGCCGTCGCGCCGCGGCCGTTGCGCAACCAATCGATGAACACACGCCCTTCGCGCTTGGCCTTGCTCATCGTCGCGACATAGCGCTGCGGCGCGCGTTCTTCCATCGCATGCGCGAAGCGGTCGCAGAACGCGCGCGATTGGTCCCAGGTGTAACGCTTGGCGATCGGCACGACGAGATGCACGCCCTTCCCGCCACTCAGGCGCGGGAACGAGATGAGCCCGAGTGCCTGGAGTTCGTCGCGCAACTCGCGCGCCGCGGCCTTGATCTTCGGCCAACCGATGCCGGGATCCGGATCGAGGTCGAAGATCAGGCGATCGGGTTTCTCGAGCGTCTTGACCTTCGACGCCCAGGGATGGAACTCGATGACATTCATCTGCGCGAGCGACAACACGCCGGCCAGATCGTCGAGCCACGCATATTCGGCGTGCTTGCCGTCGTTCTCGGCGATTTCGATGCGATGCAGCGCCTTGCCGAACGCGGGACCCAGGTGCTTCTGGAAAAAGCGCTCACCCTGGATGCCGTCGGGGCACCGCACGACGGACATCAGGCGTTCGCCCGAGTCCTCCAGCAAACGCTCGGCGACGGCGGCGTAATACTCGAACACTTGCCGCTTGGTGATGCCCACGTCGGGATACACGACGCGGTCGGGCGAGGACAGCGTCGGCAATGCCGGCTTGCGTGCGGCCACGCGTCAGGCGCTCTTCTTGCTCTTGCTCGTGGACTTGGCGGGCGCCTTCTTGGTCGCGGGCTTCTTCGAGGCCTTGCGCGCGGTCGCCTTCGCGGGCGCCTCGCCCTTCTTCTCCAGGCTCTTCTTGAGCAGGGACATGAAGTCGACCACGTTGGTCGTCGCTTCCGGGGCCGCGGTTTCTTCCTCGACGGTCGTCGTCGCACCCTTCTGCTTCAGGCGCTTTTTGATGGCGGCGGTCAGGCGTTCCTTGAATTCGTCCTTGTAGTCGTCCGGGTTGAAGTCGCTGGCCATGGATTCGAGCAGCGTCGTCGCCATTTCCATTTCCTTCGGCGTGACGTGCCACTTGGTCGCGTTGCCTTCGGGGATGTTGTATTCCTCCAGCGAGACGACTTCTTCCGGGAAGCGCAGCAGCATCAACATCAGCGCGTCGTCCTGCGGCAACACCATCGAGAGGTATTCCTTCGTGCGGATCACCACGCGGCCGATGCCGACCTTGCCGGTCTTCTTCAACACTTCGCGCAGCAGCACGTAGCCCTTCTCGGCCTTCTTGCCGGGGACGAGCACGTAAGGTTTCTCGATGTAGGCCGGGCTGATCTGTTCGCGGTCCACGAAGGCTTCGATGTCGATCACCTCGCGGTTCTCGCTCGCGGCGTTCGCAAGGTCTTCGGGTTCGAGCACCACGTAGTTGCCCTTGGAGTATTCGAAGGCCTTGACGATCTCCTTCCAGGGCACCTCTTCGCCCGTCTCGGCATTCACGCGCTCGTACTTCACCGGCGCCTTGTTGCGCGCGTCCATCATCCGGAAATGCAGCTCGGTGCGTTTTTCGCCCGTCATCAGCTGGATCGGGATGTTGAGGAGGCCGAACGAGAGGGTGCCGTTCCAGATCGGGCGGGCTGCCATGACCGCGAACTCCAACGGGTGGGCCCTGCAGACTCGCGCTCGACAGGTGGGGGCGGCGTGAACGTGGCGTGGACGTAACACGCTGATTTCACGCAGATTACGGGGACCAAAACGAAACGACGAACGGTTGTTGCACCGCAACATCGACAGGGCTATGCTGCGCCGCACCATTCGGCAATTCCGCCGGCTGGCCCCCACCGTGGAGTCCACCTGCCATGTACCAGCAGATCAACGACCAGTTCGCCGCCGCCTCGCGCCAGTTCGCGGACACCGCGGCCCAGATCAACCGCCTCGCCCTCGACAACGCCACCCAGGTCTTCGGCCTGCAGATGGCCGCCCTCGAAGCCGGCACCAATGCGGCCTTCGCGTTCCTCGGCGAAGTCGCCGAAGCCCGCAACCCCGAGCAGCTCAAGGCCGTGTGGCCGAAGGGCCTGCAGGTCGCCCGTGAGAACGTCGAGCGTTCGATCGCCACCGGCCAGGACGTCCTCGGCCGCACCGTGAAGACGCAGGAAGCCATCGGCCAGATCGCCAAGTCGCAGTTCGAAGCGCAGGCGAAGCAGGCGACGGACCAGGTCGCGAAGGCCACCCAGGCCAAGTAAGCCTCGGTCTCGCCCCACGAGAGCCCGACGAAAAGCCTCCCCCGAAAAGGGGAGGCTTTTTTGTATTGACGTACTGTGCGTCGCAATGTAGTGTGCGCCGCAAGTCACAAGGCGAAGCACCGTGGATATCCGAGAGACCACCGCGCCCGAGAGCGCAGCACCGAAGCTGGAAGGCGAACTCCGCCGCGGGGCGCTCGTGCTGGCCGTGCTCTCGCAGTTGCGCGAGGTGCAATACGGCTATTCGCTGCGCCAGGCCCTGGCCCAGCGCGGCATGCCGATCGAGGAAGGCACGCTCTACCCGTTGCTGCGCAGGCTCGAGGCCCAGGGCGTGCTCGCCTCGGAATGGCGGATCGAGGACGGCCCGCCCCGCCGCTACTACCGTTTGAACGACGCAGGCGAGGCGTTGCTCGTCGAACTGACCGGTACCTGGAACGCCCTGGTGCGCACCATGGCCGGCCTGATTGGGAGCGGGAAATGAACCCGAACGAGGTCATCGAATCCTACGTGGCCGACGTCATCCGTCGCGTGCCGCTCAAGGAGCGCAACGACATCGGATTCGAGCTGCGTGCGTTGCTCACCGAAATGCTCGACGAGCGCGCGCAATCCGAAGGCCGGCCCGCCGACGATGCGATGGTGCTGGCGATGTTGCGCGCCTTCGGCCTGCCCGCCGACATCGCAGCGCGCTATCGCGCCCCCGGCTTCGTCATCCTGCCGGCCGAACGCACGCGCTCCTTCGCCTGGTTGTCGCTCGGCGGCATCGCCTTGCAATGGGCGCTCACCCTGCCGCGCGTCGCCGAAGGCGCGTCGATCGGCACGTGGTGGTTGACCTGGGGGCTTGGCGCCTTCTGGTGGCCGGGCTTCATGTCGATGATGGCCCTGTTCGGCGCATGGATCCGCCAATGGCGCACGACGCCGCCGGCATGGACGCCGCGCGAGATCGATCGCGACCGCGTGCATCGCGGCGCATTCGCCTTCGGCCTGACGTGGTTCGCGATCGGTGTCGCGCTGATGCTCGCCCTGCCGTGGATCAGTGCGCAGTTGCCCGAGCCCTTCCCGCGCATCTTCGCGTTCGATCCGGACTTCCTGCGCACGCGCGCATGGGCGGTGGTCGCGTTGTGGCTGGTGAGTTTCGCGCTGCTGGTGTCGGTCCTGGCGAAGGGACGCTGGACGCCTGCCGCGCGCCGGATGGAACTCATCGGCAGCATCGCGTGGCTCGTGGTCCTCGGTTGGCTGATCGCCTCGGGCCACATCTTCCAATTGCAGGCGACGACGGAAGGCGCGCGGTTCGGCCTCGGCATCGTCTTCCTGATCGTGCTGGTCGACGTCGGCACCAAGGTGTACCGCCTGCGGCCGGGCTTGCACGCACCCAAGGTCGCCACGCGGCACTGACGAAAAAAAACCCCGGCGTTGGCCGGGGTTTTTCGTTGCGTCAAACGTCGTCCAGGTGCTGCGTGATCTTCGGCGGCTCGTCCATCTTGTCGCCCAGCGCGCGGCGCACGATCGCGTAGAACACCGGGATGAAGAGCAGGCCGAGGAAGGTGGCCGCGAGCATGCCGCCGATGACGCCGGTGCCGATCGCGTGCCGCGCATTCGCACCCGCGCCGGTGGAGATGGCCAGCGGCAACACGCCCATGATGAAGGCCAGCGAGGTCATCAGGATCGGGCGCAGTCGCAGCTTCGCCGCTTCGACGACGGCGATGCCCAGCGGCTTGCCTTCGTTGCGTTCCTGGATCGCGAACTCGACGATCAGGATCGCGTTCTTCGCCGCCAGGCCGATGACCGTGATCAGGCCGATCTTGAAGTAGATGTCGTTCGGCAGGCCGCGCATCATCGACAAGGCCACCGCACCGAGCACGCCGACCGGCACGACCAGCAGCACCGCCACCGGCACCGACCAGCTTTCGTACAACGCGGCCAGGCACAGGAAGACCACGACGATCGACAGGATCATCAACATCGTGGTCTGGCTGCCGGACAGGATTTCCTGGTGCGACTGGCCTGCCCAGTCGTAGCCGAAGCCGGTGGGCAATTGCGTGTCGACGATCTTCTGCATCGAACTCATCGCTTCGCCGGAGCTGTGGCCCGGCGACTGCGAGCCGACGATTTCCACCGCCGCGAAGCCGTTGTAGCGCGTGAGCGTCGGCTCGGCGACTTCCCACTTCGCCTTCACCAGGTTCGAAAGCGGAATCATCGTCGGCAAGCCGTTGGCCTGTTTGTCCGGCGAGGGCGTGTAGAAATGCGACAGCGACTCCGGCCCCGTGCGATACGCCGAATCGGCCTGCATGTGCACGCGCTTGACGCGCCCGCCCTGCACGAAGTCGTTGACGTAGACCGGCGCGAGCATCAACTGGATCGCACTGTAGATATCGCCGACCGACAGGCCCATCGCTTCGGCCTGCACGCGATCGACGTCGAGTTTCAATTGCGGCGAAGGCGCCAGCGAATTCGGACGCACGCCGACCAGCGCCTTGTCCTCGCCGGCCTTCTGCAACAGCGTGCCCATCGCGGCGTTGAGCGCGTCGCGACCCTGGCCCGCGCGATCCTGCAGGTACATGTCGAAGCCGCCGAACTGGCCCAGGCCGTTCACCGTCGGCAGGTTCATCACGAAGATCTGCGCGTCGCGGATCGGATACAGCGCGCCATTGGCCTTCGCGATGAACTCCGTCGCGGTGATCTTGCGCTGGTCCCACGGCTTGAGCTTGATGAACGCCATGCCGACGTTCTCGCCCTGGCCGATGAAGCTGAAACCCGACACCTGCATCATGCCGTCGAAGCCTTCCAGCTTCGAGACCGCCGGACGCATCTGGTCGAACACCTCGTTCGTCCGACGCAGCGTCGAACCCGGCGGCAGCTGCACGATCGCGAACGCGTAGCCCTGGTCTTCCTCGGGAAGGAAGCTGCCGGGCATGCGCCAGAACAGGAACGCGCACCCCGCGGCCAGGATCAGGAACACCACCATCCACCGCGGCGCATGGCGCACCGCGCTGCCGATGTGGCGCACGTAGGTGTTGCCCATCCTTCCGTAGTACTTGTTGAACACGCGGAAGATCGGATTGCGGCTTTCGTGCTGCGTGCTCGGCTTGAGCAGGCTGGCGCACAGCGCCGGCGTGAAGCCCAGCGCGAGGAAGGCCGAGAACATCATCGCCATCGCGATGGTCAGCGCGAACTGCTTGTACACCGCGCCGGCCGAACCGGTCTGCAGCGCGCTGGGGATGAAGACCGCCGCCAGCACGATCGTGATCGCGATGACCGCGCCGGTGATCTGGTGCATCGCCTTGCGCGTGGCTTCCTTCGGCGACAGGCCCTCCTCGGTCATGATGCGTTCGACGTTCTCGATCACCACGATCGCGTCGTCGACCACGATGCCGATCGCCAGCACCATGCCGAACAGGCTCAGCTGGTTGATCGTGAAGCCGAGCACGTACATGCCCAGGAACGTGCCGAGCAGCGCGACCGGGATGACCAGCGTCGGGATCAGCGTGGCGCGCAGGTTCTGCAGGAACAGCAGCATCACCAGGAACACCAGGACCATCGCTTCGGCGAGCGTCTTGATCACCTCGTCCACCGAGATGCGCACGAAGTCCGAGGTGTCGTAGGGCGAGAACCACTCCACGCCCTTCGGGAAGCTCGGCTGCAACTGCGCCATGCGCGCCTTGACGGCGGCCGCCACGGCGAGCGCATTTTCGCCCGGGCCCAGCAGCACCGCGAACGCGGCCGTCGGCTGGTCGTTCCACTTCAGGTCGAAGCCGTGCGCTTCGCCGGAGATCTCGATGCGCGCGACGTCCTTCAGGCGCACCGCCGCGCCGCTGGGCGTGGTGCGCAGCAGGATCTGTTCGAACTCTTCGGGATGCGAGAAGCGCCCTTCGGCCGACACCGGCGCGGTGAACATCTGCGTTTCCGGCGACGGCTCGCCACCGACCTGGCCGGCGGAGAACTGCACGTTCTGCCCGCGCACCGCGGCCAGCACGTCGGTCGCCGACAGGCCGTAGGCGTTGAGCTTGTCCGGGTTGAGCCAGATGTTCATCGCGTACTGGCCGCCGAACAACTGCGTGCTGCCCACGCCCGGCACGCGCGCGACCTGGTCGAGCACGTTGGAGGCGATCAGGTCGGACAGCTCGTCGCGGTTGATGTGCGGGTCGTTGGACTTCAGCGCGACGACCAGCAGGAAGCCGCTGTTGGACTTCGACACGGTGACGCCTTGCTGCACCACGTCTTCAGGCAAGCGCGGCGTGGCCTGCGAGACCTTGTTCTGCACCTGCATCTGCGCAGTGTCGGGATTGGTGCCCGGCTTGAAGGTCAGGTTGAGCGAGGCGCTGCCATCGGAACCGGACGAGGCGCTGAAATAGTCCAGGTTGTCGATGCCGGTGAGCTGTTGCTCGATGATCTGCGTCACCGCGCGTTCGACCGTCTCGGCGCTCGCGCCCGGATAGAACGCATTCACGCCCACCTGCGGCGGCGCGATGTTCGGATACGACTCCACGCCCAGGCCGCGGATCGAGAGCACGCCGGCGATCACGATCATGATCGCGATCACCCAGGCGAAGACCGGATGGTTGATGAAATAACGGGACATGGTCGGTCAGCCCTGCGGTTGCGCGGCGGGGGCGGCGTTGTCGGCTTCCTGCTTGGCCGGCGTCCACGGCACGGCCTTCGCGGGCGCGCCGGGCTGCACGCGTTGCAGGCCCGAAACGATCACCTGGTCGCCCGGCGCAACGCCGGAACCAACGACCCAGTCCGCGCCTTCCTGGCGTTGCGTGGCCACGTTCTTGCGCGCGACCTTGCCGTCCTTGCCCACCACCATCACGTAGGAGCCCTGCACGTCGCGCTGCATCGCGATCGCGGGCACGCGATAGGCGTTGTTCTGGATGCCGAGCGTGGCGCGCACGGTGACGAACGTGCCCGGCAACAACAGGTGTTCGGGATTCGGCACGCGCGCGCGCAGCGCGACCGCGCCGGTCGAGGGATCCACCGTATCGGCGCTGAAATCCAGCGTGCCGTCGTGCTTGTACGGCGAACCATCGGGCAACAGCACCTGCACCTTGCGCGTGCCGGTGGTGTTGGCCTGGCGCACCTGCGTGAGTTCATCCACGCTCATGGAGAAGTCGACGTACATCTGGTCGATCTGGTCGACGGTGGTCAGCAGCGTGGCGTCGGCCTGGCCGACGAGCGCGCCTTCGGTCACTTGCTGCTTGCCGGCGCGGCCGTTGATCGGCGAACGCACCGAGGCATAGCCCAGGTTGATGCGTGCCGCTGCGACCGACGCCTTCGCCGACTGCAACGCGGCGGAGGCCGAGCGTTCGGCGGCGAGCGCATTGTCCAGATCGGATTGCGAAATGAATTTCTGCGGCGCGAGGTTGCGCGCGCGCGAGGCGGCGGCGCGGGCGTTGGCGTAGTTGGCTTCGGCGGAGGCCTGCGATGCGACGGCCTGTCCGAGCGCGGCCTGCAGCGGCGCAGGATCGATGACGAACAGCAGCTGGCCTTCCTTCACGTCGCTGCCTTCTTCGTACACGCGGCGCTGCAGCACGCCGGGCACGCGCGCACGCACGTCGGCGCTGCGATACGCGGCCAGGCGGCCGACGAGGTCCTTCACCAGCGGCACGGAGGCCGGACGCACGGTGACCACGCCGACTTCCGGCGGAGGCATGTTGCCGCCCGCTGCATTCGCGTCGTCCTTGCCGCACGCGGCGACCAGGATCGTGAGTGCGAGCACGCCCGCGATGCGGGCGTTCGTGGCGTTGCTTCCAAGCTTGCGGGCCATGCGCGGTGCCTCTTCTTCCGTTTTCTGTACGCGAGAGTTTACCTTGCGCGCCGGGGCACGGAACCCCTGTCGTTCGTCACCCGTCCGCGCGGAACAATCCGAATTGGTTGCGAATGCAACCGCGCGGCGGCCTTCAACGCGCGATCGGCGGCCACTGCAGGTGTTTCGACATGCGGGCGGGCACGGGCACCGTCACATGCGGCAGCACGCCCCAGCACGGCGCGGGCAGGCGCGCGGCGAGCAGCGCGAGATTGTCCTGCGCGCGCGCCATGTCGGGGTCGATCGCGGTTCCGATCCATCCCGCGAGGCGGCAGCCATCGGCGGCGATGGCGCGCGCCGTGAGGTAGGCATGGTTCAGGCAACCCAGCCGCAGACCGACGACGAGCACGACGGGAAGCTCGAGCGCGCGCACCAGATCGGCCTGCATCAGCTCGGTCGCGAGCGGCGCCATCCATCCGCCGACGCCTTCGACGACGACGCAGTCGGCTTGCGCGCGCAACCGTTCGTGCGCATCGAGGATCGGTTGCAGCGTCACGGTGATGCCCGCATCGCGCGCGGCGAGTTCGGGCGCGAGCGGATGCTCGAGCGCGAAGGGATTGATGTCTTCGTAAGGCACCGCGAACGCACTCGCGTGTTGCAACGCCAGTGCGTCTTCGTTGCGCCACGCACCGTCGATGCGTTCGCAGCCGCTCGCCAACGGCTTCATGCCGACCGCACGCACGCCCGCATCGCGCATCGCGTGAAGCAACGCGGTACTCGCGAGCGTCTTGCCAACGCCGGTGTCGGTGCCGGTGACGAATACGCCGTTCACAGGAGGCCCCTTCATCGCGACGCAGCGTCGCGGCCACGGCGCCATGGTAACGCCGTCGCGCTGGTAGACTCCGGGGATGTTCACCGCCTCCACGCTGTCCGGCAGCAAGCCGGAGCGATACGCCCAGCTCGCCGAACAGGCGCGCGCCCTGCTCCACGGCGAGCCCGACCGCATCGCGAATGCGGCCAATCTCTCGGCGCTGGTCTACCACGCGCTGCCGCAGCTGAACTGGGCCGGTTTCTATTTCTTCGACGGCACCGAACTGGTCGTCGGCCCCTTCCAGGGGCTGCCCGCGTGCGTGCGCATTCCGCTCGACAAGGGCGTGTGCGGCGCGGCGGCGAGCACGCGCAAGACCCAACTCGTCGAAGACGTGCACGCATTCCCCGGCCACATCGCCTGCGATGCGGCCTCGCGTTCGGAACTGGTGGTACCGCTGGTCCGCAACGGCACGCTCGTCGGCGTTTTGGACCTCGACAGTCCGGTTCCCGCGCGTTTCGACGTTGAAGATCAACAGGGGATCGAAGCGATTGCCCGCCTGTTCGAGGAATCCTTGGGTTGAGCACCGCCAAGCTGCGCAACATCGGTCCGAAATCCGCCGCCTGGCTGCGCCAGGTGGGCCTGCGCTCGCGCGAGGATCTCGAAGCGGTGGGCGCGGTCGATGCGTTCATGCGGGTCAAGCGCGCCGGCTTCCGGCCGAGCCTCAACCTGCTCTACGCACTGGAAGGCGCGTTGCTCGATTGCCACTGGCAGGAAGTGCCTGAAGCGCGTCGCAGCGAACTGGTGAATGCCGCCGAGGCTGCCACGGCCCTGCTGCCGCCGCCGCGCAACCGCCCGGCCGCATCGCCCGTCACCACCACGCAGATGGCCGATACCGAAGACGCCGCGCCGGCCTTCAATCTGTTCGACGAGCCCGCCGGGCACGAAGCGGACTGACACGCGGTCCTTCCGCGCCCGCGGCACCACGGTTACACTCCCCGCCGCTTGAGGTGACCCGCGGACGCTCGTCCAAGGGTTGAAACGGGAAGCCGGTGCCCGATCGCATTGCGCGATCGCATTCCGGCGCTGCCCCCGCAACGGTAAGCACGCAAGGCCAACGCATCCGCCACTGTGCACGCGCACGGGAAGGCGCCGCGGCCGGGTCGCCCTTCGCACGGCGACCAGCGCGCAAGCCCGGAGACCGGCCTCGATGCAGACCTGGTTGCGATGCGGAGGGCATCGCGGCGGCAGCGCCGTCGCACGCGCCTCCGCTGTGTTTCCCCTCTCCATGACGCGACTCCTTGCGAACCCAAGGCGCGCGGGCGTGCGCGCCGGAGACTCCAATCCATGTCACGCAACACCCTCGCCGCCGCCGTCGCGGTGGCTCTGCTGTCCCTGCCTGCATTCGCGCTCGCGCAATCGGACGATGCGCAACGCCTCGACACGGTGCTCGTCACCGGCACGCGCACCGCGGTGACCGTCGATGAGTCCTTGTCCGCCGTCGAAGTCATCGATCGCGCCGAAATCGAACGCACGCAGGCGCAGTCCGTGCAGGACCTGCTGCGTGGCCGCGCAGGCATCAACCTCGTCAACCAGGGCGGCGCGGGCAAACTCACCACGTTGTTCCTGCGTGGCACCGAATCGGACCAGACGCTGTTCCTGATCGACGGCGTGCGCGTGGGCTCCTCCACCTCGGGCCTCACCGCGCTGCAGGATTTGCCGGTCGAACTGATCGAGCGCATCGAAATCGTGCGCGGCCCGCGCTCGAGCCTCTATGGCTCCGATGCGATCGGCGGCGTCATCCAGATTTTCACCCGCCAGCCGAAGAACGGCGGCGTGCGTCCGCGTTTCAAGCTCGGCGCCGGCAGCAACGATCTGCGCGAATTGAGCGCGGGCCTCGACATCGGATTCGACCGCGCGTGGTTCGGCGCCGATTACAGCCACCAGTCAACGGAAGGCCACAACTCCTGCACCGGCGCGACGACGCCGGAGTTCGCCGGTTGCTTCATGGACACGCCCGATCCGGACGACGATGGTTACGAAAGCAACGCGGTGTCCGTGCGCGCGGGCGTGCGCCCCGTCGATGGCCTGACCATCGACATGCATGCGCTGCGCAACGAAGGCCGCAACGAAATCGACGCCGACCCGATGTTCGGCTTGGGCGACGTGTCGAACACCACGCAGCAGGTGGTCGGCGGCAAGGCGCGTTGGGAAGTCGGGCCCGCGACGCTCATGCTGACCGGCGGCAGCAACCTGGATCGTTCGCTGCAGACGCGCGACGACGCGTTCACCGACTTCTTCGAAAGCCGGCGCGACAGCGCTTCGTTCCAGGCGGACTTCAAGGTGGCCGACAAGCAGCTGGCGACGGTCGGTTACGACTGGCAGCGCGACAAGGCCTTCGCGAAGGATCTGTTCGGCACGCTGGTGTCGCCGGAAGACGGCGCGCTGCGCCAGGATCGCGCGGTGTTCGCGCAATACCAGGCTGCCTTCGGTGCGCAGGACGTGCAGGCGAGCGTGCGTCGCGACGACAACGAACAATTCGGCGGCCACACGACCGGCAGCCTGGCGTGGGGCATGGACCTGGGTGCGGGCTTCCGCCTCACCGCGAATGCGGGCACCGCGTTCAAGGCGCCGACGTTCAACGAACTGTATTTCCCGTTCTACGGCAATCCGGACTTGCTGCCGGAGACCTCGGACACGTTCGAGGTCGGCGTCGGCCAGCGCCGTGCGACCTGGCATTGGGACGTGCACGCGTACCAGACGCGCGTCGACGATCTGATCGTTTACGACTCCAGCATCTTCGTCGCGAACAACCTGGAGCAGGCGCGCATCCGCGGCGGCGAGTTGACCGGCGGATTCTCGCTCGATGCCTGGAACTTCAGCGGCGCGGCGAGCTACGTGGATCCGCGGAACCGCAGCAACGGCGACAACTTCGACAAGGTGTTGCCGCGTCGCGCGCGTTCGAGCGGGCGCGTGGATGTCGATCGCGCGTTCGGCGATTTCTCGGTGGGCGCCACATGGATGGCCGAAGGGCGTCGCTTCGAGAACGTCGCCAATTCGCTGGAACTGGGCGGATATTCGACGTTCGACCTGCGCGCGCAATGGGCGATCACGCAAACCTGGACCCTGCAGGCGCGCGCGAGCAACGTGTTCGACCACGACTACGAAACGGCCGCGTATTACCCGCAGCCGGGCCGCGAGTTCGGCGTTACGGTGCGCTACTCGGCGAAGTGATGGGCATTTCGATCACCTGACGTGCGGCGGGCGGGGCGCGCCGGTCTTGCGACCGACGCGCCCGCCGATTCATTCCACCGTGGCGCGCAACTGCATTCCACTGAATCCCTTCGCCCCATGCGCGGCGACGTAATATGCGCCCGCCGCCGGCGCATCGATGACGACGATGCCGTTGTTGCCCGGGCGCACGGAGTGCACGTCGTGCATCGCGGGTGAGGCGTGACCGTCGCGACGCACGTACAGATCCGCATCGCCGGTGCCGCCGTAGCTGCGCAGCGTCAGGCGAGACGCGCCCTCCGGCACGTCGACGATGAAGTGCCGTGACTGCGCCTGCATCGCGTGGATGTGCATCGTCGGCCCGTACAGATCCAGTTTCATCGGCGCCGGCAACGGCGGTTCACCGAGGATCGCGGCCTGCACCGCCATGCCGGCGTCGACGATGCCGGCCCCAATCGGCTTGTCGACCTGCACCGGAAACATGCGCGCCGTCTCGGCGATCAGCGTTGCGATCTTCGCCGGTGCATGCGGCGAGGGCGCGGCGGCCTGCATCATCGCGACGATGGCGGCGACATGCGGCGCCGCCATCGACGTGCCGACATTCCCGGCGATCGCCGGCCCTTCGGGACCTTCCATTCCCATGTTGAACGTGGACCAGATGAACCCGTACGGCATCCAATCCTCGCCGCTGGCGTTGTCGTCACGGAAACGCCCCCCGCCGGGCGCGGAAACGCTGACGCCGATGCCATGGTTGGAGTAGTACGCGCGCTTTCCGGTCAACCCGTTCGCCCCTACGACGATGACGTTCTTGCAGTTGGCCGGTGCCAGGCCCGCGACGTCGCCATTGTTGTTGCCCGCGGCGACCACGACCGTCGTGCCACGCGCGACGGCACCGTCGATCGCCTCTTGCATGAACGGCTCGCAAGCGGTCCTTCCGCCCAGACTGAGATTGATCACTTCGGCGGGCGTCGCGTTGTCCGGGACCCCTTCGACAGTCCCGCCCGACGCCCACGTCACGGCATCGGCGATGTCCGACATGTATCCGCCGCAATGACCCAGCACGCGGATCGGCAGCACCTTCGCGCGATACGCCATGCCGGCGATGCCGATGCCGTTGTTGGTCACCGCCGCGATCGTCCCCGACACGTGCGTGCCGTGCCAGCTGCTGGGTCTGGCCGAGCATTTCCCCTGATACGGCGGCACATGCGTCCAGTCGCCGGGATCCCAGCCGCCCGGGCTACGTGCAGCGTCCGGGCGCCCCGAGATGAATGCATCGGTGATGAAGTCGTAGCCGGCGCCTTGGACGATGTTCGCGTCGAGGTCCGGATGCGCGGTGATGCCCGTGTCGATCACGGCGACGACGATGCCCTCGCCCGTCGCGCCTTGCGCCCACGCGGCCGGCGCATCGACGCCGCCGAGCGGATTGTAGAGGTCGGACTGGAAGCGTGAATATGTGCGGCCATTGACGGCGTTGAATCCCTCATACCACGGATCGTCGACGACACCGGTGTGCTGCAGCAGCGGATCGCGCAGGGCGTATTGCACGTCGGGGTTCGCCGACAGGCGCGCGACCAATGCATCGGCGTCGCCTTGCTCGATGCGCAGGACGTGCGCCCCGTTGGCGAGGCGGTAGACGAGTTGCGATTCGGGTGCGAGCGTCCGCAATGCGCTTGTGTGGTCCGCGCGTGCGAGACCGCGCTCGTTGAACTTCACCACCACGCGGCCCGCCGGATCGAAGGCGAGCGCAGCGTTGGCGGCACAGAATGCAGACAGCGCGAACGCGAAACGAAGGGTGTTTTTCATTTGCCGTCTCCTCAAAGGTCGATGCCGAAGCCGATGCCTGCCGATTGATCGTCGCTGCTGAAGGCCCCGCCGAGGCTGACCGACACGCGATCGGAAATGTTGCGCGCGTAGCCGACGGACAACGCGCTTTCCCCGTTCTGCCAACCCGCGCCCGCGGCGAGCCGGCCGCGATCGCTGCGCCCCTGGGCCGCATTGATCGCCATGCTGGACATCGCGGCGGACATCGCACCGATGCGATCGATGCGGTCGTCCTGCCGATCGACGCGATCGCTCAGATCGATGAATTGATCGGACAAGGCCTGCACGCGCTGGTCGGTGTAGGCACGCGCTTCGTTGAGCGTGGACGCTTGGGCGGCCTGCATCTGCCGGAGGTTCACCCCGTCGGTCGCGGCGACCGCGTCGTCGACGTGCACGACGCGACGCTCCGAGCCTGCAGCGCCCATGGAGACGGTGCCGGTCTCGTGCGCGACCGACCCTTGACCCAATGCGGCGGCGCCGTCGACCGCGCTGCTGCCGACGCCGATGGCCGTGCCTTCGCCCGTGCCGACACCGGGCGTTGTCGGCGATGTAATCGGCAACTTGCCGAACGCCGCTTCCAACGCATCCATGCGCGATTGCAAGCCGCCGAGGCCGGAACCGATCGAGCCATCCAGGCCCGCGATCGCCTCGTCGAGTTGCGCCTTGATGACGACGTCATTGGCTTCCGTGCCTGCGGCGACATTGACGATCTGCCGGAAGATCGGCCCGTGCGCGTTCCTGTCCTCGTCCAACCAGGTCCCCGAGGAACCCATCGATACGGTGTTCGCACGCAGCGACTGCGATCCATGGCCGATGGCGACGCTCCCGTCCGCACGCGCATCCGAGAAGGCGCCCAGCGCCGTGCTACGCGCATTCATTGCGCGCGCATATGCGCCAAAGGCCGACGTGTCGGCATCCCGGCCGAAGGCGTGATTGCCGAAGGCCGACGCGTGCTCCGAGATCGCCGCAGCTTCGGCACCGACCGCCGTGGCCTTGAACGCCGCACGTGCGTTCGCGCCGACGGCGACCGCCACGATGTCCGCGACGCTGCGGATACCGAGTGCGACCGCAAGATCGCCGGCACGCGCAAACGTGCCGACTGCCGTGCCATCGTGCCTCGCGTAGGCGCTGTAGCCGAGCGCCGTCGTGTTGAAGCCGTCCGCGAGGCTCGCCCCGCCATACGCCGTGGCACCGCCCCCGGTGCCCTTGCTCCTGTACCCGACGACCGTGTTGTACATGCCCTCGGCCACCGTGTCGGAACCGATGGCGACGCTCGCCGTGCCCTGGTTGAGCACGTTGCGGCCGATCGCGACACTCAGCGGATACAGCGCAAGTGCGTGATGCCCGATCGCGACACTCGATTCGCCATGCGCCTCGGCGTGTCGACCGAATGCGATGGAGGCATTGCCGAGCGCGACGCTGCTCGTACCGAAGGCCATCGCATACAACCCGAGCGCAGCACTGTCGGTACCGAAGGCAAGCGCGCCCTCCTGGTCCGCCATTGCGTTGTAACCGAACGCGATGCTGCCGGCGCCGCCCGCGCGGCTCCATTCACCGATGGCGATGGCGTGGTCGCCCGACGCTTCGCTCTCGTCGCCGATTTCGATCGCGCCTGCACCGGGCGTGGCCGATTGAACGGTGAAGTCGTGCGCGGCGACTTGCGCAACCACGTCCTCGCGCTGCGCGTCGACCGGCGTGGTCGCGCCCGCGGTTCCCGCCCCCAACAGCGCGCACATCGCGCCGATCCCTACGGCCCACTTCGCTTGCATGGTAGCCCCTCACACGGCGCCGGTGCCGACGATCGGCATCACGAACGACGCACGCTCGGGACCATGCTGGGCGCAGTCCGGACCACGGCGTAAGCAGTGCCGAGCGCCGTCGGGGTGAGGAATTTGCCTGCGAAACGCGAGACGCCGCGGAAGCGGCGCGCGCGATTATTCGACGGTGACCGACTTCGCCAGGTTGCGCGGCTTGTCGACATCCGTCCCGCGCGCGAGTGCTGCGTGGTAGGCCAGCAACTGCACGGGGATGGCATGCACGATCGGCGACAACACGCCGACATGGCGCGGCGTGCGGATGACGTGCACGGCTTCGGATTCGCCGAACTGGCTGTCGGCGTCGGCGAAGACGAACATCTCGCCGCCGCGCGCACGCACTTCCTGGATGTTCGACTTCACCTTTTCCAGCAGGCTGTCGTTGGGGGCGATCACCACCACGGGCATCGCGCTGTCCACCAGCGCGAGCGGGCCATGCTTGAGTTCGCCCGCCGGGTAGGCCTCGGCGTGGATGTACGAGATTTCCTTGAGCTTGAGCGCGCCTTCGAGCGCGATCGGATAGTGCATGCCGCGCCCGAGGAACAAGGCGTGCTGCTTGCCCGCGAACTTCTCCGCCCACGCCACGATCTGCGGCTCCAGGTTCAGCGCGTGCTGCACGCTGCCGGGCAATTGGCGCAAGGCATCCAGGTGCGCCTGCTCACGCTCGGCGTCGAGCTTGCCGCGCAACTTGGCGAGCGTGCAGGTCAGCGTGAACAAGGCGACGAGCTGCGTGGTGAACGCCTTCGTGGAAGCGACGCCGATTTCCGCGCCGGCGCGCGTGTAGTACACCAGCTTGCTGGCGCGCGGGATCGCGCTTTCGGGCACGTTGCAGATCGACAACGTGCGTTCGTGGCCGAGGTTCTTGGCGTACTTGAGCGCTTCCATCGTGTCGAGCGTTTCGCCCGACTGCGAGATGGTGACGACCAGCTGCCTGGGATTGGCCACCACTTCGCGATAGCGATATTCGCTGGCGATGTCGACCGCGCACGGAATGCCAACGATCGATTCGATCCAGTAGCGCGCGACCAGGCCGGCGTAGTAGCTGGTGCCGCACGCGAGGATCTGCACGGCCTCGACATCGCGCATGACGTCTTCGGCCTGCGCGCCGAACAGGGACGCGGAGAAGCCGTTGTTGTCGATCACCGCTTCGATGGTGTCGGCCACCGCGCGCGGCTGCTCGTGGATTTCCTTCTGCATGAAGTGGCGATACGGGCCGAGCTCCAGCGAAGCGAGCGACACGTCGGACACATGCACGTCGCGCTCGACCGGCGCACCGGTGGCGTCGAACACTTTCACGCTTTCGCGCGTGAGTTCGGCGGTGTCGCCTTCTTCCAGGAAGATCACGCGGCGCGTGGAGGAGACGATCGCCGAGACGTCGGAGGCCACGAAGTTCTCGCCTTCGCCCAGGCCCACCAGCAGCGGGCAACCCATGCGCGCGGCGACCATGATGTCCGGATCGCGCTTGTCGATCACGGCGATCGCGTAGGCGCCATGCAGTTCCTTCACCGCCTTCTGCAGCGCGTGCAGCAGCGATTCGCCCTGCGCGCGGTAGTGGTGGACCAGGTGCGCGATGACTTCGGTGTCGGTCTGCGATTCGAACTGATAACCGAGCTTGCGCAGGCGTTCGCGCTGCTGCTCGTGGTTTTCGATGATGCCGTTGTGCACCAGCGCCAGTTCGCCGTGGCTCACGTGCGGATGCGCGTTGCCCTCGGTGACGCCGCCGTGCGTGGCCCAGCGCGTGTGGCCGATGCCCAGGCGCGAGGAGAAATGTTCGGCCTGCGCGGCCGCTTCCATTTCCGACACGCGCCCGGTGCGGCGCACGCGGCGCACGTCGCCGGCCTTCGCATCGACCACGGCGATGCCCGCCGAGTCGTAACCGCGATATTCCAGCCGCTTGAGGCCTTCGATGAGGACCGGAACCACATCGCGATCCGCGATCGCGCCGACGATGCCGCACATAGAGGTGTTCGACTCCTGCAGAAGGTCCACAGTCTAGTGGACGCGTGAAGATGTGACCGGGGCGCTGCCGCAACCGATGAGCTGCGGACACTGTCCGCCGGACGGTGTGGTGTCCGCGTGGACACCCGGACAGTGGGGTCCTCGCCCTTTGGAATCAATGGCTTGGCGTTGGCATGTTTCGTGCGACTCAGCACGTAGTCACTTTGCGAGCCCCTCCGCCCCATGGCCATCCGCGACACCTCCGGACAGGATCGTCCGCTCTCTCCTCCCCCCGCCCACGCCGTCGGCGGTTCTTCGTCGCGCCGCTTGCCGAAGATCAAGCGGTCCTGGCTGATCGCCGGTGGCGCGGGCCTGGGCTTGTTGTTGCTCGCCGGTTGGGTGGCCTCCGGTTGGAGCGCGGGCAATCGTTCCGTCGACGCCTCGCGCGTGCGCATCGCGCAAGTCACGCGCGGCGACTTGGTGCGCGACATCTCGGCCGACGGCCGTGTCATCGCCGCCAACAGCCCGGTGCTCTACGCGATCGCCGGCGGCACGGTCACGCTCAAGGTCGTCGCCGGCGACCAGGTGAAAAAGGGCCAGGCCCTCGCCGAAATCGACAGCCCGGAGTTGCGCAGCAAGCTCGCGCAGGAAGAAGCCACGCTCGCGAGCCTGGAAGCAGAAGCCGGCCGCGCCGCGCTGGATGCGCAACTCTCGCGTGCCAATGCGCGCAAGGCGCTGGATGAGGCGCAGATCGTGCGCCAGGCCGCGGTGCGCGACCTGGAGCGTTACCAGCGCGCGTTCGAAGGCGGCGCGGTCGCGCAGGTCGACGTGGCCAAGGCGCAGGACACGCTCAAGAGCGCCGACATCGGCCTGGCGCACGCCAAGGGCGACGTGGGCCTGTCGGGCAAGGGCGCCACGCTCGATACGCAGAACAAGCGCTTGCTCGCCGATCGCCAGCGCGCGGTCGTCGTCGAAATGCAGCGCCAGGTCGCCGCGCTCACGCTGCGCGCGCCCTTCGATGGCCAGGTCGGCCAGGTGCAGGTGGCGCAGCGTGCGAACGTCGCGCAGAACGCGCCGGTGCTGAGCGTGGTCGACCTCACCGAATTCGAAGTCGAGATCCGCATCCCCGAAAGCTTCGCGCGCGACCTGGGCATCGGCATGCCCGCCGAAATCCGCAGCTCCGGCGGCGCGCCCTACGAAGCCCACGTGGCCGCGGTCTCCCCGGAAGTGGTCAATGGCGAGGTCACCAGCCGCCTGCGCTTCTCCGGCAAGCAACCGCCGGGCCTGCGCCAGAACCAGCGCCTGTCCGCCCGCATCGTGATGGATACGCGCAAGAACGTGCTGCAGGTCGAACGCGGCCCGTTCGTCGACGAAGGCGGCGGCAACAGCGCATGGGTGATGGACGGCGACACCGCCGTCAAGAAGCCCGTGCGCCTGGGCGCCAGCAGCATCAGCGCGGTGGAAATCATCGACGGCGTCAAGGAAGGC
This sequence comes from Lysobacter sp. 2RAF19, assembly GCF_052115395.1. Classification (NCBI taxonomy): domain Bacteria; kingdom Pseudomonadati; phylum Pseudomonadota; class Gammaproteobacteria; order Lysobacterales; family Lysobacteraceae; genus Lysobacter; species Lysobacter sp. 2RAF19. The sequence goes on along the minus strand of NZ_JBFRGO010000004.1, from coordinate 151,915 downwards.
GACCGCATCGTGGTCTCGGGCGCCGACCAGTTCGGCGACGGCGAACGCATCGCCATCAACTGATTCGCACACCCAACGCAACCCTTTTACTTCCCCAAGCATCCACGCACGAACCCCAGAGAAGGAACACCGTCATGCTCGACATGCGCCAGGTCACCAAGGTCTACCGCACCGAACTCGTCGAAACCCACGCGCTGCGTTCGCTGGACCTGCACGTGCGCGAAGGCGAATTCGTCGCCGTCACCGGCCCGTCGGGCTCGGGCAAGACGACCTTCCTCAACATCGCGGGCCTGCTGGAAACCTTCACCGGGGGCGAGTACCACCTGGACGGCCACGACGTGCGCGGCATGTCCGACGACCAGCGCAGCAAGCTGCGCAACCAGAAGATCGGCTTCATCTTCCAGTCCTTCAACCTGATTCCCGACCTCAACCTGTTCGACAACGTCGACGTGCCGCTGCGCTATCGCGGCATGACCGCCGCCGACCGCAAGGCACGCATCGAAGATGCCCTCTCGCGCGTCGGCCTGGGCTCGCGCATGAAGCATTACCCGGCCGAACTCTCGGGCGGCCAGCAGCAGCGTGCCGCGATCGCGCGCGCGCTCGCCGGTTCGCCGCGCCTGCTGCTCGCCGACGAACCGACCGGCAACCTGGATTCGCAGATGGCGCGCGGCGTGCTGGAACTGCTCGAGGAAATCAACGCGGCCGGCACCACCATCGTGATGGTCACGCACGATCCCGAACTGGCCGCGCGCGCGCAGCGCAACGTGCACATCGTCGACGGCATGGCGACGGACCTGTCCGTCGAACCGAGCCTGACCCGCGTCGCCGCCGCTTCGCTCGCCGAAACGCCGTAAGAGGGCCGCCCGCATGTTCGCCTACTACTTCGACCTCGCATTGCGCAGTTTCCGGCGCAACCGCGTCCTCACCGCACTGATGGTGCTGGCGATCGCGCTGGGCATCGGCGCGAGCATGACCACGCTCACCGTCTTCCACGTGCTCTCCGGCGATCCGATTCCGCAGAAGAGCGCGATGCTCTTCACCCCGCAGCTGGATCCGCAGAGCATGGACGGCTACACGCCGGGCGAAGAGCCCGACGACCAGCTCACGCGTTACGACGCCGAGCAACTCCTGCGCGAAGCCAAGGGCGATCGCCAGGCGCTGATGACCGGCGGCGGCGTGGCCGTGCAGCCGGACAAGCAGGGCCTGGCGCCGTTCGGCCTGGACGCGCGTTACGTCTCGGCGGATTTCTTCCCGATGTTCGAACCGACCTTCATCGCCGGCAACGGATGGAGCAAGGCGCAGGACGACGGGCACGACCGCGTCACGGTGATCACGCGCAAGCTCGCCGAAAAGCTGTACGGCACCGTGCAGGCGGTCGGCAAGACGCTGCGCATGGACGGCAGCGACTTCCGCGTCGTCGGCGTGATGGAAGACTACCGCCCGAAGCCGAAGTTCTACGACCTCAACTCCGATCGCTACGGCGAAGCCGAACAGATCTACCTGCCCTTCTCCACCTCGCGCGATCTCAAGATGGGCCGCAACGGGTCGATGGATTGCTGGGACGACCACAAGGACGGCGCAGACGATCCGGAAGGCGAAACCGGCGTCAACTCGCCGTGCACCTGGATGCAGTACTGGGTGCAGCTGGACACGCCGGAAAAGGCGGAAGCGTACAAGCGCTATCTCACCAACTATTCCGACCAGCAGCATGCGGCGGGCCGTTACCAGCGCCCGACCAACGTGCGCCTGCGCAGCGTCATGGAGTGGCTGGACTATCGCAAGGTCGTTCCGAGCGACGTGCGCCTGCAGGTGTGGCTGGCCTTCGGTTTCCTCGCCGTGTGCCTGCTCAACACCGTCGGTTTGCTGCTCGCCAAGTTCCTGCGTCGTTCCAGTGAGATCGGCGTGCGTCGCGCGCTCGGTGCCTCGCGTCGCGCGATCTTCGCGCAGTGCCTGGTCGAAGCGGGCACGGTCGGCCTCGCCGGCGGTGTGCTCGGCCTCGGTCTGGCGATGCTCGGCCTGTGGGCCGTGCGCCAGCAACCGGTCGGCTATGCGGATCTTGCGCACCTGGATCCGACGATGTTTCTCGTGACCTTCGCGCTCGCCATCCTCGCCAGCGTGCTCGCCGGGCTCGTGCCCGCGTGGCATGCGTGCCAGGTGACGCCCGCCGTCCAACTCAAGTCGCAGTGAGGGCATGACCATGGAACTCCGTCCCATTCTTTCCACGCTGCGCCGGCACAAGACCGCCGCCTCGCTGATCGTGCTGGAGATCGCGCTGAGCTGCGCCATCATCTGCAACGCGCTGTTCCTGATCAGTGGGCGACTGGAAGCGATCAACCGCGTCAGCGGCTTCGACGAAACGCACATCGTGCGCGTGCAGCTGGGTGGCATCGGCACCGACGACAACGCCGGTTCGCTGACGCAGACCGACCTGGCCGCGCTGCGCACGCTGCCCGGCGTCAAGAACGCGACCGTCACCAACCAGGTGCCGTTCAACAACAGCTCCTGGAACAGCGGCGTCAACCTGACCAAGGAACAGACGCACCAGAACCTCAACGCCACCGTCTACATGGGCGACGTGCAATTCCTCGACACGATGGGCCTGAAGCTCGTCGCCGGCCGCAACTTCACCGCCGACGACATCGTGACCTGGGAGGACATGGACAAGCCCAACAGCAAGGTGCAGCCGCACGCGGCGATCCTCACGCGGCAGACGGCCGAGAAGCTGTGGCCGGGCGAAAACCCGATCGGCAAGCAGTACTACAGCTGGGGCGACGAGCCCACGCGCGTGGTGGGCATCGTCGAACACATGGTGCGCCCGAACAACAACGGCGGCTTCGGTGAGTTCGAATATTCGCAGCTGCTCCCGGTGCGCGTGCCCTACACGGTCGGCGGCAACTACATGCTCCGCATCGACGATCCGAACCAGCGCCAGGCGACGCTGGATGCCGCGGAAAAGATGCTGCTGAAGAACGCCAACAACCGCCTGATCGTCGAAAAGAAGACGATGGAAGAGATGCGCCACGACTTCTTCCGCGGCGATCGCGCGATGGCGTGGATGCTCGGCAGCGTGTGCATCGCGCTGTTGATCGTCACCGCGCTCGGCATCGTCGGCCTGGCCAGCTTCTGGGTGCAGCAACGCACGCGCCAGATCGGCGTGCGCCGTGCGCTCGGCGCGACGAAGGGCCAGATCCTGCGCTACTTCCAGACCGAGAACTTCCTGCTCGCCACGCTCGGCATCTGCATCGGCATGGTGATGGCCTTCGGCATCAACCAGTTGTTGATGGGCAAGTACGAGCTGCCGCGCCTGCCGTTGATGTACCTGCCGGTCGGTGCCGTCGTGCTCTGGCTGCTCGGACAGATCTCGGTGTTCGGCCCCGCGCGGAAAGCCGCCGCGGTGCCGCCGGCGGTGGCCACCCGCTCGGTCTGACCCCGCGACAATCGGGTTTCCCGGCCTCCCACGGGCCATGGGGGCCGCACCGGATGCGGTGCGGCCCCTTTCTTTCGGTACGCTTGCGCCATGCCCACGATCCTGGTCATCGACGACAACCCCGCAGTGGCGATGGCGCTGGAAACGCTGTTCTCGCTGCACGACATCGACACGCGCTCGGTCACCACGCCGGACGAGGGCTTGAAGTTGCTCGCGCGCGAGCCGATCGACCTGGTCGTGCAGGACATGAACTTCCACGCCGACACGACCTCGGGCGAGGAAGGGGTCGCCCTGTTCGGTGCGATCCGCGAACGCCACCCCGACCTGCCCGTCATCCTGCTCACTGCGTGGACGCACCTGGAATCGGCGGTCGACCTGGTGAAAGCCGGCGCGGCCGATTACCTCGCCAAGCCCTGGGACGACCGCAAGCTGCTGGCGACGGTCAACAACCTGCTCGAACTGGCGGCCACGCGCGACGAGTTGCAACGCCATCGCAGCGGCGAACGCCGCCGGCGCGATGCGTTGCTGCGCGAACACGACCTGCGCGGCCTGGTCTTCGCCGACGCGGCGAGCGAAGCGACGCTGATGCTCGCCTGCCAGGTCGCGCGCTCCGATCTTCCCGTGTTGATCACCGGCCCCAACGGCACGGGCAAGGAGAAGTACGCCGAGATCATCCACGCCAATTCGAGCGTGCGGAACGGGCCGTTCGTCGCCGTCAATTGCGGCGCATTGCCCGGCGAGTTGATCGAAGCGGAGCTGTTCGGCGCCGACGCCGGCGCCTACACGGGCGCCAACAAGGCGCGCGAAGGCAAGTTCGAAGCCGCCGATGGCGGCACTCTGTTCCTCGATGAAATCGGCACGCTGCCGCTGGCCGGCCAGGTGAAATTGTTGCGCGTGCTGGAAACCGGCCGCTTCCAACGCCTGGGCAGCAACCGCGAGCGCGAGGTCAAAGTGCGCGTGATCAGCGCGACCAATGCCGACCTGGCCTCGCTCATCGTCGCGGCGCAATTCCGCGAAGACCTGTATTACCGACTCAATGCGATCGAGCTGAAGTTGTTGCCGCTCGCGCAGCGGCCCGACGACATCCTTCCTCTGGCGCGCCACTTCCTTCCCGCGGGCAAGCGCCTGGGCGCGGCGGCCGAACGCGCGCTGCGCGCCCACGCCTGGCCCGGCAACGTGCGCGAGTTGCGCAACACCCTGCAGCGCGCGGGCCTGCTTGCGCGCGAAGACGAACTCACGCCGACCGACCTGGGCCTGCAAGCACCACCGGTGGTCGCGCAAGGCACATCGACGAACGACGAACCCGACCGCGCCGCGATCGAATCCGCGCTCGAACGCGCCGGCGGCGTGCTCGCGCAGGCGGCCAGCGAATTGGGCATGTCGCGCCAGGCTTTGTATCGCCGGCTCGACCGCCTCGGCATCAAGCGCGACTGAAGGGCGCCCCGTGTCCTCCCGCCGACTGACGCTCAGCGTGACCTTCACGATCCTGGCCGCGGCCTATCTGCTGCTGACGGCGATCATCGCGGTGTTGCTGACGGCGGTGCTGAAGGAACCGTGGTGGGCCATCCTGATCGCGCCGGCCGTCTTGTTGCCCTTGCTGTACTACCACGTGCGCCGCGCATTCGCGCCGATGCGTTCCTTGTTCCGCGCACTGGCCGGCACGGTGGCGAGTTATCGCGACGGCGATTTCGGCTTCGGCCTGTCGTGGCATGCGAAGAACGAACTCGGCGATCTGGTCGATGCGCACAACGCCCTGGGCGATGCCCTGCGCGACCAGCGCCTGGCGCTCGTGCAACGCGAGTTGCTGCTCGACACGATGGTGCAGCACACGCCCGTGGCGATGGTGCTGGTCGATCCGCATCATCGCGTGGTGCACGGCAATCTCGCCGCGCGCAAATTGCTCGGCGATGGCAAGCGCGTCGAAGGCCGCTCGTTCGAGGACATCCTCGACCACGTGCCGGACGCCCTGCGCGAAGCCCTGCAACGCGGCGCCGACGGCATGTTCACCGTCGGCGACGACGAACACGAAGAGATCTACCACCTCTCGCGCCGTACGTTCCGCCTCAACGGCCGCAAGCACGAGTTGATCCTGCTGCGCCAGCTCACCGCCGAACTGCGCCGCCAGGAAGTGCAGACGTGGAAGAAGGTGATCCGCGTGATCAGCCACGAGTTGAACAATTCGCTGGCGCCGATCGCTTCGCTGGCGCATTCGGGCGCCGAGCTGGTTCGGCGCGGGCAGTACGAGCGTTTGCCGAACGCGCTGGCCACGATCGAAGATCGCGCGCGGCACCTGGAAGGCTTCATCCGCGATTACGCGCGTTTCGCCAAGTTGCCGGCACCGCGCGTGGAAGCGGTCGATTGGCAGCGCTTCATCGCGCAATTGCGATCGCAGGTGGAGTTCGTGTACGACGGCGCGGAAGCGTCGGGCGTCGGCCGCTTCGACGCCGCGCAACTGTCGCAGTGCCTGCTCAACCTGTTGAAGAACGCGCACGAATCCGGCTCGCCTTCCGGCGACGTCGCGCTCGCGCTCAAGCGCTTGCCCGACGCATGGCGCATCGAAGTGCTCGACCGCGGCACCGGCATGAACGAAGCGGTGCTCGCCAATGCGTTGTTGCCGTTCTATTCGACCAAGCGCCATGGCACCGGCCTGGGCCTGGCGCTTGCGCGCGAAATCGCCGAAGCGCACGGCGGCCGCATCGCCTTGCTCAACCGCCAGGGCGGCGGACTGTGCGTTGCGATGACGCTGCCGGCCTGACGGGAATCAGTCGGCGAACTTGACCATCAGGAACAAGCCCTGGCCGGTGTTGCTCAGGCGTCCCGAGGAGCCCAGGCCACACCACGTCTGATCCGTCGACACATCGTTCCAGCGCCACAGCGTGGGGACCGTGTCATGCCCGTTGTTGCCGTAGATCAGGCAATGCGACGGCCTGGACAAGGGCCTGAGCGGCGTGACATTCGTGTCGCCGCCGGGGAACCGGTCGAGGATCCACATCGCATACCCGTTGGTCGAGTCGCAGCGCGTCGAAGAAAAATGCACGGCGCGCGTCCCGGGCAAGGTTTGCAGGCACTGCCCGCTGCGCTTGTTCTTGAGGATGTAGGTGCGTTGGCCTTGCGAGGTGTAGGTGTTGGCGTCGATGACGGCGAACAGCGCCTGGCCATTGGCGACGAGCTGGGCCGCGCTGCTGAATCCGCAAACCTGCGCGCGCCCGCCGGGCTCATTCCAGAGATATCGAATCGGGCCGCCGTTGCCGTTGTTGCCCTGGATCAGGCACGCGCCTTTCGCAGGCTGGTTGTCGTGGCTCTGCATCGTCAGGGTGTAGTAGCCGGGCGTGATCGCACTTTGCGCCGCGGCGCGTTGCGGCAGTGCCGCGAGCAAGACCGCCATGGACAGGACCATCATGTGCGACGTCGTGCGCAAGGTCTGCATCGTTCGATCTCCGGCAGGGATGTTCCGGACATTGGATGCGATGTCCGGAACGCCCTGTAAGCCGATTGCGCTTCGAATCGCGGCGGCGTTTCGGCCGATGTGCTGCGAAAGCGGAGACTCAGCGCACGTACTTGAGCATAGGAACGCGGAACATTGGACCAGCGACGCGCGACTACTTCGGCTTCTTCACCGGTCGCTGCCAGCCATCGATCGCCTGCTGCTTGCCGCGCGCGATGGTGAGCTTTCCCTCGGGCGCGTCTTTCGTGATCACCGAACCGGCACCGATCGTCGCGTCCTTCCCGATCGCCACCGGCGCCACGAGCGCGCTGTTGGATCCGATGAACGCGCCGTCGTGGATCGTGGTGGTCGACTTGTTCGCGCCATCGTAGTTGCACGTGATCGTGCCGGCGCCGATGTTGACGCCCGCGCCGACGATGGCGTCGCCGAGATAAGTCAGGTGATTGGCCTTGCTGCCGACGCCGAGCTTGGCGTTCTTGGTCTCGACGAAGTTGCCGATGTGTACGCCGTCGGCGAGCACGGTGCCGGGGCGCAGGCGCGCGAACGGTCCGATCATCACCGCGCCTTCGGTGCGCGCACCGTCGAGATCGCAATGCGCGCGCACTTCGGTGCCCGCGGCCAGCGAGACATCCTTCAGGCGGCAGAACGGACCGATGCGTACACCATCGCCGAGCACGATGTTGCCCTCGAAGACGACATCGACGTCGATTTCGACATCGCGGCCGACCTGCACGTCGCCACGAATGTCGACACGCGCCGGATCGGCGAAGCGCACGCCTTCGACACACAGCGCACGCGCGGTGCGCAGCTGGAACGCGCGTTCGAGTTGGGCGAGCTGCCAGGGATCGTTCGCGCCTTCGGTCTCCAGCGGATCGTGCGCGAGGACGATTTCGGCCGCGCTGAATTCCGAAGTGGCTTCGCGGAAGACGTCGGTGAGGTAATACTCACCCTGTGCATTGTCGTTGGACACGCGCGCGAGCCAACGCTTGAGCGCCGTGGATTCCACCGCGATGACGCCGGTGTTGACCAGGCGGATCTGGCGTTCGTCGCTCGTCGCGTCCTTGTGCTCGACGATGGAGGCAACGCGCCCTTCGGCATCGCGCACGATGCGGCCGTAGCCCGACGGATCGGCGAGTTCGGCCGCGAGTACGGCGAGGCGGCCCGGCGTCGCGAGCAGCGGGCGCAAGGTTTCCGGCGTGATCAGCGGGACGTCGGCGTAAAGCACGAGCACTTGCGCACCGTCGGGCACGTTCGGCATCGCTTGCTGCACCGCGTGCGCGGTGCCGAGTTGTCTGGACTGTTCCGCCCATTGCAGGTCGGGCTGCGATGCGAAGGCCGCCTTCACCTGTTCGCCGCCGTGGCCGTAGACGACGTGGATGCCCGCGGGCGACAACGCGCGCGCGGCGGCGATGACCTGCGCCAGCATCGGCTTGCCGGCGATGCGGTGCAGCACCTTCGGCAGCGAGGAGCGCATGCGCTTGCCTTCGCCGGCGGCGAGGATGACGACGTGCAGGGGTGCGGGCATCTGGTCCGATCCGGGGAAACGTGTCGACGGATTCTAGCGGTGGTCGCTGCTAGGATGCGTCGGCCTTTCCTTCACGGACGAACGCATGACGCTGGGGCGGCACGCACGCGGGTACCTGATCATCGGCATCGTGCAGTGGCTGGTGGACTGGGGCGTCCTGGTCGCGCTGAGCGGCTGGGGCATGCCGGTCAAGCCGGCGAACGTGCTCGGCCGCGTCGCCGGCGCGTGCCTGGGCTACTGGCTCAATGGGAAATTGACCTTCAGCGGCGACGACACGGTCGTCGGTCGCAAGCAGCTCCTGCGCTTCGTGCTGATGTGGACCGGCACGACGATCGTCAGCACATGGTCGATGGGGATGATCGACCATCACCTGGGCTTGAAGTGGGCGTGGCTCGCCAAGCCGGGCGTCGAGGGCGTGCTCGGGGTGACGGGGTTTTTGCTCTCGCGGCACTGGGTCTACAAGAAGTAATCGCGCAAACGAAAAACGCCGGCGCAAGGCCGGCGTTTTCGTGAAGCTTGTCGACAAGCTCAGTGCTTGAGGTTCTTGCGCAAGCGTTCCAGCGCCTGCAACTGCGCGGTGACTTCCGCGAGCCGCGCCTGCGCTTCGGCGATTTCCATCGCTTCGCCACGGCGCGCCAGGACGCGCTCGGCTTCTTCCTTCGCGGCGCGAACCGCGGCTTCGTCGATGTCCTGCGCGCGCACCGCGGTGTCGGCGAGGACGGTGACGACCTGCGGCTGCACCTCGAGGATGCCGCCGGAGATGGCGAAGTCGAGCTTTTCGCCACCAGGCAGGGTCACGACGACCTTGCCCGGCTTGAGGCGCGTGATGAGCGGGGCGTGCTTCGGCGCGATGCCGAGCTCGCCCAACTCGCCGGTGGCGACGACCAGTTCGGCTTCGCCGCGGAAGATCTCGGCTTCGGCGCTCACGATGTCGCAGCGGATGGTGGATGCCATGCCAGGTGCTCCTTAGGCAGCGATCTTCTTGGCCTTCTCGATCGCTTCATCGATGGAGCCGACCATGTAGAAGGCCTGCTCGGGCAGGTGGTCGAGTTCACCGTCGACGATCATCTTGAAGCCGCGGATCGTGTCCTTCAGCGACACGTACTTGCCCGGCGAACCGGTGAACACTTCGGCCACGTGGAAGGGCTGCGAGAAGAAGCGCTCGATCTTGCGGGCGCGCGAGACGGCCTGCTTGTCTTCTTCCGACAGTTCGTCCATGCCGAGGATCGCGATGATGTCCTTGAGCTCCTTGTACTTCTGGAGCGTGGACTGCACGCGACGCGCGGTGTCGTAGTGTTCGTTGCCGATCACGTTCGGGTCGAGCTGGCGCGAGGTGGAGTCGAGCGGGTCGACCGCCGGGTAGATACCCAGCGAGGCGATGTTGCGCGAGAGCACGACGGTCGCGTCCAGATGCGCGAAGGTCGTCGCCGGCGACGGGTCGGTCAGGTCGTCCGCGGGGACGTAGACGGCCTGGATCGAGGTGATCGAACCGGTCTTGGTCGAGGTGATGCGTTCCTGCAGCACGCCCATTTCCTCGGCGAGCGTGGGCTGGTAGCCCACCGCCGACGGCATGCGGCCGAGCAGCGCCGACACTTCGGTGCCGGCCAGCGTGTAGCGGTAGATGTTGTCGACGAACAGCAGCACGTCGCGGCCTTCGTCGCGGAAGTACTCGGCCATCGTCAGGCCGGTGAGCGCCACGCGCAGGCGGTTGCCCGGCGGCTCGTTCATCTGGCCGTACACCATCGCGACCTTGGACTTCTCCGGCTCGGCCACGTTGACGACGCCCGACTCCTGCATCTCGTGATAGAAGTCGTTGCCTTCGCGGGTGCGCTCACCCACGCCGGCGAACACCGACAGGCCCGAGTGCTCGGTCGCGATGTTGTTGATCAACTCCATCATGTTGACCGTCTTGCCCACGCCGGCGCCGCCGAACAGGCCGACCTTGCCGCCCTTGGCGAACGGGCACATCAGGTCGATGACCTTGATGCCGGTTTCGAGCAGTTCGTTGCCCGCCGACTGTTCTTCGTACGACGGGGCCGCGCGGTGGATTTCCCACTGCGTGTCGGCCTTGACCGGACCGGCTTCGTCGATCGGCGAGCCGAGCACGTCCATGATGCGGCCCAGGGTGCCCTTGCCCACCGGCACGGAGATCGCGCGGCCGGTGTTGTCGGCGATCAGGTTGCGCTTCAGGCCGTCGGTCGAACCGAGGGCGATGGTGCGCACGATGCCGTCGCCGAGCTGCTGCTGCACTTCGAGCGTGATTTCGGTGTTCTGCACCTTCAGCGCGTCGTACACCTTCGGCACGCTCTCGCGCGGGAATTCGACGTCGACGACCGCGCCGATGATCTGAACGATCTTGCCCTGGTTCATAGCCATAGCCTCAGTAATAACTCTTGATTGCTTCAAGGTGGGCGCGGTTTACACCGCCGCCGCACCACCCACGATTTCGGAGATTTCTTGCGTGATCGCCGCCTGGCGGGCCTTGTTGTAGACCAGGTTCAGCGTGCCGATCAGCTTGGTGGCGTTGTCGGACGCGGACTTCATCGCGACCATGCGCGCGGCATGTTCGGACGCCACGTTCTCGAGCACCGCCTGGTACACCAGCGACTCGATGTAACGCGTCAGCACGTGCTCCAGCACGGCCTGCGCGTCGGGTTCGTACAGGTAGTCCCAGTCGTGCCTGGCGACCTGCGTTTCCGACGCGGGCAGCGGCAGCAACTGGTCGAACGTCGCCTTCTGCGTCATCGTGTTGACGAAGTCGTTGTAGGCGAGGAACACCTTGTCGACCGTACCGGCCTGGTAGGCATCCAGCATCACCTTGATGACGCCCACCAGCTGTTCGACGTGCGGCGTGTCGCCCAGGTGCGTGACCGAACCGAGCATGCCGACCTTGATGCGACGGAAGAACACCGAGGCCTTCTGGCCGATGGTAACCACGTCGACCTCGATCCCCTGCTGCTGGAACTGGCGGAACTCGGCCAGCATCTTGCGGAACAGGTTGTTGTTGAGGCCGCCGGCCAGGCCGCGGTCGGACGAAACGACGATGTAGCCCACGCGCTTCACGTCCGCGCGCTGCACCAGGTAGGGATGGCGGTATTCGGAGTTCGCCTGGGCGAGATGGCCGATCACCTGCTTCATCGCACGCGCATACGGGCGCGAGGCCTTCATGCGGTCCTGCGCCTTGCGGATCTTGGACGCCGAGACCATCTCGAGCGCGCGCGTCACCTTGCGGGTGTTCTGCACGCTCTTGATCTTGGTTTTGATTTCGCGACCACCAGCCATCGTACGTCTCCGATTACCACGTGCCGGTCGAGCGGAACTCTTCGATGCCCTTCTTGAACGCGGCTTCGAGCTCGTCGTTCCAGTCGCCGGTCTCGTTGATCTTCGAGATGACGTTGCCCATCGTGTTGGCGAAGTGGGCCTGGAGGGCGGCTTCGAACGCACCGATCTTGGCGACCGGCACTTCGTCCATGTAGCCCTTGTCGACGGCGTAGATCGAGAGCGACTGCTCGGCGACCGACATCGGCGCGTACTGCTTCTGCTTCATCAGTTCGGTGACGCGCTGGCCGCGCTCGAGCTGCTTGCGCGTGGCGTCGTCCAGGTCGGAGGCGAACTGCGCGAACGCAGCCAGCTCACGGTACTGGGCGAGCGCGATGCGGATGCCGCCCGAGAGCTTCTTCATGATCTTGGTCTGCGCCGCGCCACCCACGCGCGACACCGAGATGCCGGCGTTCACGGCCGGGCGGATGCCGGCGTTGAACAGGTCGGTCTCGAGGAAGATCTGGCCGTCGGTGATCGAGATCACGTTGGTCGGCACGAACGCCGAGACGTCGCCGGCCTGCGTTTCGATGATCGGCAGCGCGGTGAGCGAACCGGTCTTGCCCTTGACGGCGCCGTTGGTGAACTTCTCGACGTAGTCCTCGGACACGCGCGCGGCGCGCTCGAGCAGGCGGGAGTGGAGATAGAACACGTCGCCCGGATAGGCTTCGCGGCCCGGCGGGCGGCGCAGCAGCAGCGAGATCTGGCGGTAGGCGACGGCCTGCTTGGACAGATCGTCGTACACGATCAGCGCGTCTTCGCCGCGGTCGCGGAAGTATTCGCCCATCGTGCAGCCGGAGTAGGCGGCGATGTACTGCATCGCGGCCGATTCGGACGCCGAGGCGGCGACGACCGTGGTGTACGCCATCGCGCCGAACTCTTCGAGCTTGCGCACGATGTTGGCGATCGTGGAGTTCTTCTGGCCGATCGCGACGTAGATGCACTTAACGCCGGAATGCTTCTGGTTGATGATCGCGTCGATCGCCACGGCGGTCTTGCCGGTCTGGCGGTCGCCGATGATCAGCTCGCGCTGGCCGCGGCCGATCGGGATCATCGAGTCGATGGACTTGTAACCGGTCTGCACCGGCTGCGACACCGACTTGCGCCAGATCACGCCCGGGGCGATGGTTTCCACCGGCGCGGAGGTCTTGGCGTCGATCGGGCCCTTGCCGTCGATCGGCTCGCCCAGCGCGTTGACGACGCGGCCCAGCATTTCCGGACCGGTCGGCACTTCGAGGATGCGGCCGGTGGTCTTGGCGGTGTCGCCTTCGCGCAGGTGTTCGTAGTCGCCGAGCACCACGGCGCCGACCGAGTCGCGCTCCAGGTTCAGCGCCAGCGCGTAGGTCGCGTTCGGCAGCTCGATCATTTCGCCCTGCATCGCGTCGGCCAGGCCGTGGATGCGCACGATGCCGTCCGACACCGAGGTCACGGTGCCTTCGTTGCGCGCTTCGGCAGCGAGCTTGACCTTCTCGATGCGGGTCTTGATCAGTTCGCTGATTTCGGACGGGTTGAGCTGCGTGGTAGCCATGTCGGTTTTCCCAAGATTGCCGGCGTCGCCGCCGGCGTGTGCATTTGAATTAGTTGGACAGCGCGGCCTGGAGGCGACCGAGCTTTCCGCGCAGCGAGCCATCGATGACCACGTCGCCTGCATCGATCACCGCGCCGCCGATCAGCGATTCGTCGACCGCGGTCTCGACATCCACTTCGCGGCCGAAGCGCTTGACCAGCGCGGCCTTGATGGTGGCGAGCTCGGCGGCCGGCAACGCGGTGGCGGAGGTGATGCGCGCCTTGACGACGCGCTCGGCTTCGAAACGCAGCTCGTCGAACAGGCCGGCGATTTCCGGCAGTGCGGCGAGGCGGCGGTTGTCGGCGAGCAGCGCGAGGAAGCGGGCGAAGGTTTCGCCTTCGATCGCCACCTGCGGCGGCGTCAGCAGGGTCACTGCATCGGCTTGCGTCAGCGCGGGGTTGCCCAGGAGCGCGGCCACGCGCGGATCGGCCGCGACACGCGCGGCGAAACCGAGCGCATCGGACCAGCCGGCGAGCGCGTTGCCTTCGCGCGCCAGCGAGAACGCGGCGCGGGCGTAGGGACGGGCGAGGGTCAGGGCCTGGCTCATCGATGCGTCCTCAGAGCTGCGCGGCCAGGTCGTCGATCAGCGCCTTGTGGGCGTTGGCGTCGATCTCGCGCTTGAGCAGCTTTTCGGCGCCGGTCACGGCGAGGACGGACACCTGCTTGCGCAGGTCTTCCTTCGCACGGTTGGCGGCGGCCGCGATTTCGGCTTCGGCCAGCGCCTTCTGGCGATTGGCTTCGGCGATCGCGTCGGTCTTGGCCTGGTCGACCATCTGGTTGGCGCGGGCGTGGGCCTGCTCGATGATCTCGTTGGCCTTGACGCGCGCGGCCTTGAGTTCTTCGTTGACCTTGTCCTGCGCCTGCGCGAGGTTCTTCTGGCTCTGGTCGGCGGCGGCGAGACCTTCGGCGATCTTCTGCTGACGGTCTTCGATCGCCTTCATCAGCGGCGGCCAGATGAACTTCACGGTGAACCAGATGAGGATCGCGAACGAGATCATCTGGCCAAGCAAGGTGATATTCGGATTCATGTCATGCCCTGCGAATCGAAGGCGACGCGGCCGGATGCCGCGACGCCGGGTCCAACAACGCGCACGCCGTCATGGCGTGCGCGCGGGTGCTGCTCAGGCAGCGGCGCCCTGGAGGGCGGCCAGCAGCGGGTTGGCGAACGCGAACATCATCGCCACGCCGACGCCGATCAGGAACGCCGCGTCGATCAGGCCGGCGAGCAGGAACATGCGGCCCTGGAGCATCGGGACGAGTTCGGGCTGGCGGGCGGCGGATTCGAGGAACTTCGAACCCATGATGCCGATGCCGAGGGCGGCGCCGAGCGCACCCAGGCCGACGATGATGCCGATGGCGACGGCGGTGAGGCCCTGGACGTTGGCGATGAATTCCATGGTGGATCTCCGGATGAACTGACTAGTTGGTTTGAAGGGTGAAGCGAAAACGGATGGTGCTTGCCGCGGGAAAACCGTTAGTGGTGCTCGTGGGCCATCGCGAGGTACACGACGGTCAGCACCATGAAGATGAAGGCCTGCAACACGATGATCAGGATGTGGAACACGGCCCAGATCGAATTGAAGATCACGCCGGGCACGAAGGTGATCCACGAGGCGAACAGCCCCGCGATCAACATGAAGACGAGCTCGCCGGCGTACATGTTGCCGAACAGTCGCATGCCCAGGCTCACCGGCTTGGACAGGTATTCGACGACGTTGAGGAAGAAATTGGGGATCGCGAGCACGATCTTGGCGAACACGCCATCGGCGTGGAACGGTGCGGTGAACAGCTCCTTCGTGAAGCCCCAGCCGCCCTTGGCCTTGATCGAATAGAAGATGATCAGGAAGAAGACGGTGATCGACATGCCGAACGTGGTGTTGACGTCGGCGGTCGGCACCCAGCGCAGGTAGGTGTGGTGCGCGACTTCGTGGCCGGCGAAGGCGGTGACCGCGGCGCTCGGGATGTCGAGCGGCAGCAGGTCCATGGTGTTCATGAAGATCACCCAGACGAAGATCGTCAGGGCCAGCGGCGCGATGAAGCGGCGGTCGCCGTGGAAGGTGTCCTTGACCTGGCTGTCGACGAATTCGACGACGATCTCGACGAAGGCCTGCGGCTTGGACGGCACGCCGGCGGTCGCCTTGCGCGCCTGGGTCCACAGCAGGAAGCAGCCCAGCAGGCCGACGACGAGCGCGACCAGCCACGAGTCCATGTGGAAGTCGTGGCCCAGCACCTGCACTTTCCAGTGCGTCAGGTGGTGGACGATGTATTCGGTCAGGCCACCGCTGCTCTTTTCAGGACTCACGCCGCTTCCTCGGTTCAAAGCCACTCACGCCCAAAGTTTTGTCGCCACCAGCATGGCGACCGCGGCCATCGCCGCGCCGCCGAGCACCGCCATCGGAGGCAGGTGCCATACCGCGATCGCAAGGAAGACCCCGACGACCACGACGACCCACTTGCCGGCGAGCCCGAGCAGCAGGCGCCCCAGCGCCATGCCCGCTCCCTGCACGCCACCTCCGAAGGCGCTCCATGCGGCCACCAGGCCACCGAGCGTCATCGAGCCACCGCCCACCAGCGCACCGAGCGCGGCTTCACGGCCGGACATCAGGCAGGCCAGGGCTGTCGCCAGCGTCACGAGCGCCTGCGTGGCGGCCGTGCGCTGCGCCAGCCGCCGGCCGGCGGCGACGGTGTTCAGCACGCGCGTGATCCGGGGGAGGTGACGGAGGCTGCGGACCTGAAAGGGCTCCGCGAAGCCCCGAAAGTATAAAGCGGTGCCGGACGTGCGGCAACCGCCGGAAGCACCGGAAATCAGGCAGTTAGCGTTCTGAACGCTTCGCCCGCACGGCTTGCGCGAACGATTGGAACCTTTCGCGGGGACGCCGGTCAGTAGGATCGGAGGCTGTCGCTACTTCCTCGTCGGTCCTCGCGGCAGGCTCATCGGAGCCCCGGCGTCTCGTCGCGTCGGGGCTTCGCCTTTTGTGGGACGCCTGTTTACAACGTCACTTTTTCTTCGGCGCGTAGATGTCCGTCGCCGTGCCTTCGAACACTTCGGCCGCGAAGCCCACCGATTCGCTCAAGGTCGGATGCGGGTGGATCGTCGAACCGATGTCTTCGGCATCGGCGCCCATCTCGATCGCCAGCGCGATCTCGCTGATGAGATCGCCCGCGTGCACGCCGACGATGCCGCCGCCGATCACGCGATGCGTGGCCTGGTCGAAGATCAGCTTGGTGAATCCCTCGGTGCGGTCGATGCCGATCGCGCGGCCGCTCGCCGCCCACGGGAACTTGCCGACGCCGACGTTCAATCCCTTCGCGGCGGCTTCGGCTTCGGTCACGCCGACCCAGGCGATTTCCGGATCGGTGTAGGCGACCGAAGGAATCACGCGCGCGACCCACTCGCGCTTCATCCCGCTGGCCACTTCCGCCGCAAGGCGACCTTCGTGCGCCGCCTTGTGCGCGAGCATCGGGTTACCGATCAGATCGCCGATCGCGAAAATGTGCGGCACGTTGGTGCGCATCTGCCGATCGACGGGAATGTAGCCGCGATCGGTGACCTGCACGCCGGCGCGCGCGGCATCGAGCTTGCCGCCGTTCGCGCTGCGGCCCACGGCGACGAGCACGCGATCGAACGTCTTGCGCTCGGGAATGTTTTCGCCTTCGAACGCGACGTCGATGCCGGCCTTCTTCGCTTCGCTGGCGACGACCTTCGTTTTGAGGTGCACCTTCGCGCCCTGCTTCTTCAGGCGCGCGGCGAGCGGCTTGACCAGGTCGGCGTCGGCGCCCGGCATCAGTTGGTCGAGCAATTCGACGACGGTCACTTCGCTGCCCAGCGCGCGATACACCGTCGCCATTTCCAGGCCGATGATGCCGCCGCCGACGACGAGCAGGGATTTCGGGATGTCGGCCAGGTCGAGCGCATCGGTCGAATCCATGATGCGCTTGTCGGTCCAGTCGAAGCTCGGAAGCTTCACCGGCTGCGAACCGGCCGCGATGATGCAGTACTGGAAACGCAGCAGTTGCGTGCCGCCTTCGCCGGTGATTTCCAGCTCGTTGGGCGAAACGAACTTCGCCGTGCCCTGCACCTGCCGCACCTTGCGCTGCTTGGCCATGCCGGCCAAGCCCTTGGTGAGCTGGCCGACGACCTTGTCCTTGTACTTGCGCAGCGCATCGAGTTCGATCTTCGGTGCACCGAAGGTGATGCCGAAGTCCTTCGCGTGCGCCGCTTCGTCGACGACGGCCGCCGCATGCAACAGCGCCTTGGACGGAATGCAACCGACGTTGAGGCACACGCCGCCGAGCGCGGCGTAGCGTTCGACGACCACCGCGTCCATGCCGAGGTCGGCTGCGCGGAAGACGGCGTTGTAACCGCCGGGGCCCGAACCGATCACGACGATCTGGCATTCGATGTCGGCCTTGCGGCCGGTGGCGGCGGCGGGCGCGGGGCCGCTCGACGGCGTCGCGGGCGACGGCGTCACCGGCGTTGCGTGCGCAGGCGCAGGCGCGGTGGATTGCGCGGGCTTCGGCGCTTCGGTTTTCGCAGGCGCTTCGGCTTTCGCAGGCGCGGGCGCGTCGCTCGCGCCTTCGCTCTCGACGATCGCCACGACGCTGCCTTCCGACAACTTGTCGCCGACCTTCACTTTCAATTCGACGATCTTGCCGGCCACCGACGCCGGCACTTCCATCGTCGCCTTGTCCGATTCCAGCGTGACCAGGCCCTGGTCGAGCTTCACGGTGTCGCCGACGGCGACGAGCAATTCGATGACCGGAACATCGTCGTAGCCGCCGATGTCGGGAACCTTCACTTCGGTGCGTGCCATGCGCCAATCTCCTCGGTCAGAGCGTCGCGCGACGCAGGTCGCCGAGCAGTTGCGCCAGGAACGCGGTGAAGCGCGCCGCGGCGGCGCCGTCGATCAAGCGATGGTCGTAGCTGAGCGAGAGCGGCAACACCAGGCGCGGCTGGAATTGCTTCCCGTCCCACATCGGCTTCATCGACGACTTGGAGACACCGAGGATCGCCACTTCCGGCGCGTTGATGATCGGCGTGAACGCCGTGCCGCCGATGCCGCCGAGCGAACTGACCGAAAAACACCCACCGCTCATTTCGGCCGGCGAGAGTTTGCCTTCGCGCGCCTTGCCCGCGAGCTCCGAGGTTTCCTTCGCGATCTGCAGCACGCCCTTCTTGTCGACGTCGCGGATCACGGGCACGACCAGGCCGTTGGGCGTATCGGCGGCGAAGCCGATGTTGAAGTACTTCTTGAGCGTGAGGTTCTCGCCGCTCGCATCCAGCGATGCGTTGAAGTTCGGGAACTTCTGCAGCGCGACCACGCAGGCCTTCATGATGAAAGCGAGCATCGTCACCTTGATGCCGGCCTTCTCGTTTTCCTTGTTGATCGAAACGCGCAGCGCTTCGAGCTCGGTGATGTCCGCATCGTCGTGTTGCGTGACGTGCGGGATCATCGCCCAGTTGCGCGAAAGGTTCGCACCGGAAATCTTCTGGATGCGCGTGAGCGGCCGCGTTTCGATTTCGCCGAACTTGGTGAAATCCACGTGCGGCCACGGCAGCAGGTTCAAACCGCCGCCCGCATGCGCGACACCGGCCGAGGGCGCGGCACCACCGGAGAGCGCGCGCTTCACGAAGTCCTGCACGTCCTGTTTTTCGATGCGTCCCTTGCGGCCGCTGCCCTGCAGTTGCGCCAGGTCCACGCCGAGCTCGCGCGCGAACAGGCGCACACCCGGACTTGCGTAAGGCACTTTGTCCGGCAACAGGCCATCGGCGTCGAAAGCCACCGGCGGCGAACGCGGCGGCAAGGCTTCGGCATCGATGCCGGGCTTGGTGTCGAGCGTCGACGGCGCGACGGGTTCGACTTTCGTGCCGGTTTCCGCAGCGGGCTTCGTCGCCTGCGGCGGTGCAGGCGTGGGTGCGGGCGGCGTCGGCGCTGCCGCGGCCGCCGCGGGCGCCTTCGGTGCTTCGGCGCTCGCAGCCGGTGCATCCGTCGCTTCGATCAGCGCCACGACACTGCCTTCGGACAACTTGTCGCCGACCTTGACCTTCAACTCGCGCACCACGCCGGCGAACGGCGCGGGCACTTCCATCGTCGCCTTGTCCGATTCCAGCGTGACCAGTCCCTGGTCGGCTTTCACCGTGTCGCCGACGGCGACGAGCAGTTCGATGACGGGCACGTCGTCGTAACCACCGATGTCGGGGACTTTCGCTTCCTGGGTTCCGGCCATGGGGGACGACTTCCGTGGAGGTTGGCCGTCTATTGTGGCCGTCGCGGGACAACACGCCAACCGTTGCACCCGACACCAAAAAAAACGCCCGCGGGGGAGGCGCGGGCGGCGGGGGAAGCGCCGGTGGGGCCGGCGCGATCCGAGGGGGCCGTCAGTGGGCGTCGTGGCGCATCTTCACCTTGGCGTCGATCAGGTCGAGCTTGCTGCCGTCGGGCAGGCGATACGCGAGCGCATTGTCGATGTCGTCCAACGCTTCCATGCGGCGGCAGAGGCTTTCGGCGCGGACTTCCAGCTGCTTTTCGCGCGGCTGGATGCGGCGCTCGATCTCCTTGTCGAGGTTGTTCATGCGATCGATGCGCGCCTGGTCGCCGCTGAAGGCGGCCGAGATCGCGCCGCCCACGATGTCGCCGATGACCATCGGCAGCACCTCGGAGATGGCATGCGTGATGCTGTTGCCGAGTTCGTTGCCGTTGAAACGATTTGCCGCGACCGCGTGTTCCAGGCGCTTGTCGATGTCGGCGCGGGACTTGGCGAGCGCCGCGCGCGTCTCATCCGGATGCGAGCTCAGGCTGGTCGCCACTTCGCCGAGCGCCGTGAAGGCGATGTCCGCCGCGTCGCGGCCGATCTGCGCGGCCAGCGGCAGCGTTTCGCGCACGTTCTTTTCGTAGTCGGCGACGCGCCGGCTGTCGTCCTTGCTGAGTTCGACCCATTTGGTGTCGACGAACAGCCGCCCCTGGCGCATGACGATCGCCTTCGGCGTGCCGGTTTCGCGGGTGAAGATCACCGACTTGTCGGTGACGCTGAGGTCGTAGTCGCTGTCGACGTCGCACTGCATGTCCTTCGCTGCCGCAGTGCCGCACGCCATCGCAAGCGACAGGGCCAAGCCGCCGTTCACCGCAAGCTTCATGCCACGCATCCGTTCGTCTCCTCGTCGATGGCCACGATCATGCAACCCCCGTGCCGAAACAGCACGTGCCGGTGGGAGGCATGACTGACGTCATGGTGGCGCATGGGACTGCAACCAAGCACGCGGACGGCGCATCTTCCTAATCCGTGGCAACCACTCCCCCCTCTGCCACGGTGCGAGGTCCGTCATGTATTCCGTACAACATGTCCTCTGGCGTGGCGTGATGGCGCTCAGCCTGCTGGTCGTCGGCGGTGTCGGTGCCGGCGTGTCCCCGCAGTCCACGCCCGCCGCCCATGACAAGTACGCTTGCCAGGATGCCGCCTATGTTTTCCATGGCGTGCGCGGTGCGATGAAGTCCGAGGTCGCGATCGACACGCAGCTGCCGCTGCAGGTCTTCGACACGATCGTGGTCAAGGGCATTCCGCCGAAACCCGAAAAGGCGTGATGACGATGTCGCGCGACGCCGTGCGTCGCGCACGAAGCTGAACGTCCGCGTCATCCAGTTGCAACCGCGGTGAAATTCCGTCGCCGATCGCGCGACGAACGCACGCAGCACCCGTTGTGGTTCATGCAGGCCCCGCAAGGATGGCCTCGCCCCATCTCCCCGGGGCCAAGAACACAACGCGGAGAAATGCATGCGCAAGACTTATCGAGCCCTCGCCATCGCCGCCGCACTCGCGGCCACGCCGATGGCATTCGCCCAGGACAACACGTCGACGACCGATGCCACCACGCCGCGGCACTTCAGCGTCGTGGGTGGTTACGCGCACATGGTGCCCAAGTCGAATCCCGGCACGATCGCCGGCCAATCGGCCGACCTGGATGGCAATGGCGCCGCGACGTTGAGCGGCGCGTGGCACGTGGACGATCATTGGGCGGTCGAGCTGTGGGGCACGCCCGACAAGATCAAGACCGACGTGGACCTCGCCAACGGTGGCCGCGGTTCGTTCAAGCAGCAGCCCATCGCGGTGAGCGGGCAGTATCACTTCGGCCAGACCTCGCAACCCATCCGCCCGTTCGTGGGCCTGGGCTATTACGAATCGAACATCGACGACGAACGTTTCGATCCGACGGTCGCCGGCGGCAACCATGTCGGCCTCGACACGCCGAAGGGTCCGATCGCCACGGTCGGCGCGGACTTCAACATCACCGATCGGGTGTTCGCGCGCGCCGATGCGCGCTATCTGAAAGGCAGCGCGGAGGCGAATGCGGCCGGTGCGCCCGCGGGTGAAATCGACCTGGATCCGTGGGTCGTCGGCGTCGGCGTCGGCGCGCGGTTCTGAGTCGCGAGCCCCTCCTTCGGGAGGGGCTCTTTTTTCAGGGATGTTCCGCTTCGGCGTGCACCTTCTCGCGACGCAACAGGTACAAGCCGCTCCCGATGATGATCGCCGCGCCGATCCACGTCACCGAGTCGGGCAACACGCCCCAGAACGCGAGATCCAGGCACACGCCCCACACCAGCGCGGTGTATTCCAGCGGCGCGATCAGCGAAGCCTCGCCCCATTTGAAGGCGAGCGTGATCGCGTATTGGCCGAACGCGCCGGCGACGCCGAGGCCCGCGATCACCGGCCAATGGTCGCGCTGGATCGGCACCCAATCGGGAAACGCGAGCGCGCCTGCACCGAGCGCCATCATCGCGAGCAGCCACACCATCATCGCCTGCACCGAATCGCTTTTCGCCAGCAGGCGCACGGTGATCGCCGAGATCGCGTAGCACAACGCCGACAACAACACGGCCATGCCCGCCAGGCTCAACACGCCCTGCGTGGTGGGGCGCAGGACGACGAGGACACCGACCAGGCCGATGCCGATCGCGGTCCAGCGCCGCGGCCCCACACGTTCCTTGAGGAAGGGCACCGACAAGGCGGTGATCAACAGCGGCGCGACGAAGAAGATCGAGTAGGTCGTCGACAGCGGCAGGGATCTGAGCGCGTAGACGAAGGCCACCATCATCACGATGCCGAGGATGCCGCGCAGCAGGTGCAGCGACCAGCGCACGCGGAGCAACGGCATCAACCCGCCCGTCGCCAGGGCCCACGCGAGCACGAGCGGAAGCGATGCCAGGCCGCGCACGGCCGCGACCTGGAAGGGCGGGTAATGCGCCGAGAGCATCTTCAGCGCCGAATCCATGAGCGCGAACATGGCCACGGCGATGAGCATCAGGCCGATCGCGCGCAACTGGCGGCGGCGATCGGAATGGGTGTGGGCGTCCATCGCGCAAGCTTGGGGCAACGCCGGCCCCCGCGCCACCCTGCACGCGCCGCCCACGCGCGACGCGGCAGCCTGCGGCGGTGCCCGAAGGTCCCTCCATCGTCATCCTGCGCGAAGAAGCGGCGTCCTTCGTCGGCAGGAAAGTGCTGCGCGTGAGCGGCAACACGCGCCTGCTGGACGCGCAACGCATGCGCAACCAGACCGTGCGCGACGTCTGCAGCTGGGGCAAGCACTTCCTGATCGCGTTCCCCACCTTCGCGCTGCGCGTGCACTTCATGCTGTTCGGCAGCTATCGCATCGACGAGGGCAAGCGCAACGCTTCGCCGCGTTTGTCGCTGGGCTTCGCGAAAGGCCGCGAGCTGAACTTCTACGCGTGCTCGCTGAAATACATCGAAGGCCCGCTCGAGGACACCTACGACTGGAGCGTGGATGTCATGGCCGATGCGTGGAATCCGCGCGCGGCGCGCAAGCGCCTGCAAGCGCATCCCGATGCGCTCGTCGCCGATGCCCTGCTCGACCAGCACGTGTTCTCGGGCGTGGGCAACATCATCAAGAACGAAGTGCTGCACCGAATCGGCGTGCATCCCGAAAGCACCGTCGGCGCGCTGCCCTCGCGCAAGCTCGGCGAAATGATCAAGCAGGCCCGCGAGTACAGCTTCGATTTCCTGGAATGGAAGAAGGCCTACGTCTTGCGCAAGCACTGGCAGGTGCATGCGAAGAAGACCTGCCCGCGGGATGGCACGCCCCTGACGTATCGCAAGCACCTGGGCCGCGCACAACGCCGCGCCTTCTGGTGCGAGACCTGCCAGGTGCTTTACCGGTAATCTTGCGCGATGAACGCTCCCGACGATCCCATCGCCGACACCAGAGGCTGGCTCGAACGCGCCGTCATCGGCCTCAACCTGTGTCCGTTCGCGAAGGCCGTGCACGTCAAGGGCCAGATCCGCTGGGTCCTGAGCGATGCCTCCACGCCGCAAGCCCTGCTCGCCGAACTGGGCGAAGAGCTCGCGTTCCTGCGCGACGCCGATCCCGAGGCCGTCGACACGACGCTGATCGTGCATCCGCAGGTGTTGCAGGACTTCGTGGATTACAACGATTTCCTCGGCGAGGCCGATGCGCTCGTCGAAGCGATGGATCTGGACGGCGTGCTGCAAGTGGCGAGCTTCCACCCGCACTACCAGTTCGCCGACAGCGGCCCCGACGACATCGAGAACTACACCAATCGCTCGCCCTGGCCCACCTTGCACCTGTTGCGCGAAGACAGTGTTTCGCGCGCGGTGGAAGCCTTCCCCGATCCGGACGTGATCGTCGAGCGCAACGTGGAGACCTTGCGGAAGCTCGGGCGCGAGGGCTGGGAGAAGCTCTAGACGAGCGTGCGTACGCGTTCGTCGTCTTCGACAAGGCGCCATTCGCCCGGGGGCAGGTCGCCCAGCGTCAAACTGCCGATTGCGCTGCGATGCAGGGCTTCGACGTGGTTGCCCACCGCCGCGAACATCCGCCGCACCTGGTGGTAGCGCCCTTCGGTCAGCACCACGCTGGCGTGGCGCGCATCGTGGACCTCGAGCGTCGCCGGCTTGAGCGGCGTGTCTTCCGATTCCAGCATCAGCGTCCCGCTGGCGAAGAGGGCCGCTTCGTCGCCGCGCAGGTCCTGCGCGAGCGTGGCCTCGTAACGCTTCGGCAAATGCGCCTTCGGCGAGACGATGCGATGCAGCAGCGCGCCGTCGTCGGTCATCAGCAACAGGCCGCTGGTGTCGCGATCCAGGCGGCCGACGGTCGACAACAAGGGCGCGCGCAGACGGAAACGTGGCGGCAGCAGGTCGTAGACGATGCGGCCCTTGTCCTTCGTCGAGCACGTGTAACCGACGGGCTTGTTGAGCATGAGCAGCACGCCGGCGGGCGGATCGAGCGGCTCTCCGTCGACGCGGATCGTGTCATGTGCAACCTGATCGTCGGCATACAACACCTCGCCGTCGGCATCGGTGATGCGCCCTTCGCGGAACATCCACTGCACTTCCTTGCGGCTGCCGTAGCCGAGGTTGGCGATGTGCTTGACCAGCTTCATGCGCGCACCGCCTCGAGCACCTTGAAGCCGCCCGCGTCGGCGAGCACGCGCACCTGCGCGAAGCGCTCGCCGAGGACGGCCTCGTACGGCAGATGGCGATTGGCGACCATCACCAGCCGTCCGCGCGCACGCAATGCCTGCGCGGAGACATCGATGAAACGACGCCCCAGGTCCGGCCGGTCCGCGCGCGACTGCGCATGGAAGGGCGGATTCATCACGATGAAGTCGTATTGCTTCGGCAGGCCCTGGGTGACGTCGTGCCAATGGAACTCGACGTTGGCGCGTCCGGTGAGGTTCTGCCGCGCAAGCGCGAGTGCGCGCGCCTCGGCTTCGTAAAGATCGATCGCCCGGACATTCGCGCAGCGCGCGAGCACGTCCATCGCGAGCACGCCGATGCCGGCGCCGAGGTCGGCGCCCTCGCCCGCCAGGTCCGTCGGCAGATGCTGCAGCAGCAGCGCGGACGCTTTGTCGATGCGGTCCCATGCGAACACGCCCGGCCGGCTCAGCAGCGTGTCGCCGGCGACGAAGCGCGGCGCATCGAGCACGCGCCATTGTTCGAGCAACGCAGGGTCCGTCGAACGCGCACCGGTCCAGAACACGCGGCAATGATTCTTCGACAATACGCTGACCTGGCCAGCGAGGCGGGCGAGATCCGCCTGCCCCGTCTTTGCGCCTTCATCGTTCGGCATGCAGGCCAGGACGATGCCCGAATCGCCTGCATGCACGAGCGCACGCGCCAACAGGGCGCGCGCTTCGTCGCGCTGGCGCGGCGGAAGGACGAGGACGAGCGGGAACGTGCCTTCGACGTCTTCGCCCTGCGTCTGGATGCCAGAACGCTGCAACGCATCGAACGCAGGCTTGTAGCTTTGCTCGGCGACCAGGCCGGGCAATGGACGCGCATGCAGCGGCCAGCCATCGCGCGCGCGCAGGAACAGCGCGCCGCCTTCGGCCGGCCACGCGAGCGCGCCGGTGGCGAAGGGATGGAACAGGGTTTCGAGCGCGGCGTCGGCGTCGCGCGGACCGGAAGTATTCGACATGCCGCCAGTTTACGCGGCGTGCGCGGCCTGTTCGCGGTGACGACGCATGTAATCGGTCAGCCACGTCACGCCGATGCAGGCGCCTAGCGCCAGGGCCCAGTTCACCGCGACGGCCGAATCCAGCTGCAGGAACGACGCTGTCGGCGCGATCCAGCTCGGCCCCCAGACCGCCACGACCACCGCGCCGCCCAGGCCGAAGATGCCGACCGCGCCGCGCAGCAGGCTGCTTTCCAGCGTGCCGGCCCGAGCTGCCTTCACCAATTCGGTTTCCGGCGCGCGTGCGTTGGCTTCGGCGCGCCTTGCGACCTGTGCGGCGAAGTCGTCGGGCAGCCTGTCGGGCAGCGGCGAACGCAATGCGTCGGCGATCGCGCGGTAATGCATGGCGAGCGGATCGGTGGAGGGCACACCTTCGCGCGCATCGCGCATCGCGCGTTCCTGCGCCTGCCACTCACGCTCGTCGATGCCGTTGCGCGGGTCGTTGTGATTGGTGTTCATGCGGCGACTCCCAAGCGTCCTTCCAACACCTGGCGAAGGCGTTGGCGACTGCGGAACAGATGGCTCTTGATGGTGCCCTCGGCGAGGCCCGTCAATTCGGCGATTTCGCCGATCGGCATCTCGTCCAGGTGATACAGCGTCAGCAGCGTGCGTTGCAAGGGCGGCAGTGTTTCGATCGCCGCGTGCAGGCAGCGTGCGGATTCGGCGTCGGCGACCGAGCCTTCCAGGTCGAAGTGGTCGCCCACGTTTTCCAGCAGCGACTGATGTTCGTCGGCGTCGGCCGCCTCCTGCAGGGGAATGCGCTTGCGCTCCAGGTGCCGCTTGGCGACCGAATAGGCGACCTGGCCGATCCACGCCTGCAGCGAACTCTCGCCGCGATACTGGTGCAGATAGCGATGCACCCGCAGGAACGCGTCCTGGCAGAGTTCGCGCGTGTCGTCGGGCTGGCGGACCATGCGCTGGATCACGTGGAAGCACAGCCCCTGGTATTGCCTGACCAGGCGTTCGAACGCACCCGGCGCCTGGGCGAGCACATCCGCCACCAAGGCGCGATCGGCTTCCCGGTCGGGCCCTTCGGCGGGCGGGGTCGTGGCTGCGGGCACGTCGTGTTCCAGGGGTCGGCCTCCATCCATGCCTGTTCCAGATACGCCCGGCGGGGCATCGGTTGCAACCGCCCCCCGGCGACGGGCGGTCGGGCCGGGTGCAACCGGTCCGGCGCCACCGGTATCTCCTGCTCCGTCACCCCACTCACGCATCGACCCAGACCCGCCCGGAGCCACCCATGGAACTCGAAGTCCTCATTCCCATCAGCTTCTTCATCGCCGTCGCGTACGTCATCAAGGTGATCGTCGATGCGCGGACGCGCCGCTCCCTGATCGGCGCCGGCGGCTCGGAAGAACTCGTCCGTTCGATCATGGTGGGCGAGCAGGCCCGCCAGAAGCACAGTTCGCTGCGCTGGGGCGTCACGCTGCTGGCCATCGGCGCGGGCTTCGGCCTGATCGAAGCCGGCGGTTGGGACCACGTCACGCCCGGCGTGATCGCGGTGCTCGCCGTGGCCACCGGTGCAGGCAACCTGGCCTATTACTTCCTGACCCGCCGCGCGCAGACGGTCTGATCCGCGGGCGATCGCACCACGCCTCTCCTGTTTCCGCAGGAGAGGCGTTTGCATTTGTTACGACTGCGATAACGCCGGTTTGATCGGATGTCCACGGCCGCTGGACCAGCATGAGGTCCGATCATCTGAGCGGGAGCAGCGCATGCGAGCACTCTTCGTCGGTGGCACGGTCGACAATGCCGAACTCGACCTGGACGGCAATACACCGCCGAAGCACTATCCCGAAAACACCGGCGCGGGCCAATCGCGCTACAACCTGCACCACGTCGGGCAACGCAGCGGCGGCGAGATCGCCTACGCGGTGTATGCAGCGCCGGATCTCGCGTCTTCGGAAGTCACGCGCGTGGCCACCGAACGCGATTACGCGCGCAGGTTCGAGGCCGAACCGCAGGAAGTCGCCTGACAGCCGACTTGCGCAACGGGGCGTGGCGCTACGGCGCCACGCGCCAGACCGTGTTGCCGACATCGTCGGCGACCAGCAACGCACCATCTTTCGCCATCGCCACGCCCACCGGGCGTCCGCGCGCATTGCCTTTTGCGTCGAGGAAGCCGGTGAGCACATCCTGCTCGTTGCCTGCGGGTTTTCCGCCGGAGAAGGGCACGAAGATCACTTTGTAGCCGCTGGGCGGATCGCGATTCCATGAGCCGTGCAAGCCGATGAAAGCGCCCTTGCGCCACGCATTCGGCATCTTCGTGCCCGAGGAGAACGCAAGTCCGAGCGCAGCGACGTGCGGGCCGAGCGCGTAATCCGGCGCGATCGCCTTGTCGACCATGTCGGGGCGTTCGGGTTGCACGCGTGTGTCGACGTGCGCGCCGTAGTAACTCCACGGCCAACCGTAGAACGCGCCCTCCTTCACCGATGTCAGGTAATCGGGGACCAGGTCGTTGCCCAGCTCGTCGCGTTCGTTCACCACCGCGTACAGGACGTTCAAACCGGGCGCGAATGCGATGCCGACGGGATTGCGCAAGCCACTGGCAAAGATGCGCGAAGCACCCGTGTCCGCATCGATCTCCAGGATCGCCGCGCGGTTGTCCTCGATATCCATGCCGTTTTCGGCGGCATTGCTGTTGGAGCCGACGCCGACGTAGAACTTCGAACCATCCGGCGTGGCGACCAGGCTCTTGGTCCAATGATGGTTGCGCGGCGCGCCGGGCAACTGGACGAGGGTTTCAGGCGCCGTGGTGATCTGCGTGTCGCCGGTTTTGTACGGCACCCACACCAGCGCGTCTGCGTTGGCGATGTAAAGACGGTCGCCGACCAGCGCCATGCCGAAGGGCGAGAACAGGTTCGCCACCAGCGTCGTTTTCGTTTCCGCGACGCCGTCGCCATCGCTGTCGCGCAAAAGCGAGATGCGATTGGGGCTCGGCACGGCGGCGCCGGCTTTCTCGAACGCATTGTTCATGAAGGCGGCGCGGATCGGATTCCTGGGTTGGTCGGGCGTCGGTGGCCGATTGGTCTCTGCAACGAGGACGTCGCCGTTCGGCAGCACGTACAACCAGCGCGGATGGACCAGGCCCGTTGCGAATGCCTTGACCTGCATGCCGTTCGCAGCCGTGGGCATTTCGCCGGATTTCCAACCCGTCGCGGGCGCGATCTTCACCGTGGGCAGCAATGCGTGCTCGGGTTCGGCCAGGGGCGGCGCGGCGCCGCTGACACTCTCCGGTGCGATCTTCGAGGTGGGCGCGCACGACGTGGCGAGGCCAGCCGCGACGGAGCTCGCCATGAGTGTGGAAGCAAGTCCGATACGCATGACGCAGCCTGCAACGGGCGGCGTGAGTGCGATGTGGCCGATCGACGAACGTGGAGTGAACACAGCGCTCGCAAGCTTGAACCTCTATTGCCAGTGCAGCTCGACGCCCACCGTCGCGCCGCGCCCAGGCGCGGGCTCGTAGTAACGGCGATTGGCCTCGTTGACGATCACCGAGCCGGCGTAGCTGCGGTCACCGAGGTTGTCGAGTGCGAGGAAGACGCGGCCGTGCGCGAATCCATAGCCCACGCTCGCATCGAAGGCGGCGTACGACGGCGCGGCCTCGTCGCCGAAATTGTTGACCGGCACTGCATCCACATACACGCCCTCCACCCGCGCATGCCAGCCCTTCGCGACCTCGCCCCACCGCACCGCGGCCTGCGCCTGCGTGCGCGGGATGCCGGGGATGCGCGTGCCCGCCGCGATCGGCAGTGTCGGCACGGCACACGGCGCGGCGGTGCACGCGAGGAAGCCGTCGACGAAGGTTGCGTCCAGCCATGTCACCGCGAACTCC
This sequence comes from Lysobacter sp. 2RAF19, assembly GCF_052115395.1. Taxonomy (NCBI): domain Bacteria; kingdom Pseudomonadati; phylum Pseudomonadota; class Gammaproteobacteria; order Lysobacterales; family Lysobacteraceae; genus Lysobacter; species Lysobacter sp. 2RAF19. The sequence continues at coordinate 122,317 of NZ_JBFRGO010000004.1, read as the reverse complement.
GCCGTCCACGCATCGGCGAGCGGCAGCGCACCGGAGAGTTCCAGGCCCCTGCGTCGTGCGCGTCCGGCGTTCTGGAACGTCGTGCGCCCGCCCGCACTCGTGCCGACGGTGAGCTCGTCATCGGTGCGCGCCTGGAACACCGCGACTTCGGTACGCATGCGTCCGTGCGAGATCTTCATTCCCGCTTCGGCGCTGCGCGTACTGGCGGCCTGCAGCGCGAAGTTGAGGCCGCTGCCGCCGTCGCTGCGATACTGGAGCTCGTTGAACGTCGGCGTTTCGAAACCCTCGCCGTAGGCTGCGTAGAACTGCAGCGCATCGTTCGCGCGCCAGCGCACGCCCAGCACGGGCGATGTCGCCGAATAGGTGACGCGCCCGCTGTCGTCGGGATTGCCGGCGCGGATGTAATGGTCTTCGGAGCGGAACCGCACGCGACTGTGGCGCGCACCGGCGTTCACTTGCCACGCATCGTTCGGCGTCCAGGTGGCCTGCAGATAGGGATCGAGTGCATCAACGCGATCCACCTGGTCGGCACGCAGCGCCCCGCGCACGCCGAGCGTGTCGCCGACGAAGTTTTCGTAGCCGCGCCGATCCTGTCGCATCGCGTCGTAGGACACGCCGCCCGTCAGGGACCACGCAGCACCGAGGTCGCCGGTCCAATGCGCATCCACGCCCGCGTACGGCGAATGCAGGTCGACCACGCCGCCGTTGCTCAGCGGATTGGATTGCGTGCCGACGGGGATCGCGAGGAATTGTTCGACCTCGCGGCGTCCCGCATACACCGTCGCGGAAAACGCACTGTGCGCGATGACCGCGCCGAGTTGGCGTTGCGAAACGGACTTGCGCGTATCGAAGGCCAGGGCCTGCGGCGCGGCTTGCGCCGGATCGGCGAGGAATTGCGCGCGATCCAGGCCCAGCGGATCCTGCGTGTTCGGGGCATCGAGCGTATCGAGCACGAGCGTGGCGGTCGTCGCCGCCTGTTCGAAGCGCAGCTTCCCATGCAACAGGTTGCGTTCGGCCGCCGAGTGCGCGCGGAAGCCATCGGTGCGGAAGTGCTGCGCGCCGAGAAACCCGCCCACCGCTTCACCCGCGCCCTGCACGGAAAGCGACAGCCGCCGCGATGCGTCCGGCCCCAGGTTCGCACCGCCATCGACCGCGAGCGGTCCTTCCGGCGTCGCGGTGAACACCTGGATCACGCCGCCGGCCGCATTGCCGTAGAGCACGGAGAAAGGACCGCGCAACACTTCGATGCGGTCGGCGAAGGCGAGCGGGAGATGGGAGACCTGGCCCTGCCCGTCCGGCATCGTCGCGGGGACACCGTCGATCGACAGGCGCACGCCGCGGATGCCGAAGCTCGCGCGTGTGCCGAAGCCGCGGATCGAGATCTGTTCGTCCTGCGCGTAATTGTGCCGGTCGCGCGCGAGCAGGCCGGGTACGCTGGACAGTCGCTCGGACAAGGCTGCGCCGAGTCCATCGGTGCGGCCGTCGCCGCGATCGATCACGCTCACCGATGCGGGCACATTGCGCGCGGCAACGGGCGCATGCGTGGCGGTGACTTGGACGCGATCGAGTTCGACCGGCGCGGTCTGCGCGCAGGCCACGGCAGGCGCCAGGCTCGCGAGCGCGATGAGCGGTCTGGAAGCGGACATGCCGTCGATGTTGGCATGCCCGCGTGATGCGCCCGTGGATCAGGCGGGCAAGGGCGTTTCCACTTCGGGCCCGCGCGCGGCCGCGCCCGACAACACGTCGGCCACCGGCGCCGCCTGCCCGATGAGATAGCCCTGCGCGTAACGCACGCCCATCTCGCGCAGGCGTTGCAACTGGGCGTGCGTTTCGACGCCTTCCATCACGACGCTCGCATCGATCGCGTGCGCCATCGCCACGATCGCCTCGACGATCGCCATCGCGCGTTGCGAATCAAACATGTGGCGCGCGAAAGCCTGGTCGATCTTCACGAATTCGAAGTCGAGCCGGTGCAGGTGGGTCAGGTTCGAATAGCCCGTGCCGAAATCGTCGAGTGCGAACGGAATCCCGTGCGAACGACAGTGCTGCATCACCGCGGCGACGGGCGTGTAATCGAGCATGCGGCTTTCGGTGACTTCGAGTTTGAGCGTGCCGGGCGGCAACTGCGCGCGCTCGACGCGTTGCACGATCTGGCGCGCCATGCCCGGTTCGACGAGCTGCCGCGCCGAGAGATTCACCGCGATGCTCGGCAACGGCGACACGCCGCTCTCGCGCAACGAGACGAGCACTTCGATGACGCGATCCAGGACGTATTCGCCCACGGGCACGATCAGCGAGGTCTCTTCGGCCAGCTTGATGAATTCGGCCGGCGAAACGGGGCCGCGATCGGGCAACTGCCAGCGCACCAGCGCCTCGTATCCGCGCACCCGGCCTTCGACGATGTCGAAGATCGGCTGGTAGCGCACTTCGAGCGTCTGCGTGTCCAGCGCGTCGCGCAGGCGCGCTTCGAGGCGGATCTTGTCCAGGCCGGCGCGTTCTTCGTTCGATTCGGTCGCGAGGTCTTCGGCAGGCAGGGTCACATCCTGCGGCAACGCGGCGAGGATGCTGCGCGTGCGGCGCAACAGGCTCAGCACCAGCGTGCGCACGATCGGGTCGCCGCCGTCGAGGCGTTCGAGGAATTGGTCGTGGTCGATCGCCAGCAGCGTGGTGTCGCCGCGTGCCGTCGCCGTCGCGCTGCGCGGCTGGCCGTCGAGCATGCCGAGCTCGCCGATCAATTCACCGGGCCCCAGGGTGCCGTGCAGCGTGGTGCGGCGGCCTTGCTCGGAGTGCAGTTCGATGGCGCCGCGTTCGATCAGCCAGGCGCAATCGGATGGGTCGCCCTGGCGGTACAGGACTTCGCCCGCGAACAGTTCGCGGATCACGGTGCTCATGCCTCTTCCCCCTATGGAAGACATGATGGATGTTGGCCGGGTATACGCAATTGTGGGCGCAACCCGGCCGCCATCCGCGCGACCGCTTACTTCACGTAGGTGTTGGTACCCACCTGCACGCGGATCTTCTTCGGCGCGTCGGTCGTTCCGTCGGCGTGCGTGATCGTGAGGGTGTAGATGCCCACGGGCATGCGCTCGAAGAAGTACTTGCCGTCTTCGGTCATCGTCTGCTCGCGCTTGGTGCCGATGTCGGTGTTCTCGATGTGCACGACATCGCCGGTCTTCGCGCGGCCCCAGAGGCCGCCGCCGGAGTGCTGCGCGTAGGCGGTGGAGACGAACAGGCCGAGCGCCGCGACTGCGACGAAACTGCGGTGGAGGATCTTGTTCATTGAATGTTTTCCCGAATGGGGGGGGGTGAGTGGCGTGCTTACTTGATGCGGAACGTCGCGCCGGCGTTGACCGTGGCCGGCTTGGCGGCATCGGCCGAACCATCGGCGTGCTTGACGACGACCTCGTAGGAACCGATCGGCACCCGGCGGATCGTCCACTTGCCCGTGTCGGCTTCGACCTGGATTTCGCGGTGGAAACCGGTGCCCACGCCCGACACTTCGACGGTGTCGCCGGGCTTGGCGTTGCCCATCAGGTTGCCGGAAGACTGTTGCGCGTGCGCAGCGAAGGCGAGAAAGGAGAATGCCGCGACGGCGAAGATCGAACGCTTCATGGTGGAGTCGTGCTCGTGCAGTGGGGTTTTCGAACACGAATTCTAGGGATCGCGCTGCGATCGCGGCCCGTGCCGGAGGTCACCGGAACCCTTGCACCATTCACATAACGTTGGCTTCGAATGGCAGTTGCGCAAACGTGGTGCCCTGCGCTAGCGCTTCGGCACCGAAGCGATGCTCGGCGAAGGTGAATCCGCGCTCTTCCACCAGCAACACGGTGCTGCAACGCGTGCCGTAACGGGCGCCGCGTACGAACGGCGGCGACAGCAGGCGCTCCATTTCCAGGCCGACGCCGGTGTCCGGCAAACGCGCGTCGGGTGCCGGCGTCGTATCGGCGAGCGCGGAAAACAAGGGCGCGAGCGCGGTTTCGTCGACGTGGTCGGGGGCCTGCGCGAGCCAGCGCTCCAACGCCTGCGTCGCGCGACCGCTCTTCGGCCAAGGCGCATCGAAGGCCCCATTGGACATCGCGTGGAAGCCCTCGCCGACCGCGTGCGTTTCGAATCGCGGATGGTTGGTGGCGAAATGCAAGGCATCGCCGTCCCAGCACAACAGATTGAATCGACCGTATTCGTTCGCCACATCGGCGAGCGAGTCGGTGTAGCGATCGGCTGCGGCATCGCCCGTGGCGAAGCCGCGCACCAGGGCGCCGCGGGAACGCGGCGCGGCTTCGGGATTCAATCCGGCGCGCACGTTCGTCACCGCGGTGAACCGCCGGCGCGTGGAAGCGAGCAACCAACTTCCGCCGGCCTGCAGATCGCGGCCACCGAACACCTGCGGAAAGTCAGGATCGGGCGCGGCCGGCGCGGTGGGGCGCCCATGGAACTCGTCGCGGTTGGCGATCACCGCGAGTTTCCAGCGCGGGTGCGCGCGAAATCCGACGGCGATCAGGCACATCAGCCGGCCGCCTCGAGTTCGCGCTGGCGCTCCTGCTGTTGCAGCTTCCACATTTGCGCGTAATGGCCCTGGCTGGCGACGAGCGCGGCGTGCGTGCCGCGTTCGATGATGCGGCCGGCATCCATCACCAGGATCTCGTCAGCGTTCATCACCGTCGACAGGCGATGGGCGATCGTCAGCGTCGTGCGACCCAGTGCGATGCGGTCCAGTTCTGCCTGGATCGCCTGCTCCGAACGCGAATCGAGCGCCGAGGTGGCTTCGTCGAAGATCAGGATGGCGGGGTTCTTCAACAAGGCGCGCGCGATGGCGACGCGTTGTTTTTCACCGCCGGACAGCTTCAGGCCGCGCTCGCCGACTTCGGTCTGGTAACCGTCGGGCAAGCCCGCGATGAGATCGTGGATGTGCGCAGCGCGCGCGGCGTGTTCGACTTCCTCGCGCGTGGCGCCCGGGCGGCCGTATTCGATGTTGTAGTAGATCGTGTCGTTGAACAGCACCGTGTCCTGCGGGACGATCGCGATGGTCGCGCGCACCGATTGCTGCGTGTAGTCGCGCACGTCGTGTGCGGTGCCGGTCGCATCGGTGATGGTGATGCGGCCGCCGTCGACATCGTAGAAGCGGTACAGCAGGCGCGCGAGCGTCGACTTGCCCGACCCCGAATGGCCGACCACCGCGACGGTCGCGCCCGGCCGGATGGTGAAATCCACATCGCGCAGGATTTGCCGGCGTACGTCGTAAGCGAAGCGCACGTTTTCGAAGCGCACCTGCGGCTGCGTGGCATGCAGCGCCACCGAACCGGGGCGATCCTGCACGTCCTGGCGTTCGTCGAGCAGGCCGAACAGGCGCTCCAGGTTGGTCATCGCCTGCTTCACTTCGCGATACATCATGCCGAGCATGTTCAGCGGCGCCGACAACTGCAGCAGGTAGGCGTTGACCAGCACCAGGTCGCCGACCGTCATGTGGCCGGCGACGACGCCCGCCGCGGCGCGCCACATCATCGCCGACACGCCAAGCGCGACGATCGCCGTCTGCCCGAGGTTGAGCACCGCCAGCGTCTTGCGGCTCATGACCGAGGCGTTCTCCAGGTGCTGGAGGTTTTCGTCGTAGCGGCGCGCCTCGTGGTCCTCGTTGCCGAAGTACTTCACGGTCTCGTAGTTGAGCAGCGAATCCACCGCGCGTTCGTTCGCCTTCGTATCGGCTTCCACCGCGGCGCGGTAGTAACGCGTGCGCCATTCGGTGATCGACACGGTGAACAGGATGTAGGCCAGCAGCGTGATGCCGGTGATCGCGACGAAGCCCCAGTCGTAGGCCCAGGCCAACACGGCCGAGACCATGATGATCTCCAGCGCCGTGGGGATGATCGTGTAGATCGTCCAGTCGAGCAGGTCGGAGATCGCCGTGCCGCCGCGTTCGACGTCGCGCGCCACGCCACCGGTCCGGCGCGCCAGGTGGAAGCGCAGGGACAGCGCATGCAGGTGGCGGAAGACCTGGAGCGTCACGCGGCGCGAGATGCGCGCCATCACGCGTGCGAAGACGACCTGCCGCAATTCGGTGAACAAGGTGACCGACACGCGCGATGCGCCGTAGGCAAGCAGGAGCGCGACCGGCAGGACGAGCAGCGTCGGCGCCACGTTGAGCGCATCGACGATCCGCTTCAATACCAACGGGACGACGAGGTTGGCCAGCTTGCCGAGCACGACCAGGAGCAGCGCGAACCCGATGCGGCCCGCGAACGGCCGCAGGAAGGGCAGCAGGGACCGCAGCACCTGCCAATCGGCGCGCGCGCCCTTGGCCCGCGCGACCGGCGCGCTGCCGGCCACGGTGTCGGGTGCGGCGAGGATTTCGTCGGGGACGGGCGCGGGTTGCGCCTGAGCTTGCTCGTCGGGGGTGGGCATGGGCATTCACATGGAGGCGCGATGGACAGGATGCAACGCCAGCGGCGATCCTGCGCGGATGGCGGGTCTTTGACATGAGTGTCTACGTCGACGACGCGGTGACCCTCTGGCGCGACCGGCGCTGGGCGCACCTGATGGCCGACACCCTCGACGAGCTGCATGCGATGGCGGCCGCGATCGGGCTGCCGCGCCGCGCGTTCCAGGACAAGACCAGCGGCGCGCACTACGACGTGGACGCCGACATGCGCGAGGCGGCCCTGCGGTTGGGGGCGATCCCGATCTCCCGCCACGGCGATCGCGCGCTCGTCCGCCGGGTCATCGCGCGCGCCAAGGCGCAGGGGCGCCACGAGGCACCGTAGAATGCGCGCTCCACCGATCCACGCCCCGAGCACGCCATGACCGACACGCCTCCCGACCGCCTCTCCAACGATCCGAGCAGCAAGTTCTACGACGAGCAGGCGCTCGAGCGCGGCATCGGCATCAAGTTCAACGGCACCGAACGCACCAACGTCGAGGAATACTGCATCAGCGAAGGTTGGGTGCGCGTGCCGGTCGGCAAGTCGCTGGATCGTCGCGGCATGCCGATGACGATGAAGGTGAAGGGCACCGTCGAAGCGTGGTTCCGCATGCCCGAGGGTGAACAGGACGACCAGGCGTGAAGATCGCGCGCAGGTGACTTCACGCACGGTGACCACAGGCAACGGGGTGACCGTGACGCGCATCCGGTTCGCATCGTCCGCGGATTCGTAAACTCCGCGGTCCAAGGGGACGCAACAAGACAGGGGAAGACCGCCGCGCAATGCGGCGGGCCGTACGCATGCTCAACGAAACGCAAGCCCGCGAATACATGCACAAGTTGCTCGCGGCAATGGCCAAGTCCGGTGGTTCCGACCTCTTCATCTCCCACGATTTCCCGCCGAGCATGAAGGCGCACGGCGCAATGACGCCGCTGACGCAGCAGAAGCTGACCGGCGAAGTCACCGCCGTGCTCGCCCACGCGCTGATGAACGAGAAGCAGCGGGCGGAGTTCGCGCAGGAGATGGAGTGCAACTTCGCGATCGCCGTGCCCGGCGCCTCGCGTTTCCGCGTGAACGTGTTCGTGCAACAGGGCCACGTCGGCCTGGTCTGCCGCACGATCGCGGCGGAAATCCCCAACTTCGAAAAGCTGCGCCTGCCCGAGGTCCTCAAGGACGTCGTGATGGAAAAGCGCGGCCTGGTGCTCGTCGTCGGTGGCACGGGCTCGGGCAAGTCGACCTCGCTGGCCGCGATGATCGACCACCGCAACCGCACGCAGGCCGGCCACATCATCACGGTGGAGGATCCGGTCGAATACGCGCACACCTCGCAGAAGTCGCTGGTCACGCACCGCGAAGTCGGCGTCGACACGCATTCGTGGCACCACGCGCTGAAGAACACCCTGCGCCAGGCGCCCGACGTCATCCTCGTCGGCGAAATCCGCGACGCCGAGACGATGGAACACGCCATCGCCTTCGCCGAGACCGGCCACCTGTGCCTGTCCACGCTGCACGCCAACAGCGCGTCGCAGACGATGGAACGCATCATCAATTTCTTCCCCGAAGAACGCCGCACGCAGTTGCTGATGGACCTGTCGGCCAACCTGCGCGCGATCGTTTCGCAGCGACTGGTGCGCACCGAGGATGGAAAGGGCCGCGTGGCCGCGATCGAGATCCTGCTCAACACGCCGACCGTCGCCGAGAAAATCTTCAAGGGCGAGTTCAACGAGCTCAAGGGCGTCATGAACAAGTCGCGTGAGCTCGGCATGCGCACCTTCGACTGGGCCTTGTTCGAGCTGTACAACGAAGGCCGGATTTCCTACGAAGAAGCGATCCGCAACGCCGACTCGGCCAACGAGCTGCGCCTGAACATCAAGCTCAAGAGCCGTCGCGGCGAACCGGCTTCGGTGGCCGGATCCTCCTTCGAGCTCAAGCACGAGCCCAATGCGCAGGAAGTCGAGATGCTGCGTCGCGAGGAACTCCGCAAGCAGCAGGACAAGCGCGACCAGCTCGAACTCGAACGCCTGCAGGCGCTCAAGCGCCAGTCGCAGGATGCGCAGAAGGCGGCCAACGGCTGACCGACCCGGGGGCCTGCGCTAGGATCGGCACTCGTTCCCCGCGCAGAGCCCCCGCATGCAATACCTGCTGCTCGTCTACGCCGACCCCGCGCTGCTCCAGGCCCTGCCCGAGGGCCAGTACGACACGATGATGAAAGGCTGCCTGGAACACGCCGACGACCTCCAGCGCGCGGGCAAGCTGGTGTCGTTCTCGCAGTTGGAAGATGTCGCAACGGCCCGTTCGGTGCGCATCCGCGACGGCAAGACGCGCGTGAGCGACGGCCCGTTCGCCGAGACCAAGGAACTGCTGGGCGGCTTCAACCTGGTCGAAGCCGACAGCATCGAGGACGCGGTGCGCATGGCCGCGCAACTCCCGTGGGCGGCGACGGGCTGCATCGAAGTCCGCCCCGTTCGCAACATCGCGGCGGTGCGCAAGCAAGTCGGCGCCTGAAAGCAACGCGATGCCGAACAACCACAAACTCCGCCGCTTCCGCAAAGTCGCCGCCCGCCGGCAGCGACACCGCTGCCATTACTGCGACGCCCCGATGTGGTCGAAGAACCCGTGGGCCTTCGCCGAGCAACACGGCCTGCGCCTGGAAGACTGCATCCACTTCCAGTGCACCGCCGAACACCTGGTCGCACGCCGCGATGGCGGCGCGGAGATCCGCAACATCGTCGCGGCGTGCCGGCATTGCAACGTGACGCGGCATGAAGCGGACGATCCGCTGCCTGCGGACGTCTATCGCGAACGCATCCGGAAGGACGTCGCCGAAGCGCGATGGTTCACGACGGCCTTGCTGCGGGGCGATCGGCTCTTGGAGCGGAACTCAAAACCGGAATAGCCCCTTTTAGTAAAAGGGGGCGCGGCGACAGCCGCGGGAAAATTGGATCCACTGCGTTGGGGCCCGAAGTTTGCAAAGCAAACTTTGGGAATTCATTCGCACAGCGGATGAATTACGCCTTGATCTTGTACCCCGTCTTGAAGATCCACCAGACGCCGATCAGGCACGCGACCAAGAACCCGACGATCGCCCCCGCGCTCAACCACACGTTGACGTCCGCGATCCCGTAGAAGCTCCACCGCATCCCGCTCACCAGGTAGACCACGGGATTGAACAGCGTGAACGTGCGCCATGGCTCGGGCAGCATGTCGATCGAATAGAACGCACCGCCGAGGAAGGTCAGCGGCGTCACGATCAGCAGCGGAATCACCTGCAGGCGCTGGAAGCTGTCGGCCCAGATGCCGATGATGAAACCGAACAGGCTGAAGGTCACCGCCGTCAGCACGAGGAAGCACAGCATCCAGAACGGATGCGCGATGTGGTAGGGCACGAACGCGCGCGCCGTCACCAGGATCAGTACGCCGAGCATCATCGACTTGGTCGCCGCCGCGCCCACGTAACCGATCACCGCTTCGAAATACGACACCGGCGCGGACAACAGCTCGAAGATCGTCCCCGACCATTTCGGCAGATAGATGCCGAAGGACGCATTCGAAATACTCTCGTTGAGCAGCGAGAGCATGATCAGGCCCGGGATGATGAAGGCCCCGTAGCTCACGCCACCCAGGTCGCCCATGCGCGAGCCGATCGCCGCACCGAAGACGATGAAGTACAGCGAGGTCGACAACACGGGCGACAGGATGCTTTCCAGCATCGTGCGGAAGGTACGTGCCATCTCGAAGCGGTAGATCGCCTTGATCGCATGCGTGTTCATGCTCATGCCGGCGCCCTCACCAGGCTGACGAAGATGTCTTCCAGCGAACTCTCGCTGGAGTGCAGGTCCTTGAAATCGATGCCCTGCTCGTGCAATCGACGCAACAAGGGCGCGATGCCCGTTTCTTCGGATTGGGTATCGAAGGTGTAGACCAGCGATTGCCCGTCCTCCGACAGGGAGAGTGGAAGGTCGGCCAATTCCGCCGGCACCTGCGAGAGCGGCGTCTGCAGCGAAATGGCCAGCTGCTTGCTCCCGAGCTTGCGCATCAGCGTCTTCTTGTCCTCGACCAGGATCAGCTCGCCCTTGCGGATCACGCCGATGCGATCGGCCATTTCTTCCGCTTCTTCGATGTAATGCGTGGTGAGGATGATCGTCGTGCCGTTCTCGCGCAGGCGGCGCACCATCTGCCACATGTCGTGGCGCAACTCGACGTCGACGCCCGCGGTAGGTTCGTCGAGGAACAGGATCTGCGGTTCGTGCGCGAGCGCTTTGGCGATCAGCACGCGGCGCTTCATGCCGCCGGAGAGCGTCATGATCTTGTCGTTGCGCTTGTCCCACAGCGAGAGGTCGCGCAGCACGCGCTCCAGGTGCGCGGCATCCGGCGGCTTGCCGAACAGGCCGCGGCTGAATCGCATCGTCGAGAGCACCGTCTCGAACGTATCGGTCGACAACTCCTGCGGCACCAAGCCGATCTTGCTGCGCGCGCCGCGATAGTCCGACACGATGTCGTGCCCGTCGGCGACGACCGTGCCCGAGCTTGCGTTCACGATGCCGCAGATGATGCTGATCAGCGTGGTCTTGCCCGCGCCGTTGGGGCCGAGCAACGCGAAGATCTCGCCGCGCAGGATGTCCAGGTCGATGTGCTTGAGCGCCTCGAAGCCCGAGGCGTAGGTCTTGCTGACGTTGCGGATCGCAACGACAGGTTCTCGTACGGCAGGTGCCATGCGCGGCGCCTCGGCTCGATGGCGGGGGAGTCCATCGTAGCCGGGCGCCGCCAGGCCTGCGTCGTTCAACCGAGCTCGCCGGTTTCGCGCGCGGCGATGGGGCGTGCGAACAGACTGCGGAGGACGCGGTTCACCGCGTGGAAGAAACTGCGCTTGCGACGTCGCATGGGCCTCACCGGGGGTCGTGGGGGAGGCTCAGGCTACGGGGGATATGCGACGGCGATAAGTCGGCAATCGGCGGAATCAGTGTCCCGGATGCGGGGCAATGGGCGGTCAATCGACCTGGGCGGCCACCACGCGGTTGCGTCCCTGCGCCTTGGCCGCATACAGCGCGCGATCGGCCGCCGCGATCAGGCGTTCGGGCGAACGCTCCTTCGTCGGCGTGACCGCGGCGACGCCCACGCTCACGGTGACGTACGGCGCGATCGTCGAGTTGTCGTGGCGCATGGCGGCCGCTTCGACATCGCGACGCAGCGCTTCGCCCAGTGCCACGGCCGCTTCGAGCGAGCGATCGGGCAGCAGCAACACCAGTTCCTCGCCGCCGAAGCGCGCGACGAGATCGTCGATGCCATCGGCGAAGCGCGTGCACAGGCGCGCGAGTTCGCGCAGGCATTCGTCGCCGTACAGATGTCCGTGCGCGTCGTTCAAGGGCTTGAAGGAATCGGCGTCGACCAGCACCAGCGCCAGTTCGCGGTGTTCGACCGACTGCCATTCCCATTCGGCCGCGAGGCGCTGGTCGAAGCAGCGACGGTTCGCGATGCCGGTGAGGCCGTCGATCATCGACAGCGTTTCCAGCTTGCGATTGGCCGCTTCCAGTTCGGCGACCACGCGCGCAAGGTGGATCGCGCCGGCGATCTGGTCGGCGATGGCGTCGAACACTTCGCGCGCTTCGGGATAGAAGAAATCCGGCTGCGTGCTTTCGATGTTGAGCACGCCGTGCAGGCGCGTGCGATGGCGGATGGGCACCAGGTATTCGGAGCGCACCTTCGTGTTGCCGGGCACGTAATCCGGATCGCTTTCCACATCGGTGATCAACTGCGCTTCGCCCGTGCGCGCGCAGCGGCCCGCGGCGCCGACGCTCACCGGCCAACCATGCGCGAGCTCGGCCGGATACAAGTCCAGGTCGCCCGCCCAGACTTCCTGCACGAAGTGCGCGCCGTCGTCGTCGAGCAGGATGATGCTGGCGATGGCCACGGGGAGGTTGCGCACCAGGCAGTCCACGATGCGCCGCAGCACGGCTTCCAGGTCCTCGCCCTGCAGGGCTTCGCGCGAGACCTCCGCCAGCAGGCCCGTCAGGCGCGCATGCCAAACGGGCGCGACGGTTTCCCGTGCGCCCGCAGGCTGGTCGGCCAATTCGACGATGTCTCCCGGCCCGTGCATGTTGCCCCCGAGGCGCCCCCGGGGCCGAGTCTAGCGCGGCGCCGGGGGCGACGTCGGACTTAGTCCTTTTCCTTGCCGATCACGGCGCCGGTCTTGGCGTCGATCTTGAGCTCGACGTCCTTGCCGGCCTGGTCGTCGGCCTCGGCATTCCAGACGCCATCCTCGAAGTCGACGTCGTGGACATCGGTGTAACCGGCGGCCGCCAGCTTCGCCTTCACCGAGGCCTCGTTGAGGTTGGCGACCTGCTCGTCGGGATACACCGCACCGGTCTTGGCATCCAGGCGCACGTCCACGTGGTTGCCGTCGGCGCTCTTGGCATCGGCCTTCCACACGCCATCGACGAACTTCACGTCATTGACCTTGGTGTAGCCCTCCGCTTCGAGCTTGGCGCGGACCTGGGGTTCGGTCAGAGTCGCCTGCTGCGCGAAGGCGAAGCCGCTGGCAGAGGCGAGGATCAACAGGGTCAGGGTCTTGCGCTTCATCGATTGCTCCATGGGGGATATGTTCAAACGGCCGCCAGTCTCGGCACGGCGGTGCGAATCGCGGATGAAATGCGCCCGATGGGATCACGCGGCGTTGCGGTTGTTGCACGTGGCGTGAAGAATGGCGCGATGTGGTCTTTCATCCTTCCCGCGCACGACGAAGCGCCCCTGATCGGCGCGACGGTCGATGCGATCCGCGCCGCCGCGCACGATTGCGGCCTTGCGCATGAGCTCGTGGTGGTCGACGACGATTCGACCGATGGCACGGCGCAGGTCTCGCGCGCGCATGGTGCGCAGGTCGTTTCCGTCGCATTCCGCCATATCGCGGCGACGCGCAATGCAGGCGCCGCCGCTGCGGCAGGCACGCGCTTGTGTTTCGTCGACGCGGACACGCTGATCGATGCGCGCGTGCTGCGCGCGGCGATCGCTGCACTCGACGAAGGCGCGGTGGGCGGTGGTTGCGCTGTCGTGCTCGACGGTCGCGTGCGATGGCCGGTCCGCATGTTCACGGCGACGGTGATGCACGTGTTCCGCTGGATGCGCGTCACGCCAGGGTGCTTCGTGTTCTGCACGCGCGAGGCCTTCGAAGCCACCGGCGGGTTCGACACGAACTACTTCGCGGGCGAAGACGTGGCCTTCAGCCGCGCACTGGCCACCGTGGGCCGCGTGCGCATCCTGCGCGAAACGGTGCGCACCTCCGATCGGAAGCTGCGTACCTTCGGCGTGATCGACCACCTGCGCCTGATGCTGCGCTTCGCGCTGCGCGGGCGACGCATCCTGCGCTCACGCGATCACCTGGCGCTCTGGTACGCCAGGCGACGCCACTGACGATCAACCGCCGCCCGAGCGGAGTTCGCCGATGTCGAGCGTGCCGTCCTTGCTCGTATCGAGGATTTCGAACACCTGCTGCGCGCCGCGCTTGAGCTCTTCTTCGGTGAGCTCGCCGTCGGTGTTGAGATCGATGCGGCGGATGCGATCGGCGGGCGACAACATGCCGTCCTGCTGCTGGGCACTCGCGCTGCCCAACTCGTCGGCGCTGACGCGATTGTTGTGGTCGGCGTCCAGGTCGCGGAACACGCGCGTCATGGCGTCTTCGTATTCGTCTTCGCTGATGACGCCATCGCCGTTGGAATCCATCGCGGCCATGCGCTGGTCGGCGTTCTGCGGCAGGCGCGTGGACGAGGGCACCGGATTGCTGGTGCGCGGCGTGGCATCGGGCGCGGTATTTGGAATCGGCGCGTAGGTTTGCGCGAAACCAGGGGCGGCGCACAGGGCACCGACGAACAGGCATCCGACCAGGAAAGTGCGGCGCATGGGGTGCTCCGGCGTTTGGGGAGATCGCGGCCGGAGGCTGCGGCGCCGCGCATTAAGCGGCCGTCAAGATCGCATTGAACCCGTGCCCCCGCGGTCGCACACTCACAGTCGAACCCCCGGAATATCGAGCGCCGCCATGAAGTTCCGCCCTGCCCTGCTCGGCCTGTCCCTGGCGATGTCGGCCCTCGCGCTGACCGCCTGCGCCACGTCGGGCCCCCGCACCGTCACCGACCAGGCGCGTCCGCACGCGGTCGGCGAAGGCAGCCCCGTGTCCGTGCGGTGGGGCGATCCTGCCCAGTTCGCCGAGCTGCGCTACAGCCAGAACCGGCGCCTGTCCGCCGAGGGCGACTGGGTGGTCGAACTCGCCGATTACATGCAGGAAAAACTCGTGAAGGCCGTGCCCCCGGGCGAACGCGTGGATGTCGAGATCCTCGACATCCAGCGCGCGGGCCAATACGAATGGCTGCACAGCCAGACCGACGACGTGCGCGTGTTGCGGGATGTGTATCCGCCGCGGATGACGCTGCAGTTCTCACACAAGGATGCCAACGGGAAGGTGATCGCCGAAGGGCAACGCAAGATTTCCGACCTCGCTTACCTGCAAACGCAGCCGCCCTTCCCGACCAGCGATACGCTGCGGTACGACAAGCGCCTGATCGACACGTGGATCCGCCGCGAGTTCAAGTAAGACGGGCAATCACCCGCGCGCTGCCCGCGCATCCTCGAGTCGGCCGAGCGCGGCGGACAGGCCCTCGACGGTCAGCGGCTTGGTGAGGTGGTCGCGGAAACCCGCGGCGAGCGTGGAATCGCGATCCTGTTCCTGGCCGTAGCCGGTCAGTGCGATCAGGCCGATCCTGTCGCCGAATTCGTCGCGGATCGCTTTGGCCAGCGCGCGCCCGTCCATGTCCGGCAAGCCGATGTCGAGGAACGCATAGTCCGGCCGTGCGGCGCGAACTTCCGCCAGCGCGCTCGCGCCGTCGTAGGCCGTGCGTGCGCGGTAACCGAGGCGATCGAGCAACGCGGCCATGGTGTCGGCCGCATCGCGATTGTCGTCGACGACGAGCACGTTGCGGGTGTGTGAGGTCGGAATGTCCTGTTCGGCTTCACGCGTCGCCGCCGGCGCTTCGACGATCGGAATGCGCACGACGAACTCCGACCCCCTGCCGATGCCCGCGCTGTACGCCGCGACATCGCCGCCATGCAACGCGACGATCTGCTGCACCAGGCTCAGCCCGAGGCCGAGCCCGCCCTGCGAATGCGACGGGTCCTGTTCGCCCTGCACGAACAGGTTGAAGATGTCCTGCAGTCGCCACGGCGCGATGCCCGAGCCGTTGTCGATCACCGCGATTTCCGCGAACGCGCGATTGCGGCGCAGCACGACCTTGATCTGCCCGCCACGGTCGGTGAACTTGATCGCGTTGTTGAGCAGGTTGCCGACGACTTGTTGCAGGCGTGCCGGATCGCCCGAAACCCACGTCGGTCCTTCCGGCGTTTCCAGGGTGACGGTGTGCGCGCGGCTGCGTGCTTCGGATTCGCAGGATTCGATCGCGCCGGCGAGCGCCGCGCCGATCTCGACGGGCTTCATCTCCAGGTGGATCTTGCCGGAGGTGATGCGGCCGACGTCGAGCAGGTCGTCCACCAGGCGCGTGATCTGGACCAACTGGCGCGAGATCACGTCGCGGCACATGCGCAGGCGATCGGTTTCCATCGGTTCGAGCTGCATGATGGAAATCGCATTGGTGATCGGCGCGAGCGGATTGCGCAACTCGTGGCCGAGCATCGCCAGGAACGTGGTGACGCGCTTGCCTTCGTCCTCCAGCGCGCGGACGCGGCGCCGGTCGGTGAGGTCGCGCGTGACCTTGGCGAAACCGATGTGCGTGCCCGCTTCGTCGTGCAGCGATGTGATGACCACGCTCGCCCAGAAGCGCGAGCCGTCCTTGCGCACGCGCCAGCCTTCGTCTTCGCAGCGGCCGTCCTCGAGCGCGATTTCGAGTTCGCGCGCGGGCCAGCCGGCGGCGGCCACTTCCGGCGGATAGAACACGGAGAAGTGCCTGCCGATGATGTCCGCCGCCTGGTAGCCCTTGGTCATTTCCGCGCCGGCATTCCAGCTGGCGACATGGCCCTCGGGATCGAGCATGAAGATCGCATAGTCCACGACGCCTTCGACCAACAGGCGGAAGCGCTCTTCGCTGAGGCGGAGCATTTCTTCGTGGCGGCGGCGGGCGCTGAGGTCGCGCGTGATCTTCGAATAGCCGATCAGGCGGCCGTCGTCGTCGAGCAGCCGCGTAATGATCACGTTCGCCCAGAACTGCGAGCCGTCCTTGCGCACGCGCCAGCCTTCGTCTTCGAAGCGGCCGGTTTCGCTCGCGACCAGCAGCTCGTGATCGGGCCACTTCGCGTCGATGCGCTCCTGCGGGTAGAACGTCGAGAAATGACGGCCGATGATCTCCTCGGCGGTGTATCCCTTGATGCGTTGCGCGCCCGCGTTCCACGTCCGGACGATGCCGTCGGGATCGAGCATGAAAATCGCGTAGTCCGGTACTTCGCCGACGAGGCGGCGATAGATGCTGTCATCGTCTTCCCAATGCTTCGACGAAGCCGGAAGCGATCCAGGCAACTTGTTGCGCGTATCCAATGACGGTGTCCCCTGTCCGGCCGGGCCGGCTGCTGCATCGCGGCTCCCGCGGGGCTGCGCGCGATGATTCATTGGACCATCTTGCCTGTTAATTCGTCTTCACACAGCCGCCGCACCGCCCCGGGAGACCGGGGGCGATGCGGCGACGCGCCAGGCTTCAGCCACCGTTGTCCTCAGGTGCCCTTGTCCTTCTTGCTCCAGTCGTCCTTGGCCTTGTCCTTGCTCATCATCTTGTCGTGGCCCGAATCCATTTCGGTCCGCGAGAGCATGCCGTTGCCGTCGGCGTCCATCTTGCCGAACATTTCCTTGGCACCGGCGCTGTGTTCGGCCGCCGACAACTTGCCGTCGCCATCGGTATCCATCTTGGCGATCTTGTCGGAGGACTTCATTTCCATGCCGTGCTTCTCGCCGTGCTCGTGCGATTCCATCGCAGCGTGTTTGGCGTCCATCTCGGCGGCGGTCACGAAGCCGTCCTTGTTCGTGTCCATGTCGCCGAACATCTTGGTGACGGCGGCATCGTGCTCGGCAGCGCTGACCTGGCCGTCGTTGTTGGTGTCCATCATCTTGAACATGTCCCCGCCTTCGTGATTCGCGAAGGCGCCGAAGGCGACACTCGCGAGTCCGGCGGCGAGGCACAGTTGAAGTGTCTTGCGTGTCATGGTGTAGCTCCTGCTGGGGAATCCCGAGGGTGCGCGGCGCTTGGTGAGCGGCGGATCAATGGAGGCCCACAAGCTCGACGGTGGGCGATGGGACGATTCAGGGATGTGCAAGCGGGTGTTCGACGCGGCGCTCACGCCTGCCTGCTAGCGTCGCGCCATCCCAGGAAGGAGCCACGTCCATGCGCCTGCTCGTGCTGTTGTTCGCGATCGCGATGCCGGTCGTTGCATGGTTGACCGAGCGCGGGGTCTTCGGGCCGCCTTCGGGCGCGGTCTCGGCGCAATTCCCGAACCTGTTGCTGCCAGCCGGATGGGCATTCGCGATCTGGGGCCTGATCTTCGTGTTCGACGTGTTGTACGGCGTCTGGCAGGCCGCGCGATCGCGCCGCGACGATCCGACGCTGACGCACATCGCACCGTGGACCGCGGGCGGGTTCGCATTGACGACCGCATGGATGCCCTTGTTCTCCATGGGCTTTTACTGGTTGAACCTCATCGTGATCTTCGGCGCACTTGTGTGCCTGTTGCGCGCCGCCTTCATGCTCACCGACGACAAACAACGCCTGCCGCAGCAATGGCTGTGGGCGTGGACGCCGATTTCGTTGCACGCCGGATGGCTGTCGCTGGCTGCGTTCGTCAACATCGCGCAGGTGGTCGTTGCCTACCGCGTGATGTCGACCACCGACATGCTGGCATGGAGCATGGCCTTGTTCCTCCTGCTCGCCGTCCTGCTGCTGTGGGCGAACCATCGCATGCGCGGCAACCCCGATTACGCGGGCGCTGCGACCTGGGGCCTGATCGCGGTGTATGTCATGCAATCCAGCTGGGGCGTGCGCGGCGCGACGGCGGCGTCGTGGTGTGCGCTGGTGCTCGCGGTCGCGCTGGTCGGGCAGACGGTGTGGTTGCGGTTCAAGTATCGCGGCGGTTGGGTGACGAACGCGCCCGATCAGAGCGCTCCGGACACCAGCGCTCACGCGTAATCGGCAAAGGCGCTGCAAGACTGCCGGCATGCCGGCATCGCGCGATCTGATCGTCCTGCGCCCCGAGGGGCTGTTCTGCCCCGCGGGCGGGTTCCACATCGATCCATGGCGGCCCGTTCCGCGCGCGGTGATCACGCACGGCCACGGCGACCACGCGCATGGCGGCATGGGCGAATACCACGCCACGCGCGCCGGGCTGCCGATCCTCCATTGGCGGCTCGGTCGAGAGGAGCGCATCTTCGACTACGAATACGGCGAGACTTTCGTGCTCGGCGATGCACGCGTGTCCTTCCATCCCGCCGGTCACGTGCTGGGATCGGCGCAGGTGCGGATCGAAGTCGACGGGCAAACCTGGGTCGCTTCGGGCGATTACAAGCGCCAGCCCGATCCGACGTGCGCGCCCTTCGAAGTCGTCCCCTGCGATGTGTTCATCACCGAGGCGACGTTCGGCCTGCCGGTGTATCGCTGGCCTGACACCTCGGCGGTCGCGCGCGAAATCGTCGAATGGCGCGAAGAGTGCGCGGCGCGCGGCGAGGCGGCGGTGCTGTTGTGCTATGCGCTGGGCAAGGCGCAACGCGTGCTCGCCGAATTGATGCCGCATACCGATCGGCCCGCATGGCTGCATGGTGCGATCGCCGCCGGCGTGCAGGTCTATCGCGAATGCGGCGTGCCGCTGCTCGAAACGCGCTTGGTGAGCGACGAACAACGCGGCGCGGATTTCGCGGGCGAACTCGTTCTCGCACCGCCTTCGGCGGCGGGCAGCCCGTGGATGCGGCGATTCCGGCATGCGCAGACGGGCTTCGCGTCGGGGTGGATGCGCATCCGCGGCAACCGGCGGCGCCGCAACCAAGATCGCGGCTTCGTCGTGTCCGACCACGCCGACTGGCCCGACCTGCTGCGCACGATCCGCGAAACCGGCGCACGCCGCGTGATCGCGACGCACGGCAACACCGACGCGCTCGTGCGCGCCCTGAACGAACAAGGCATCGCGACCGGCACCTTCTCGACGCAGTTCGGCGGCGACGATTGATGCGCCGTTTCGCTGCCCTCTATCGGCGCCTGGATCGCAGCACGGCGACGACCGACAAGCGCGCCGCGCTCATCGCCTACTTCCGCGAAGCGCCGCCCGAGGACGCGGCGTGGGCCTTGTGGCTGTTATCGGGCGGGAAGATCGGCGGCGCGCGCGCGAAGATCGCGGGCACGAACGAATTGCGCGACTGGATCGCCGAAGCGAGCGGCAATCCGTTGTGGTTGGTCGAGGAGAGTTATCACCATGTGGGCGATCTCGCCGAGACCTTGACGTTGTTGCTCGACGATCCGCCGCCCGCGGTGCGCGACGACACGCCATTGCACGTGTGGATCGAACAGCGCTTGCTCGCCGTGGCCGGGCAGGACGCCGGCACGCGACGCGACCTGATCGTCGGCGCCTGGCGCGCACTCGCCTACGACGAGCGCCTGGCGTTCAACAAGCTGCTCACCGGTGCCTTGCGCGTCGGCGTTTCGCAACGCCTCGTGCAGCAGGCGCTCGCCGAGATGAGTGGCGTGGACATCGCGCGCATCGCGCAACGCATGCTCGGCGCGTGGTCGCCCTCGCCCGCCTTCCTGCGGGATCTGCTGACCGAAGGCGAGCTGCCCGGCGATCGTGCGCAACCGTATCCGTTTTTTCTCGCCTCGCCGTTGGAAGTGGCGCCGGAAACCCTGGGGCCGATCGACGATTGGCTACTGGAATGGAAATGGGACGGCATCCGCGTGCAGTTGATCCGACGCGGCAGCGATATCGCCTTGTGGTCGCGAGGCGAAGAACGGCTCGATGGCCGATTCCCCGAAATCGAACACGCCCTCGCCGCGCTGCCGGGCGATGCGGTCATCGACGGCGAGCTGCTCGGTTGGCGCGAAGGCGACGCGCCCTTGCCCTTCACGGCCTTGCAGACGCGCATCCAGCGGCGCAAACCCGGCGCGAAGATCCTCGCCGATACCCCGGCGCGGGTCTTGGCCTACGACCTGCTCGAACGCGGTGGCGTGGACCTGCGCGCGCTGCCACTGCAGGCGCGGCGCGACGCGCTCGCCGAAGTGCTCACCGCGCATGCCGACCCGCGCTTGGTGATTTCACCGGAAGTGATCGCATCGGATTGGGAGGCGGCCGCCGAGGCGCGCATCGGCGCACGCGAACGTGGCGTCGAAGGCCTGATGGTCAAGCGCCGTGCATCGCCTTACCAGGTGGGCAGGCGGCGCGGCGATTGGTGGAAGTGGAAGATCGATCCGCTGACGATCGACGCGGTGCTCCTGTACGCGCAATCGGGCCATGGTCGCCGCAGCGCGCTCTACACCGACTACACCTTCGGCCTGTGGGACGGCGATGCGCTCGTCCCTGTCGCCAAGGCGTACTCGGGCCTGGACGACAAGGAAATCCTCAAGCTCGATCGCTGGATCCGCGCGAACACGATCGAACGCTTCGGCCCCGTGCGATCGGTGACGCCGCTGCATGTGTTCGAGTTGGGGTTCGAAGCGGTGAATCGTTCGACGCGGCACAAGTCCGGCATCGCCGTGCGCTTCCCGCGCATCCTGCGTTGGCGCAACGACAAGCCGGCCGCGGAGGCCGATCGCCTCGAAACCCTGCGGGCGCTGGCGCGATGAACCCGCTGGCCGCGTGGTTCGAATCGCAGGGGTGGAAGCCCCTGCCCTTCCAGCGCGAAATGTGGAAGCGCTGGAAGGCCGGGGAATCGGGCCTGTTGCACACGCCGACCGGCAGCGGGAAGACGCTCGCGGCCTTCGGTGGCCCGCTGCTCGATGCGATCGCCGAAGCCCCCAGGGTGCCGCGCAAGAAAAACGCAGCGCGCCCCCTGCGCCTGCTGTGGATCACCCCGTTGCGCGCACTGGCGACCGATACGCTGCGTGCCTTGCGCGAACCGGTGGACGCGCTCGGCCTGGACTGGCGCATCGGATTGCGCACCGGCGATGCGAGCGCGCGCGACAAGCGTCTTTCGCGTGCGGGCCAACTCGATGCGCTCGTGACCACGCCCGAATCCTTGTCGCTGCTGCTTTCGTACCCCGAGTCGGCGGCGCAGTTTTCCGAATTGCGCACCATCGTCGTCGACGAATGGCACGAGCTGCTCGGCAACAAACGTGGCGTGCTGTTGCAACTCGCCCTGGCCCGCGTGCGCGCGCTCGCACCCGCGCTGCGCCTCTGGGGCTTGTCCGCGACCCTGGGCAACCTGCAGGAAGCCCGCGATGTGTTGCTGCCGCATGCGCCGGACGCTGCGCTCGTCTCGGGCCTGCCGCCGCGCACGCTCACGCTGGAGACCTTGCTTCCCGAAGCGGGCGAACGATTTCCCTGGGCCGGTCATCTCGGACTCGTGCAACTGGCGCGCGTGGTCGATCGCCTGCTCACGGCCGGCACGAGCCTGTTGTTCACCAACACGCGCTCGCAGGCCGAACTCTGGCATCGCGCCTTGTCCGCCGTATGGCCGGAGGACCAGGGCACGTTGCTGCTCCATCACGGCTCCATCGACGCGAAGCTGCGCCAGGCCGCGGAGATCGGCTTGCGCGACGGCACCGTGCGGTGCGTGGTCGCGACGTCGAGCCTCGATCTTGGCGTCGATTTTCCCGCGGTCGACCAAGTGTTCCAACTCGGCAGCCCGAAGGGCATGGCGCGTTTGCTGCAACGCGCGGGCCGTGCGCGGCATCGTCCCGGCGAGCCGGCGCACGTCGTCTGCGTGCCCACGCATGCGCTCGAGATGCTCGAGTACGCCGCCGCGCGACAAGCGCTCGCACACGGCCGCATCGAACCGCGCCTGCCGCCGCGCCTGTCGCTCGACGTCCTCGCGCAGCATTGCGTGACGCTCGCGCTCGGCGGCGGTTTCGATGCCGAGGCTTTATTCGAGGAAGTGCGCGGCACGCATGCCTTCGCCGAGCTCGATCACGCGACGTGGCTCGCCGTGCTCGACTTCATCGTGCAAGGCGGATCGGCGTTGTCGCACTATCCCGACTATCGACGCGTTGTCGTCGATGCGGGCGGGCGTTACGTGGTCGACGATCGCAAGGTCGCGTATCGCCATCGCCTGTCGATCGGCACGATCACCAGCGACGGGAGCGTGGCGGTGAAATTCCTGCGCGGCGGCGCGCTGGGCTCGGTGGAGGAAAGCTTCGTCTCGCGCCTGCGGCCCGGCGACCGCTTCCAGTTCGCCGGCCGCACGCTCGAACTGATTCGCTTGCACGACATGACCGCGCAAGTGCGCCTGGCCAAACGCAACGACGGGATGGTGCCGAAGTGGCAGGGCGGTCGCCTGCCCTTGTCGGGCGAACTGGGGCGCGAGGTGGAACGCGTGCTCGCGGGCGTGATTTCAGGCGAAACCGATTCGCCCGAGATCCGCGCCTTGCAGCCGTTGTTGAAGCTGCAGCACGCCTTGTCGGCGATGCCCGGACCGGATCATCTGCTGTGCGAATGGGTCAAGACGCGCGACGGCCGCCATCTGTTCGTCTATCCCTTCGCCGGTCGGGCCGTGCACGAAGGCCTGGCCGCGCTGCTCGCGTTGCGCTGGGGACGGCGCGTTCCCAACTCGTTTTCGTTCGCGGCGAACGACTACGGGCTGGTGTTGTCCGCGCAGGCGGAGGTCGATGTGGAGCCGGCCTTGCTCGGGGAGCTGCTGCGCCCCGAGGCCTTGCTCGACGATTTGACCGACAGCTTCAACCTCACCGAGCTGGCGCGTCGCCAGTTCCGCGAGATCGCGCGCGTCGCCGGGTTGCTGCCGCCTTCGCTGCCGGGCCGTGCGCCGCGCTCGATGCGGCAACTGCAGGCCTCCAGCGGCCTGCTCTACGACGTGCTCGCGCGCCACGACCCCGGGCATCTGCTGTTGACGCAGGCGCAACGCGAAGTCTTCGCGCAGCAGCTCGACGTCGTGCGTCTCGCGCACACGCTGGACGATTGCGCGCGCCGCCCGATCGCGCTGCATCGACCGAAGTCGCTGACGCCGCTCTCCTTCCCCCTGTGGGCGGAAAGCCAACGCGGGCATTTGAGTACGGAAGATTGGCGGGCTCGCGTCGAACGTGTCGCCGCGCAACTGGAACGCCGCCATGGCTGACGCGATGGAGGTGGTCATCGCGGGCGAGCCGATGCGGCTGCTCGCCGATCGCGCGCTTTATTGGCCGGCGCGCAATCGCCTGTTGCTCGCCGACCTGCACCTGGGCAAGGCCGACATCTTCCGTCGCTTCGGCATCGCGCTGCCGAGCGGTGGGACGCGACTGGATCTTTCACGCATCGCCACGCTCGCGCAGATGACGGGCGCGGAGACGGCGTGGGTCCTGGGGGACTTCCTGCACGGCGGTATCGAATCGCCGCAATGGCGCGAAGGGTGGAACGCGTTCCGAGCGGAGCATCCGGCGCTGCGCATCGGCGTGCTTGCCGGCAACCATGATCGCGCGCTGGTGCGTGCGAATCTCGACATCGACCTGCTCGGCGATGCGGTCGACGACGGTCCGTTCTCGCTGCGCCATGCACCCGATGCGAGCGCGCCGTCGCACGTGTTGTGCGGGCATTTGCATCCGACCGTGCGGGTCGAAGGGTTTCCGGGGCGATGGCCTGCGTTCTGGTTGCAGGAGCGCACGAGCATCCTGCCGGCTTTCTCGGCGTTCACCGGCGGACGCACGCCGGCGTTGAGCCCGCGCGATGGCCTCGTCGCGTGCATGCACGACGCATTGTTACGCCTGGCTTGATTACTGCCGCGGGCCGAGCGAGGCGAACAGATCGCGGATATCGCTTTCCTGCTGCGGCTCGAATTCCACGCCGAGATCGTCGAGGCCCACGCGCGTGACGTGACCGCGCAAGGTGATCGACTCCTCCGCGTCGCCGTTCTCGAAATACAGGCGCAGCGTCGCACCGTTCTGCGGCGACCAATGCTGCGGCAGCGTGACGCGCGCGCCGCCCAGCGACAGATCGAGCAGATGCGAGTCGAGCTTGTGCCCGTTCGGCCGCACGAGGATGGCCCGCACCATTTGTTGGCGCGGATAGCGGCGGCGGTCGTCGTGTTGTTCGTCGCTCATGTCGGCGGAATTTAACGCCGCCCGCGTGAAGCCGACGATCAGGCCGGATACACCAGCTTGCGGCCTTCGACCGTCAGCACGCCCGCGGCCTGCAGCGCCTGCAGCATCGTCTCGATCTGCGCCGCTTCGAAGGGCGGATTGAAGCTGGCGAGCCAGGAATGCAGCGTCTTCACCGTGCGCGGCGTGGCGTGCTTCATGCCCTTGAGGCGTTCGACGACTTCCTGGAAACGCGGGGGCGCCGCGGTCTTCCTTGCAGCGGCTTTCTTCGCGGGTTGTTTGGCCGGTTGCTTGGCAGCCGGTTGCCTGGCCGGTGTCTTCGCAACGGCCTTCGCCGCCTTCGCGACGGGCGCCGGTTTCGCCGTCGGCAGCTTGACCAACGCACCGGGGATCGTCGCCACGCGCTTGCACTGGATGCCCAGCTTGTCCAGGTGCTTCACCAGCGGATCGAAGCCTGTGTCCTTCGACACGATCACGAAGCGCGCGCCGGCTTGTTCGCCGGACAACTTGCCGATGTAGAACGCGATGTGGAAATCCAGCGCGTCCTTGCCGTTGCCGACGATCGGGATGTATTGCGCGTTGGGCCCGAAGGCTTGCACCGCCTGCACGAGCCCGAGTTCCAGCCGTGTCTGGTGCTGCCCGAGGAAGACGAGGATGCGCCACTCGCCCGGCTGCAGCGCGCCGAGGTTGTCCGGCTGCACGTTCTCGAAATCGACGAGGAGATATTGGTTGGCCATGGCGACTTCCGCGGGTGCGACCGCGGAAGTCTAGGCCATGCGCGCTCAGATCTTCAGCGACCCGCCCTCGATGATCGGCTTGCCATCCAGCGTGACCGTGCTGCCCGCCAGCGAAACGGTCTGCCCATAAGGCACGGTGTTGTCGCCGCCGGCCCAGGTGTTGTTGCCCGTGCCGACGCTGATCGTGCCCGCGGGCACCCAGTTGCCGACGGTCGCACTGGCGGGGAACTTGATGTTCGGGTTGATGCCGAGATCCACGAAGCTGAAGTCGTCCTTGTGCGCATCGTCGACGGCGTCGTACTCGGCCTTCATGCCGGCGAAGCCCGGGCCCGAGCCGGTCATGCCCGTCATCTTTCCGTCCTTGAAGGTCAGCGTCAGGTTGTCGATCTGCTGCCCGCGATAGTACGCACGCGTGTTGACGAGCTTGCCGTTGGCGCTGCCCGCGACGGGTGTGGTGTACACCTCGCCCGCAGGCAGGTACACCGCATTCGCCGCGCCGCCGGCCTGGATGTCTTCGGCGGAAATCACGCCATCGCTGACACCGACGGGGCGTCCTTTCACGTTCACCGTCAGGTCCGTGCCGTTGGGATGAGTGATGTGGATTTCGCTGCCGCTGGCGAGCGCGCCTTTCACTTCGGCGCCGCGCTTGACGAGATCGGCGTAGTCCAGGTTCACGCCGTTCCAGAACATTTTCGACAGCTCGTCCTGGGTGACGCCGTAGCGTTCGGCGCGCCACTTCGTCGGATACAGGCTGTTGCCGACCTCCAGCGTGCGCACGCCCTTGCGCTGGTAGAGGCTGGGCAAGCCTTCGTTCGCCTTGCCGCGGGCAGCCATGCGCTTGGGGTCGGCGCCTTCGAACAGGTTTTCGCTGGCGTTGTTGCCCAAGGTGATGATCACGTCCACCACGTCGGCGAGGTCGGCCGACAACTTGTCTTCCTGCGTGTCCCACTTTTCGGGGACGTCGAAGAACATGCGCTTGGACAGGCGATCGCTGCTGTAGTCGATCATCGGGAACGCGCCGACCTTGCGCGCGGCCACCGCGATGTCTTCCAGCAATTCGGCATCGGTCGCGCGACCGGTGATGAACACCACCTCGCCTTCCTTCACCGCGGCGTTTGCGACGAGGCGGTCGGCGAGCTGGTCGAAATCGGTGGGTGCGGGTTTGCTCGCGACGGCCGTCGTGGTCGCCGGCGCGGGCGCCGTGGCGGTCGAGGGCGAAGGCGTGGTGGTGGTCGGTGTCTCGTGTTTCTGGCAACCGGCGAGCAGCGTGGTCGCGAGGGCGGCCGCCAGGGCGGTCGCGGTCAGATGGCGTGTCATGGCGGGACCCTCAACACCCGGGGCGGGCGATTGGGCCAACGCACGTGCGGCGGCCGTGCGGTCACCGCCGGTCGTCGCGGTGAACGCGCGCCGACGCACGGTTCCCTAGACTGGCTGCATGGCCCGCCGCAAACGATTGCCCCGCGCGTTCTACCGCCGAGATACGCTCCACGTGGCGCGCGATTTGCTCAACAAACTCCTCGCGATGCCCGACGGCCGCGCGGGCCGCATCGTCGAGGTCGAAGCCTACCTGGCGGGCATCGACCCCGCCGCGCACACCTATCGCGGCCGCACGCCACGCAACGCGACGATGTTCGGCGAACCCGGCCATATGTATGTCTACTTCACCTACGGCATGCACTGGTGCGCGAACGCGGTCGCGTGGGACAAGACGCCCGGCGCGGGCGTGCTCATCCGTGCGCTCGAACCGATCGCGGGCCTCGACCTCATGCACCACGCGCGCGGCGGCGTTTCCGAACGCCTGTTGTGCAGCGGACCGGCGCGCTTGACGCAAGCGCTCGGCATCACCGGCGCTCAGGACGGAGCGGACCTGGTGAAGGGCGAGGGCCCGCGCATCCTCGACGACGGCATGGCGCCGCCCTTGCATCCCATCGCGACACCGCGCATCGGGATCAGCGCGGGGCAGGAACATTTGTGGCGATTCGTCGTGCCGAACAATCGGCACGTGAGTCCGGCGCGGGTGAAGCGCGTGCAGGCGTGAGTCAGCCGTCGAAAGAGCGGAACGCCGCAATCGCGCGCGCAATGCCGTCGTCGTCGATATCCAGATGCGTCACCATTCGAACGCGCGGTAGATAGCCGATCGACATGCGGATGCCGGCCTGGTCCATGTGCTTGCGGAACGCATCGAGCTTGTCCTTCGGCACATCGATGAACACCATGTTGGTGTGTTGTCCGGCAACGGCGACGTGCTTCGCGCCCTGCAATCCATCGGCGAGTGTCTTCGCGCGACGATGATCGTCGGCGAGGCGGTCGACGTGGTGGTCGAGCGCGTGCAGGCACGCGGCGGCGAGCATTCCTGCCTGGCGCCAACCGCCGCCGGCGACTTTGCGCCAGCGCTTCGCATCGTCGATCAACGCGCGCGAGCCGACGAGCACCGAGCCCACGGGCGCGCCGAGGCCTTTGGACAGACACACCGACACGCTGTCGAAGTGCTTCGCAATCTCGCGCGGCGCGACACCGTCGGCGACCGCGGCGTTATACAGGCGCGCGCCATCCAGATGCAGCTTCAGCCCGCGGCGATCGCACAGCGCACGGGCCTGCGCGAGATACGCGCGCGGCAGCACGCGGCCATGCCAGGTGTTTTCGAGGCACAGGATCTTCGTGCGTGCGAAATGCGGATCGACCGGCTTGATCGCGTTCTCGACAGTATCGAGCGGCAGCGTGCCGTCTTCGCCCTGCACGATCGGCTGCGGCTGGATCGAACCGAACACCGCCGCGCCGCCGCCTTCGAACTTGTAAGTGTGCGCGTCCATGCCGACGATGTATTCGTCGCCGCGCTGGCAGTGCGCGAGCAAGGCCAGCAGGTTGGCCTGCGTGCCGCTGGGCGCGAACATCCCGGCTTCGAACCCCAGGTCGACCGCGAGCCGCTCCTGCAGCGCGTTGACGGTGGGATCTTCGCCATAGACGTCGTCGCCGACGGGCGCGCGCAGCATGGCCTCGCGCATGGCGGGGGTGGGGGTGGTAACGGTGTCGGAGCGCAGGTCGATGGAGTTCATCGGCGCAGCTTACTTCAGACCGTTTCGTGCCCGATGCCCATCAGCCGTTTGTGCACCGGCTTGCCGTGGTCGGTGATCACCATGACCCCGGTGAAGCGCAGGTCTTCGGCCAGCGCCGCCAGGTGCTGGTCGACTTCCTTCGCCAGTTCGAAGACCTCGGCGTCATCCGCGCGCCGGCCCTGCGTGGTCATCTGCGCCTGCAGGTCGCTGCGGAAATCCACGAAGGCCGACAGGCGCCGCACGTCGTCGAAGAACTGGCTGAGGATCACCCGCTGGTCGACGTTGCGGCACAGCGAAGTGAAGTGGCCGTGGCTGGCATACCACACCGCGGTTTCCAGGTCGGCATGCAACAGGCGCGGGCAATGCGTGCTGCCGACCAGGCGCAGGATGCGCTTGGCCTCGGCGGTGTTCTTCACCACCGAGCCGAGGATGGAATCGATGACGCGCTCGTATTCGGCGGCCTGCAGGGAGTCGCGTTCGACCGTGTCTTCCGCCTTGCGCCTGCGCTCGAAGATCAGCGCCAGCCAGATACCGACGAACACGGCGAGAACGCCGCTCAGCGTCTGCACGATGAACGACCACGCCATCTCGTTGAACATGGCTCGCTACTCGCGGTGTTCCGCCGTGGTCGGATCGATGATCGTCGCGACCTGGGTGACGCGGGTGACCGGGAAACTCCCGAGGCGGCCGTGCTCGCGCACCATCTCCTCGTCGGGCGCGACGTACACGCAATACAGGGCGTCGCCGGTGACGTAACTCTGCACCCACTGGATTTCGGGCCCGAGCTGGCGCAGCACGCCGACCGAGCGACGCGCCAGGCTCTGCAATTCCTGTTCGGTCAACTTCGATGCGCCGGGGACTTCTCGTTCGATCACGAACTTGGGCATTGGGGATTACCTCCGTGACTGACAAACGCGCACGGGGTATCGGACAGGCCGCCGTTCGACCACGGCCGTTGGCTTGCGGTTCGGACTCCCTCATGAATCGGCGGCGACGCCCTGCGAACTTCTCCGCGCGACGATCACCGCACGCCTGGCCGAAACGATCAGATAGAGAAGCGTGGCCACTTCGGCAATCACAAATCCCGCGACCGCGCCCTGCCAACCGAAGGGCGTAACGAGCAGGATGGCCGCGCCGACACGCAGCGCCGCGCCCAACCACAACCCATGCGTGAATGCATCCCCGCGCCCGGCGAGGATCGCGGCATTGCCGAGCATGCCGCGGGCGAAATCGAGCAGCGGCAACCAGCACAACCAGAGCAGCACGTCCGCCGCCAGTTCGAACTGCGGCAGGAACTCTTGCACCAGCGCGGACAGCGCGAACAGTGCAGCACCCGCCAGCACCGCATAGGCCGCAGGCCACCACAGCGCGCGCCGCCAATAGGCGCGGCGCTCGGCCGGCGCGGCATGCAGCAAGCCCGGCAACGCGCTCGCGATCGACGCCTGCAGCGGGAAGCTCACCAATTCGACGACGCGCTGCGCGAGGAAGAGTGCGCCCGAGGTGGCCGGATCGATGAGCCGCATCACGATCGGCTTGTCGCCGTGCGCGAACATGCGGTCGGCCATGCCGCCTTCGCCGAAGCGGAACCCGACGCGCACCAGGCGCCGCACCGCATCCCAGGAGCGCGGCGCATCCTTGCGCGGCACGACCCACGCGCCGCATGCGACCAGCGTGGACATCGCCAGCGCGATCGCCACCCACGTATCCAGTGTGAGCACGACGCTCCAACCGAGGATCGCGAGCACCGCCAACAGCCGCAGCGCGTGCGGCGCCGCCTGCCAGAGCAGCCTGCGCGATTCGCGGCCTTGGGCGTGTTCGAAGCTCGCGCGCATTTCGGCGAAGCCCATCATCACGATCTCGGCCATGCCCACCGCGAACCACAGCGCCCATCGGTTGCCATCGTTCGCGATCAGCACCATCGCACCCATTACCAGGAGCGCGCACGGCAAACCGATGACGATGAGTGTCCGCGTCCACAGCGTAGCGATCTGTTCGCGGGTGCAGCCGAAGGCGCGGTGGCTGTATTGATAGACGACCGCGGGCCCGCTGACCAACAAGGGCGCCAAGCACGCAGCGATCGCCACGGCGGTCACATAGCGGCCGTAGTCATCCGCATCCAGCGCCAACGCGAGCAGCAACAGCGTCGCGGCATGCACGCAGGTGCGCGACCATTGCCAAGCACGCAACTGGAACAAAGGTGCATTCATCAAGCCAGATCCTTTGGCCCGCCCGGCCGGCGTCCCGCCGACCCTCCCGCATGCCGCGTGCAACGCACGCGAATCCTGAGGGCGCCGTTTACTTCACGATCAGGTTGAAGCCCACCTGGCGCACAACACCGTTGGATTCTCCGCGCACGACGAGGGGATACGTGCCCACCGAAGCCTGTGAACTGGACACGCGCAGTGCCAGCCTCGACGTGCCGTCGCCATCCGCCGGGGACGTGAGCGGGTCGATCGACCACGTCGCCGTCACGCCGGTGGGCAAGCCCGTGACCGACAGATCCACCGGCGCGTGGAAGTCCCCGTAGCTGCCGAGGGTGATGATCTTCCCGCCCGTACTGCCGCGCGTGACGGCGATCGACGGCGAGGACTGCAACAGGAAATCGCCGATCGTGCCGCTGGCGCGATGACAGGTGCCGCCGATGCTGTCGGTGAACGTCTTTCCTGCGATGGGGACGAACTCGGCGAGCCAATCCGATGCGGTCAAGGTCAGCTTGAGGATGCCGTACGTGCCGCTCTGCTTGCGCTCGAGCATCGGCGAAGTTCCATTGACCGCATACATCGAGCCCCCGCCCGTGCCGACGACGAGTTCGCGCACGCCGTCGGCCCGCGGCACCTGGCTGCCGTCCATGGGCGTCCAGCGCTGGTAATTGTGATCGTGTCCGACCAGCGCCAAGTCCGCGCGCGATGCATACAACCGATCGAAGAACGGCTTCATCGTCGCGTAGCCGCTGTAGTTGCCGCGGCTGATGAACACGTGGTGCCAGTACGCGGCCGTGCAGGGTTTTGTGTTCGCGCGCAGGTCCGCGTCCAGCCACGTCAGCTGCGCCGCCGACACCGTGTTGCCGGTCTTGCTGTTCAAGGCGATGAAATGCCAATCGCCGACGTCGAAGCTGTAGTAGCCCTTGCTGCGGTCGCCCGCCGGGCCCGTTTGATTGCCGACGCCATTGAAGTAGTCGTAGTAACCCGAGGCCGTCGAGGTGGTGTACTCGTGGTTGCCGGGCACCGGTTGCGTGATCGCCTTGAAGCGGCCCCAATTGGGGTCGTAGCGCGTGTTGTAGTCGTCGAGCGAGCCGTTGTTGTACGCGTTGTCGCCGAGCGTCAGCGCCACGACCGGATTGATGCCGACGACCAGATCCGCCGTTCGGCCGCAATTGGCGGGCGCGGTCGCGCTGCAGATGTCGCCGGCGGCTGTGACCACGGACGTCGTCGACGCGAGCGACACCATGCCTGCCTGGTAACCGCTCAGCACATAGCGACTGCCGGGATCGGAGAAGTCCGTCGTGATCGAAACGCAACTCCCGCGCAGCGCGCGCGTGTAGAAGCTGCGGCCCGTCCACTTCTCTCCCGCGGTGAATTCGATGGCCCCACCCTGCGTGCCGCTGAGCTTGAGCGAATCGTCGCCCTTCAACACCAGCGACTGAAAGCCGATTCGGATCCAGCGCGCGTTCGAACGGCAGACCTGCGAAGGCGACGTCCCCGCAAGCACGCGCGAAACGGCCGTGTCTTCCGCGAATTGCAGCGTGTTTTCCGCACCCTTCGCCTCCGTCGCCGCGACGAACAACACGGCGACCAGCGCCCCCCATGCCCCGGATTTCATGCGCACGTTCCTCCGTGTGCACTTGGTGTACACAGGTCAACGCATGCCACCGCTCGGCACAGGACAGGCGAATGCGATGAATGCGCACGCGCGCGATCACGGCGCAGGCACGTTCGCGACGGCGGCCGTTCCCTCATACGTGCCGTACGCAAAACGGGTGACGCCCGGCGAGAACGCAGCGGCCGAGGTCACGCCGATGGCCAGCGACTGCGCGAACAGCCCGAAGGCGAGTTGGCGTGGTGTGTTCATGATCCGGCCTCCGCGATGCTCGGCATCGGGTGGATGCCTGCGGTCGCGCCGCCGGTTCGACGCCACGCGCCAACTCAGCCGTTCGGCAACGCACATGGAACACGGTGAATGCGACGATGGAACACCGCGCGCCCACCGCACGCGCCAACATGCGCAACGCGATTCCAAGGACGACGAGATGGCCAAGCCGAAACTGTTCGAACCCCTGCACGTGCGCAACATCGCGCTCGACAACCGCATCGTGATCGCACCGATGTGCCAGTACTCGTGCGACGACGATGGACGCGCGAACGACTGGCACGCGACCCACCTGGGGCACCTGGCGCTTTCGGGCGCGGGCCTGCTGACGATCGAAGCGACCGCCGTGCTGCCCGAAGGCCGCATCACCTGGGCCGACCTCGGCCTGTGGGACGACGCGACCGAGAGCGCGCTGCGCGACGTGTTGCAACGCGTGCGCGCGTGGTCCGACATGCCGATCGCGATCCAGCTTGCTCATGCGGGCCGCAAGGCGAGCTGCGAAACCCCGTGGGCCGGCGGACACCAACTTCCGCCCGACGACGCGCATGGCTGGCAGACCGTCGCGCCGAGCGCGCAGCCGCATTACGCAAAGGACCATGCGCCGACCGCACTCGACGCCGAAGGCATGCGCAAAGTGCGCGAAGCCTTCGCCATCGCCGCACAACGCGCCGCACGCTTGGGCATCGACGCCGCGCAGATCCACGCCGCGCACGGCTACCTGCTGCATCAATTCCTCTCGCCGCTGAGCAACACGCGCACCGACGAATACGGCGGCAGCCTCGAAAACCGCATGCGCTTCCCGCTCGAAGTGTTCGACGCCGTGCGTGCCGCATTCCCCAGCGATCGCGCCGTCACCGTGCGCGTGTCCGGCAGCGACTGGGTGGACGGCGGATGGGATGTCGCGCAGACGATCGCGTTCGCGAAAGCGCTGGAAGCCCGCGGTTGCGACGCGATCCATGTGAGCAGCGGCGGCGTGTCGGCGCAGGCGCACATCCACCCCGTGCCCGGCTACCAGGTACCGCTGGCGCGCGCAGTGAAGCAAGCGGTGAACATCCCCGTCGTCGCCGTCGGCCTGATCACCGAACCCGAACACGCCGAAGCGATCGTCGCCAACGGCGACGCCGACATCGTGGCGCTGGCCCGCGCGATCCTCTACGACCCGCGCTGGCCGTGGCATGCGGCGGCGAGACTCGGCGCAACCGTGCGCCCGCCGAAGCAATACCTGCGCAGCGAACCGCACCACCACCGCGGCATCTTCCCGCAGGGGCCCTTCGACCCACCGGCGCGATGGAAGGACGACCGATAGACTGAGGCATCGTTCTCGGGGGAAGACCGATGCAATCGGCGTCGTTGCGCTTCTGGATCTTCGTGCTGGTTTCGCTGGTGGCGTTCATCGCCATCCTGCGGTTCGTCACTCGCCATCGCACGCAACACCCGCGACGCGCCACCGTACTGGCCGTCGCGGCCATCGTCGTCGTCGGCGGCATGGCGTTCGCGAAATACGGCAACAACATCGGCCTGCCGTGGTGGATTTATTACACGGTGCCCGCGTTGGCGACGCTGCTGCTGCCGCCGATCGTCTTCAAACTGCGCGGCGGTGAACTCGCGCGGTACCTGGGGTTGGCGTTCCTTTCCTCGCCGGCGATCCATGTGGCGTTCTCCTTCCTGCTGGGGTGGAAGGAGTACATGCCGTTCATTCCGGTGCCGGCGTGGTGGGAGTTGTTGGGCCGCTGAGCGAACGCCCCGGAGAGGGGTTGAAGGAGAGCACCCGTCGAAGCGACGGACAGCACCACCCCTCAGTGCAAAAACCCGGACTCCCGACAGGAAGCCTGCACCTCTCCCTCAACCACCTCCCACGACGGCGACCCCTCATCTCGCAACGCTTCCCAGGTTCTTCGCAGGATCGGCGACAACTCATCCCAGGTCCCGTGCTCGCATTCCTCGCGCGCGACCTTGAGGACGGCTTCGAACAGCTGTGCGTCCATGTTGCGGACCATGGGCATGGGGGTGATCTCCCGATCCTTGTTGCTCAGGGAGACGATGGCCAAATGGGTGTCAAGGCTGAGGCTGGGAAGGGTGAGGGAGGCTGACTGGTTCAGAGTTAGCGCATTTCACGCGAACGGCACGGGTCTAAAGAGTTGACGGAAAAGAGATCTCGAGCCATTTCCGTACCTCTGATGCTGTGCCCAGTCCTTTGGATCGAAGCAGCGAAGCGATATCTGCACCCGAGATAACAACGATCGGGTGCTCGTCCTCTTTGATTTCCTTGTACGCCTGTTCGTCAACATAACTCGTCGTGACGAGCACTCCGAATTGGCGGTGGCGCAATCTTGATATCAGCCTAGCCATCTCGCGAACGCCGACCGGGTTCTTCAGACCGTAGCATTTTGCCTCAAGCGCAAAATCGACCACCACGCTACTCGGACCGACGCCGATGCGGTATTGGCCAATGCCGTCTCGGCCACCGTCGCGGGAGCGTCGCGTCAAATCCAAACTTGCAATGCTTGGTAGCATGAACCGAGCAATCTGGGCGGCGCATCTTTCGAACCCGAACGGGTCCTCCGAAAAGAACTCGTGAATTGCTCCAACGATCTCGCGATCCAAGTCGGTCGCCGGCTGCTGCTCAGCCTTTTTACGGTGCTGGATTGTGCGTGGCGCGAGGAGCGGCGTGATTTGGCCTGTCTTCTTCCAGTTCTCCCAAACTGGGGGCGCGAATGTGTTGTCGGCGTTTCCTTCAATAATGGAGGCTATCCAGTTTCTAGAGATGCTGGCGGCCTTCAACACTGTGAAGTGTGCTCGATAGTTCTGAAAACGGCTCCCAGCGCGACTCCGCCAGACAGCAACTAGACCTTCGGAGGGATCTTCCCCGACGACTCCCGGGACGGCCAATCCAAGAAAAACTACATCACGTCGTTCCCCACCCGACGTAAATACTAGAACCGGAGGAACGTTGGCGCGCGCCGCGGCTCCGCCATTAGCGTCTTCGAATATGCGTTGAAGTATTGCGTTGCCAAATCGAGGCGTATCGTGAAGATCACGACCTGGAATCTTGTTGTCACCATAGTAGGTGTACACACCCGTCTCGCGATCTAGATGATCCGGCCAATCGGGGTCTTTTTTGTTGGACGTCAATACGACAAGTTCTAGTCGGTCGAGCTTTCCGCGATATCGGAACCCGCCGCCCGTGCTTACCCCGACTAGCTTAGGCAGCGGATCATCGCCCGCACCACCTGCGCGTCCACCTTCGTAGAGCGCATCAACAATCAGATCTGACTTAACAAGATCCGATAACGCAAACTTGTGCATCGGTCGCCCAATCTCCCCTGCCAGGATGGGACAACGAAAGTGGACGCGCCACCAGGCCAAAACGTCTAAACGAAAGTTTGACTTGCCATCCTTTGTCTCGCTACCACTGTAGAAGTCAATGACCTGATCACCCCAGTCATGACTGGCGGGCAGACTCCATTTCCAAGCAGCTTCACTTTGTCTCGCCTCGTGCCCCTCGTCAAAACTGCATCCTCGGGGTATCCCATCGCGCGACGCAACTCAGGTACTTGCAACATTCGAAATGTTGCTTTTCCATCGATCCACCGCACAAGCCCGAATCTATCCAAGGTTGTCAGCGTCCGCATCGGCCGTTCCAAAGGTTGCCATCCCCCGGCACGATCCGAGCCGTAGTAGACGACAAGAAAGTCCTTCTGGGCGCCAAGCGACTCTATTCCGCGCTCGATTCTTGCGATAGTTCCTGCAGCAAGCCGACCGCCTTCTATGTGGCGAGACCGCCAGACGGAGTGGTCATCCAAAATGGCGCTCGCTAAAGCCAGCTCACTCGTCCCCTCAACTTTTGGGGGCCGCTGCAAGCGATCTCCCATTATAAAAAGCCGTTTGCGATTCTGGGGAACGCCGAAATTGGCAGCATCAAGCAATTGCATACGAAGAAAGTAGTGCTCTTGAAGCTCTTCAATGAGTTCAGCAAATCCATCCCAGCGCTTCATACCCGACACGTTCTCAATGACAACCCACCTTGGCCGGTATGCGCGAACGAAGGGCATCACATACCAACCCGACCTGCGACTGCTCTCGTCGCGGGGCTTGGCGCCGCGCGCAATGGAATGGTGGGTGCATTCGGGGGATGCGATCAGGAGGTCTACGGAGCTCACTTTAGAGAATAGGGCAGCGCCCGTGCGCGCGTGAAGGCGCGCAGTGACCACTTCCGCAGACGGGAAGTTGTCCTTGTAAGTCGCCGTCGCGACGTCCCAAGCGTCAACAGCTCCGACCATTTGGACGCCGGCAGCCCGGGCGCCGAGGCTGCTACCGCCTCCGCCGCAGAACAGGTCAAGCCCTTTGATTCTTGTCGCCACGCGTCACTCCCCTTGGTCGCATACGGTGCCAGGCTTGCACCCTTGATTCAAGCTATAGGGCAAGCACTTCCGCAATTCTGGCCGCGCAGCCCTCGGGGTCGTCTCGCAACTGGTGCTCCCAGATTCGTATTACCTTCCAACCCGCCCGTCGCAAGCGCTGATGATTACGGCGGTCCCGTTTTCGGGTGGCATCAATTTTAGCCTCCCATTGAGCCGAGAGTTTGAGCCTCCACTCGCTGAAGTGCCATCCGTGCCAAAAATCGCCATCGACAAAAATGCACGTCTGAGAATCGTCAATCACGAAATCAGGGCACCCCGGCAGTTGCCGGTCATGAGATCGGTATTGAACTCCCAGGCTTTTGAGCATCTGTTGAACGTGAATCTCTGGCTTTGTGCCTTTTGCCCTAATACGGCTCATTACCGCGCTTCGCGTCGCAGGGCTCAAAAAGTCGCCCCGATGTTGTCGTTGCTTGCTGTCGGGCACAGCCTTGTTGACCATAAGTAACTTCTCGAACCTGATCTGTTGAAACGCGGCTTCTGAGAGTATGGTTGCTGCCTAGCTAGTCCGAACTGGGGGGCGGAGTTGGCAGATCACGGCGTACGCGATCGAATCGAAGCTCGCATCAGTCAGGGCGAGTTCCTGACGGGGATGCTGCGCGCGGTAAGCGAACAATCTGATGAAGTCCAAAGTGACTTCGTCGAGCAACTGTCCAAGATCGCAGAGGGCGTCCGCTCACTGCTGGTAGACAACGGGTTTGTTCAGCGTTCGGTCTATTCGCCGTCTTCATTCTGGCCCGCTCAGCGAGGCAAGGCCTACGCGTTCGTAGACGGCGGCGTGGCGTCAATTGACCTCCCATCTGCGGCGCCGATAGGAATTCGCGTCGGCTCCTACGTCGTTCGACCAGGCGAACGCGATCTGGAGAAGCGAGAGCGTTTCACGGTCGAGCTATCTCTCATTGACGACCTTTTTAGCCCTTCGGGCCAAACATACGACGACGCCTTTGACGACTTGCCAAAACTAAGAGATGCGGCCCGCATAATCTCTGAGCTTGCCGTTGGACTTTCTTTGTCGCGCAACACCGGGGGCGACGGAATCGATGCTGTCCTACTACACGGACCGCTGGTCAACCCTGTTTCACCCTATGGCCTTGCCAAGTTTCCATCCTTTGGCGCAAGCGCTGCCGCAACTCTAATTGGAGATTCGGACTGGAAAGGCTCGTCCCACGATCGCCAGTTCGTGGCGCTATATCTTGAGGTCCTAAAACGGACACAGGCGAGCGGGACGCCGGTAATTGGGGTTGTCGAGCGCTCAGTCGGTCAATTTCCTGTCTTATTGCATCGAGTGCTTGAAAGCCTGGTGCAGGCGGGGACGCTTCCAAAGATCAAAATGGATCGGCTCCTTACGCAGCTGCAAAGTTACGGGTTCAACGACTCGTCACTCCTGGACGTGGTGCTCGCCGAGGGCGAGTACATTCGTCCCATTCCGATTTGTCGCCAGGGCCCAAGAAACAAGTGGCCCAACGATTGGGCGGATGAGATTGACACCTACCCCAAATCATTGACCACTTATTTGAAGCCATCTCCGTCTGTCTTGCCCGTGCGCGTCGAGGCGTTTGAGGGCAACTCCAAGATGACTGATCTAATCGAACTAGTTCTTCACACCAGTCGTCTCTTACCCTCCTACGGGTTCCCCGTTGGTTTGGACATTGTCGATCGCTTCGCCAAGGTTCCTGCATGGATGACCAGAAGCATCAAAGGTCAGCACCAAGTTGTACTACTTCGACGCGCCATTGAAAGTGGCGACTTGAGAGCGATCGAGTTCGCCAAGCGCGTGCTTTCAGCGAAGCGCCGCGACTGGTTCTTTCGGCCCTCTGCTTGACTTAGGAGATATGAATGTCTTTGCCGCATCAACCAACGTGGCCCCGCATCGGCACTGTCGTCGGCGATGCGTCCACGGGCACATATACCTTCGTTCTAAAAAGCCTCGAGGCGAAGCTTGGCGACATCGTGGCCACTCGCGTCGAGGTTCCGAGCGCCACGCGCGGTACGCGCGTACAAGCACTCGTGTGGGGCCGAATCACTTCGATAGATCGATTTAACCCATTTTTTCCTGCGGAAGCTGCGCAGGAACTCGCGAACGAAAGCATTGATCTTCTCGATACCGTACTTTCGGGCAGCAGAGACCACCTAGAAGCGACCGTCTTGGTACTCGGAGCGACTGCGAGTGACGACGCTTCGTCTGCTCAATTGTCCCCATTAACATACCCCGTCAAACCTTCTGCAGAGGTCCTTTACCCGCCGGCCGTCGCCGTGCGTAGCTTGCTGACCGGGGAGGACGAAACCAACACGCCGCCTCCGGCACAGCTAGTTGTTGGAACATTGATCGCCCGCGGCGATGTTCAAGTAGCTCTTCGCGCGAAGGACATTGTGTCGAGGCACTTGGCGATCCTCGCTATGACTGGCGGCGGCAAGACGGTCGCAGCGCGACGCATTATTAGGGAGCTTATTCAGCTCAAGTATCCGCTGGTTATTTTTGATCCGCACGGCGATTATCTGGGACTCTTTGAAAAACGAGCGCTCTTCCCCGAAACGCGAATTCAATGTTTGTATCCTGTGATTCGAGTGCGGGGCGGCAACTTGGATGTGATTTCAGACCTCATCGACAAAATGGGTCGACACCTGAGTGAGGCCCAACAGCAGTTTTACCTGCATTTGCTCAACAACACTGATCATAGGGATGGCGAAACCGCGGCGGATTTCATCCTAAAGATGATTTCTCACGCCGGGAGCATCTCCAGAAAGAAGATCATGTCCAAGTCGAAGAAGGCCGATAAGGGGGCCGATCCTGGGCACGATGATGCTCACTCCGATATCTCGGAGATACGCACGGGTACGATCAACGCGGTTAAGCGCTCACTTGCATTTGTGCTGGCGAACCTTCGTCAGATGGAGCAAAACAACAAGCGTTTGCGAGACAAGTTCCCAGCTTACGAATGGAAGGAGATGCCTGATCCGTCGGATTCGCCCGAGGACATCGTAGCGAAGGGCCTCGTATCCATTTTCTACCTGGCAGGCTACGACCACTTAAATCAGTCTGCCATTGTCAGTTTGGTTCTAGAGTCGCTTTTTGAACACAGATCAACCCTTTCGGATCGAATCCCACCATTTCAAGCGGTTATTGAGGAGGCCCACAACTTTATTCCAAGCCGTCAAGAGGGCGCGAGCGAAACTCCTTCGCTAACGACCATCCGCAAAGTTATTACAGAGGGACGCAAGTTCGGTACGGGCCTCGTACTGATTTCTCAGCGACCTTCAAGACTTGATGAGACGACACTCGCTCAGTGCAACAGCTTTCTGGTACTTCGACTAGTCAATCCGAAGGACAAGTCCTTTGTGCGATCCGTTATGGAGAACCTATCAGAAGCTGATGCCAACATCCTGCAGGCTTTTGGCAGAGGGCAAGGGATCGTGTCTGGCCAGGCGGTTCGGTTTCCGCTCTTGGTGCAGGTGAACTTTGACGACGACTTGGTCAGTAACGTTATTGGAGATGAAGACTTCATCGAAGAGGTTAACCGTTGGTCACCGAACCCCGTCAGAAGTACCAACAAATCGGC
This sequence comes from Lysobacter sp. 2RAF19, assembly GCF_052115395.1. Classification (NCBI taxonomy): domain Bacteria; kingdom Pseudomonadati; phylum Pseudomonadota; class Gammaproteobacteria; order Lysobacterales; family Lysobacteraceae; genus Lysobacter; species Lysobacter sp. 2RAF19. The sequence goes on along the minus strand of NZ_JBFRGO010000004.1, from coordinate 81,859 downwards.
CGTGGATAGGATTCTCGAATCGACCGACAGGGCGGCCGCAGCGCCACAGAAGAAGGACCGCGACGCGCGGCAAAAGCGTCGCAGCCGTCGCGGAGCCATTCAACCAAAGATTGACTAAGTTGCGACGTTGGCGATCGCTCCAGCTGCACTGGCGGCCCTTATGACCCGAGCGCCGCGAATCGCCTGTTTAATCGAGGGGCGATGAATCCAGCCGTTGATCGCGTAGCCGCTAAGCGTATGCGCGACGCTCCGATCGTAGTTCTCTATGGCTCCATTATTTACGATCCACGCCATAACTTGCATCCACTGCGCTCCATCGAGGGCCATGCATAGCTTCACGAGCTCGTCCTCAGAGTTATCGTCGGCCGTTTCGACACTGACTTCCTCATCAGCACCCACGGATTCATCAACGAGTTCTGGCGGTAATTCAGCGGGCGTGACGAGTTCCAGCTTTTTTAGCTCCTCCCAGCAATCGTCTTTCTTACACCACTCAGTAACGTTGCGGCTACCGGCGCTTTGGACTATCGCCTTGTGAATTTCTGGGGCCCATAAACCGAACAGCGAGTGCATTTCGCTTGAGATTTCCTGTAGCTCCCAGATGAACTCAAAGTTGAGAGTCGCTTCGAATTTTCTGGCGAACAGAGCGATCATATACGTCACGACGTTTGCACCGTACGACTGAAGCTTTGCGCGTCGCACGCTTGTCTGTGAAGCCTTGTAGAGCAAGGCTTTTACGATCGTCTGCCGAAAGAATTCGCGGTCAGGCTGCCATCCCTCCCCCAATCGATCACGCAGGCCAAACATGAAGGTCGCGTAGTTCTTTTGAGCTCCGCGACTGACGGTTTGCGGCTGACCCCACCAAGACATCAGATACTTGGCGATGTCTGTCTTACCAAAGTGCTGGGAGCGCGGGAAGGTTCGATCAAATTCACGCTTGCGTGCCGGTGTCGTGCCCTGAAGAGCGCGAGCCATCTGATAGGAGCCACGAGCGCGCTCGTAAAACCAACGACTCTCTTCGCCTGGCGTCCAAACCGTCTCAGAAAGAGACTCAAATTGCTGGTGAAACTGGTCACTCGCTGAAAGGTCTGCAACTTGAATAGGGTTCTGCGTATTGGCATAGCGCGCAATGAGGGGCACGAACTCCGAGAGATCGTCAGCAGGAACGAGTGTCAACTTCATTGAAACAGCAACTTGGTCAACCGATAGCCTGTCCACCTTCTTCGCCCGGTGGATCGACGCAGTTGTTTGAGCGCCGTTGACGATCTGAAGGCCACGAACCCTTCGAATAACGGTCTCGCCGTTCAATGAACCCGCCTCGATTACATCGGCCGTGGCGGTCAGGCCATTGTTGTACGCAAGGAATCGATCCGGCTGGTCTTTGATTGTTCGTTGAATGCCTCGATTTACGGCACCTTTCGCCTGTAAGAACGAGCGCACGTTGAACTCAAAGAGCCTAGGGCCATACTGCTCGAATAAGTCATAGATGAGGTTGCCCGGAAGCACCGTCAGAAACGTTTCGTACTCTGCAGGCTTCGGCTTCATTTCGAGACATGAAAGTGGCCTGCCCAAAATCTTCACAAAGTCGATATCGATCTGGTCCCGGGTGACTTCTTCGCCGCGAACTCGGTACAGCCGCTCGATATCCCAAATCTCAGTAATCGCTATCTTCTTTTGGAACTCGACGTCCGTAGTCGATCGGTCACGAACGTTCGACGCGGTGAAAACATGAACCCGTACCTCTTCGATTTCATTTGCTTGTTGGTGTATGCGCGTGGCAGCTTCTAGCGCAGCTGGATTTGCCATGAAGCGGTCTAGATCACCTCGCACGCAAGCGGCAAAAAAACGCAAGGCTGAACTGGCGAGCTTTGTAAGTTCTTTGCTGGAGGCGGTTGAGTCATCGAGCCGACTTGTAGCCGTGAGAAGTTCGAGTGTGGTTGATTCGTCCTGAAGGCTATAAGCGATGACGCGACAAGAATTTCTTCCACCCAACTCTTCAAAGGGGCATGCATCGTGCCCAGTGACGACGCCTGCCTCCTCGAGGTAGGCCACCATGGTTTCAGTTAAGGCGCTCGCTGTCGCCAAATTACCTGTCACATCTTGCTCGCTGATGCGCTCTTCCGCTTCCGCCCTAATTGCCTTGGCAAACTCTGCGATTAGCTGTTCTTCGAGCACTTTCCGTTTCCCCTTTCGAAAATCACCGGATTGCTTCGCCTAGTGCGAAGCAATCCGCCCCTGCGCCATGTTGTAACGCAGGATTCAAAGTGTCGAGGTCGTTACTTCTGGTAGCGCTCCTGGCCTACCGCGTTTTGCCAAATGTGACTGATAGTCCATAGCCTCTTAGTCGACAGAATCCTAGCCTCCGCGTGATGGATCTCGCCGCCTACTTCGGAGCCGCCGTGCGTAAGCACCGCGAGCTCTTACGAATCAGCCAAGACGAACTGGCCGACCGCTCGGGCTTAGATCGAACCTACATCAGTGGGGTTGAGCGCGGGGTTCGAAATCCAACGCTTCAGGTGATGCAACGCTTAGCTGAAGCGCTCGGCGCAGATTTGGATGTCCTTTTTGCGACGGCGCGTTCGTGCGGATCGGATAAGACCGCATAGCTTCATGACTCGGTGAGAGCAGGTCAGCATCGGGTGCATCAGGAAATCGACCGGCGACATTTCTCGACTTCGCGAGAATGCCGACAGCTTATTGCCTTGTGTTGCGTCCTGTGACTTATCGTCTACAGACGCAGCCACAGGAGCATGTCCATGTCGGATGTCCGTAAACAGTTCGTCCTCTCCCTCAACTCGCGCAACCGCTGGCGCTGGTTCCTCTTCGACGAAGGCCTCAAGCCCGTCGCCGGCAGCTTCGGCACCTACCGCTCCTACGACGAGTGCGTCGCAAGCACGCGCCAGGCCATCGGCGTCGCGCAGGACGCCGCCATCTGGGACGCGGAGCATCAACGCTGGGATGAAAGCGCGCGCGTTCGCGCTTGAAGGCGTTGTTCGTCCTTCGACATCCGTTGAAAGCATGTCAGTTGGGAAATTTCGTCCTTCGAGATGCTCGCGAGGTATGTCGAGATCCATTCGAGGTATGTCAGTTGGGAAAATTCCTGCTTCGACATGCGTTCGAAGCATGTCAGTTGGCAAAATTCCTCCTCCAAAGCACGTTCGAAGTGCTTCATTGGGGAAAATTCCGCCTTCGAAGCACGTTTGAAGGGTTTCGACGGGGAAAATTCTGCCTACGAAGCACGTTTGAAGTCCTTCGTTGGGGAAAATTCCGGCAATGGAGCACGTTCGAAGTCCTCCATTCGGGAAAATTCCTCCTTCAAAGCGCCTTCGAGGTGCTTCGATTCCCTCGGTGACCCTCTCCCCCACCCTCTGCCGGAGGGAGAGGGGCTCAGCCCTCCCCGCCTCCACGCCCCAGGCGTACCCTTCCGCTCATGCTCCCCGACTTCGACAACTTCGACCCCGACGACAACTTCTCCGCGTCCTTCTCCCCCTCGTCCGAACTCGACGAGGACGCTGCGCTCGAGGCCGTCGCCTGGCAGCTGCTCCTCCTGATCAATCCGGGGGACGAGGATTCGGCGCAGCTGCAGTTTTCCGAGATCCGCGATGCGCTCGCCTCCGGGGCGGAGCCCATCGACGCCATCCGCGATGCGATCGACTGGAAGGCGGGGTTCTTCCTGCCCGAGGACGATGCGGGCGGGGTGGTCGAGGCGATCGACGAGCTCGCGGCGCGGGTCGGGGTACGGGTGGATTGGGACCTGGACGACGAGGCGGACGACGCGCTCGCCGATGCGGATGTCGGGTCGCTGCTCTCGCGGGCGGCGGTGCAGTTGCGGGAGCGGGGTTACTCGCTGTGGTCGTGGGAGGGCGGCAGCGAGCATGTCGCGGGGTGGATCGCGGCGCGGTCGGACGACGAGGCGGTGCCGGCCGTGGCCGGTGCGCTGGGGTTCCACGTTCGCGCTGTCATCTGATCTGTGGAGAACGTCGCCATGTCCGATGCGGAGACGGCGCTGCCCGCCCTGGAGGCGGCGTGGATGTCCGCGTGGCTGCGCAAGGATCGCGCGGTGTGCGAGGCGATCCTCGCCGACGACTTCCTGCTCACCAGCGCGCGCGGTGTGTTGATGCCGAAGGCGGCGTGGCTTGAGGGGGCGATGGGGCCGATTTCGGGGACGGCGTTCGAGTGGCTCGAGCTGCGCGTGCGTCCGTTGGGCGAGGACGTGGCCATCGTGCATGGGCGGTCGCGTCAGGAGGCGACCGTCGGCGGGCTCGATTGGAGTGGCGTGTTTCTCGTCACCGATGTCTGGATGCGGCGCGATGGGGCGTGGCGCGTGGTGTCGCGGCACGGGACCGGGCCGCTGGCCGATTGATCAGCAATCCCCGCCGGCCTGCACCCATCCGTTGTCCACGCGCTTCATGCGCTGGCCGTTGATGCAGCGTTCGTTTTCCGACGGTCGCTCGGCCGCCTGTGCGCGAGCGCGGTTGTCCTGGCGGAGTTTCTGCTGGACCTTGAGGGTTTGTTCGCGCACGGCGCGGGCGGCGGCGTCGCGGGATTCGGCTTCGGCCATGAAGGTCGACGTCGGCGTGGCGGCTTTCGCGACGGTGGCCGGTGTCGGCGGCGGCAACGGGACCGGTTGCACGACGGTGCTCACGGCGGGCGCCGGCGTCGCCTGACTTTCCGGTTTGATCGGCAGGTGGCCTTTCCAGTATTGGAGGCCGACATACGCCAGCACGGCGACGGCGACGAGCGCGAGCGTCCAACGCAATCCACGGTTCTTCTTACGGCGGCGCCGCATGCCCCTGTCTCCGAAACTGGTGACTGACCCCTCCGCGGAGCATAGCGGGCCGGGTGGCGGGAAACGTGTTGCGGTGCAATGTTTGGGCGCTTGGTCCGATGGGTGGAGCAGTCACGGGGTTTGCGGAATCAGGCTGAGGTCGCTGCGGTAACTCCAGATCTCCGACTGCACGTCCTCCACCGACGCCGCATACCCTTCCAGCAATTGCTGTCGCACCGTCGGGTCTTCCACCGACGCGAGCACGCCTTCGAGTCCGCCGCGGCCTTCGTCGAAACTCGCCCAGCCATCGCGCGAGACGATCAGCATGTAACCCGGGGTCGGCGTGCCGCCCATGCCTTCGTACCAGGTGAACGACGACTTGGGTTTCGTCGTATCGAGTGCGACGCGCATGCGTTTGACGATTTTTTCGAAGCGCTCGCTGCGGCCGATGCGCACCTTGTACGTGTAGACCTGCACCATGTGCGTGGGTTGCCACTGTTCGAGCGGCGTGCCGTTGCTGAGGTCGCGGCGCACGCGGTAGACCGTGCGATCGATCGGTTCGCCATAGGGAAGGAAGGTGCGGTCGGCGTCCTTGCCGTCTTCGGCGGGTGCGACGCGATTGTCGAGCGCCGCGAACGGGGCGCCGAAGGTGCCGTCGATGAACATGCCCATCCGCGGCCCGTGCGTGACGTACCAGCCGTACCAGACCAGCGGATCGTCGTGCGTGCGATGCCAATCGAGATGGCGTTTGTAGCCGGCGTCGAACTGCGACTCCATGCCGGGCTTCGGGCGATAGCCGAAGAGGTGGGTGGCGTCGCCGGTGTCGCGGAGGGAGGGGTCGGCTGCGAGGGTGGGAAGCGCGGCGCAGGCGATCGCGAGGGTGGCGATGGCCTGGTGCAAACGGAGACGCGGCATGTGATGGGGGCACGTGTCGACGGGGGAATGTCCAGTGTATCGCCGCGTATGTGGCCGGGACTGGAACGAGAAAGGGGCCAATCTGTCGCACAATCGGCCCGTGCCCATCCGGAATGCCCCCATGGCGATCGCGAAGTGGCTGTCCTTGCTGGCGCTCGTGCCGGCGGTTTCGCTCGCGGTGGAGGAGACGACCGCGCCGCCTGCGCTCGAGGATTACGTCGCCCATTGCGACACCGCGGGGCGCACGGTCTGGAATGTTTCGCTCTGCGCGCCGGTGGTGCTGGTGGCCCAGGACGGCACGATCATCTGGACGAGCATCACCGCTTCATCGGCGCCCTTGCCGTCGACGCGCGCGAATACCTCCGTCGACTGGGGCGGCCGCAAGTGGGTGATGTTGCTCGCGCCTTTGCCCGATGGCGATGCGGCCATGCGTCGCCTCGTGTATCACGAGTCCTTCCATGTGCAGCAGGCCGCGCTCGGTTTTCCGGAGAACATGGCGGTCGCCGCGCATCTGGAATCGGAGCAGGCGCGCGTGTCGATGCGCCTGGAGTGGAAGGCGCTCGAGCGCGCGCTGACGACCACCGGTTCCGAACGCAAGCGGCACGTCGCGCAGGCCCTCGCCTTTCGGCAGCAACGCCTGTCCGATGCCACCGCGCGCAACGACGAACGCGCGCAGATGCGCCACGAAGGCCTGGCCGAATACACGGGCACGGTGTTGTCGGGCGATGGGAAGGCGCTGGCCATCGACAGCCTGCAACACGGCAACGACCGGCCGTCGTACGCGCGCAGCTTCGCGTATGTGAGTGGTCCGGCGTGGGGCTTGTTGCTCGACTCACTCGCGCCGAACTGGAAGACGACGATCGCGAAGACGCCCGACGCCGACCTGCCCGACCTGATCCCGATCAAGACCTCGCGCAAGCCGATGCCCGCCGCCTACGACGGCGTCGCCATCGCGCACGAGGAAGCCGACCGCGCCACGCACCTCAAGCGGATCATCGACGAGGCCACGCAACGCACGTCGGAGGCCAACGGCCTGCACCTGCCGCTGGCGAAGATCCAGCTCGACTTCGACCCCAACCGCGTCACGCCGATGCCCGACGGGTCGCAGGTCTACGACAAGATCACGCTGACCAGCGACTGGGGCACGGTGCGGGTGGAGGGCGCGCCGCTGCGCATCGTCAAGGACTGGAACGCGGCGTACGTGCCCTGGCCCGTGCCGGATAAAATGACGCTGAAGCTGGACGACGGGTGGAAGATCCAGCGCGGCGCCGATGGCAGGATGTCGGTCACGCGCTAACGTGTTTGCATCACCAAGGGGCCGGACCATGCAACAGAAGCCACGCGCACTCGCGCTCGTGTTGGCCACGCTCGCGGGCGCCGCAGTTCCGACGCTCGCCGTGTGTTCGCTGATGTTGTTCTTCCGCGAAGAAGACGGCTGGATCACGTGGGTTGGGTACGTGGCCGCGCTGACGTTCGGCATCGCGCTCGTGCACCTGGCGGTTCTGGGACTGCCGGCGGTGGCCTGGTTGTTCGCGAAGCAGAAGTTCCGCGCGTGGCCGATGATGGCCGTGGGCGCGATCGTCGCGATGGTGCCGGTGTCGTTGCTCGCGTTGCCCGGTGCGCCGTGGGGCGACCAGGGCGATACGTGGGGCGATTGGTTCGAGGTGCTGTTGGTGTTCGCGCCGATCGGGGCGTTGAGTGCGCTGGCGTTTTATTACGTTTGTCGGGCGATGACGAAGGGGCCTGCGGCCGCGTAAACAAAAAAGAGGCCAACCTTTCAGTTGGCCTCTTGGGTAGCTCAGTCGGCCTTGCGGCCGCACAGTCTTCGCAAGACGGGGTGATGGTCGTCCTCCCCGCGTCTGCTTGTCAAGCTCGTCAACCTCCCGCAGGCGATTGCGGGCTGCACTTCGTGCATTTTGCTCTCTGTCCAAACGACGCTTCCGTACATACGTCCAAGTCCTTCATGGCGCGAGTGGCGCTCGCTACTTTGGGGCTGCGACGAATTGGCCCGGTAGCTCAATTGGATAGAGCGTAGTCTTCGCAAGACAGTGGTTGTGGGTTCGAGTCCCACCCGGGCCTTTTTCCGCGAGCGTCGCAACAACAGGGATAGCAACCTTGGGAGGGTGCCTTGAAGGCGCCCTTTTTGTTGCCGATTTTGCGGGCCCTGCAATTGCAGGATTCGAAGAAGTGCGCTTCACGCCACATCCAAGGCTCATGCCGATTTGGCTGTTCTTACTTCGAACGCGGTTTCGCGCCGAGGATTTTCGATAGATTGGGTTCGTCTTTTTTCCGATGAGACTCGACCAAAAAGAAAGGCGCCTTCCGGCGCCCTTCTTTCAATCCTATCAAGCGTGCAACGGATTCCCCCGCTCCACATCGATCTTGTACAACTTGATCGCGCGCGCGACATCCTTCCCGGCCATCTTCCCTTCCGCCGCAAGCGCCGCAATCGCCGCATGCGCGATGTAGAAGCGATCCACTTCGAAGTGGCGACGCAGGTTCGCGCGCGTGTCCGAACGGCCGAAGCCGTCGGTGCCGAGCACGGTGTAATGCATCGGCACGAAGCCGCGGATCTGCTCGGCGAAGGTGCGGATGTAATCGGTCGCCGCGATCGCCGGGCCCTGGCGGCCTTCCAGGCATTCGGCGACATACGCCTTGCGCGGCTTGTCTTCCGGATGCAGGCGGTTCCAACGCTCGACATCGAAGCCGTCGCGCGCGAGTTCGTTGAAGCTCGGGCAGCTCCAGATGTCGGCGGTGACGCCGAAGTCCTTGTCGAGCAATTCCGCCGCCGCGATCGCTTCGCGCAGGATGGTGCCGCTACCCATCAGTTGCACGCGCTGCTCGCCCTTCTTCGGCTTGCCGGCGTCGCGCAGCAGGTACATGCCCTTGATGATGCCGTCTTCGGCACCGGCGGGCATGTCGGGGTGTGCGTAGTTTTCGTTCATCAGCGTGAGATAGAAATACTCGTCGCGCTGTTCTTCCATCATGCGCTTCATGCCGTGCTGCAGGATCACCGCCACTTCGTAACCGAAGGTCGGGTCGTAGCTCTTGCAGTTCGGGATGACGCTCGCGAAGACCTGGCTGTGGCCGTCTTCGTGTTGCAGGCCTTCGCCGTTGAGCGTGGTGCGGCCGGCGGTGGCGCCGAGGAGGAAGCCGCGCGCGCGCATGTCCGCCGCCTGCCACGCGCTGTCGCCGATGCGCTGGAAGCCGAACATCGAGTAGTAGATGTAGAACGGCACCATCTGCAGATCGTTGGTGCTGTAGCTGGTGGCCGCGGCCAACCAACTGGAGAACGCGCCGCATTCGGTGATGCCTTCTTCCAGCACCTGGCCGGCGGAATCCTCGCGGTAATACATCAGCTGGTCGCGGTCGACCGGCTTGTACTTCTGCCCGTGCGGGGCGTAGATGCCCAGCTGGCGGAACATGCCCTCCATGCCGAAGGTGCGCGCCTCGTCCGCGACGAGCGGCACGCAGCGCGGGCCCACTTCCTTGTCGCGCAGGATGATCGACAGGCTCTGCACGAAGGCCATCGTCGTGCTGATTTCGCGGTCGCCGCTGCTCTTGAGCAAACGGTCGAACACTTCGAGCTTCGGCGCGGTCAGCGATTGCGTGGCCTTGCGACGACGCTGCGGCAAATGGCCGCCGAGCGCGCGGCGACGTTCCTGCAGGTATTCCACTTCCGGCGACTTCTCGCCCGGGTGGAAGAACGGCACGGCGCTGTCCTTCAGCTGGTCGTCGGTGACCGGGATGTTGAAGCGGTCGCGGAAGATGCGGACGGCTTCGTCGTCGAGCTTCTTGGTCTGGTGCGTCGGGTTGAGCGCTTCGCCCGCCGCGCCCATGCCGTAGCCCTTCACCGTCTTGGCGAGGATGACGGTCGGCATGCCCTTGGTCTTGGTGGCCTGGTCGTAGGCCGCGTAGACCTTGTGCGGATCGTGGCCGCCGCGGTTGAGGCGCCAGATGTCGTCGTCGGAGAGGTTGGCCACCATCGCGGCCGTCTCCGGGTACTTGCCGAAGAAATGCTCGCGCGTGTACGCGCCGCCGAAGGCCTTGCAGTTCTGGTACTCGCCGTCGACGGTTTCCATCATCAGCTTCTTGAGCACGCCATGCGTGTCTCGCGCCAGGAGCGGATCCCAGTAGCTGCCCCAGATGAGCTTGATGACGTTCCAGCCGGCGCCGCGGAAGCCGCCTTCGAGTTCCTGGATGATCTTGCCGTTGCCGCGCACCGGGCCGTCCAGGCGCTGCAGGTTGCAGTTGATGACGAAGACCAGGTTGTCGAGGCCTTCGCGGCCGGCGACGGAGATCGCGCCGAGCGATTCGGGCTCATCCGTCTCGCCGTCGCCGAGGAAGCACCACACCTTGCGGTCGGTCTTCGGCATCAGGCCGCGGCCTTCCAGGTACTTCCAGAAGCGCGCCTGGTAGATCGCCGAGATCGGGCCCAGGCCCATGCTGACCGTCGGCGTCTGCCAGTAGTCGGGCATCAGCCAGGGGTGCGGATAGGAGGAGATGCCGCGGCCGTCGACTTCCATGCGGAAGTTGTCGAGCTGCGATTCGGTGATGCGGCCTTCCAGGAAGCTGCGCGCGTAGATGCCCGGGGAGCTGTGGCCCTGGATGTAGAGCAGGTCGCCGGGGTGCTCGGCGCTGGGGCCGCGCCAGAAGTGGTTGAAGCCCACGTCGTACAGCGTGGCGGCCGAGGCGAAGGACGCGATGTGGCCGCCGAGGTCGCCGGGCTTGCGGTTGGCGCGCACGACCATCGCCAGCGCGTTCCAGCGGATGATCGAACGGATGCGCCATTCCATCGCCGCGTCGCCGGGCGACTTGGCTTCCAGCGCCGGCGGGATGGTGTTGATGTATTCGGTGGTCGGCGCGAAGGGCAGGTGCGCGCCCGCGCGGCGGGTGAGCTCGACCATGTTGTCGAGCAACTGGTGCGCGCGTTCGGGGCCGTCGTTGTCGATGACCGCCTTGAGCGCCTCGACCCATTCACGGGTCTCGGAAGGGTCCGGGTCGTTGAGGAGCAGATCGTTGAGCCAATTCATGGGGGTTCGAAACGGGTGCGGTTAGAGTCGGGATTCTAGCAGCGGGCCCGTGGATGCCACTTTTCGCTTTCCGGTGAAACTAACCGGCGGCAACGCCGACCCCGTAGGATCGCCGCCATGAACATCGTCCTGCCCCGCGTTTCCGTCGCCCTGTGTGTCCACAACGGGGCACGGTGGCTGCGCGAGCAGCTGGATTCGGTGCTGGCGCAGGAAGAGGTGTTGCTGGAAGTGGTGGCGCTGGATGATGTCTCCAGCGACGGCTCGCTCGCGATCCTGCGCGAGTACGCCGCGCGCGACCCGCGCATTCGCGTGGAGTTCAACGAAACCAACCTCGGCCACGTGCGCTCGTTCGAGAAGTGCATGGCGCTGTGCACGATGCCCCTGATCGCGCCCTGCGACCAGGACGATGTGTGGGAGCCGCGCAAGCTCGCCACGCTCGCGAAGCGCCTGCGCGATGCGGACCTGGTGTATTGCGATTCGGCGTACATCGATGCCGACGGGCGTTCGCTCGGCCGGCGCCTGTCGCAGGATCTGAACGTGATGTTGTCGGGCGGCGATGCGTTGCGCTTCGCCTTCGGCAACACGGTGTCGGGCCATGCCTTGCTGGTGCGGCGCGATGTGTTCGAAAGCGCGCGGCCGTTCCCGAGCCTGCTGTACCACGATTGGTGGTTGGCGCTGCGCGCGGCGTCGGGCAGTGGCGTGGTGTACGTCGATGAACCGCTCGTGCGTTTCCGGCGCCATGCCGATGCCGCCTCGCCGGCCGGCAAGAACGTCGCCGCGGGCGTGCGTCGCAAGCGCTCGTCGTCGCACAACAAACGGTGGCTCGCGCAGCAGGCGTATGTGTTCGAACAGCTCGGGTATGCCGATTGGTTTCCAAAGACGCTTGCGGCGCGCTGGTTGTTCGCGATGTTGGCCGCCGAAGACGGAAAGACCTGGCCGCTGGCGAAGGCGGTGTGGCGCGATCGTCGGTCGGTGCCGCCGCAGGCTGCGCCACGCATGATCGCGGCCGCGCGTTATTTCATTCGCGTGGCCAACAAGGTCCTGCGCGCCAAGCGCGAGCGCTCGTTCTACGGGCCCTTGTTCAAGTAAGCCCGACGGGGGTTTGCCACGCGGCGTTCAGGCGTTCGCGCTCGATGCGTTGCCGATGGCGGCCGAGCAATCGTGCAATGGTCGAGGCTTCGATGAGCCGCACCGGCACCGACGGCAACGCGCGATGCTTGAGGCCATGCAAGCCGATGCGCAATGCGAGGTCGGCCGTCGCGCAATCCAGGTCGCGGTAGGACGGATCGAAACCGCTGTCGCGCAGGAACACGTTGCGACGCACGGCGATGCAGCCCCACGCGATCGCAGCGCCGTCGTCGTCGTTGCGCTGCGGTGCAACGAGGCCGACGCCGTCTTCGCGCGCATGCGATGTCAGTTCGGTCAACCATCGCGCATCGAATCCCTGGCATCGGCTGTCGACGAGCACGACGATCTCGTTGGCGCTCGCATCGACCGCGCGATTGCATGCATCGGCGATCCCCGCATGCGCGGCGCTCGCCCATCGCACGCCGGTGAAGAGCGCATTGCGCAGCGGCGGCGCGCGCGTGGAGGCGACGACGACATCGAAGGGCGCGTGCTCGGTCTTTGCGCGCACGTGATGGAGGCATTGCTGCAGGCCCGACAGGCCGGCGCGGTCGACGATGACGATCGCCACTTCACGCGCAATCGGGCGTTCTGGCGCAGACTCCGCGCCCTGGAATGTGATGGCCATCGGGTTGCCGCGTACTGATGAGGAGGGTGCGAGCGACGCTATTGCGAAGCTGCTCCTGAATCGACGAGAAAATTCTCCAAATAGAGAAATGCGGGACGTTCCGTTGCAAACCCGCGGATTGGACGCGTCCGACCCCGTAGCCATCTGCCCCCGAGGCCAATGGGAAAGCGGTTTCAGCCGGCGCCGAATAAGTGAAACCTGAACGCCGTGCTGCTTTTCTCACCATTCGTGTCCGATCCACGTGGCAAGTCCACGTAACCTTTCACTCACCTGTCCAGGAAGTACCAGGCCCTCATGTCGCCAGGAAGCGCATCGTCAGCCCGCCGCCGACCGGAGCCCAGGCTGCTCGCGGTCGAAACGGCACCGCTTGCATCGCATTTGCCGCGCGTGTCGGTCGCGCTGTGCGTCTACAACGGCGAGCGGTGGTTGCCGGCGCAGCTGGACTCGCTGCTCGCGCAACAGGACGTCGCGCTGGAGATCATCGTCGTCGACGATTGCTCGACCGATCGCTCGCGCGAAATCCTGCGCTGGTACGCACGCCGCGATGCGCGCATCCAGTTGCATGAGAACAAGACGAACATGGGCCACCTGCGCTCGTTCGAAAAATGCATGGCGATGTGCACCTCGCCGTTGATCGCGCCGTGCGACCAGGACGACATCTGGCATCCGCGCAAGCTGTCGATCCTCGCCGATGCGATCGGCGATGCCGACATGGCGTATTGCGATTCGGCCTACATCGACGAAGGCGGCCGCCCACTCAACCGCCGCATCTCCGATGATCTGGGGGCGATGCACGCGGGGCAAGATGCCTTGCGTTACGCGTTCCAGAACACGGCCTCGGGCCACGCGATGCTGGTGCGGCGTCACGTCTTCGACAAGGCGCGTCCCTTCCCCGAAAAGCTCTATCACGACTGGTGGCTCGCGCTTTGTGCAGCGAGCGGCAATGGCGTGGCTTACGTCGACCAACCGCTCGTGCAGTTCCGCCGGCACGACGATGCGGCTTCGCCGCTGGGCAAGGATGCGTCGGGCAAGCTGCGGCCCACGCCCGTGGGCGCGCCTTCGCGCAACCGCAAGTGGCTCGAACAGTTGTCCTACATGATGGCCGCGATCGGCGACACCAACTGGGCCGTCGCCACGCAGGCGCGCGACTGGCACAAGGCGCTGCGCACGGGCCTGGACAACGATTTCCGTGGGCTGCTGAAACTCACGTGGCGCGACCGCGCCTCCGTGCCGCCGTGGAACGGTGGCTTCTCCTGGCTGCGCGCCGTGCGCTTCTACGCACGCTTCCGTCGCAAGGCCAATCGCGCGCGCAACGAACCCAAGCTCACGACCTCGCTGTTCGGCGGTTGATTCAGCGCGGCGGGTGCGCGTACCAGTAGCGCCTGGACTTGTTGCCCAAGTTGGGGTTGTAGGCCGGATCCTGCATCTTCGACAGTGCGAACGCCGCTTCGAGCTTGCGGTTGTCGGCGTCGTTCGCGTCGAAGGCCTTGCCCGGCGAGGCCACGCGCATCCGCAGCGACGGCACCCAGGTGTGGCGAAGGCCGGTGCGCCCGATGCGCAGCGTGAGGTCGAGCATCGCGCCGGTCAGCGTCGAATACGTCTCGTCCAACCCGCCCGCGTCGTTGAACACCTTGCGCGGCACGGCGACCAGTCCGTGCATCAGCGCCGTGAGGTTCTGCGGCAGCTTCGCGCGGCCGACATACCCGTCGCCATCCGCGCGCGCACCGCCATCCATCGCCGACCACACGCCATCGACGTTGATCAGCACGCCGTTGCCGATGACGTGGCGTTGCGCATCGAACAACTTGCCGCCGATCGCGCCGCCGTTCGGACGCGCGGCCCAGGTCACTGCGCGCAGCAGCCACGTGTCGTCTTCGGGCACGCAACGGCCGTCGATGAAGACGAGGATGTCGCCGGCGTCCTCGCGCACGGCGGCGTTGAGCGCAGCCGGCGTGGACGCCGCGACGCGGATGTCGAGCGTCGGATAGCCGGTGCGTTGCACGGCTTGTCGACACGCGGCCAACAGGTTCGCATCGCCCGGATCGGCGATCACGACGCTCACCTTCGGCAAGGGCGACGGCGGCGTGTAATCGATGTCGTAGTACCCGGTCGGATGCGGATGCACCTGGCCTGAGAGGCCATTGCGCGCGAGGTGTTCGAGGATCGCGCGGCGGCCAGCTTCGAGTGCGTACGGCTTCACCGCATTGCCCGCGGAGGTGCTCGCTTCGTGGATGCGCCAGTGATACAGCACCTGCGGGACATGCACGATCTGCGTCGGCGCGAGGCGATCCACGCAGCGCAGCATCAGGTCGTAGTCTTGCGCGCCTTCGTAACCGACACGGAAGCCGCCGACCTCGCGCAGCAGCGCGGTGCGGTACGCGCCGAAGTGCGACACCATGTTGTAGGCGCGCGCCAGGTCGGGGTTCCAGTCGGGTTTGAAGAAGGCTTCGCGACGGCGGTTGGCGTCGTCGATCTTGTCTTCGTCCGAATAGATCAGCCCGGCGTCGGGATGCGCGGCGACCGCTTCGGCGACGCAGAGCAGCGCGTGTTCCGGAAGCAGGTCGTCGTGGTCCAGGAGCGTCACCCACGGCGCGGTCACGATCTCCAGGCCGGAATTCGACGCGGCCGAAATGTGCCCGTTGACGGTGCGATGCACGACGCGGATGCGCTTGTCGCGCGCTGCGTAGGTATCGAGCGTCGCGACGACTTCGGGATCGGTCGACAGATCGTCGGCGATGCACAGTTCCCAGTGCGGCCAGGCTTGCGCGAGCACCGAGTCGATCGCCTCGGCGAGCCACGCCGGCGACGGGTTGTAGACCGGCATCACGATGGCGATGGACATCGGCGGCAAGCGCTTGGCGCGTTCGACGAGTGCGGCGCGATTGCTGTCGTCGATCGTGTCGAACTGCGCGACCCACTGCGTGTAATCGGTGCCTTCGCCGCGGCGATCGGCGTTGCGGATGCGGCGTTGGTCCAGGCGGCGCCGGTTCCAGGTCTTGAAGTGTCCGCCTGCGCGTTCGGCGATCGCACCCTGCCCGAAGGTGCTGCGCGGCAGCACCAGCTTCACCGCGCGCTCCAGGCTCTTGCGACGCAAGCCCGGATGCATCAGGCCACGCCAGAGCGGCGCCAGCCAGCGATGCCGCGGCTGGTCGAGGACCGCTTCGCGCATGTCCGCTTCCAGCGCGTACATCTCGGCCAATTGCAGGCCCGTGGCGCGCTTGTCTTCGGGAAGGTCGGGGCGTGCGGCCACGCACTTGCGCTGGTCGGCGGCGATCTCGCGATACATCGCGAGCACGCGGCGATTGCGGCGCTCGTAGGTCGCCGCATCGTTGGCGCTGCGATCGAACACCCAATCGCCGAGGTTCGCATCGTGCCGGCGATAGCCGATCAGGGATTGCTGCACGCAGAAGCAACGCCCCGCGAGGACCGCGCGCAGGGTAAGCATGTTGTCTTCGACCATGCCTTCCATCGGCGGGAAGTCGGTCAGCAAGGTGCGGCGGATCGCCATCGAAGCACCGAGCACCGCGGCGAGCTTGCCTCTTCGCAGGAGCCATCGCTGGTCGACTTCGAACGGCGTGCCGCGCACCGCCACTTCGATCTGCTTGCCGCGCGCGTCGATGTCGTCCACGAGCGAGCCGACGATCTGCGCATCGGGGTACGCGGTGAAGGTCGAGAGCAGCCGATGCACGCGCTGCGGATACGAGACATCGTCGCCGGCCTGGAAGACGAGCACCTCGCCGGTTGCGATGCTCGCGAGCTCGGTCAGGTGCGCGCACAGGCCGAGGTTGCGCGGCGTGCTGCGCACGGTCACGCGATGCGGCCCGCTGTAACCCTCGAGCGCCTTGTGCGCAGCCGCAAGCGTGCCGTCGGGCGAGCAATCGTCGGAGACGATGATCTCGCACGGGATCGTCTGCGCCAGCGCGGAGCGGATCGCCTCGGCGATCATCGCCTCCATCTTGTAGGCGATGACGAGGATCGTCGCGGTCGGGAAATCGGCCATCGAAGGGTGCGTCCTGCGGTCTTGCCCGGGCGGCCGGTTCAGCGCGCCTTGCGGATCTGCGATTCCACGGCGGCGATGGCCGTCATGTTGACCACGCGACGCGGCGTGCTGGCGGGCGTGAGGATGTGCGCCGGCTGGTCGATGCCCATCAGGATCGGGCCGATCGCCACGCCGTCGGTCATCACGCGCACCATGTTGTAGGTGATGTTCGCCGAATCCAGGTTCGGCATCACGTACAGGTTGGCGCGGCCCTTGAGCGTGGTGTTGGGCATGATGCGCAGGCGCAGGTCTTCGTCCCACGCGGTGTCGCCCATCATTTCGCCGTCGACTTCCAGCTTGGGCACGCGCGCCTTCAGGATCTCGCGCACCTGGCGCATCTTGCGCGCGCTGGCGTCGTCGTGGCTGCCGAAGTTCGAATGCGAAAGCAGCGCGACCTTCGGTTCGATGCCGAACAACTTCAGGCGGAAGCTCGCCTGCAGCGTGCTCTCGGCGATCTGCTCGGCCGTGGGATCCAACTGCACGTGCGTATCGAGGAAGAACCACACGCCCTGCTCGTTGATCACGCCCGTCATCGCCGAAGTGCTGGTCACGCCGGGATCCAGGTCGAACACGCTGCGCAGGTAGCCCAGCTTCTTGTGGTAACGGCCGACCAGGCCGCAGATCATCGCGTCGGCTTCGCCGCGCTCGACCATCAGCGCGCCGATCAGCGTCGGGCGCGAACGCATCAGGTTCTTCGCCGCCGCCGGCGTGACGCCGCGACGTTCGGTCAGCGCGTGGTACTGGTGCCAGTAATCGTTGAAGCGCGGGTCGTCGTTGATGTTGGTCAGTTCGAAATCGACGCCGGGGCGCATGCGCAGGCCGAGGCGATCGATGCGGGTTTCGATGACGTCGGGGCGGCCGATCAGGATCGGCGTGGCCATGCCTTCATCGATCACCGTCTGCACGGCGCGCAGCACCGTTTCTTCTTCGCCTTCGGCATACACCACGCGCTGCTTGTCGCTGCGCGCGCGGTCGTACACCGGCTTCATCAGCAGGCCGGTGCGGTAGATGAACTGGCCGAGCTTTTCTTCGTAGGCGGCGAAGTCGAGGATCGGGCGCGTGGCCATGCCCGAATCCATCGCGGCCTTCGCCACGGCGGGTGCGAGCATCACCAGCAGGCGCGGATCGAACGGGCGCGGGATGATGTACTCGGGCCCGAAGCACGGCACGTCGCCCCCATAGGCGGCGGCGAGGTCGGAGGCTTCGCGGCGCGCGAGCGCGGCGATGGCGCGCACGCACGCCAGCTTCATCGCTTCGTTGATCTCCGTGGCGCCCACGTCGAGCGCGCCGCGGAAGATGTAGGGGAAGCACAGCGCGTTGTTGACCTGGTTCGGATAGTCCGAACGGCCCGTGGCGATGATCGCGTCGGGGCGCACGCGCTTGGCCTCTTCGGGCAGGATTTCCGGGTTCGGGTTGGCGAGCGCCAGGATGATCGGGCGCTTCGCCATCGTGGCGACCATCTCCGCCTTGAGGATGCCGCCGGCCGACAGGCCGAGGAAAATGTCGGCGCCCTCGAGGATGTCGGCGAGCGTGCGCTTGTCGGTGTCGCGCGCGTAGCGCTGCTTGTCCGGGTCCATGTGGCCGCGGCCGGTGTACAGCACGCCTTCGCGGTCGAAGGCCAGGATGTTCTCCGGTTTCATGCCCAGCGCGACCAGCATGTCCAGGCACGCGATGCCCGCGGCGCCCGCGCCGGCGGTGGCGAGCTTCACGTCGGAAATCTTCTTGCCGACGATTTCCAGCGCGTTGAGCACGGCGGCGCCGACGATGATCGCGGTGCCGTGCTGGTCGTCGTGGAAGACCGGGATGTTCATCCGCTCGCGCAACTTGCGCTCGACGATGAAGCACTCCGGCGCCTTGATGTCTTCCAGGTTGATGCCGCCGAAGGTCGGTTCCAGCGAGGCGATGATGTCGACCAGCTTGTCGGGGTCGCGCTCGTCGATCTCGATGTCGAACACGTCGATGCCCGCGAACTTCTGGAACAGCACGCCCTTGCCTTCCATCACCGGCTTGCCGGCGAGCGGGCCGATGTCGCCCAGGCCCAGCACGGCGGTGCCGTTGGTGATCACCGCGACCAGGTTGCCGCGCGCGGTCATGGCGCTGGCGGCGTTGGGATCTTCGACGATCGCCTCACAGGCGTAGGCCACGCCGGGCGAATAGGCCAGCGAGAGGTCGCGCTGGGTCACCATCGGCTTGGTCGGGACGACCTTGATCTTCCCGCGCGGCTCCATGCGGTGATAGTCGAGCGCGGATTGCTTGAGATCGTCGGACATGCTGGCCGTGGCGCGGGGTGGGGTCGTCGATTCTACCCACCGCGCAGGTCGGTGGTCGCCGCGCGGTGCTTAGAATGCAGCCTGTCTTCACGGAAACCTCGTTCGATGGCCGTCGCGTCCCTGTCCCGGCGCTGGTCCGCGCTGCTGGCCACGCCGGCGCCGTGGGCCATCGCGCTCGCGGTGTTCGTGCTCCAGGCGCCGCTGGCGCTCAATCCCGGCTATTACAGCCACGACGAGCTCCAGTGGGCGTTCTTCGCGACCCATCTGGACCATTGGGTCGACTGGTTCGACGTCGGGACCTTCCAGTACCGCCCCCTGACCTTCAACCTGTGGATGGCGCTGTCGCGTGCGTTGTTCGAGACGCCGCAGGCCTTCCACGCGGTCCTGGTCGCCTGGGGCGCGGGGAATTGCGCGCTGCTGTATGCGATCGGGCGGCGCGCGGGGATCGATGCGCCCGCGTGCGCGGTGGCGGTGCTGGTTTTCGCGCTGAGTCCGTATGCCGTCGTCGCGCACGGGTGGGTGGGAACGATCGCGGACCTGGCGTGGCTGACCTGCGGCCTGTCGATCGCGTGGTTCGGCCTGCGTGCGCGATCGATCGTGGCGATCGCGCTCGTTGCCGCGCTGGCCACGGGCGTGGCCCTGCTCGCGAAGGAAGCGGCGCTGTCGATCCCGCTGGTCGCCACGGTCGCGTGGGTATTCACGCGCGAAAAGCGCTGGGGCGCGGCGGCATTAGGCGCATGGGCCGCGGCCGCGGCCTACCTGGCGGTCCGCCTGCCGATCCTGCTCGACACGACCGACAAACCCGCGCTCTACGCCGCCAACGTGACGAATGTCGCGGTGCGCTGGGTCGAATATCAGTTGTTCTCGCCGATGGTCCGCGTGATCGAAGAACAATCGACGCTCGACCAGTCGAGCTTCAAATACCAGCTGATGGCCGCGGTGTTGTGGTGCGCATGGATCGCGGCGATGTGGCGCGGCAGCCGGCGGTTGACGGCCTTCGCGATCGTCGCCGGCGGCGCGGCGCTCGGCCCGGTGTTGCTGCTCGGTGCGTCGGCGAACCACTACGCCTACGGCTTCGCCACCGTGTATGCCCTGTGCGGCGCGGCCGCGTGGGCGCGTACCGCGCGCTGGGGGCGCATGGCGCTCGGCACGATGGCCCTGATGACCGTGCTGCACGGCGTGGTGGTGATGGGCGTGATGCTCGAGGTGGGCCGCGTGCAGTCGGTGTTTTCGCCGGCGCTGTCCGAGGTGTTGCGCACGCGCGCGGTCGATGCGCCGCCCGTGCGCCTGCGGCCCGCTTCGGATGCGAAGGGCTGGATGTTCCAGCGCCTGACGCACGAAATCCCCGAATATCGCGGCGTGCGCATCGGGGATCGCGTGCGCGTGGTCGGCGCTTCGGAACCGGCCGATTACATCATCGCCCACGACGGCCGGCTCGTGCCGGCCCACTGATCACTGCAGTTCGAACAAGCCTTCCGACGCCATCACCTGGTCGAGCCGGATGCGGTTGGCGAACAGCGAGAAAGCGAGCATGCCGGCGAGCCCGTTCGCGCGCGAGACCCACTGCGGCAACCACCGCGGCGCCATCAGCGCACCGCAATCGAACATCGGCTCGAAGCGCTGCACGTCGGCGAGCGTCATCTTTCCGGCGAACAACATGCGGCACAGGCGCAGCTTGCGATTGCGCAGCGCCCAACGGAAGAAGGTGTGCACGCCGATGAGCCCGCGCACGTACACGGTGTCTTTCGTGAAGGCGTAGCCGCCGCTGGTCGGCACGCCGCGGAACACGCGCTGGGCGGAGACGAAACTTTCCAGCGGCGGGTTGTCCGCATCGAGGAAGAAGCGGAACACTTCGATGAAATCCGCGCCTTCCAGCGCGCGCGCGACCGCCTCGATGCGCAGGCTGATGCGCTTCATGCGCTCGATGTCGATGCTGCCGGTGATCTGTTCGGCGAAGGTCGCCAGGCCTTCCTGCGTGGCCGTGGTGCGCGGCGAGGAAAGCGACAGGCTCTGCAGTTGCGGCTGCTCGCGGCCGTTGAGCGCGGTGAGCGAATGCACGAAGGCTTCGTGTTCGAGCAACTGGTGGCGGTCGTAGTCGCTGAAGGCGGCGCTGGACCGCAGCCGGATGCGCGTGGCGCCGGCCGCGGCCTTGGCGATGAGTTCGGGGTCCAGCACGACTTCGATCAGGCGCGCGTTGAAGAAGTCGTCCAGCGACGCCTGTAACTGCAACTGCAGCGCCGTCGCGGAAATCTGCACCTGTTCTTCGGGCGCGAGCAGTTCCTTGTCGAGTTCGTTCGCGATGTCGATGAAATGGTGCGCGGCCTCGCGCGTGGTCGGGCCACCACCCGGCAGGGGTTCGTCGGGGCGGCCGAACAAACGGATCGAATGGCGGGTGACTTCGGGCGTGCCGAGGTTTTCCAGCAACTCGCAGGCGATGCCCCAGCTGCGCGCCGAATCGCAGACGTAATGACCGAGCGGATGGTCGGGGTCGGCCGCCTTTTCGATATCGGCGAGCTCGCGGCGCGCCTCGGTGTAGTCGAACTTCTGGTATTCGTGCCTGGGCAGCGTGTATTCGCCGCGGTTGTAACACTCCATGAAGCGCGCCTGCTCGCTCGCCGCCCAGCTCACCGAGTTCAGCAGGCGGATGCCGCGCGCGGCCTTCACCATGCGTGCGTCCAACGCAGCGTGATAGAGGATGTCGTCGGCAAGCTCGGCCATCAGTGGCGTCCGTATTTGTCGTCGATGCGTTTGTACAAGGCCTTGTTCTGCACCTTGTCGTTCGCCTTCTGGTTCAGGCGCGTGGCGAGCTGGTTCGCCGCACCGGCGACCTCGCCGCGCAGCTTGAGGAAATTGGCGAAGCGCGCAGGATCCAGCGTGCCGGCTTCGATCGCCGCGCGCACTGCGCAGCCCGGTTCCTTCGCATGTTGGCAATCGCGGAACCGGCACTGTTCGGCCAGCGCTTCGATGTCGCCGAAGTTTTCCGCGACATCCTCTTCGCCCGTCGGCTTGAGTTCGCGCATGCCCGGCGTGTCGATCATGCACGCGCCCGACGGCAGCGGGATCAAGGCGCGATGCGTGGTGGTATGGCGGCCGCGCGAGTCGCTTTCGCGGACTTCGCCGGTCTTCATCTTCTCCACGCCCAACAGCGTGTTGGTGACCGTGGACTTGCCCGCGCCGGAGGAACCGACGAGCACGATGCTCTGCCCCGCGCCCAGCCAGGGCATCAGCGCGGCGACGCTGTCGGGATCCTTGGCATTCACGGGCACGACCTGCACGCCCTGCAGGACGCCTTCGAGCGCAGCGCGTGCATCGTCGATCGCGTTCGCGTCTTCGGCCAGCGCCTTGTCGGCCTTGGTGAGCACGACGACGGGCACCACGCCGCTGCCGCCGATGAGCACGAGGTAACGTTCGATGCGCCGCGGATTGAAGTCCGCGTCGAGCCCGCACACGACGAACACCGTATCGATGTTGGCCGCGATCAATTGCTGCTTGTAATGCTCGCCCGCCGCGCCGCGCTTGATCGCCGTGTGGCGCGGCAGCAGCGCGACGATGCGCTTGCCTTCCAGCAACACCCAATCCCCGACGGCCGCGCGGTCTTCCGGGGCGATGCCGCCCTTGCGATAGCTGGAGGCGCGCTGCCACTCGGGTGGGGACTCGGCCTTGAAGCCGGTGTCCGGGCCTTCGGCGACCACATACCCGGTGCGGTGCTGCTCGGTCACGCGCGCCGGGCGCGCCTGCGGATGCGCTGCAAACGTTTCCCGCCAGGCCGCGTCTTCCACCTGCGCGGCATAAGGCCAGCCGATGGCGCGCAGGGCGGGGGTCACGGGCGGGTGTGGGTCGTCATCGCACGGATTCTAGCGCTCCCGGTGCTGGTAGGCTTGCGTGCCTCCACGTTTTCCCGAATGCCGCCGATGTCCCTGCGCCTGAAGACCCGCGAACGCCTGTCCGAAGTCCGATACGAGATCCGCGGTGAGCTGGCGCGACGCGCCCGCGAACTGGAGGCCCAGGGCCGCACGCTGGTGAAACTCAATATCGGCAACCCGGGCGCCTTCGGGTTCCGCGCGCCCGAACACCTCCAGCGTGCGATCGCCGACGGGATCGCGCAGACCGATCCCTATACGCACCAACAGGGCCTACCCGCCGCGCGCGAGGCGATCGCGCAGTTCCATCGCCAGCGCGGCACGCCCAATGCCTCGCCCGAGCGCGTGTTCGTCGGCAACGGCGTGAGCGAACTGATCGACCTGAGCCTGCGCGCGCTGCTCAATCCCGGCGATGAAGTGCTGCTGCCCTCGCCCGACTATCCGCTGTGGTCGGCGGCGACGATCCTCAACGATGGCCGGCCGGTCTATTACCGATGCCTCCCGGAGAACGGCTTCCTGCCCGACCCGGAAGAGATCGCGAAGCTCGTTTCGCCGCGCACCCGCGCGATCGTGCTGATCAATCCGAACAACCCGACCGGCGCGAGCTATCCGCGCGAACTGCTCGAACGCATCGTCGCCATCGCCGCCAAGCATCAGCTGTTGTTGATGTCCGACGAGATCTACGACGAGATCCTCTACGACGAGGCGACCTTCCAGCCGCTCGCACCGCTTGCCGGCGACCTGCCCTGCCTGTCGTTCGGCGGCTTGTCGAAGGTGCATCGCGCCTGCGGATGGCGCGTGGGCTGGGCGGTGCTCAGCGGCGATCCGCTCGCCAGCGGCGACTTCCACCACGCGATGGACCTGCTCGGTGCGCTGCGCCTGTGCGCGAACGTGCCGGGGCAATTCGCGATCGAGCACGCTTTGCACGGCGTGGACACGATCCACGCGCTCACCGCGCCCGGTGGGCGTTTGCATGCCACGCGCCAGGCGCTGATCGAATGTTGCGAAGCGAGCGAGCACCTTTCGCTGGTCGCGCCGCAAGGTGCGCTCTACGGATTCCCCGCCGTCGTGGGCGATGCGGCGCAAGGGTTCGACGACCACGCCTTCGCGCTGGAAATGCTGGAACGCGAAGATGTCCTGATCGTGCCCGGCTCGAGTTTCAACGTGCCCTTCCGCAATCATTTCCGCGTGACGCTGTTGCCCGAAGCGCCGGTGTTGCGCGAGGTGTTCGCGCGCATCGAGCGCGTCCTGTCCCGGCGCGCCGAAAGCGCAGGCGCCCAGCGCAGCGCGGTGGCCTGATGCGCAAGCTCGCCGGCATGCGGTACCTCGCGCTCGGCGACAGCTACACGATCGGCGAAGGCGTCGATCCCGCCCTGCGCTGGCCGGTCCAGCTTGCGCGCGCGCTGCGCGAGGAAAAGATCGGCCTGCGCGATCCGCGCATCATCGCGACCACCGGCTGGACCACCGACGAACTCAACGCGGCGATCGACGCCGCCGAACCGCTCGGCCATTGGGACCTGGTCTCGCTGCTCATCGGCGTGAACAACCAGTATCGCGGGCGCACGGTGGTGGACTACCGCAGCGAATTCCGCGCGTTGCTGGCGCGCGCGATCGGCTTCGCGAACGGCCGCGCCGACCGCGTGCTGGTGGTGAGCATTCCCGATTGGGGCGTCACGCCCTTCGCGAAAACCGAAGCGCGCGAACGCGTGAACGTCTCCGAAGAGATCGACGCATTCAATGCCGCCGCGCGTGAGATCGCGCAGGCGCACGGCGTCGCGTACGTCGACATCACCCCGGCGAGCCGCGCGAACGCCACGCAGGTCGCCGAAGATGGCCTGCACCCCGACGGCGCGATGTATACGACGTGGACGCAACTCGCGCTCCCCGTCGCACGCAAGCTGCTCGCGCAATGAACGACGCGGCGCTGCCGGCGGCGGACGCGCTGCGCATCGCACGGGCTTTCCTGCCGGATCGTTGGTACGGCAATCGTTCGCTGTACTACTACTCGCGCGTGAAGTTGCGGACCGATCCCTTGTATCCGGGCGTGATCGATGCGCTGCGTGGTACGTCGGCGCCGGTGCTCGACCTGGGCTGCGGCATCGGCCTGCTTGCGCATGCGTTGCGCACCAACGGACTGTCGATGCCCTACCGCGGCGTGGACATCGATGCGCCGAAGATCGCACAGGCCAAGCGCGGCGCAGCGCGCGCGGGTTTGCAGGACGCTGTGTTCGATGTCGTCGACCTCGCCGATGGCATGCCTGCGCACACCGGCAGCGTCGCGGTGCTCGACGTGCTGCAGTTCGTTCCGGCGCAGGCGCAGGGCGCGATTGTCGAAAGCGCCATCGCGTGCCTTGCGCCCGGCGGGAAACTCGTGATCCGCACCGGGCTGGACGATGGCAGCGTGCGTGCACGCACGACGCGGCGCGTGGATGTGTTCTCGCGCATCGTGCATTGGATGCCGTCGGCGCCCCGGTCCTACCCGGAAGCCGATGATCTGCGTGCGCGGTTCGAGCGCGCCGGCCTGCGTGCGACGTTCACGCCGCTCTACGGCAACACGCCCTTCAACAATTGGCGCATCGTCGCGGCGCGCGACTAGCGCGGAAGCACGGCGCGATAACCGCGCGCCTGCAGGCGTTCGAGTACCGCGCGCAGGGTTTCGACATTGCGCCCGTGTTTCGCGCCTTCATGCAGCAAGACGATCGCGCCCGGTGAAAGCTGGCCTTCGATGCGATCGGCGACGCGCTCGGGATCGGAGGCGAAGGCGTCGTAACCGCGCGCACTCCACGCCACGCGCGTCATGCCCTGCGCCTTCAACACCGCGGCGACGAAGGGATTGGCCATGCCGACCACCGCGCGGAACCACTGCGGCGTGGTGCCGGTGAGTTCGCGCAAGGTGGCTTGCGTGCGTTCGATTTCTTCGCGCATGCGCGTGGGCGGCAGCGCCCAGAACCAGGCCTGCGGGTGCGTCGCGCTGTGGTTGCCGATGCCATGGCCGCGTCGCGCGATTTCGCGCACGAGCTCCGGCTGCGCGCGGGCGCGATCGCCGACCAGGAAGAAGGTGGCCTTCGCATCGAAGGCATCGAGCACGTCGAGCACCGCGAGGGTGTCCGGCGAGGGGCCATCGTCGATCGTCAGCCAGGCGACGGGCGCGTCGGTCGGCAGGCGCCGCAACACGGGGCTGAACAGGGCCGAGTCCGGCACCATCGTCGCCCACCAGAAGGGGGCATGCGAGGCGATCATCGCCGGCAGCCCCACCTGCCAGCCGAAACGCCACCACAGCCACGCGACCAGCGCCTGCGACGCCACCAGGCACCACGCCCAGACGTGCGGGCGGCGCGGGACGCGGCGGGGAGCGACGAGATCGGTCATGGGGAGCATCTTGCCCCAAGGATTACAATGGCGGCTCCCCCCAGCAGTTCCGGAACGCCCCATGTCCCTCGACCCCGCCCTCCGCTCGCGCATCGACACGTTGCTCGCGGACAACCGCATCGTCCTGTTCATGAAGGGACAGCCGCAGGCGCCGCAATGCGGCTTCTCGGCGAAGGCCGTGGGCGCGCTCAATTCCCTGGGCATCGACTACAAGCACGTCGACGTCCTGGCCGATCCCGAAATCCGCGACGCCATCAAGCTCTACGGCGACTGGCCGACGATCCCGCAGCTCTACATCGGCGGCGAGCTGGTCGGCGGCAGCGACATCATCGAGCAGATGGCGAACTCCGGCGAATTGCACGGCGCGCTGGGCCTGCCGCCGCCGGATCGCACGCCGCCGACCATCCACATCGGGCAAGCGGCCATCGAGATGCTGCGCACCGCGATCACCGATGCCGGCGGCGACGTCGTCGTCCGCATGGACATCGATCCGCAATACCGCACGCGCCTGCACCTGGCGCAGCCTGATCCGAATGCGATCACTTCGACCGTCGAAGGCATCCGCGTGGAATTCGACCTGGCCGGCGCACGCCGCGCGCAGGGCCTGCGCATCGATTGGGCCGACGACGCCCGCGGCCGCGGCCTGGTCATCGAGAATCCGAACGCGCCGCCGGCCGTGAAATCGATGACGCCGGCCGAAGCCATCGAACGCCGCAACGCCGGCACGCTGCGCGTCGTCGACGTGCGTCCGTCCGAAGAGCGCGCGATCGCGGCGATCGGCGGCGAGGTGTTGAATCTCGATGCGGGCCTGGAAGCCATCGACGCGCTGCCGAAAGACACCGCGCTCGCCTTCCTGTGCCATCACGGCAATCGCAGCGCGCAGGCGGCGGAGCATTTCCGTCAGCAGGGATTCCGCGAGGTCTACAACATCGCCGGCGGCATCGATGCGTGGGCGGACGTGGAAGCGGGCGTCGCGAAGTACTGAGTCAGCGCGAGGCCAGCAGCGCGCGCACGCCGCGCAGGAACGCGACGACGCCGAGGACCGCGAACATCGCATGCAGCACGACGCGCCCGCGGAAGGGCGCGGCCGTGCCGTTGGCCTGCATGAATTCGGCGATCTGCCAGAACCCCCAGCCCGCCATCGCGACACCGATGAGCAGCAGCCCGATGCCGACGCGTGCGCCGGGCTTGGGCCGATGCTTGTATTCGCCAATCGTCATTTGGTGAACGAGACTTCGAAGGAGATGTAGAACGGCGCCGTCTGCGGCACGTAGAACATCTGGCGCGAGAGCTTGTCGTCCATGCACTTGGCCAGGCCGGTCTCCGCATTGCGCCAGTGGTTGGTCACCCGGCCCTGCGCATCGAGTTCGAGGACGACGACGAAGGACTTCGGCGACTCCTCCGTGCGGCACGAATCGGCGGCGCGATCGAGCACGCCCGATTGCGAACGGCGCAGCATGCCCGCGGAGAGTTTCGACATCGCGGCTTCGTCGCGATCGGCGAGCGCCTTGGCGGCGTCGTAATCGAGTTTCGCGACGGCGACGGGCATCGCGGTCGTGGTGGGCGCGGCGATCGTGGTGGATGCGGTGGGGGTGGTCGCCGTGGCGGCGAGGAGCAGCAGGGTCGTGATCATGCGGCGATGCTACGGCATCGGCGGGATTCGAACCCTATCTGGTGCCTGAATCTTCTGCGAGATGGCGGCTGCCATTGATCGGCGTCTTGCCGAGGGGTGACAACGAAGCACGTCGGCAAGGAGCCATGTCGTGGCATTCACCATTTCGCCAGCCAGCTTGACCATTCTGTGCACTTATCGCTGCACCGCGGCGTGTGAGCAGTGTTGCTTTGAATCCAGTCCGCATCTGCGCGGGCAGCTCGATGGGGACATCATCAGGAAACGCATTTCGGAGGCTGCTGAGGCATTTCCGCGCCTGCGGATTGTCGTCTTCAGTGGCGGCGAGCCTCTCTTGCTGAAGGAGGCGCTCATCGAATCCGTTTCGCACTGCACCTCGCTCGGCCTGCAAACAAGGATCGTGAGCAATGGCTCCTGGGCGAAGCGCCTGGCGCGGGCACGCGACACGTGCAGACGCCTTGCCGAAGCTGGATTGACCGAACTCAACCTGAGTACCGGCCGCGATCATCAACAATGGGTTGGCCATGAGGCAGTGGTCAACGCGGCTGAAGCTGCGGTCGACGCAGGCGTACGCGTGCTTGTCACGGTCGAGACGGACACTGACGACAGCCAGTGCGTATCAGCGCTCAGGTCCGATCCACGAATCGTGAAGCTGGCATCCGGCTCCGACTTCGGAATCCAGGCGAATTTCTGGATGCCGTTCCACGCCGGCGCGCCATCTCGTCATCAAGCGCCGGACTTCGCGGCGCTTCGAAAGGGATGTTCGCAGGTCTTCAACAACATCGTGATAACGCCGGCCGACGAGGTCTCGGCCTGCTGCGGCCTGACCTTCGAGCACATCCCGGAGATGAAGCTTGGGCGGTGTTCGGAAGGTGGCCTCGCTGCGCGTTATCGCATGCAGGAAGAGGACTTCCTCAAGTACTGGCTCAAGGTCGATGGACCTTATTCCATCATCGAACGACTGCTGCCTGACTTGGCGCCCCAGTTGCTCGAGGGCGTTGTTCATCAGTGCCAGGCCTGCGTGATCCTGCATCAGCGAGACGACCTTCGCGCACTGCTGACGCAGCGCTATCCGGAGTTCGTCCCCGAAGTGATGACCCGCCATGCAATGGCAGCGGCGCTCGATACCTATGGCAGCGCCACCAAGGAGTCTCGATGAAGCGGCGATCCTTCATTCAAGCGGCACTGTTGTCGATTCCGGCGACGCAGGCGGCCGCGACCGACCGACTGTTCGGTACGCCAGGCAGCGTGGCCATCGCGAATAAGCGAAGCTTGCGTTTTGCGCTACCGCTTGAACGCTCTGGCGTGCCGAGGCAGTTCTGGGCGCAGTTGGATGCGATCGCGACGTCCATCCATGACGCCATGCGCTCGGCCACCCAAGGGCGCGCCCTTTCCGAAGATCCTGCGAACTACCTTCGAAGTCGCGGGCTCGACACTTCGGATAGAACCCTCTCGGACGAGTCGGTTCGCCTCGCAGTTGCCTTGTCCGATCCACATATCAAGCACGCAATCGCAATCGGCGACTACACTAATCTGTTCAATCTGCTCGAAGCCGCGGGGATGCTCAATCGTCCAGCGCCCTCGATCCTGCAGAAGCGCGTCGAAACGATCCTCTCGGACAATGCCGCAGAGTTGCGGCAGCACCTCGACCGTCGTCGCACTGCGCAGGACATCGGCCTGCTCGGGATGCTCAACGACGGATCGGCCGCGGCTACCATCGACGACTTGTCCGCGACGCGCGAGTTCCTTTCGCGCGGCATCTATGACCCAACTCGGATGGCTGTGGTGATTTCCATCGTTGCAGCCGTCGTGACGGCCGTGGTGGCGGTCATGGTTGCCGTCATCGTCGCCATCCCGGTCGTCGCTTATGGCGTCGCAGCCGCGGCCCGGATCGCACGCCTCGATCCAATACTGATGGACAACTATCAACGTCTGTCCCACGTCGGCACCATTATCGGTGATCAGCGTTTGACCGAGCACGCGCTTCGAGAGGTGATTCGCGCGGAGGCCGTCGCAGTCGTCGACGCGATGCGTGCAATGCGCCTGATGTCGATTCCGGACTCGGCCAGGGACGAGGCAATCGATGTGCTCGCGTTGTACGCATGGAAGGCGGCGGGCGCATGACTGAAACGGCTCGATTCCGCGTTCCCGCGTTCAACCGCGCCTCGCTCACGACGCTCGTCGTTGTGTTTGCATCGATCTACGGTGTCAGCGCAGCGATGCTCGAAGGATCCGCCCGCAATGGCGCGCTCATGGTCACTACCGCGCTCTTGGCGACGATCCTTGTCCATATGGCGTGGTCCGCGGTCTCGCTGGAGGCCGACGCCCTTCGCGTAGGCGCAGGCCTCTTCCGAAAACGCATTCTCTACTCGGAGGTCATTAACGTCGCTGCGGAGCAGCGCCCTCGACTGGGATGGCGCCTCAACGGAATCGGGTTTCCAGGATTTGCGTTGGGCTGGTTTGCAGGGTCGGGCGGCCGGCGCTTGTTCGTGGCAGCGGGGAACGGTCAAATACCGGCTTTGCGCGTATCGCTGCGCGGTTCATTCGACCTCGTCGTATCGGTCAAACATCCAGTCGAATTGGAGCGCGCCCTGCGTTCCCGCGCCATGCACTAACCGAAACCCCCACCCGCATCGAGCCACGCTTGTTCAGCCGCCGTGCTCTCGCGCCCGAGGACGCGGTTGCGATGCGGGAAGCGCCCGAACTGCGCGATGACGTCGGCGTGCTTCTTCGCCCATCCGCCCTGGTCGCCGTTGGGCATCGCCGCATACAGCGCTGCCGCGCGCGCCTGGTCGGCCGGGTCCTCGGAGTGTTCGAAGGGCAGGTAGACGAAGACGCGCAGCGCCGGCTCGATGTGTTGGTCGAAGCCCGCGTCGATCGCATGCCGCGCGATGCTGCGCGCCAGGGGGTCGGTCGCGTACTGGTGCGCGGTGCCGCGGAAGATGTTGCGCGGAATCTGGTCGAGCAGGATCAGCAGCGCGAGCGTGCCCTCCGCCGTCTCCCGCCAGGCATCGAGCCTGCGTTCGGCGGCCATGAAATGCAGCTCGTGGAAACGCGCGTCGCATTCGCTGTCGAATTCCGGGCCGCCGCCGAACCACTTCTCCTGTCCGGCCTCGCGCCAGAAATCGACGATGTATTTCGGATCGGTCATTCGTCGAACCTCAGGTGCTTGACGCTCTTGCCATGGCGGCGGATCAGCCGCAGCGCTTCGATGCCGATCTGGATGTGGCGCTCGACGAATTCGGCGCTGACGCGCGCGTCCGAGGCTTCGGTCTTCACGCCTTCGGGCACCATCGGTTGGTCGCTCACCAGCAGCAATGCGCCGCTGGGGATGCGATTGGCGAAGCCCGCGGCGAACACCGTCGCCGTTTCCATGTCGATCGCCATGCAGCGCATCACGCGCAGGCGCTCCTTGAAGGCCTCGTCGTGTTCCCACACGCGGCGGTTGGTGGTGTACACCGTGCCGGTCCAGTAGTCGTGGCCCAGGTCGCGGATCATCGTCGACACCGCGCGTTGCAGCGCGAAGGCCGGCAGCGCGGGGACTTCGGGCAGCAGGTAATCGTCGGACGTGCCTTCGCCGCGGATCGCGGCGATGGGCAGCACGAGGTCGCCGAGTTGGTTCTTGCGCTTGAGCCCGCCGCACTTGCCCAGGAACAACACGGCCTTGGGCATGATCGCCGAGAGCAGGTCCATCATCGTCGCGGCATTGGGGCTGCCCATGCCGAAGTTGATCATGGTGATCCCGTCGGCCGTCGCACTGGGCATCGGGCGGTCGAGCCCGACGACCTGCGCGCCCGTGAGCCGCGCGAAATGTCCGAGATAACCGCCGAAATTGGTGAGCAGGATGGTCTCGCCGAACTGGTCCAGCGGCACGCCGGTGTAACGCGGCAGCCAGTTCTCGACGATCTGGGGCTTGTCCTTCATGGGTTGGATTATGACCAAAGACACGGTGGCGCTCGAACATGCCACCGGCTAGCGTTCGTGGCTTGCGCCGCCAAGGGGATCGACCGTGTTGCTCAAGCCCATCGTTGCCGTCATCGCGACGGTCCTCATCGCCGGCTGCGCAAGCAGCGGAGCGACGAAGTCCGACGCACCCGCCTCCGCGTCCGCCAAGCCCAGCTGGCTCGACGATCCGTACCCGAGCACCTACCAGCGCGTGCCCTCGCCGCCGGTGCTCATCACCGGCGCGACCGTGCTCACCGGCACCGGCACGCGCCTGGAAGATGCCGACGTGCTGCTGCAGGACGGCAAGGTCGTCGCCGTCGGCACCGGCCTGCAGGCGCCCGCGGGCGCGACGCGCGTGGATGCGCACGGCAAGTGGGTCACGCCGGGCATCATCGACATCCACTCGCACCTGGGCGTGTATCCGAGCCCCGGCGTGAGCGCGCACAGCGACGGCAACGAGGCGACCGCCCCGGTCACGCCCAACGTGTGGGCCGAGCATTCGATCTGGCCGCAGGATCCGGGCTTCCTCACCGCGCTCGCCGGCGGCATCACGAGCCTGCAGGTGTTGCCGGGTTCGGCCAACCTCATCGGTGGCCGCGGCGCCACCCTGAAGAACGTGCCGTCCACGACCTACCAGGCGATGAAATTCCCCGGCGCACCGTGGGGGCTGAAGATGGCCTGCGGCGAAAACCCCAAGCGCGTGTACGGCCAGAAGGGTGGCCCCTCCACGCGCATGGCCAACGTCGCCGGTTACCGCGCCGCCTTCATCGAAGCGGCCGACTACATGAAGAAGCAGAAGGACGCGAAGGAAGGCCCCGGCAAGCGCGACCTGAAGAACGACACGCTCGCCGGCGCCATCAACGGCGACATCCGCGTGCACATCCACTGCTATCGCGCCGATGAAATGGCGACGATGCTGGACCTGGCGAAGGAATTCGGCTTCAAGATCTCCGCCTTCCACCACGGCGTGGAGGCTTACAAGATCGCCGACAAACTCGCCGCGGCGGGCACTTGCGGCGCGCTGTGGGCCGACTGGTGGGGCTTCAAGATGGAAGCCTTCGACGGCATCCAGGAAAACATCGCGCTCGTCGACCGCGTGCCCAATGGTTGCGCGATCGTGCATTCCGACAGCGAGGAAGGCATCCAGCGCCTCAACCAGGAAGCGGCGAAGGTGATCGCCAACGCGCATCGTGTCGGCATCGACGTCACGCCCGAACACGCGATCCGCTGGCTCACGCAGAATCCGGCGAAGGCGATGGGCATCGACGGCATGACCGGCACGCTCGAGCCGGGGAAGATGGGCGACGTGGTCGTTTGGAACGGCAATCCGTTCACCGTCTATGCGCACGCCGAACAGGTCTACATCGACGGCGCGCGTTTGTACGACCGCAATGATCCTTCGAGGCAACCCAAGTCGGACTTCATGCTCGGACAAGACGACTCGCGCGGAGGTGTGCAATGAACCGCGCCCTCGTGAAGACGCTCGCCATCGCCTGCGCACTCGCCTTGTCGGGCGGCGCGATGGCGCAGGACCTGCTCGTGCACAACGCGAAGGTGCATACGGCGACCGCGCGCGGCACGCTCGAACACGCCGACGTGCTCGTTCGCAACGGTCGCATCGCCGCGGTGGGCACCAACCTGCAGGCGGGCAACGCAACGGTCGTCGAAGCCAACGGTCGCGCACTGACGCCGGCCTTGTTCGGCGGCATCACCGACATCGGCCTGGAAGAAGTCAGCGGCGAAAGCACCACCGTCGACAGCCAGCAATCGCTCGGTGAGGAAAAGGATCCGGCGGTGCGGCCGGAGTTCGACGTCACCCTCGCCTACAACCCCGAGTCGGTGTTGCTGCCGGTCGCGCGCGTGGAAGGCATCGGTTGGACGATGCTCGCGGCGGGCTCGACGACCGGCGGCTCGATCGTCGGCGGCCAGGGCGGCGTGGTGCGCCTGGATGGCAGCCTCGATCCCGTCGGCCCGAAGGCCTTGTTCCTTTCGCTCGGTTCGGCGGCCTCCAATCTCACCGGCAGTTCGCGCGCCGCGCAGTGGATGATCCTCGACCAGCTCGTCGCCGAAGCGCGCGGGCGCATGTCGGCCGATTCGAAGTTCGCGATGCTCACGCCGATGGGGCGCGCGGCGTTCGCGAAGTTCCTGGATCGTCGCGGCCTGATCGTCGTCAACGTCAATCGCGCGGTCGACATCGTGCAACTGCTGCGCTGGAGCAAGCGCAACAACGTGCGCGTGGCCGTGACCGGTGGCGCGGAAGCGTGGAAGGTCGCCGATCAACTCGCGGCCGCGAAGGTGCCGGTGTTCGTCGACACGCTGGCCGATTTGCCGGCGGATTTCGACCAACTGGGCGCGACGCTCGAAAATGCCGCGCGCCTTCACAAGGCGGGCGTGGAAGTCGCGATCCAGAGCGCGGGTTCGCATCACGCGCGCAAGGTGCGGCAGATGGCGGGCAACGCGGTCGCCAACGGCTTGCCGTGGGAAGACGGGTTGGCGGCGCTGACGCGCGTGCCGGCGGAAGCTTTCGGCGTCGATGGCGATTTCGGCACGATCGCGGTGGGCAAGCGCGCCGACCTGGTGTTGTGGAGCGGCGATCCGCTGGATGTCACCTCCCTCGCCGACGCGGTGTGGCTGGACGGCCGTGCGCAGCCGATGCGTTCGCGCCAGACCGAATTGCGCGACCGCTACCTGCACTCGCCCACCGGCTTGCCCCGCGCGTATCCTGCCGGCTCCGAGTAAAGGCGCCGGGGAGGATCCGCGATGCATCACTTGAACTGGTTGGCGATCGTGGCCGCGGCGGTGTCCGCGTTCGTGTTGGGCGGTCTGTGGTACGGCCCGCTGTTCAAGCATGCATGGTGCCGCGAAGCGGGCGTCGACCCGAACGCGGCACCCAAATCGCATCCGGCGAAAGTCTTCGGCATCGCCTTCGTCGCGGCGCTGATCGCCGCGTACGGCTTCGCGATGCTGCTGCACCTGATGAACACCGGGCCGGAGTTGTGGAAGTCGGTGCACGCGGGCGTGATGGTCGGCTTCTTCTTCGTCGCGATGAGCTTCGGCATCAATTACGCCTTTGCCGGCCGCAGTTTGAAACTGTGGCTGATCGACGCCGGTTACCACCTGCTGCAGTTCGCGCTGTACGGCCTGATCATCGGGGCCTGGCACTGAGATGGCGGCGCCGCTGCGCTGGTATTTCGATTTCCTCTCGCCCTTCTCCTACCTGCATTGGCAGAAGGTGAAGGGCCTGCGTGCGACGCACGCGGTGGAACCGGTGCCGGTCGTCTTCGGCGCGATCCTCTCGGCGCACGGGCAGAAGGGCCCGGCGGAAATCGCGGGCAAGCGCGAATTCACGTATCGGCACGTGCTGTGGCAGGCGCGCGCCGAAGGCGTACCGATGACCTTCCCGCCCGCGCATCCGTTCAACCCGCTCCTCGCGCTGCGCGCGTGCATCGCCGCGGGCAGCACGCCCGAGGCGGTCGATGCGATCTTCGACTGGATCTGGCGCGACGGGCGCGCGGCAGACGATGCCGCGGCGCTCGCGCCCCTGCTCGATCGGCTCGGCATCGCGCCCGAAGCGATCGGCGCAGCGGAAACCAAGGCCGCCCTGCGCGCGAACACCGACGCGGCGATCGCCACGGGCGTGTTCGGTGTCCCGACGCTGCAGATCGGCGACGCCTTGTTCTGGGGCAACGACGCGCACGACTTCGCGCTTGCTGCACTGCACGATCCCGCGCTGCTCGACGATCCGCAGATGCAGCGCGTGTCCACCCTGCCCGTCGGGATTTCCCGCCTGCCCTGAGTTGCGGTAGGGTCCGCGAACTCGATCACGTTTCCCTCGGGGGAGTTTGCGCAATGCGTATTGGTCTGGTGGTGGATTCGGCCTGCGACCTGCCGGGCGATTACCTGCGTCGCAACGGCTTCACGATCCTGCCCATCACCGTGCGCATCGGCGACCAGACGCGCGAGGACCAGCGCGACGAAGTCCAGACGCTCGAGTTCCTGCGCACGCACGTCGCCGAACACGGCGCCGAAGCCGAGACCGCGCCCTTCTCGGTCGAACAGATCACCGATGTCTTCCTCAAGAAGCTGGTGATCGACTACGACTACGTCTTCTGCATGACGATCACGCGCACGCGCAGCCCGATCTACGACAACGCATTGCAGGCGAGCTACGCGATCCTCAACGAATATCGCGGCGTGCGTTCGGCCGCGGGCCACGACACGCCGTTCGCGTTGCGCGTGATCGACACGCAGACGCTGTTCGCCGCGCAGGGCATCACGGCGGTGGAAGCGGTTCGCCTGATCAAGGCCGGCGAAGGCGCGCCGAAGATCCGTGCGCGCCTGGAGAACCTCGCGCTGCATACCTACGGCTTCATGATCCCGCGCGATTTGTATTACCTGCGCGCGCGGGCCCGCACGAAGGGCGATCGCAGCGTGGGCCTGCTCAGTGCGGCGCTCGGTTCGGCGCTCGACATCAAGCCGGTGCTGCGCGGTTATCGCGGCCAGACCGAGCCGATCGCCAAGGTCAAGGGCTTCGACAATGCGGTGCAGAAGCTGTTCGCGCACACGGCCGATCGCGTGCGCCGCGGCCTGATGACGCCGACGGTGTGCCTGAGCTACGGCGGCGAGCTCGCGGAGATGCGCGCCCTGCCCGGCTACGAGGACCTGCGCGTGACCTGCCAGAGCTACAACATCGAATTGTTCGAGAGCGTCATGAGCCTCACGGGCATGGTCAACGTGGGCAAGGGTGCGCTCGTGGTCGGGTTCGCCGCCGAGCCGCACGCGTTCGAAGCCTGAGGCCTTGACGCCGCGCACGCAGTGCGCGGGTGAGCATGCACGCATCCCGAAAGGAGTCGACCCCATGACCCGCTACTACCTCAGCCTGCCCGACCCGAAGACCGCGCGCGGCAGCGACGCGAACACGTCCTTCCAGGCGCACGGCGCGGCGGGCTTCGCATCGGAGTTGGAGGACGCGTTGCGTTCGACGGCCCTGTTCGAACGTTGGCGCGGGCAGCAGGAGGATCCCGACGATGTCGACCAGGCGCTGGCCGCGGTCGACCCGGCGGCGAGCGTCACCGGCGAACAGAACGACCTGCGCATCGACCTGGTCGCGACGACGACGCTGCCGGCGAGCATCCTGCGACATCGCCTGCGCCTGCTTGCGGGCGATGGTTGGCAACTGCGGGACGTCGCGGCCTGACTAGCCCGATGTCGTCGTCGCGCGCTCGCCGACATGCGCGGCGAGCAGCGCCATGCGCCCGTGCACGCCTTCGCGTTCGAACACGTGGTGCAAGTGCGTCTTCACCGTTTCCGGGCTGATGCCCAGTTGCCGCGCGATCTGCTTGTTGCTCATTCCGCGCGCGGCCCAATGCACGATTTCGCGCTGGCGTTCGGTCAGCGAAGACCAATCGCCGGTGTGATCGGGCGTGCCGTGCAACGGCGCTTCGGCGATCGGCGCAGGCGCGGGCACGCCGGTGCCCGCGTGCAGCGCTTCGAGCAGGAGCTCGGGCGCGACGACGAACAGGCCGGACTCGGCCGCACGGATCGCACGCATCACCGTGTCGGGGGAATCGTGTTTGTCCAGGCAGGCGTGGCCCTGCGATTCGACGCAGTGCTGCAAAGCCTCGACGTTCGGGTTGCGGTAGAAGTACAGGCGCCGCGGCGCGGGCAGTTGGGGCTTGCGTCGTTCGCGATCGACCTCGGGGTCGTCGCCGTCGAGCAGCAGTAGCGCGGGCTGGCCATTCGGGGATTCGCGCGGTTGGCCCGGGGCATAGGCGCCCAGCCAGTCGAATTCGCCGCGCATCGCGAGCAGGCGCTGCATGCGCGAACGCCAGGCGGCGTCGAGACCGATCACGAGCACGGGCATTGCAGCCATCGGGGGCCCTTGGTTGGACACGGCGCGACGATGCTTCCCCCGAATGCTCTCGCCGCTCACTCGTGAACGCTGGTCTCCCCGTAAACCGGACAAGCCCGCGTTCCCCCGACACAGCGATTGCGCGCGGGGGTTGGCACGCGGAATCTCCGGCCTGCAGCACGAGTTCGAAGTCGTGCGCCTCGTCCTGAGTTGCATGTACCCCCTTCATGCAACCCCCTGGCGGCGGAGACCCAAGGCTCCGTCGCCTTTTTTTGTGCGGAACGTGAGGGCGCGCGAGAATGGTGTTCGTTTCGCGTGAGGACGCCGCATGCCGACGGATCGACAGGCCCTGCTTTCCTGGAGCGGTGGAAAAGATGCCGCGTGGGCCCTGCAGACAGTTCGGGCGGCGGGCGGGACCGACGTGGTCGCACTCGTCACGACCGTCACGTCCGGTTTCGATCGCATCGCGATGCACGGCATCCGCCGCGACTTGCTGCAGGCACAGGCGCGGGCGGCGGGCGTGCCCGTGATCGAAGCGGTCATCCCGCCGCAATGCGACAACGCGACCTACGAAGCCTCTTTCGCGACTGCCTTGGCGCAGGCGCGCGCACGTTGGCCTGCGTGCGAGGACATCGTGTTCGGCGATCTGTTCCTCGAAGACGTG
Organism: Lysobacter sp. 2RAF19; assembly: GCF_052115395.1. NCBI lineage: Bacteria > Pseudomonadati > Pseudomonadota > Gammaproteobacteria > Lysobacterales > Lysobacteraceae > Lysobacter > Lysobacter sp. 2RAF19. The sequence goes on along the minus strand of NZ_JBFRGO010000004.1, from coordinate 43,765 downwards.
AAGGCCTGGCGTGAAGCCTTGTGCGCGCGCCTTGGATGGACACCGCGGTTTCCCTTGTTCGGTCGCGACACCACGCAACTCGCGCGCGCGATGATCGACGGTGGGTTGCGCGCGCACCTGTGTTGCGTCGATACGCAGCAACTCGATGCCGCCTTCAGCGGACGCGCGTTCGATGCGTCATTGCTCGCGGAGTTGCCGTCGGCCTGCGATCCCTGCGGCGAGCGCGGCGAGTTCCACACGCTCGTTCATGCCGGGCCGATGTTCACGCAACCGCTCGCCGTCGAACGCGGCGCGTCGGTGCTGCGCGACGGGCGCTTCGCCTATACCGACTTCAGCGCCGCGGCGTGATACGCGATGTGGTCGCCGATGAACGAGGCGACGAAATAGAAACCATGGTCGTAACCCGGGCGCATGCGCATGTCGAGGGTGTGCCCGCCATCGGCGCAGGCGTCGCGCAACATCTCCGGCAACAGTTTGTCGGTGAGGAACGGATCGGCTTGCCCCTGGTCGACCAATAGCTGCAAGCGTTCAGTCGAAGCGCGCAACAGATCGCATGCGTCCCACGCGCGCCACGTCTCCGGGTCTTCGCCGAAATACGCCGCGAAGGCCTTGCGGCCCCAGCCGCGCGATGCCGAACAGATCGGCGCCAGGGCCGACACGCTGCGATAGCGGCCCGGATTGCGCAGCGCGCAGATCAACGCGCCATGCCCGCCCATCGAATGTCCGGTGATGCCGCGCACGTCGCTCGCCGGGAACGCGGCTTCGATCAGCGCTGGCAACTCCTGCGTCACGTAGGCATGCATCCGGTACTGCGCCGACCACGGTGCCTGCGTTGCATCGACGTAGAACGACGCACTCAAACCGATGTCATCGCCTTCGGCATCCGGAACACCGGCGCCGCGCGGACTGGTATCGGGGCCGACGAGGATCAGCCCATGCTCGGCGGCGTAACGCTGTGCGCCGGATTTCTGGATGAAGTTCTGCTCGGTGCACGTCAGCCCGGACAGGACATACAGCACCGGGCAGCGCGCGCTGCTTGCCTGTGGCGGAAGGAACACGCTCACGCGCATCTCGCACGAGGTCGATGTCGCCTCGTGCGCCCAGACTTCCTGCGTGCCGCCGAAGCACGCGTGCGATTCGATCCTGCGCATCAGAAGTGGATGACGGTGCGGATGGATTCGCCGCGATGCATCAGGTCGAAGGCTTCGTTGATGCGTTCCAGCGGCAGGTTGTGGGTGATGAAGGGATCGAGCTGGATCTCCCCGCGCATCGCCTGCTGCACCATGCCCGGCAACTGCGTGCGCCCCTTGACGCCGCCGAAGGCCGAGCCGCGCCACACGCGCCCGGTGACCAGCTGGAACGGCCGCGTGCGGATTTCCTGCCCCGCGCCGGCAACGCCGATGATGACGCTTTCGCCCCATCCCTTGTGGCAGCACTCCAGGGCAGACCGCATGACATCGACGTTGCCGATGCATTCGAAGCTGAACTCCACGCCGCCGTCGGTCATCTCGACGATGACCTCCTGGATCGGCTTGTCGTAATCCCTCGGATTGATCGTGTCGGTCGCGCCCTGCGCGCGCGCCAGGTCGAACTTCGCCGGATTGGTATCCACGCCGATGATGCGCGCGGCACCCGCCGCCTTCGCGCCCTGCACCACCGCCAGCCCGATTCCGCCGAGCCCGAACACCGCGACCGTATCGCCGGGTTTCACCTTCGCGGTGTTGTGGACCGCGCCGAGCCCGGTGGTGACGCCGCAACCGAGCAGGCACACTTTTTCGAGCGGCGCCTGCGGATCGATCTTCGCCAGCGAGACCTCCGCGCACACCGTGTATTCGCTGAAGGTGCTCGTGCCCATGTAGTGGAAGATGGGCTTGCCTTCATAGGTGAAACGCGAGGTGCCATCGGGCATCACGCCCTTGCCCTGCGTCGCGCGCACGGCCTGGCACAGGTTGGTCTTGCCGGAGGTGCAGAACTTGCACTTCCCGCATTCGGCCGTGTAGAGCGGAATGACATGGTCGCCTGGCTGCACGCTGGTCACGCCTTCGCCGACTTCGACCACCACGCCGCCGCCTTCGTGGCCGAGCACCGCGGGGAACAGGCCTTCGGGGTCGTCGCCGCTCAGCGTGAACGCATCGGTGTGGCACACGCCGGTGTGCGTGATGCGCACGAGCACTTCGCCCGCGCGCGGCGGCGCGACGTCGATCTCGACGATGCGCAGCGGTTGACCGGGGGCGAAAGCGACGGCGGCGCGGGACTTCATCGGCGTGGGCTCGGCTGATCGGGGGCGCCCACGCTACACCGCCGGGCCGGCGCGTGGAATGCGTCCTGTCGGCCGGGCGACTTGCGTTTTACCTCCTGTCTCGACAGCAGGATCCTCCGCCATGCGTCGTCATCGCATCTGGGCCGCTCTCATCGCCACCCTCGCGCTCGCCGCCTGCGAAGCGCCCGCACCCCGCACCGATGCATCCGCGACGCCCGCACCGCCGCTGTTCGAAACCTTCGGGCAGTTGCATCGCGACATCGGCACGCCGGTGCCCGCTGCGCAGCGTTACTTCGACCAGGGCTTGCGGCTCGCCTACGGCTTCAACCACGAGGCCGCGGGCCGCGCATTCGCCGAAGCCGCGCGCCTGGATCCGCAATGCGCGATCTGCGTGTGGGGCCAGGCGCTCGTGCTCGGGCCGAACATCAATCTGCCGATGCAGCCCGACGTCGTACCGCAAGCCGCTGCGCTCGCGAAGAAGGCGCTGTCGCTCGCCGACAACGCGAAGCCGGCCGATCGCGCGTTGATCGAAGCGTTGGCGAAGCGCTATGCCGATCCCGCGCCCGCCGATCGCGCGCCGCTGGACAAGGCCTACGCCGATGCGATGGCGAATGTGGTGGCGCAGTTCCCCGACGACGACGATGCGCAAGCGATGTACGCCGAAGCGTTGATGGACCTCACGCCCTGGAATTACTGGACCGCCGGCAAACCGAACGCGGATACGCCGAAGATCCTCGGCGCGATCGAGACGGTGCTCAAACGCAATCCGAAACACATCGGCGCGATCCACTACTACATCCACGCGGTCGAAGCGTCCGATGATCCCGGCCGCGCCGAGGCGCTCGCCGACACGCTGGGCGGTCTCGCGCCCGGCTCGGGGCACCTGGTGCACATGCCCGCGCACATCTACATCCGTACGGGCCGCTACAACGACGCGACGCTCGCCAATTTCCGCGCCTCCACCGCCGACAAGGAATTCCTCGCGGTCTGCAGGGGCACCAATGGCATGTATCCGCTCGGTTACGTGCCGCACAACTGGCACTTCGCAACGCTCAGCGCGGGCCTGATGGGATCGCGCACGCTGGCCACGCAGGCCTCGGACCAGACCGCACAACACGCGGACATGGAGAAACTGGACGCGCTCAACTTCATGCAGCACTTCGTGGTCGTGCCGATGCAGACCGAAGTCCGTTTCGGCGAGTGGGACGCGATCCTCGCGCGCACGCAATCGCCTGCGCCGCAGCCCTATCCGACCGGCATCTGGCATTTCGCGCGCGGCATGGCGCAACTGCGCAAGGGCAACATGCCGGAGGCGGAGCGCGAACTCGCCGCGTTGCAAGCGCTCGCGGACGATCCGGCGATGGCCAAGCTGATGCTCGGTACCACGAACTACGCCGGCGATCTGCTGAAAGTGGGCGCCGGTGTGTTGCAGGGCGAGATCGCCTCGTCGCAGGGCAAACACGACCAGGCCATCGCAGCGCTGCGCAAGGCCGGGGACATCGAAGACAAGCTGACCTACAACGAGCCTGCGGATTGGCCGCTGCCCGTCAGCAATTATCTTGGCGCGGCGTTGTTGAAAGCCAGGCGCCCGGCCGATGCGGTGAAGGCGTTCGAAAACGACCTGCAGAAATTCCCGAAGAACGGCTGGGGCCTGTATGGCCTGGCGCAGGCACAGGACGCGATGGGCGACAAGCACGCCGCGGCGGAAACGCGCAAGCAGTTCCAGGCGGCATGGCAGTGGGCCGATACCCCGCTTCAGGCCGCGGTGTTCTGACCGCTTCGGTCAGTACTGGAACTCGGAAAACACGCGGTCGATGTTGCCGGCCCACGGGCCTTCGTACAGCGCGAGCTTGCGCTCGGCCGGCGTCTGGTTGGCTTCGGCGCTTTCGATCAGCGGATCGAGGAACACGCGCTCGTCCACGCCGCTCTTGTTGCGGCGATCGCGACGCGCCAGGCCCGCGGCGGAAATCTTCAGCACTTCGATCGCCAGCTCGCGCACGGTGGCCTGCGATTTGCCCAGGCGCGCGGGCAACTTCAACGCATGCTTCGGCACGCCGTCGCGCAAGGCGTGGCGTTCTTCGCGCGAATAGTCCTTGACCAGGTCCCAGGCCGCATCGAGCGAGGCGTCGTCGTACAACAGGCCGACCCAGAACGCGGGCAGCGCGCAGATGCGATTCCACGGGCCGGAATCGGCGCCGCGCATTTCCAGGTACTTCTTCAGGCGCACTTCGGGGAAGGCGGTGGTCATGTGGTCCGACCAGTCGCGCAGCGTGGGCAGCGCGCCCGGCGTGACATCCAGCTTGCCGTCCAGGAACTTGCGGAAGGACTTGCCCGACGCATCCAGGTATTCGCCGTTGCGATAGACGAAGTACATCGGCACGTCGAGCAGATAATCGGTGTAACGCTCGAAACCGAAGCCGTCCTCGAACACGAAGTCGAGCATGCCGGTGCGGTCGGGATCGGTGTCGGTCCAGATGTGCGAGCGATACGACAGGAAGCCGTTGGGCTTGCCTTCGGTGAACGGCGAATCGGCGAACAGCGCGGTCGCGATCGGTTGCAGCGCGAGCGAGGTGCGGAACTTCTTCACCATGTCCGCTTCGCTGGCGAAATCCAGGTTGACCTGCACGGTGCACGTGCGCGTCATCATGTCCAGGCCCAGGCTACCGCGCTTGGGCATGTACGCGCGCATGATCTTGTAGCGGCCCTTGGGCATCCACGGCATTTCGTCGCGGCGCCACTTCGGCTGGAAGCCCATGCCGAGGAAGCCGATGCCGAGCTGCCCGGCGACGGCTTTGACTTCGTCCAGGTGCGTGTTGGTTTCGCGACAGGTGTCGTGGATGGATTCGAGCTGGCCGCCGGAGAGTTCGAGCTGGCCGGCGGGCTCGAGCGTGACGCTCGCCCCGTCGCGCGCCAAGGCGATGGTGCGGCCGTGTTCGCGCACCGGTTCCCAACCGAAACGCACCAGGCCTTCGAGCAACGCTTCGATGCCGCGCTCACCGTCGAAGGTGGGCGGGCGCAGGTCGTCGGTGCGGAAGCCGAATTTCTCGTGCTCGGTGCCGATGCGCCAATCGGTGCGCGGCCTGCTTCCGGACGCGAGGTATTCGACCAGCTCGCGCCGATCGGTGATGGGAAGCTCGGCGACGTTGCTCAGGCTCGACATCGGTTCCTTCCGTTGCAGGCCCGGCACTATAGTCCCGGTAACGTCCACGCACTCCTCACGCGGACAGGACGCCGTCGTTCCAAAGTTGGCACTTGTGCGGGCCGTTCCCGCGCGCGGGGCTCGCCGTCAGACGCCCAGCCAGCGCGAGACCACGGCCCGCGCTTCGTCCACGCCCTGCTTGGATTCGGCGGAAAAGGTCTGCACCGAAACACTGTCGCCGTACACGCGCGTCAGTTCCATGCGCACGGCCTGCAGCGTATTCGCCGCCGCGCCGCGCGAGAGCTTGTCGGCCTTGGTCAGCACCGCATGCGCGGGGATGCCGCGCTGAAGCGCGTAACCGAGCATCTGCCGGTCGTAGTCCTTCAGCGGGTGGCGGATGTCCATGATGACCACCAGGCCCTGCAGGGCATCGCGCGTTGAGAAATAGCCGTCGAGGAACTGCTGCCAGTGCGACTGCAGATCCTTGGGGACCTTCGCGTAGCCGTAGCCGGGCAGGTCGACCATGTGTTTGTGCGGGGCGACTTCGAAGAACACCAGCTGCTGCGTCCGGCCCGGCGTCTTGGACACGCGGGCCAGCGCATTCTGCTGCGCGATGGCGTTGAGGGCGCTCGACTTGCCGGCGTTGGAACGACCGGCGAAGGCGACCTCGGCGCCGGCATCGGGCGGCAATTGGCGATAGTTGTGCGCCGAAAGGACATAGCGGGCGCGGGCAAAGGGGTTGGCCATGGCGACAAGGATCGCACGCCGCGCAAGCCCGGCCGGCCTCCGGTTTGACCGGTCGGCGGCCCGCCGTCGATAATCCCGCGCCTTCGCGACCGAATTTCGGTCCGCGACCACCCGGCGGCCTGGTTTCGCCGGACCCAGCAATTTCGGAGCTTTGCATGCGCCACGCACGCGTCCTGCGCTACGCCGGTCTCGCGGCCACCTTTGCGGTCGCCGCCGTCGCTTTCGCCCAAACCCAGGTGACGCCCGTCGCCCCGGATGCCCAGGTGGAAACCAAGCCGCTGGTCGAGGCCAAGCCGGTGTGGGGCGACGTGAAGCGTGGCGACCAGAAGGCCGGTACGTGCGCAGCCTGCCACGGCCTGGACGGCAACCCGACCGATCCGCAGTACCCGCGCCTGGCCGGCATGCCGGAGCGCTACATCGCGCACCAGCTGGAACTCTTCAAGAGCGGCCAGCGCACCTCGGGCATGGCCGCGGTGATGAAGCCCTTCGCCGACGCCCTCACCGCGCAGGACATGCGCGACCTGGGTGCGCACTTCGCGGTGCAGAAGGCCGGCGCCGGCGTGGCCGACGACACCGCCATCGCCACCGGCCCCAACGCCGGCATGAAGTTCTACGAAGTGGGCGAGCGCCTGTTCCGCCAGGGCGATCTGGCGCGCGGCATCCCCGCGTGCATGTCCTGCCACGGCCCTGCCGGCGGCGGCAACCCCGGCCCGGCCTACCCGGCCCTCGCCGGCCAGCAGTCGGCCTATGCGCAGCGTCGCCTCGAGGAATATCGCGCGGGCACGACCACGCAGACCGATCCGCACCTGTTCAACATCATGGCTTCGGTCGCCAAGCCGCTGACGGACGAGGAAATCCAGTCGCTGGCCAGCTACGTGCAGGGCCTGCACAAGCGCTCGGACGAAGCCACCGCACAACAGTAAGCACGGCGGAACCTGCGCCGGCGGAAGCTGTCGAAGCGTTCACGACCTTGATCAGCACGCCGGTCCCACACTGTGGACCGGCGTTTTTTTTGACCCCCGAAGGATCCGCATGACCCGTCGCGTTGCGTTCCTCCTGCTGGCCCTGCTGCTTCCCCTCGCCGCGTTCGCGCAGGCGCCGTCCGCGCCGGTCGAGGATGTCGACTACGAAGTGCTCGACACGCCCGGCACGTTCGACACCGTGCGCAAGGGCGAGATCGAAGTCGCCGAAGTGTTCGCCTACACCTGCCACCACTGCCACGACTTCGCGCCGAAGATCGAAGCTTGGCGCGCGAGCCTCCCGAAGAACGTCAAGGTGCGTTACGTGCCGGCGGCCTACGACCTCGACGACACCTTCGGCCGCGGGTATTTCGCCTCCGAACAGCTCGGGACCGTGGCGCGCACGCATGCGGCGACCTTCCGCGCCGTGCACGACGACCAGGTGCTGCCGATGAATCCCAGCGACGCCGAACTGACCACGTACTACGCCACCCTCGGCGTGGATGCGAAGAAGTTCTCGGCGGCGATCGCCAGCCCGCAGGTCGCCGCGCGCATGAAGGCCGCGCACGACTTCGCGCTGCGCATCCAGCTCCAGGGCACCCCGACGCTCATCGTCGACGGCAAGTACCGCGTGATGGGCCACTCGCTGGATGACATGCTGCGCATCGCCGGCGCGCTCATCGCGCATCCGCCCCGCTGATTTTCCGTTCCACCCATCCGCCCACCTGATATTCAGGCACTCCGCTGGAGGATCGACCCCATGACCCGACGCGTCCTGCTCCCCCTGGTTTCCTCGCTCCTCCTTCTCACCCTGGCTGCCTGCGGCAAGAGCGAAGCGCCGACGGCCGCCGCGCCGGCCGCGCAGTCCACCGCCGCGATGCCGGCCAGCGCCGACGAACCCGCCGCGAGCACCGCCGCCGCGCCGGTGGCCGCATCCACCGCCGCCCCGGCCGCCAACCCCTCGGCCGACGCCGCTGCGCAGAAGGCCCTGGCCTCCGCGAACGATCCCTCCGGCCTGGTCGAAGGCCGCGACTACGTCGCCATCAAGGGCGGCGAGCCGTGGAAGCCGTTGGACGGCAAGATCGAAGTCGTCGAAGTCTTCGGTTACGTCTGCCCGGCGTGCGCCGCGTTCGATCCGCTGGTGTCCGCATGGAAGGCCAAGCTGCCGGCCGACGTGCGCTTCTCCTACGTGCCCGCGCCGTTCGGCCCGGAGTGGAACCCCTACGCGAAGGCCTTCTACGTCGCCGAATCGATGGGCCTGGTCGAGCGCTCGCACAGCGCGCTGATCAAGGAGATCCACATCACGCAGACGATGCCGGGCGAAGGCGATCCGGTCGACGAGCAGAAGATCGCCAACTTCTACGGCAAGTACGGCGCGAACCCGAAGGAATTCCTGAGCACGATGAATTCGTTCTCGGTGGACGCGCAGGTCAGCAAGGGCCGGCAGTTCATGATCCGCTCGGGCGCGAACAGCACGCCCACGCTGATCGTCAACGGCAAGTACAAGGTCACCGGCAACAGCTTCGAGGACATGCTGCGCATCGCCAGCGGCCTGATCGCGAAGGAGCGTGCCGCCGGCGGCGCGCCCGCCGCGGCGTCGCAGGGCTGATCGCCGGGCTGATGACCCACCGCCGCCTCAAGCTGCTCAGCGCGAATATCCAGGCCGGGTCGAGCACCCGGCGTTACACGGATTACGCGACGCGCAGCTGGTCGCACGTGTTGCCCGCGGGCAACAAGCGCGGCAGCCTGGATGCGATCGCGCAACTGGCGGGCGGCCACGACATCGTCGGCCTCAACGAAAGCGACCCCGGAAGCCTGCGCTCGGGGTTCACCAACCAGACGCACTACCTCGCGCAACGCGGGGGCTTCGCGTACTGGAGCCACCAGCCCAACCGCAACGTCGGCGGTTTCGCCTCCAGCGCGAATGGGTTGCTGTCGAAGCTCGAGCCCGTCGAAGTGCACGACCATCCCCTGCCCGGCCGCGTGCGCGGGCGTGGCGTGCTGGTCGCGCAATTCGGCAACGGCGACGACGGGCTGACGGTGGCCGTCGCGCATCTGTCGCTCGGCGCCGGATCGCGCGCTTCGCAACTGTCGTTCATCGCCGAACTGCTGCACGACCATCCGCACGCCATCCTGATGGGCGATTTCAATTGCGATCCGGACCGGCCGGAGATGCAGCAGTTGTACAAGCGCACGCGCCTGCAGCCGCCGGCCTCGTGCGTACCGACCTTCCCCAGCTGGCGGCCGCAGCGCGCGATCGACCACATCCTCACCACGGGCGACCTGCGCATCGCGCGCATGGAAGCCTTCGCCGCGGCGTATTCGGATCACCTGGCGATCGCCGCGGAAATCGACGTTCCGGAACACGCGCTGCGTTGAGTGTGCCTTGCGGGATTCCCGACGTTCCTTCGGGTGGTTTCCTGACTGATCGATTCACGAGGCGTCGGCTATAGTCGGGCCCAGGTCGTTCGTCTCCCCCAACGGATCGTCCATGCTGCGACATACGCTGCCGCTTCTGTCCGCGCTTTTGCTGTGTTCGTCTTCGGCGATCGCACAGCAGGGCAAGACCGCGCCCGCCGGCAAGATCCTGCCGCCGCCGTTGCGCAACGCGCCGATCCTCGTGGTGCCGCAACGCGACCAGATCCGCGAGGCATTCACCGCTGCCGAGCGCGGCACCCTGTCGTCGGAACAAATGGCCGCGCTCGCCAACCATCCCTTGGTCGGGTGGGTCGAGTACGCGCAGCTCAAGCGCGACATCGACACCGTGCCGGCGTCGCGCGGGCAAGCCTTCCTCGCCAAGTACAAGGGGCAGGCGCTCGAAGGCGCCTTCCGCGAACTCTGGCTCGCCGCATTGTCGCGTCGCGAGGATTGGCCTGCGTTCCGCAGTGCGTGGTCGCCGTCGATCAAGGACACCGCCTTGCGCTGCGCCGAACTTCAGTCGCGCGCGGCCACGGGCAACACCGACGCCACGTGGGTCGCCGACGCGCAAGCGATGTGGCGCAGCACCGGCAAGGCCTTGCCGGTGGCGTGCGATGCGCCCTTCGCAATGCTGGCGTCGAAGGGCGGCTTGCCGGCTTCCCTGCGCTGGGAGCGCATCGACGCCGCGGCGAACGAATGGGAGCCTTCGGTCATGCGCAGCGCCGCGCGCGGGCTGCCGCCGGAGGACATGGCGCTGGCCAACGACTACGCCGCGTTCTTCGAAGCCGTGCACGATCGCGCGCTGACGTGGCCGAAGACGCCGCGCAGCCGCCTGATGGCCTCGCAGGGGCTCGCGCGGCTGGCGAAGTCGGCGCCGATGCTCGTCGACACGCAACTGCCGAAGTTCGCCAGTGCGCTGCAATTCACCGATGCCGATCGCGCGCGCCCGCTGTACCAGGCTGCGTTGTGGACGGTCGCCTCCTACGAACCCGATTCGGCGCGACGCCTGAATGCCGTGCCCGACAGCGCCTACGACGACCGCCTGCACGAGTGGCGTGCGCGCGAAGCGATGTCGCGCAGCGATTGGCCGGCCGCACTGGCCGCCATCCGCAAGATGGGCGACAAGCAGCGCAGCGATTCGCGCTGGACCTACTTCCAGGCGCGCCTGACCGAAATGACCGGCGACAAGGCGGGCGCGCAGGCGCTGTATCGCGATGCGGCGCGCAAGCCGGAATTCCACGGCTTCCTCGCCGCCGATCGCATCGGGCAGCCGTATGCGCTGTGCCCGGTGGATGTCGCGCTCGGCACGTCGCAGCAAGCGGCGATCGCACGCGATCCCGCCATCGTTCGCGCGATGGCGCTCTACCAGGCCGATCGTCCCGGTTGGGCGCAACGCGAATGGGACGAGGCGTTGTCGCGCTTCGACGATACGCAACGTCGCCTCGCCGTCGCGGTCGCGCAGGACTACGGGTGGTTCGACCGCGCGGTGTTCGCGCTCGGCAAACAGCCCGAAGAAGCGCGCATGTACGGCCTGCGCTTCCCCTTGCACCACGATGCGACGATCCGCCGCGAGGCCACGAAGAACGGGCTCGATCCGGCATGGGTCGCCGCCGAGATCCGCGCCGAGAGCGTCTTCAATCCCAATGCCCGCTCCGGCGCGAATGCGATGGGCCTGATGCAGGTCGTTCCCGCCACCGGCATGGCCACCGCAAAGCGCATCGGCCTGCCGTGGAGCGGTGCCTCCACGCTTTACGACCCCGACGCGAACATCGCCATCGGCGCCGCCTACCTGCGCCAGTTGTACGACAAGTACGGCCCGCCCTACATGGTGCTTGCCGGCTACAACGCGGGCCCGGCACCGCTCGCGCGCTGGCAGGCGCAGCGGCCGGGCATGGATCCGGATTTCTGGATCGAGACCATCAGCTACAAGGAAACCCGCGATTACGTCGCGCGCGTGCTGGCCTTCAGCGTGATCTACGACTGGCGCCTCAACGGCGACGCCGCGCCGGTCAGCGACCGGATGCGTGGGCGCGCCGGAGTGCGCAAGTCTTTCGCCTGCCCGACGACGGTCGTCCTGAACACCCCCTAGAATCGCGACGATGGAGACCTTCCTCGTCGGCGGTGCGGTGCGGGATCGGCTGCTGGGGCTGCCGGCGGGCGACCGCGATTACGTGGTCGTCGGCGCCACGCCCGAGGCGATGCTTGCGCAGGGCTTCAAACCGGTGGGCCGCGACTTCCCGGTGTTCCTGCACCCGACGACCGGCGAGGAGTACGCGCTCGCGCGCACCGAACGCAAGTCCGGTCGCGGGTATCGCGGTTTCGTCGTCGATGCCGACCCCGGCGTGACGCTCGAGGAAGACCTGCAACGGCGCGACTTCACGATCAACGCGATCGCACAGCGCGACGACGGCACCTTGGTCGATCCCTGGCATGGCGAACGCGACATCGCGCAACGCGTGTTGCGCCACGTGGGCCCGGCGTTCGTCGAAGATCCCTTGCGCGTGTTGCGCGCGGCGCGGTTCATGGCGCGCTTCGCCGATCTCGGGTTCACGGTTGCGCCTGAAACGATGGCGCTGATGCGCGAAATCGTGGCCTCGGGCGAAATGGCCGAACTGGTGCCCGAGCGCGTCTGGCAGGAACTGGTGCGCGCGCTCGCGTCGAACACGCCCTCGGCATTCCTGCGCACGCTGCGCGATTGCGGCGCACTGGCCGTCGTGCTGCCGGAGGTCGACGCGTTGTACGGCGTGCCGCAGCGCGCGGAGTACCACCCCGAAGTGGACACCGGCGTGCACATCGAACTGGTGTGCGACATGGCGGCAAAGCTCGCGCCGGGGGATGCGGTCGTCGGCTTCGCCGCGCTCGTGCACGATTTGGGCAAGGCGCTCACGCCGGCGGACGTGTTGCCGAAGCATCTCGGGCATGAGCACGCGGGCCTGGCGCCGCTGCGCGCGCTGTGCGATCGCCTGAAGGTGCCTTCCCAGCATCGCGATCTGGCGAAGATCGCGTGTCGCGAACATCTCAACGTGCATCGCCTGTTCGAACTGCGCGACAGCACGGTCCACGATCTGCTGCAGCGCTGCGACGGGTTTCGGCAGCCTGCGCGCATCGCGCAGTTGGGCCTGGTGTGCGAGGCCGACAAGCGCGGGCGCACGGGCCTGGAGGACCAGCCTTATCCGCAGCGCGAAGCGTTGATGCACCTGCTTGCGGTCGCGCAATCGGTGCGCGCCGCCGACGTCGCACGCGAAGGGCTCGAAGGCCCCGCATTGGGCGAAGCGCTCGCAAAAGCCCGCATCCGGGCGATCCACCAGGCGCGCACGCCGGCCTGAAGGCGCACCCGCCGCTGCGTCTGCGTCAGCGCGTATCCATGCGCAGCAACGCATCCCGCATCGGCGTCAGCGCACTGGCGATGCCAAGCAGCACGCCGCACATATTGGCGAGGGCATCCCAGGGATCCATCTGGCGCGTCGTCGTCAGCACGTTCTGCGCGATTTCGATCCCGATGCCGAGCGTCACGAGGAACAACGCGGCAAACATCAACATGCGTCGCGTCGCGAACAGTTGCACCGCCATCGCCGCGAGGATCGCGTAACCCAGCAAATGCTCGACCTTGTCGCCGCCTTCCGGCAAATCCGGCAACAGCAGCGCGGGCAGCAGGGAGCCGATGATCACCACCGCGATCATTCCCCACCACAGGCCGAGCCAACGCTGCGGGCGTGCGAAGGGTTTCGCCGCCGTCGATCCCGGCCAACGGATCACAGGCGCCAGCTCAGGTCGCCGACGAGGAAGGCGGTGCCGAATTCGGCATCGCGCTGGAAACCCATGGCCTGGAAGCGTTCGCCCATTTCGCCCGGCAAGGTGAGGTGCTTGGCTTCCTGGCGCAGGCGATAGCGCTGCGCCTCGTCGTGCGCGCGTTCTTCGGCGGCGGTCAGGTTGGGTTCCAGGCCGTTGCCGATGAGGAAACTCGCCTGCGTGCAGTAACCCGCCAGGTCGAAGCCGGCGCCCGTGCCCGCTTCGGCGAGCGCGGTGAAATCCACGGAAGCGGTGATGTCCTGCAGGCCCGGCAGGTCGTAGACGTTCTCGACCATGCGATGGCGGCGGAACGCACGCAACGTGCCGTTCGCGCGCTGCGGCGAATAGAACTCGCGACGCGGATAACCGTAGTCGACGAACAGCATCGCGCCCTTGCGCAATCCGCCGATCACCGCCTGCACCCAGTACGGCAATTGCGGCAGCAGTTCGGAGCGATAGCCATCCGGGAACGGTTCGTCGCGCTGCCGTTCGACGTGGCGGACCGCGGCGGCGAGCAGCGCATCGGCCGGGCGATCGGCGCGAATGAATCGGCCATCGCCATCGAGCGCGACATGTTCTTCGAACACTTCGCCATCGCGCAGCGTGAAGCGCGGCGTCGGTAGTGCATCGATCACTTCGTTGGCGAACAGCACGCCGTTCCACGCGCCTTGCGGGGGTGCGTCCAACCATTCGACCAGGTCGTAGAGCAGCGGATTGAGGCGTTCGCGCAGGCGATCCTGCTGGCGTTGGCGCAGGTCGGCGCTCGGCTCGAGGATCGCGTAACGCGCAGGCAGTGCGTCGGCGGCGAGCAGCTTCTTGAGCGCCACTTCCGCGAACGCACCACTGCCGCCGCCGAGTTCGACGACATCCGCCTCCGGCCCGAGTTGCTGCAGCACCGGCGCGAAGCTGTCGGCGACGCACGCGGCGAACAAGGGCCCGAGTTCGGGCGCGGTGACGAAGTCGCCGCTTGCGCCGAACTTGGTCGCGCCCGCGCTGTAGTAGCCCAGCCCCGGTGCGTAGAGGCTCAGCTCCATGAAACGCGAGAACGGGATCGCACCGCCGGCGGCGTGGATCTGTTGCTGGATCCCCTGGCGCAAGCGTTCGCTATGGGCGAGCGCGTCGGCGTCGGGCACGGGGATGGAATGGGGTTCCGGCGATGCGGACATGGACGGCAAATACATCGACAATGCGACAGCATAGCCGCAAGGAGCGCAAGCGCCCATGACGACCGCCCGTCCCGTTGCCCTGGTCACCGGCAGTGCCCGCCGCCTGGGTGCCGCGATCGTGCGCCGTCTGCATGCCGACGGCTTCGACGTGGCGATCCATTGCCACGCCTCGCGGGGCGATGCGGATGCGCTGGCCGGCGAACTCGAGGCCGCGCGCGCCGGTTCGACCGTCGTGTTGCAGGCCGACCTGGGGCAGTTCGATCGCTTGCCCGAGCTCATCGCGCACACCATCGGCCGCTTCGGCCGCCTCGATGCGCTGGTCAACAACGCCTCGTCCTTCTTCGCCACCCCGCTGGGCCAGGCCACGCCCGACCAGTGGGATGCGCTGTTCAACGCGAACGCGCGCGCGCCGTTCTTCCTGGCGCAAGCGGCCGCGCCGCACCTGCGCGCGACGCGCGGCGCGATCGTCAACATGGCCGACATCTACGCCGAGCGCCCGCTGCGCGACCACGCGCTCTACGGCATGAGCAAGGCCGCGCTGGCGCACATGACGCGCGCGCTCGCGCTCGAACTCGGGCCCGAAGTGCGCGTCAACGCGATCGCGCCCGGCGCGATCCTCTGGCCCGATGGCGGCAAGGACGACGCGGCGAAACAGGCCATGCTCGATCGCACGCCGCTGCATCGCACTGGCACGCCGGAAGAAATCGCGAACACGGTGCGTTGGTTGTTGTGCGAGGCCACGTACACCACGGGCCAGGTGCTCCGCCTCGACGGCGGGCGCATGCTCGAAGGCTAGAGCGTCACCGTTTCCAGCGTGTCGCCGAACTCGGCATGCGCACGCCACAGGTCTTCCAGCGTCGCCTTGCGGACTGGATCGACGAACTTCGGCGCGATGTCCGCCAACGGGCGCAACACGAAGGCATGCCGCAATTCGGGTCGCGGCAATTGCAGGTCCGGCAGGTCGAGCACGAGATCGTCGAAATAGACCAGGTCGACATCGAGCGTGCGGTCGCTGAACTTCACATGCCCGCGGATGCGGCCGTTGTCGGCTTCCAGATCGTGCAACCACGCGACCAATGCGACCGGATCCAGATCGGAGTCGATGATGGCCGCGGCGTTGAGGAAATCCGGTCCTTCGAACCCCACCGCCGGCACGCGATACACCGGGGACAGGACGATCCGACCGAAACGCGCACGCAACGCATCGATCGCCGCGCGCAGATGGCGCTCGGGTTCGACGTTGCTGCCGAGGCTGAGGTAGGCCTTCGCCGTCACGCGCGGCTGCGCTCGATGGACACGCCTACCGCGCGCGCGCCCCGCACCGCGCCGGGCTTGCTCAGTTTCAGGCGCACGTGCGACACGGCGAATTCATCGAGAATCAGGGCCGCGCAGCGTTCGGCGAGGGTTTCGACCAGGCCGAAATCCGACGCCGACACGTACGCGATCAGGCGCTTGCTCACCGCCTTGTAGTCGAGCGTGTCTTCGATGGCGTCGCTCGCCGCGGGCTTGCGGTTGTCGAAGGCCATCTCGATGTCGAACACGAGCGGCTGCCGGATGCGGCGCTCCCAATCGTAGATGCCGATCAGGGTTTCGATCTGGAGGCCTTCGATGAAGACTTTGTCGTTCATGCGGTCGCGGGCTGGACGGCGGGCAACGATGCCATATCCCAGCGCGGCTGCACGTGGACCTCGCGCCCGCTGTGCTGCCCGGCCTGGAGGCGAAGCGCGCCGGCGAAGGCGATCATCGCGCCGTTGTCGGTGCACAGCGCGGGGCGCGGGAAGCACACGCGGCCACCGCGCTTGGCGGCGATGGCGTGGAGTTTTTCGCGCAGGCGTTTGTTCGCGCCGACGCCGCCGGCGACGACGAGCGTGTCGCAGCCCGCGGCATCCAGCGCGCGCTGGCATTTGATCGCGAGTGTGTCGACGACGGCGTCCTCGAAACCGCGCGCGATGTTCGCGCGCGTGGCATCGCTTCGATCGCTGTCGCGCCATGCGAGCAACACCTGCGTCTTCAAGCCGCTGAAGCTGAAGTCGAGCCCGGGGCGATCGGTCATCGGCCGCGCGAACTTGAAGATGCCCGGCGTGCCGGTTTCGGCGAGCTTCGCCAGTTGCGGACCGCCCGGATACGGCAGGCCCATGAGCTTGGCGGTCTTGTCGAAGGCTTCGCCCGCGGCGTCGTCGAGGGTTTCGCCGAGCAGCCGGTAGCGCCCGATGGCGTCGACGCCGACCAGTTGCGTGTGGCCGCCGGAGACGAGCAGCGCCACGAAGGGCGGCTTCAGGTCCGGATCCTCCAGCAGGGGCGCGAGCAGATGGCCTTCCATGTGATGGACCCCGATGGCGGGGACAACCAGGGCCCAGGCCAGCGAACGCGCCACGCCGGCGCCCACGAGCAGCGCGCCGACCAGCCCCGGGCCCGCCGTATAGGCCACGCCATCGAGGTCGGCGGTGGTGAGGCCGGCCTCGTCGAGGGTCTGCCGGATCAGGGGCAGGAGCTTGCGGACGTGGTCGCGACTGGCCAGCTCGGGCACCACGCCGCCGTACTCGGCGTGCAGGGCGATCTGGCTGTAAACGGCGTGCGCGCGCAGGCCCTCGGGCCCCGGGCGCGCGGTGTCGTAGACGGCCACGCCGGTTTCGTCGCAGGAGGTTTCGATGCCGAGGACGCGCATGGGAGGCAGATGGGGCCTGCGGATGCTGAAATCGAGGCCGTCGCGCGGTTGCGTCGGCGGAAGGGTCGCGGCTATCATACGCGGCTCCCCGGGTCTGCCCGGTGGTCGTCCACTTGTGCAGCAACCCCAGACAGAAGACCGAGAAACCGTATGCCGAGCGTCAAAGTCCGCGAAAACGAGCCTTTCGAGTTTGCCCTGCGCCGCTTCAAGCGCACCTGCGAGAAGGCCGGCGTGCTCGCCGAGACCCGCAAGCGCGAGTTCTACGAGAAGCCGACGCAGGAACGCAAGCGCAAGGCCGCTGCCGCGGTGAAGCGCCAGGCCCGTCGCACCTCGCGCGACGTCACCAAGCGCCAGCGCCTGTATTGATCCCGCGCCGGCGGCGAGCCTCTCGCCCCGCGTCGTATCGATCAGCACCCCGCGAAGCCGGCCGCGCCACAAGCGCCGCCGGCTTTTCGCATTTCTGCGGTGGCCCGCCAGAACGGGCACCGGATCCCGCACGGAGCACGCCATGACCCTGAAGAACCAGCTGACCGACGACATGAAGGCCGCGATGAAGTCCGGCGAGAAGGAACGCCTGGGCGTCATCCGCCTGATCAATGCGGCGATCAAGCAGAAGGAAGTCGACGAGCGCATCAGCCTGGACGATGCCCAGGTCGTGGCGGTGCTCGACAAGATGGTGAAGCAGCGCCGCGATTCGGTGTCGCAGTACGACGCCGCCGGCCGCGAGGACCTGGCCGGCATCGAACGCAACGAGATCGCGATCATCGAGCACTACCTCCCCGCCCGCATGTCCGAAGCGGAGATCGAGGACGTGGTCGACGGCGCGATCCGCGACACCGGCGCCGCCGGCCCGGCCGACATCGGCAAGCTGATGGGCGTGCTCAAGCCGCGCCTGGCCGGCAAGGCCGACATGGGCGAGGTTTCGTCGATCGTGAAGCGCCGCCTCGCCGAAGGTTGACCGCCGCGTGGCATCCTGACGCCGATGGCCCGCATCCCCGACGCTTTCATCGACGACCTGCTCGCGCGCACCGACATCGTCGAGGTGATCGCCGCGCGCGTGCCGCTCAAGCGCCAGGGCAAGGAATTCGCGTCGCGTTGTCCGTTCCATGACGAACGCTCGGCGAGCTTCACCGTTTCGCCGACCAAGCAGTTCTATCACTGCTTCGGCTGCGGCGCGCACGGCACCGCGATCTCGTTCCTGATCAACTACGACCGCCTCGAATTCCTCGATGCGGTCGACGAACTCGCCAAGCGCGTGGGCATGGAAGTGCCGCGCGACACGCGGCAGTCGAACGAAAACCACGACACGACCGACCTGTTCGCCGCGCTCGATGCCGCGGCGAAATTCTTCCGCAAGCATTTGGCCGGCAGCGACAAGGCCAAGGCCTACGTCGACAAACGCGGCATCGCGCCGGAGATCGCCGAGCGCTACGGCATCGGTTACGCGCCCGATGGGTTCAATGCGCTGCGCGATGCGCTCGGCACCGACCAGCGCCGCATGCAGTTGCTCGAACGCGGCGGGATGTTCTCGAAGAACGACAAGGGCCACATCTACGACAAGTTCCGCGATCGGCTGATGTTCCCGATCGCCGACCGCCGCGGGCGCACCATCGCCTTCGGTGGGCGCGTGCTGGATCCCGAGGATTCGCCGAAGTACCTCAATTCGCCGGAAACCCCGCTCTTCCACAAGGGCCGCGAGTTGTACGGCCTGTGGCAGGCGCGGCAGGTCAACAGCAAGCTGGATCGGTTGATCGTCGTGGAGGGCTACATGGACGTGGTCGCGCTCGCGCAATACGGCGTGTCGCAGGCGGTGGCCACGCTCGGCACGGCGACCACGCCCGACCACGCCGAACTGTTGTTCCGCAACGCCGCCGACGTGTTCTTCTGTTTCGACGGCGATCGCGCGGGCCGCAACGCCGCGTGGAAAGCGCTCGAATCCGTGCTGCCACGCATGAAGGACGGCCGCCAGGCCTTCTTCCTGTTCCTGCCCGACGGTGAAGACCCCGACTCGATCGTGCGCAAGGAAGGCAGCGAAGGTTTCGACGCGCGCCTGCGCCAGGCCACGCCGCTGTCGGAGTTCTTCTACGGGCAGATGAGCCTGGATGTGAACCTGGCAAGCCTGGACGGCAAGGCGCGCCTGGCCGAGCGCTGCAAACCCTTGCTCGCGCAGATTCCCGATGGCGCCTTCGGCGATTTGATGAAGCAGCGCCTGACCGAACTCACCGGCGTCGGCGCACGTGCGAGCACGCCGGAAACGCACGTGCCCGCGCAGCGCGCGCGCAACGCGCCGAGCGTGCCCGCGCCCAAGCGCAGCCTGGTGCGCAGTGCGATCGCGTTGTTGCTGCAGCAGCCTTCGCTGGCCTTGGCGCTGGAACCGCCGTATCGATTCGCCGCGCTGCGCCAGCCCGGTGTCGAGTTGCTGTCGGAACTGGTCGCGCTCGTGCGCGAGCGGCCCGACATCCGCACCGGCGGCGTGCTCGAACACTTCGGCGACCGCGAGGAAGCCGCGGCGCTGCACAAACTCGCCACGCAATCGCTGCCCGGCGAACAGGAATGGGAACGCGAGTTCCTCGACGTGATGGTGCAGCTCGAAGACCAGACCGTGCAGCAACGCATCGACGAGCTCAAAGCGAGCCAGACACCGCTGGATTCCGTCGAGAAAGACGAATTGCGCGCGTTGCTGCTCGATCAGCGCTCGGCGAAGCGCTGAGGCCCGTCACGGATACGGGTAGGGATACGGCGGCGGCATCGGCGGCGGTTCGGGCGGCGGCGCTGGCGGTGGTGGCGGCGGATCGAGTTCCGCCGCGCCATTGACGTTCCACTGCGGGGCGACCGCCGCGCACGCATGTGCCGTCGCGGCATTCGCCGAGCGCCAGACGATGTTCTGCCCACTCGATGCATTCCGCCACAGCACGTCCGCGTGCAGGTCTCCATCGAAATCGCCGACGCCTGCGACCCGCCAGGCCGTACCGCCCACGGCCTTGACGGCCTGTGGCGTCGCCCGGTTGGCCGAACGCCACATCACGTTCGCGCCATCGGTCGTGTTGCGCCAGAGGATGTCGGCGGCGCCATCGCCGTTGAAATCGCCGACGCCGGCGACGTTCCAGGAAAGTGCCACGGTTCCCAGCCCCACCGCGGTCGCGGCGTTGCCCGATCGCCATGCGACCACCAGCCCGTTGACGCGATTGCGCCAGAGAATGTCCGCACGGCGATCGGCGTTGAAGTCGCCGACGCCCGCGACGTTCCATGCAATGTTCGCCGCGGCGATCGCGATCGGCGTCGCCGCATTGCCCGATCGCCAGATGCGGTTCTCGCCCGTCGACCGGTTGCGCCACAGCACGTCCGCGATTCCGTCGTAGTCGAAGTCGCCTGCGCCGACGATGTCCCACGGCGCAGCGAGTGATGCCACGAAGATCGGCAATCGCGAATCGCCCATGCGCCAGATGCGGTTCTGGCCACCGGCGGTGTTGCGCCACAACACGTCGGCCACGCCGTCACCGTCGAAGTCCGCGAGTGCGGCGATGCGCCAGGTGCCGGGCACCGAGGTCAACGCGGCCGCGTGCTTGGCGTCGGCCGATTTCCACACCACCGTCTGGCCGCTGGCGGCGTTACGCCACACCAGGTCGGCTTGCCCCGCGTGTGCCAGGAACGGCCACACGGCGAGGATCACGGCAGAGCTCCACAGTTGCGCGCGCATGGCCCGCCTCCCGCGCCGCATCTGGCGACGCGCGAGTGGATGCGCCGGTTCGCGTCAACGGTTCAAATGCCCCCGCGAAGGCAGGGGACGGAGGATCGCGGAGGCCATCTGCGCACGGTCGCGCGTCGGGCGTCCACGCCGCCATGCCCCTGCCTGCGCAGGAGGAGTCAATCAGGCCGGTGCGCTCGCCAGCGCCCAGGACACCGCGGCGCAAAGGGCGAAGAAGAGCAGCAAGCGCGCGCTGCGTTCGCTGCGGTCGGCGTTCTTGTCTCGATGCATGTTGGAATCCCCACATTCCGGGGGACCGATATGACGCGCGCCGCGGGGCGATGTTTGAGCAGCGCGTCACAACCCGCGCGTGCGCTGCGCGGGCCGTGCCGGGTTTGCGGATCAGGTCGCGATGTAACGCGACGAACGGCGCAGTTTCAGTGCCCCATCGCCATCGCGAGCGGCTGGAAGTCCAGCGCCGAGGCCGGCGCCAGCCAGGGCATCAGCCAGTGGTCGATCAGCAGGAAGGCGAAGAGGGCCATCAGGTACACGACCGAATACTGGAACGTGCGCATGGCGAAGAACTCGTCCGGCGGATCCAGCAGGCGCCAGGCGTACCAGAGGAACACGCACCCCAGCACCACCGCGCCGCCGATGTAGAACGTCCCGCTCATGTGCAGCGCCCACGGCAGCAGCGTCGCAAGCACCAGCAACACCGTATAGAACAGGATCTGCCAGCGCGTGTAGGTCACGCCGTGCGTGACCGGGAGCATCGGGATCATCGCCTTGGCGTAATCCTCGCGGCGGAAGATCGCCAGCGCCCAGAAATGCGGCGGCGTCCAGAGATAGATGATCAGCACGAGCGTCAGGGCGTAGGCCCAATCGGCTTCGCCCTGCATGCCGGTGATCGCCGACCAGCCCAGCAACGGCGGCGCGGCGCCGGCGATGCCGCCGATGACGATGTTCTGCGGCGTCGCGCGCTTCAGCCATCCGGTATAGACGATCGCGTAGCCGATCAACGAGCCGAAGGTCAGCAACGCGCACAGCGGGTTGACCAGGAAGACCAGGATCGCCATCGACGCCACGCCCAGCGCGAGCGCGAACACGACGGCCTGCGACGTACGCAATCCGCCGGTCGGCAACGGACGATCGTGCGTGCGTGCCATCAGCGCATCGATGCGCTGGTCGAGCACGTGGTTGATCGCGGCCGCCGACGCCGCGGCGAGCCAGATGCCGAGCAATCCGAACACCGCCTTGTCCAGCGGCAGGTCCGACAGTCTCGGCACCGCCAGGAACATGCCGACCAGCGCGGTGAACACGATCAGCGCGACCACGCGCGGCTTGGTCAGCGTCCAGTACGGGGAAAGGCGCGAGCGCACGTGCGTCAGGCGTCCGGCGCGCGCACGCGCGCGATGAGCGTGACCAGCACGAACAGCAGCAGCGCCGCCCCCGCGTTGTGCGCGACGGCCACGTGCAGCGGCAGCCCGAGCTTCACGTTGGCGATGCCCAGCGCGACCTGCGTTAGCAGCAACGCACCGAGCGTGACGCCCCACGCGAGCATTCCCGGAATGCGCACCAGGCGCACGGCGAGCAAGCCCAGGTACACGAACACGACGCCCGCCATGATCCGGTGCGCCATCTGGATCGCGATGCGCGACTGCCCGTCGAGCACGCCGCCTTCGTAATCCACGCCGATGCCGCGCCACAGCACGAAGCCTTCGCGGAAATCGGTCGGCGGCCACCACTGGCCGACGCATTTCGGGAAATCGTTGGCGCAGGCAAGCGCTGCGTAGTTGGCGCTGGTCCAGCCACCGAGCGCGATCTGCACCGCGAGCAGGCACAGGCCGATCACCAACAGCAAGCGGATCCGCCGGGCCTGTGCGAGGCGGATGGGCATGTCGGTCGCGCGCCACGCCATCCACGTCAGCAGCGCGAAGGTCAGCAGGCCGCCGAGCAGGTGCCCCATCACGACGATGGGTTTGAGCAGCCAGGTGACCGTCCACATGCCGAGCAAGGCCTGGAACACGATCACCATCAGGGTGAGTGCGGCGGTGCGCGCAAGATCCACGTTCGACCAGCGCAGCGCGGCGATGAGCAGCAGCGTTTCGCCGGCGAGCGCGAACACCGACGCGGCGACATGCTGGCCATGCATGTACAGCGGAATGCCGATGCCCACCAGCAGCGATGCGCACAGCACCTGCGCGATGCCGAAACGGCGGCGACGCGCGGCGAGCAGCGCAAGCGACAACACGATCAGGCCGAGCGAACCGGCGAGCATCCGATGCAATTGTTCGCGCCACGCCTTGTGCGGTTCGACGGCGCGGATCGCGGTTGCGGCGTGATCTGCCGCTTCGTTCGCATGTTGCGGCCACGCCGCGCGGCCGTAGCACGTCGGCCAATCGGGACAACTCAGGCCCGCGTTGGACAGGCGCACGAAACCGCCGAACACGATCACGCCCAGCGCGAGCACGACGGCGAGCCACGCCAGGCGATGGAAGTTGCGATGGATGCCGTGGCGGGCGACGGATGTGGCGCTGGACACCATCTCAGTTCACCTTGAGCAGGCGGGACAGGTCGGTCCGCACGTCCCCGGGATCGGAGCCGGGAGCGTAGCGCAGAACCACCCAGCCGTTCGGATCGAGCAGATACACCGGCATGCCCTTCGGATCGCGCGAACGCGGCAGGCCGTCGATCAGCGCATCGGTGGGACGCAGCACGCGCAGCGTTGCAGGGCGCGGGCCGTGCGGCGGCAGTGCGCCGACCCACAACACGTGCACGCGATCGGCATCTTTCCCCGCAAGCTGCCACACCTTGTCCAGGTCGGTGAGCAGGCGCTCGCACGCCGCGGCGTTGCTCGTATCGCAACGCTCGGTCACCGCGAGGATGCGCCACGTGCGTTCGGCATCTTTCCATCGATAAGCGCTGCCATCGGCGAGCGTCGGCGTGAGTGCGCGCAGGTCGGCCGGCGGTTGCAGCAATTCGCCCTTGTTCTTCAGGCCTTCGGGGCGCCAGCCGGAGAAACGCAGCAGGCCAGCGAGCACGAGCCCGCCGAAGAACAGCAGGAAGATGCCGACGAGCATCCAGCGATTGCGATTGCGCGTGGCGTGGTCGACGGGAGCATTCATGCGCGGGGCTTTGCTTTGCGAATGGAAAGGACGAGCGCTGTGATGAAGACGGCGAGCGACAGCGCCCACCATTGGACCGCATAGCCGAGGTGGCGTTCCGGCGGCAGCGTGTTGGGAAGCACGTCGAGGTCGCGCGCGTAGCCGACGGGCAATTTGGGATCCAGGCGGATCACCCGCGCGGGCAAGTCGATGTGCAGCGCCGCGCGGATCGCATCCACGTCCGCCCGCGCCATCAGCCAGCGCGTTCCACCGATCTGCTGCATCGGCGCGCCCACGTGCAGGCCGCTAGAGGGCAAGGCCGTCATCAGGCCGCGCACGTGCAGCGGGCCGGCGGGACACGCGGCCTCGGGCATCGTGCGATCGGGCTTCACCGCGAGCCAGCCCAGGTCGACGAGCCGGTCGGCGACGCCCGAACGCGCGATGCAATACACGTGCACGCCGGGCGTGCCCTCGCGCATCTGGTTGTCGAGCAGCAGGGTCCGCGCGTCGAGGGTCGCCTCGCCTTCCACCCAAGCCATTTCGCGGGTGCCGGCCGCATCGATGGCCACCGGCGGGGCGTGCAACACGCGCTCGACGTTGGCGAGCATCGCCTGCTTTTCCTGCATCCGCCCGTATTGCCAGAACCCCAGGCGCGCGAAACCCCCGATGGCAACCAGCGCGAGCGCCCAGGCGAACCAGAATGTTCCGCGCCGGGTCACGCGGATGCCCCCGCGCGGCGCGATAATGCCGCCCAGAGTGCGTGCGGGCACCGCGCGCGCGACAGGCCAAGGACCGTCGCCATGAACGATTCGCTGAAGACTTTGCTGATCATCGCCGTCCTGATACTCATCGTCTGGAACCTCGGCGCGGGGCTGTATTACATGCTCGTGGACAAGGGCACGACCAAGCGCACCGTCAATGCATTGACCAAGCGCATCGCGCTGTCGGTCGCGTTGATCCTGTTCGTGGTCCTGGCCATCTACATGGGCTGGATCACGCCGCACGGCATCGGCCGCGCGCCTTGACGGCCTGATCCCGGAGACGGCACGGGCCGGCGCATGGCCGGCCCGCGACGGGAATTGCTTGTGTCGTGGCGGCGCGTGCGCGCCTTACAGCACGTACACGAACAGGAACAGGCCCAGCCACACCACGTCGACGAAGTGCCAGTACCAGGCCACCGCTTCGAACGCGAAGTGGTTGTCGCGATTGAAATGCCCGGCGGCGCAGCGGAACCAGATGATCGCGAGCATGATCGTGCCCAGCGTCACGTGCGCGCCGTGGAAACCGGTGAGCATGAAGAACGTCGAGCCGTAGATGCCCGAGCCGAGCGTGAGGTTGAGCTCGTGGTAGGCGTGGATGTATTCCTTCGCCTGGAAGAACAGGAACGAGGCGCCCAGCAGCACGGTCATGCCGAGGAACAGCAGCAGCTGCTTGCGGTGGCCGGCCTTCAGCGCGTGGTGCGCGATGGTGACCGTGACGCCCGAGGACAGCAGGATCAGCGTGTTGAGCAGCGGCAGGCCCCACGCCGGGATGGTCTGGTACGCACCACCGACCGCGCCCGGGCCGTTGCTCGGCCAGCCGCCGGTGAAGTCCGACCACAGCACCGCGTGCGTGGCGACCTTGTGGCCTTCGCCGGTGAGCCACGGCAACGCGAACTGGCGCGCGTAGAACAGCGCACCGAAGAACGCGGCGAAGAACATCACTTCGGAGAAGATGAACCACACCATCCCCATGCGGAAGGAGGTGTCGACCTGCTTGTTGTAATAGCCGCGCAGCGATTCGCGGATCACGTCGCCGAACCACTTGAACAGGATCGAGGCGAGGAAGGCCAGGCCGAGGAAGAACACCGGCTTGCCCCAGCTGACTTCGTTGAGCCACTGCGCGAAGCCGATCATGGTGGTGAACAGCGCCACCGACGCGATCACCGGCCAGCGGCTGCCGTGCGGCACGTAGTAGACGTTGGTGTCGTGGGACTCGTGGGCTTGGGCCATGACGGTTTTCCGGGTTTCGTATGAGGCTCAGGGAGCCGCGTGCGGCAGGTTCGATCCACCCTTGGGCGCGTTCAACTGCGCGGTCTGGGTCTCGTTCTTGTAGAAGGTATACGACAGCGTGATCGTGTTGACGTCGGCCGGCAGCGCCGGATCGACGATGAAGCGCACCGGCATCGCGCGGCCTTCGCCGGCGTCGAGTTCCTGCGCGGTGAAGCAGAAGCATTCGGTCTTGCTGAAATAGCCCGAAGCGCGCGCCGGCGCCACGGAGGGCACGGCGTTGCCGACGATCGCGCGCGTGCTGGTGTTGCGCGCGAAATAGCTGGCTTCGTATTGCTGGCCCGGATGGACCTGCATCGTGGCCTGCTGCGGTTCGAAGGCCCACGGCAGCTTGGAGTTCACGCCGCCGTCGAACACCACGGTCACCGTGCGCTGCGTGTCGGCCCTGGCGTCCAGCGGCGCGGCGATGGCTTCCTTCTCCAGGCGCACGCCGAACACTTTCTCGCACGCGATGCGATACAGCGGCACCAGCGAGAAGGTGAACGCGAACGCGCCGAGCGCGACGCCCACCATCTTGCCGACGCCGAATTTCCGGCCGTCGCGAGGCGTGTTGTCGGGCGTGCTCATTTGCCGAGCACCCCCGAGAGCAGGAACGCCAGGTACACCGCGAGCGCGACCAGGCCGATCGCCCACGCGGTCAGCAGCACGCGCTTGCGGCGGGCTGCGACCTGTTCGGGGCTCAAGGGCTTGGGGGCGTCTTGCATGGCGTCGTGATCAGGCACGCGTGCCCGTCAGTCGAAATCCATGTGCGCGAAGTCGCCGTGCGCGAGGTCGCCGTCCTTGATGACCGGCGGCGTCGTGAACGTGTGGTGCGGCGCCGGGGAAGCCACCGTCCACTCCAGGCCGCGCGCGCTTTCCCACACGCGGTCGGTCGCCTTCTCGCCATTCTTCAACGAGGACCACAGGATGAAGAACATGATGAAGGGCGTGGCGAACATGCCGAACGCACCGATCGACGAGACCATGTTCCAGTCGGCGAACACGACGTTGTAATCCGGGATGCGGCGCGGCATGCCGGCCAGGCCCAGGAAGTGCTGCGGGAAGAACAGCAGGTTGACGAACACCACCGACCACCAGAAGTGGAACTTGGCGGCGGCCTGCGAATACATGCGCCCCGTCCACTTCGGCCACCAGTAGTACACCGCGGCGATGATGGAGAACACCGCGCCGGTCACGAGCACGTAGTGGAAGTGCGCGACGACGAAGTAGGTGTCGTGGTACTGGAAGTCCGCCGGCACGATCGCGAGCATCAGGCCCGAGAAGCCGCCGATGGTGAACAGGATGACGAAGGCGATCGCCCACAGCATCGGGGCTTCGAAGGAGATCGAGCCCTTCCACATCGTGGTGACCCAGTTGAACACCTTCACGCCCGTCGGCACGGCGATGAGCATCGTGGCGAACATGAAGTAGATCTCGCCACCCAGCGGCATGCCCACCGTGAACATGTGGTGCGCCCACACGATGAACGACAGGAACGCGATCGACGCGGTGGCGTAGACCATCGCCTGGTAGCCGAACAGCGGCTTGCGCGAGAAGGTGGGGATGATCTCCGAGGCCACGCCGAAGGCGGGCAGGATCATGATGTAGACCTCGGGGTGCCCGAAGAACCAGAAGATGTGCTGGAACATCACCGGGTCGCCGCCGCCGGCCGCGCTGAAGAAGCTGGTGTCGAAGAAGCGGTCGGTGAGCAGCATCGTCACCGCGCCGGCGAGCACCGGCATCACGGCGATCAGCAGGAACGCGGTGATCAGCCACGTCCAGCAGAAGATCGGCATCTTCAGCAGGTCCACGCCCGGGGCGCGCATGTTGAGGATGGTGGCGATGATGTTGATCGCGCCCATGATCGAGCTGATGCCCATCATGTGGATGGCGAAGATCGCGAAGGCCAGGTTGCTGCCGCCCTGCAGCGACAGCGGCGGATACAGCGTCCAGCCGCCGGCGGGCGCGCCGCCCGGCAGGAACAGCGTGCCCAGCAGCAGCGTGAAGGCGAAGGGCAGGATCCAGAACGACCAGTTGTTCATGCGCGGCAGCGCCATGTCCGGCGCGCCGATCTGCAGCGGCACCATCCAGTTGGCCAGGCCCACGAAGGCCGGCATCACGCCACCGAAGATCATCACCAGCGCGTGCATGGTGGTCATCTGGTTGAAGAACTCGGGCTTGACGTACTGCAGGCCCGGTTGCATCAGCTCGGCACGGATCATCACCGACATCGCAGCGCCGATGATGAACATGACGAACGAGAACAACAGGTACAGCGTGCCGATGTCCTTGTGGTTCGTGGAGAAGAACCAACGGTCAAGGAAACTCTGCTTGTGTCCGTGGTCGTCGTGGTGGACGGCGGCGTCGTACTGGGCCATGGCCTACCTCAGGTAATGCGCGTGATTCGGTGGGGAACGTCGGGGACCGGTGCGTGCGCTTACTGCGTCACGGCCGCGGCTGTCTCGGGCGTCGGCGTGGTGCTGGCGTGCTTCGCCTTCTGCTCGGCGAGCCAGCGCTGGAATTCGACCTTCGAAACGGCCTTCACGACGATCGGCATGAAGCCGTGGTCCTTGCCGCACAGCTCCGCGCACTGGCCGCGGTAGATGCCGGGGGTGTCGATGTCGGTCCAGGCTTCGTTGATGATCCCGGGGATCGCGTCCTGCTTCCAGCCCAGCGAGGGCACCCACCAGGCGTGGATGACGTCGTCGGCGGTGATGACGAAGCGGATCTTGGTGTTCACCGGCACGACGAGCATGTTGTCGACGTCGAGCAGGTAGTGGCGGTCGGCTTCGTTGTTCCAGGACGGCACCTTGCCGGACTGGCGCATCGCATCGCTGCTCTTGGCAAGGCGGCTGGTGAATTCCACGCCCTCGCCCATGTATTCGTACTTCCACATCCACTGGTAGCCGGTGACCTTCACCGTCATCTGCGAATTGCGGGTGTCGTACATCGCGATCAGCTTGGCGGTGGCCGGCCAGGCCATGCCCACCAGCAGGATCACCGGGACGAGCGTCCAGACGATTTCCAGCTTGGTGCTGTGCGTGAAGCTGACGTCGGGCACGGCGCCCTTGGAATGGCGGAACTTCCACATCGCGTAGAACATCGCGCCGAACACCACGATGCCGATGACCACGCAGATCCACAGCGCGACCATGTGGGCGTCGTAGGCCATCCGCGAGGAGTGCGTGACGCCCTCGCGCATGTTGAGCTGCCACGGGTGCGGCGAGGTCGGCTCGGCGGCCGGCGTCGCGAACGCGGCGGCCGAAGCCATGAGCGCGAACGCCGCGGCGGCGGCACGGACGGCGATAGCCTTGGCGCCGGAAGAGTTGAAGCCTGCTTTCATCGGTACGAGCCCCGCAGCTGAATGCAATGTCATGTCGTCGATGGGTTCCGGCTGGCCTCGAGCAGCGCCCTCAGGCGCGTGGCGAGTTGCCCGCGTTCACCCGGGCCGAGGAAGGCGCCGACCTCGCAGCGGACTCCGCTGGAGGACAGCACGATCGACTCCCCGTCGCCTTCCACGTCCAGGCGCACCCACACCGGGTGTGCTCGAAACGCGGGCGCCGGCTGTGCCGACCGCCAAACCTCGACCGCTTCCGGCCCGACCGAAATGATTTCGCGACGCTCTCCCAGCCGCCACGCCCATCGCAGTGCCACCGCCACGAACACGCTGTCGAGCAGCGCGAACGCGGGGGCGAAGACGTTGCCGCTCCACCATCCCAGGCCCGCGACCAGCCAGGTTGCAGCGGCCAGCGACGCGAACAGGGTGAGGAACTGCCGGGCCGTCAAAGCCCGTCGCGGACGCAACCGCAGTTGCGCACCCGCCCCGACCCCCGACGACACCATCTCGATCATGCCGAACCGCAACCGGTGTGACGCAAAACCGGCTGCGGAAACGGGAAATGGTAGCCCCCGCCGACCATGCGGGGCAAGCCGCGCGGCGTACACGTCGCTACAATATGCGGCTCGCCACGTACCCACGCGGGCCCGATGAATTCCCTTCCCCTCCCCGCGACGGCCGAACGGCCGTTGCTCACGCCGGAATTGCCGGCGTCCCCCGATCCGCTCCGCGCCGCCATCACGGCCGCCTGGGTGCGCGACGAAACGCAACATGTGCGCGAACTGCTCGCGCAGGCCCGCCAGCCCGAAGCCGACAGCCTGGCCATCCAGGCCACCGCCGCCGACCTCGTGCGCCGCGTGCGCGCCCGCGCCGAAGACCAGGGCGCGATCGAAGCGTTCATGCGGCAGTACGACCTCGGCAGCGAGGAAGGCGTGCTGCTGATGTGCGTGGCCGAGGCCCTGCTGCGCATTCCCGACCAAGACACCGCCGACAAGCTCATCCGCGACAAGCTGGGCGAAGCGGACTGGAAGCGGCACATGGGCCAGTCCGATTCGATCCTGGTGAATGCGTCGACCTGGGGCCTGATGCTCACCGGGCACCTGGTCGACCTGGCCGACGACACCAAGCGCGACGTCCACAACGCCTTCAAGCGGCTGGTCGGCCGCATCGGCGAGCCCGTCGTGCGCCTGGCCGTGCGCCAGGCGATGCGGATCATGGGCCACCAGTTCGTCATGGGCCGCACGATCGGCGAAGCGCTGTCGCGTTCGCGCAAGGGCGACAACGCGGCGTACCGCTATTCGTTCGACATGCTCGGCGAAGGCGCGCTGACGACGAAGGACGCGCTGCGCTATCTCGAGGCCTACCGCGCGGCGATCCACGCCATCGGCACCAGCGGCAAGTTCGTCGGCACCGACGTCTTCGCCGCGCCGTCGATCTCGGTGAAGCTCTCGGCGCTGCACCCGCGCTACGAACTGGCCAAGCGCGCGCGCGTGATGGACGAGCTCGTCCCCCGCGTGCTCGAACTCGCGCAACTCGCCAAGTCCCACGGCATCGGTTTCACCATCGATGCCGAGGAAGCCGACCGCCTCGAACTCTCGCTGGACGTCATCGGCGCTGCGTACGAAGACAAATCGCTCGACGGCTGGGAGGGCTATGGACTGGCCGTGCAGGCCTACCAGAAGCGCGCGCCGTTCGTGATCGATTGGCTCGCCGATCTCGCGCGCCGCACCGGCCGCCGCATTCCCGTGCGCCTGGTCAAGGGCGCGTACTGGGACAGCGAGGTCAAGCGCGCGCAGGTCGATGGCCAGGCCGGGTACCCGGTGTTCACGCGCAAGCCGAACACCGACGTCAGCTACCTCGCCAACGCACGCCGCATGCTCGCTGCGTCCGATGCGATCTATCCGATGTTCGCCACGCACAACGCGCACACGATCGCGGCGATCCATCGCCTCGCGCGCAACGGCGAAACGCGGAAGAACTTCGAATTCCAGAAGCTGCACGGCATGGGCGACGATCTGTACGCCGAAGTCGTGCCGGCCGATCGCCTCGACGTGCCGTGCCGCGTATACGCGCCGGTCGGTTCGCATGAGGACCTGTTGCCGTACCTGGTGCGCCGCCTGCTCGAAAACGGCGCCAACTCCAGCTTCGTCAACCGCATCACCGACGAGACCGTGGCCATCGCCGACCTGGTGAAGGATCCGGTCGAGATCGTCGACGGGTTCGAAACCATTCCACATCCGCGCATTCCGCTGCCGCGCGACGTGTATCGCAGCCAGGCGCACGACATCGCAGACGAACGGGACAATTCCATGGGCCTCAACCTCGCCAACGACGCGCAACTGCGCGCCCTCGCCGAACAGCTCAACGCCGCCGTGACCGGCGATTGGCGTGCACTCCCGCTCGTTCCGGGCATCACCGCCGGCGGCGCCGACATCGCCGTGACCAATCCCGCCGACCGCCGCGAACAAGTCGGCACCTGGCGCGCCGCGGACGCAGCGACGGTCGAACAGGCGCTGCGCAACGCCGTCGCCGCGCAGCCGAAGTGGGATGCCACGCCGGCCGCCTCGCGCGCGGCGATCCTCGAACACGCGGCGACGCTGCTTGAAGCGCGCATGCCGCAGTTCATGGCGATGTGCACGAAGGAAGCCGGCAAGACCATTCCCGACGGCGTCGCCGAAGTGCGCGAAGCCGTCGACTTCCTGCGCTACTACGCTGGGCAGGCGCGCAAGCTGTTCGCGCATCCGGAAAAACTGCCGGGCCCGACCGGCGAGTCCAACGAACTGCACCTGCAGGGCCGCGGTGTGTTCGTGTGCATCTCGCCGTGGAATTTCCCGCTCGCGATCTTCCTCGGCCAAGTGGCCGCGGCGCTCGCCGCCGGCAACAGCGTGATCGCCAAGCCGGCCGAACAGACCAACCTCATCGGGTACTACGCGGTGAAGTTGCTGCATGAAGCCGGCGTTCCGGAAGCGGTCGTGCAGTTCCTGCCGGGCGACGGCGCCACCGTCGGCGCGGCGCTCACCAAGGATCCGCGCGTGGCGGGCGTGGCCTTCACCGGCTCGACCGATACCGCGCGCGCGATCAATCGTTCGCTCGCCGCGCGCGATGCGGCGATCGGCGTGCTCATCGCCGAAACCGGCGGGCAGAACGCGCTGATCGGCGATTCCTCGGCGCTGCCGGAACAGTTGATCAAGGATGCGTTGTCGTCAGCGTTCACCTCCGCTGGCCAGCGTTGTTCGGCCGCGCGCGTGCTGTTCGTGCAGGACGACATCGCCGACAAGACGATCGCGATGCTCGCCGGTGCAATGGCGGAGTTGCAGGTCGGCGACCCCGGCCTGTTGTCGACCGACGTCGGCCCGGTGATCGACAAGGATGCGTTCTCGATGCTCCAGGCGCACGGCAAGCGCATGCGCAGCGAAGCCAAGCTGATCGCCGAAGCGAAGATGGATGTGTCGACGGCGCACGGCACGTACTTCGCGCCGGTGGCCTTCGAGATCGATTCGATCGATCGCCTGCACAAGGAAGTCTTCGGCCCGGCGCTGCACGTCGTGCGCTGGAAGGCCGACGAACTGGACAAGGTGATCGATGCGATCAACGCGACGGGCTACGGCCTGACGCTCGGCATCCATTCGCGCATCGACGAGACGATCGAGCACATCGTGTCGCGGGTGAAGGTGGGCAATGCCTACGTCAACCGCAACCAGATCGGCGCGGTCGTCGGCGTGCAGCCCTTCGGTGGACAGGGTTTGAGCGGCACGGGCCCGAAGGCCGGTGGCCCGCACTACCTGCCGCGTTTCGGCACCGAGAAGACGGTGACGGTGAACACGACGGCAGCGGGCGGCAACGCGTCGTTGTTGACGCTCGGCGAGTAAGCGCCGCGCAATCGGCATAAAAAAAGCCCCGCTTTCGCGGGGCTTTTTCTTTGTTGCGTTGTCGCTGCGATCAGAACTTGTACTGGCCCGAGAGGCCCCACAGGTTCACGTTCGCGTTGTAGCTGCCGAACAGCGTCGTGCCGCTGTTGGCGAGCGACGGGCTCAGCGCGACCTTCGGATCGTCGGTCTTGATGCGCGAGTAACCGGCGGTGACTTCCCAATGTTCGCTCGGGGCCCAGGTGGCGCCCAGCGAGAACCACTGGCGGTCTGCGTCGGGCAGGCGCGGGGTACGCGTTTCGATGTGCGTCGGCGACTGGTCCTGCGCGTAACCGGCGCGGAACGTCCACTGGTCGTTGAACGCCCACTCGGCGCCGACCGACCAGAACGAGGTGTCTTCCCACGCGAAATCTTCGACGGCCGGGTTCGGCTGCTGCGCCGGGTTCTTGAACTGGATCGCCACTTCCTGCAGCGAAGACCACTGCGTGTACGACCAGTCGCCCATCAGCGTGATGCTGTCGGTGAGACCGTAGGTGACCGAGACCGTGTCGACCGCCGGGGTCGTCAGCGAAGCCAGCGCGCCGGCGTCGATGAACTGGCCCGGGGCGGCGCCGGCGAGCAGCGCGGCGATGTTTGCCGGCAGGGTGAAGTCGGCCGTGCCTTCGATGTCGTGGTCGATTTCCGAGCGGTGCGAGAAGCCCAGCGAGAAGTTCTCGCTCGGGTGGATGTGCATGCCGGCGATCCAGCCGATGCCGGTGTCGTCGCCGTTGACTTCGACCGTGCCGTCGTTCTTCTGCGGACCGAACGCAGCGGTCTGCGGCGTCGGGAAGATGCACGCCTGGATGTTGATCTGGCAGACGCGCGAACCGAAGTCGATGGCCTTGGACAGCGTGGCTTCGGCGCGCTCGTACACCAGGCCCATGCCGAAGGAGACTTGGCTGCCGAAGTCGAAGGACGCGGCCAGCGTCAGGTCATAGGTCTTCACTTCCGACTTGATGGCGGTGTAGCGGCCCACCCAGTTGGCGTCGTATTCGGTCTTCAGGCCGAAGGGCGCGCTGACCATGGCGCCGAGCGTGACGCCCGAGTCGCCCATCGGGAACACGGCCGACAGGGCCGGGACCGCGGTGCTGTCGCCGGCGTCGCCGCCGTTGCCGCCGGTCAGGGGCTGCTGGAAGGGCGTGCCCGCGGCAGCCGAACCGCCGCCGGAGAAGTCGGCCGACAGGTCGATCATGGTGACGTCGGCCTGGATCGCGGCCTTCTTGAACGTCGACATCGCAGCCGGGTTGTTGGCGACGACCGAGGTGTCGCCCTTGGCTGCCGCGCTGCCCGCGAAGGCACGACCCATCGCCTTGACGCTGTTTTCCTTGAGCTGGAAGCCCGACGCGTGCGCCTGGCCGATCGCAAGACCGCCCGCGACAGCGAGCGCGAGTGCGGAGATGCGAATGACGGTGTTCGTTTGCATTGCGAGTTGTCTCCGGTGACGAATTTTTGGTTTAGGGCTCGGGAGGCTCTGCGGCCTGCACCGGCGCGTGCCGGAACCCCTCCCGACGTACGACGCCGTAGGGAAGATACACAACTCGTTAACTTGTTGCTAACGCCAAGCTGCCTATTTCGTAACGAACGCTCGTTCGCTTTTTTGCGCGCGGCATCCCGGTAGGATCGGCCGGCCATGTTCGTCTCCCTCCCCACCCGCCAGAAGCGCGGCCTGCGATGGGCCACGCCCCTGCTGGTCGTCCTCCTGTCGTCCGCCTTCCTGTGGGCGACGATGGGCACCAGCGGCGAGCAGCGGGCGCTGGTGCTGGGCTGGGGCGCGCTGTCGGGGGGCTTCATGTCGCCCGATGCCTGGCCCGCTGCGCTGCAGGACGGGCGGGCGCTGCGGCTGGTGACGGCCCTGTTCCTCCACGCCGACTGGGCCCACCTGGTCGGCAACCTGGTGTTCCTGCTGATCTTCGGGCTGCCCGCCGAGCGGGCGATGGGGCCGTGGCGGTTCCTGGGCCTGTTCCTGCTGGGCGGGGCGGTGGCCAACCTCGCCGCGGCGCTGACCATCGGCGCGCCGGACCGGATCATCATCGGTGCGAGCGGCGCGGTGTCGGCGGTGATCGGCGCGTACCTGGCCTTGTTCCCCCGCGCGAAGCTCGGCGTGGTACTGCCGCTGGGGCTGTTCCTCGAATTCGTGCGTGCGCCGGCCTCGCTGCTGATCGGCATCTGGGCCTTGCTGCAGGTCGTGTTCGCCTACATCGGGCCGACGCTCGGCTCGGTGGCCTGGTGGGCGCACCTGGCGGGCTTCGCCTTCGGCATTCTCTTTGCGGTGGTCGTGCGCGCGGCGATCGCCCGCCGACTGCGGCGCCAGCGCGGCTATTGAGCCGCGCCGGTCGCGTCAGTTTTTCTTCGGCGCCGACGGCGAGGGCGAGGTCACCGCGACGTTCTTCTTCAGTTCGGTCAGCGCGGCGGTGATCGGCGCATCGCCGTCGAGCACTTCGCCGGCGTTGGAGCCCGCGATTTCCTCGTCGCCATGCAGGTGGCCCGGCAGCGAGGCTTCGCTGTAACCGGCCTTGCCACCGTTCACCGCATCCTTCGACGGGTGCAACACCACGTCGGGCTGGATGCCGAGCGCCTGGATCGACTTCCCGCTCGGCGTGAAATACCGCGCGGTGGTGAGCTTGACCGAATCGCCGTTGTCCAGCGGCAGCAAGGTCTGCACCGAGCCCTTGCCGAAGGTGCGACTGCCGACGACGCGCGCGCGATTGTTGTCGCGCAACGCACCGGCGAGGACTTCGGACGCACTCGCCGAACCGGCGTCGACCAACACGACGACCGGCGCACCATTCAATCGATCGCCCGGCGTCGCGCTGAATTCGGCATCGCTGAGCGCCACGCGGCCGCGCGTGCTGACGATCTTGCCCTTGTCGAGCAGTTCGTCGGCGATCTGCACCGCGGCGGTGAGCAGGCCGCCCGGATTGCTGCGCAGGTCGAGCACCAGCCCGCGCAATTTGCCCTTGGTTTCCAGCGTGTCGAGCGCGCGCGAGAAATCGGCGGCGGTGTCGGCCTGGAAGGTCGCCACGCGGACGTAGCCGTAACCGGGTTCGAGCATGCGCGAACGCACGCTGGTCACGCGGATGCGTTCGCGCGTGAGCGTGACATCGAAAGGCTTGGGCTTGCTTTCGCGCACGATGGTCAACACGACCTTCGTGCCCGGCGCCCCGCGCAGCGGCGCGGTGTTGCCATCGGCGTCGTCATCGTCGGCGCTTTCGTCGGAAGGCGAATCGGCCACCGACTTGCCGTCGATGGCGATGATGATGTCGTTGGCCTGGATGCCCGCGCGCGCCGCCGGCGTTTCGTCGATCGGCGAAACCACCTTGAGCGTGCGATCGGGCAGCGTCATCAACTCCACGCCGACGCCCGTGTAGGCGCCCTGCGTCTGTTCGTCGAAGGCGCGCGCGTCGCGCTTGGGCAGGTAGGCGCTGTGCGGATCCAGATCCAGCAGCAGGCCGCGCACCGCCGAATCCATCAGCTTCTTGTCGTCGACCGGATCGACGTAGGCTTCCTTCACCGCGTTGTAGACCCACACGTAGCGACGGATTTCGTCGAGCGGAATCTTGGTCGCGCTCTCGGCGGCGTCGGGGTCGTCGCTGGTGGAGACTTCCTTTTCCGCCTGTTGTTCCGGCGCCGAGGTCGCAGGCGCCTGTTGCGCGAGTGCGCAGCCCGAAGCGAGCAGCAGCAGGAGGGCGTAGGTCGGAGTGCGCATGTCGGGTTCCGGTGCGTGGGGGCGCGAGGAGGTGCGTCCTGATTATGCAAGCGTGGCGCGTTGGCGCGTTAAGAGCGCGTGGCGTTGGTCATCCGGCGTCACTGGCGTTTCAGCCACGCGTCGGGATCCACCGGTTGGCCGTTTCGGCGCAGTTCGAAATACAGCGCCGCGCGGCCCTGCGCGCCGGAGTTGCCGACGCTGGCCAGGCCATCGCCGCGGTGCACGGCATCGCCCGCATCCTTGAGCAGCGCGTCGTTGTGCGCGTACAGGCTCATGTAGCCGTTGCCGTGGTCGACGATGAGGATCAGGCCGTAGCCGTTCATCCAGTCGGCGAAGACCACGCGGCCATCGGCGACCGCCTTGACGGTCGTGCCCGCGGGCGCGGCGATCAGCACGCCCTGGCTGGTGCGCCCATCGGGCATTTGGCCGCCATAGCGCGCGAGCAGGCTGCCCGATACCGGCCAACTCAGGCCGCCGACCTGAAGCGCGGGGCCGGTGGTGGCGTTCTTGCGCAATGGCGTGCCGGCACCTGCGGTCGCCTTGTTGCCCGCGGCCCTGGCGGCCTTGGCGGCGGCGCGATCGGCCGCGGCTTTCTCGCGCGCGGCCCGCGCCGCGGCGGCACGCAATTGCGCGAGCAATTCCTGCAGCGCCTTCGCGTCCTGGCCGAGCGCGCGTTCGCGGCTGGCGCGATCCTTGTATTTGGATTCGATCTGCTCGACCAGCTTCGCGCGATCGGTGCGCGCATCCTGCAACGCAGCCAATTGCGTCCGCTGCGCCTGGCGCGCTGTGTCTAGCGCGGTGCGGCGTTCGACGATCTGCTGCTGGAGCGCGTCGACTTCCTGGATCTGCGCGGTCAGTTCGGCGATCCGTCGCGCGCGATCGCGTTGCGCGTAACGGTGATAGGCGAGCGTGCGCTGCGCTTGTTCCACGGTGTCCTGCGCGAGCAGGGCCTTGAGCGCGGAATCATCGCCGACCGTGTAGGCCGATCGCACGAGTTGTCGCAGTTCGGTGCGTCGCGCGGCGAGGCCGGCGTCGAGCGTGTCGCGACGCTGCTGCAGGTCGGCGAGCGCCGCCTGGTCGCGCGCGAGCGCATGTTCGGTGTCGCGCACCGCGCGGCCGACGCGGCCCACGGCTTCATCGGCATCGCGCAACTTGCGCGACGCATCGCCGCGCTGCCCTTCCAGCATCCGCCGTTCGGCGGCGACATCCTTGAGCTCGCTGCGGACTTTCTTCAGCCGTTGCTCGGCGTCCTTGCTGTCCTGCGAAGACGCGGCCCCGGCCGTCAGCGACAGCGCAAGGGCGAGGAGGAACGCGGAGGCGTGCTTCAAGCGCGGCGCATTCAATGCGAGCCGATCAGGCTGGCGCCTGTCATTTCGGCCGGTTGCGGGAGGCCGAGCAGGGCGAGCATCGTCGGCGCGACATCGCGCAACGCGCCTCCACTGCGCAGCGATGCGATGTGCGGGCCGACGAAGATCAGCGGCACCGGGCCCACGGTGTGGGCGGTGTGGGGCTGGCCGGTGTCGGGATCGCGCATCTGCTCGAGGTTGCCGTGGTCGGCGGTGATCAGCAAGGCCCCCCCGGTGCGGCGCACCGCGGCTTCGACCGCGCCGATCGCGACGTCCACCGCTTGCGCGGCCTGGATCGCGGCTGCGATGTTGCCGGTGTGGCCGACCATGTCGGGGTTGGCGATGTTGCAGACGATGACATCGAAGGCCTGCGAATCGATCGCCTCGACGAGTTTGGCGGTCAGCTCGGGGCAGCTCATTTCCGGTTGCAGGTCGTAGGTGGCGACTTTCGGGCTGGGAATGAGGATGCGCGATTCGCCCGCGTAGGGATCTTCGCGGCCACCGCTGAAGAAGAACGTGACGTGCGCATATTTTTCGGTTTCGGCGATGCGCAGTTGCGTCAGGTGGTTCTCCGCGAGCAACTCGCCGAGCGTGTGGCGCAGGTCGTCGGGCGCGAAGGCGACGGGGGCGTCGAGCTTCGCGTCGTATTCGGTCAGGCAGGTGAAGCGCGCCAGTTGCGGGCGGCGCGCGGTGAAGCCGGCGAAGTGCGGGTCGACGAAAGCCGCGGCGAGCTGGCGCGCGCGGTCGGCGCGGAAGTTCATGAAGACGACGGCATCGCCGTCGTGCATCGGCGTCGCGCCGGCGAGCACGGTCGGCGCAACGAATTCATCGGTCTCGCCGCGTTCGTAGGCATCGGCGAGTGCGGACAGCGCATCGGCCGCGCGATGGTCGGCGCGCGCTTCGACGATCGCATCCCATGCGCGGCGCACGCGGTCCCAGCGCTTGTCGCGGTCCATGGCCCAATAGCGCCCGCCGATGGTGGCGATGCGTGCATTGCCGAGCGCGTCGCAACGCGCTTGCAACGCGACGAGGCTGGCGTGCGCCGATTGCGGCGGCGTGTCGCGGCCGTCGAGGAAGGCGTGGACGCGCACGCGTTCGACGCCGGCCTGTTTGGCCAGATCGAGCATCGCGAAGATGTGCGTTTCGTGGCTGTGCACGCCGCCCGGCGAGAGCAGGCCCATGACGTGCAGCGTGCCGGCACCGGCGCGCACGGCGGCGCAGCTGGCCAGGAGTTCGGCGTTGGTGAAGAAGCTGCCGTCCTCGATGGCCGCGTCCACGCGCGTCAGGTCCTGGTAGACGATGCGGCCGGCGCCGAGGTTCATGTGCCCGACTTCCGAATTGCCCATCTGCCCGTCGGGCAGCCCGACGTGGCGGCCTTCGGTATGGATGAGCGTGTGTGGTTGCGTGGCCCAGAGGCGGCGCCAATTGGGAATGTCGGCCTGGGCCAGCGCGTTGTCGGTCGGGTCCTCACGATGGCCCCAGCCGTCGAGGATCAGCAGGACGACGGGCTTGGGACGGGAGGGGGCGGCAGGCACGGCAACTCCGGCTGGAACAAAGGACTGCCGAGGATTGTAACGAAGGGGGTTAAACCGAAGCCCCCTTCGCCGCATCTGTTCCCGGACACCTGCCCATTTCCAGGATCCGCCCCATGAAGCACGCCCGCCTCACCCTCGCCCTGGCCTTCGCCATCGCGGCCCTTCCCGCCTTCGCGCAGCACCACGAGGACATCGACAAGGTCAACGGCAGCATCACGGCGGAGCCGGGCCAGGTCTACGACGACCTGAGCACCGTCAACGGCAGCATCAAGGTCGAATCCAACGCACAGGCCGACGACGTCGAGACCGTCAACGGCAGCATCGCCGGCGCCGACGGCATCCGCGTGCGTTCGCTCAGCACCGTCAACGGCGGCATCCGCGTCGGTGCGCAGGCGCAGGTGGCCGACACCATCGAAACCGTCAACGGCGGCATCTACGTCGACACCGGCGGCCACATCGGCAAGGGCATCACCACGGTGAACGGCGCGATCGGCCTGGTCCAGACCGAAGTCGGCGGCGGCATCGAGACGGTCAACGGCGACATCACCGTCGGCGTCGGGTCGCACGTGCACGGCGGCATCCACGTGGAAAAGAACAACAACCACGGCTGGTTCCAGATGGGCAAGCAGAAGCCGCCGCGGATCGTGATCGGCCCGAATGCGCGCGTCGATGGCGCGCTGGTCTTCGAACGCGAAGTCGTGCTTTACGTGCACGCCACCGCGAAGGTCGGCCGCATCAGCGGCGCCACGCCGATCGCCTTCAGCACGCAGACCGCGCCGGACGACCGCCGCGACTGATGTTTCCCGCATCGCGGGCCGGCACGGGCCGGCCTGCGATGGGCGTGCTTAAATCCCGGGGTTGCCCTTTCCCGGAGACGGCGGATGCCGAGCGCGCAGGTTCGACCCTTGGTGATCGTGTTGGCGGGCGCGATGGCGCTTGCCGGTTGCAACCGTGCGCCCGAAAGCGCGGCGCCTTCCAGGCCCGCGGCGGCATCGACCGCGACGGCGCCGGCGCCCGCTTCCACCCACGCATTCGTTCCGGAGATCGCCGCAGGCGATTTCGCCGAACACGTGCGCGTGCTCTCGTCCGATGCCTTCGAAGGCCGCGCGCCCGGCAGCCCGGGTGAGCAGAAGACCGTCGATTACATCGTCGCGCAATTCAAGGCGATGGGCCTGCAGCCGGGTAACGCCGGTCAATGGACGCAGGTCGTGCCGATGACCGAGACCACCGCGAGCGACAAGACGACGATGCAGATCGTCGTGAAGGGCAAGCCGCATACGCTGCAATTCGGCCAGGACATGGTGATCGGCACGCGCACGGGGCAGAAGCACGTGAGCGTGCAGGACAGCGACGTGGTGTTCGTCGGTTACGGCGTCGATGCACCGGAGCAGCACTGGAACGATTACGCCGGGCTCGACGTGAAGGGCAAGACGGTCGTCATCCTCGTCAACGATCCGGGCTTCCATGCGAACGATCCGACCTTGTTCGAAGGGCGCCGCATGACGTGGTACGGGCGCTGGGTCTACAAATTCGAAGAAGCCGCGCGCAAGGGCGCGGCGGCGGCATTGATCGTGCACGACGATGCGGGCGCCTCGTATGGATGGGATGTGGTGCGGGGTTCGTGGTCGGGCGCGCAGTTCGATTTGCGTGCGGGCGACGATCCGGCGCCGCGTTTGCCGGTGCAGGGCTGGATCACGGGCGAGCAGGCGAAGGCCTTGTTCGCCGATGCGGGCCAGGATTTCGACAAGCTCCGCGCGGCGGCCAACAAGCGTG
Organism: Lysobacter sp. 2RAF19; assembly: GCF_052115395.1. Taxonomy (NCBI): domain Bacteria; kingdom Pseudomonadati; phylum Pseudomonadota; class Gammaproteobacteria; order Lysobacterales; family Lysobacteraceae; genus Lysobacter; species Lysobacter sp. 2RAF19. The sequence goes on along the minus strand of NZ_JBFRGO010000004.1, from coordinate 2,204 downwards.
GATTCAAGGCCGTGCCGCTTCAGGCGAAGGCGTCGGTGACGCTGGACAGCACGATCGTCGAGAAGACCTCGCGCAATGTCGTTGCGAAGTTGCCGGGAACGGAACGGCCGGACGAGGCGGTGGTGTACCTCGCGCATTGGGACCACCTGGGCAAGCATCCCGACGAAACCGGCGACAACATCTACAACGGCGCGATCGACAATGCGACGGGTGTGGCGGGCATCATGGAAATCGCCGGGCAGTTCGCGAAGGCGCCGCCCAAGCGCAGTGTCCTGTTCCTCGCGGTCACGTTGGAGGAATCGGGCCTGCTGGGTTCGAAGTATTACGTCGCGCATCCGGCCGTGCCGCTGAAGGACACGGTGGCGGCGATCAACATCGATGCGATGTCGACCTTCGGGCCGTCCAAGGACATCGTGGTGACGGGCCTGGGCAATTCGGAACTCGACGACGTGCTCAAGACGATCGCCGACAAGCAGGGACGCGCGCTGCATGCCGAAGCCACGCCGGAGAGCGGGTTCTACTTCCGTTCCGATCATTTCAACTTCGCCAAGGCCGGCGTGCCGGCGCTGTATGCCGAGGGCGGCGAGGATCTCGTCGAAGGCGGCACCGCGGCCGGGCGCAAGGCGGCGGAGGAATACACCGAGCAGCGGTACCACAAGCCGGCCGATGAATTCGACGCGCACTGGAACCTGAAAGGCACGATGCAGGACCTGGACACGTTGTATGCGGTCGGCCACGTACTAGCTGATGGGACGACGTGGCCGAACTGGCGCGCGGGTAATCCGTTTCGAGCGGCGCGCGATGCGATGCGCGCGGATGCGAAGGCCCCCTGACGCACTCTTCACCGGAGACGCAACGATGACGATGGCCCTGGCGTATTGGTGCGTGTTGGCGGCGGCGTTGCTGCCGTATGTGTGGACGACGGTCGCCAAGTCGGGCGGTACGCGCTACGACAACCGCGATCCGCGCGGCTGGGTCGCGCGGCAGACCGATCCGAAGGTGCATCGCGCGAATGCGGCGCAGCTGAATGCGTTCGAAGCCTTCGCGCCGTTCGCTGCGGGCGTGGTGATGGCGCAATTGGCCGGCGTGCCGGAAGCGCATGTTGCGTGGCTTGCGGTGATTTTCGTCATCAGCCGCGTGTTGCACGGGGTCGTGTATTCGCTGGGGATGAAGCATTCGCTGCGCAGCCTGGCGTGGTTCGTCGGGTTCGCGTGCGTGATGGGCTTGATCGTGCTCGCGGCGCTGCATGTCGGCGGCGCGGCACCCGTTGCGGCCTGATGGGGTGAGCGGCACGTTCGCCATGGATGCGGAAGGCGCGCGTTGCGTCGACGTCGTGCGCGAGCAGGGGTTCTGTTTCGTGCACGGCGATGCGATGCGGGCGACGCTCGCCGGCGTCGGCGGGTTGGAAGATTGGGCGGGGTTCGCTGCCAGTTGGGAGCAGCTCGGGCCCGATCCTTATCTCGCGCGCACGGGCCGTGCGCGGCGGCGGCGGCATGCGGTGTTCGACGCGACCGCCGATGGCGCCATCGTGCGCGCACCGAACCAGCCGCATTTCCAGACGTCCGAATACAACGCGCTCCAGGGCGATATCGAACGATGGTTCGAGCCGGTGACCGACGTTGTCGCCGGCGGCGCGTGCCTGCAGACGATCCTGCGTTATTGCGTAGGGTTCTTCGGTGGGCTTGCGCCCCAGGTCGCGCGATGGCGGATCGAAGTGCATCAGTTCCGCATCGAGGCGCGGCCGGGGGAAGCCGGCGAGCCGACGCCCGAAGGCGTGCATCGCGATGGCGTCGATTACGTGCTGGTGTTGATGGTCGATCGGCGGAACATCGAAAGCGGCACCACGACGATCCACCTGGCCGATGGGACGGAGCTTGGGTCGTTCACGTTGCGCGATGCGTTCGACGCGGCGCTTGTCGATGATGCGCGCGTCTTCCACGGTGTGACGGCGGTGACCGCCCTGGATCCAGCCGAACCCGCGCATCGCGACGTGTTGGTGATGACGCTCAAACGCGCCTGACATCGGGGGTGGGTTAGTTCCCCCGTAAGTTCCAATCGCCCAAAGAAAAACCCCGCCATTGCTGGCGGGGTTTGGGTATAAGGCCCTGGCGATGACCTACTCTTGCATGCGGATGCACACTACCATCGGCGCGGCTGCGTTTCACTTCCGAGTTCGGAATGGGATCGGGTGGTGCCACAGCGCT
>NZ_JBFRGO010000003.1:0-527458 GCF_052115395.1 Lysobacter sp. 2RAF19 | reverse complement strand
GCGACAGGATGTTGCCGTTCGGATACCCCGGCGCCCAAGCCATGGCTCGGCGGCCGTGGCCGTCATAGCGATAGCTTTCCTTGCCGGTGACGGCTCGCAGGCGATTGCCGAAGTCGAAGTCGAAGTCCTGCCCGTTCTTGTTGTCGAGGCTTCCCTGCACGTCGTACGTCAGCGACGTTGTTGCGAGTCCGTCGTTGCAGTTGGTCGCGTTGCTGCGGACGAACTCCAGGCGCTTCGCTGCGCTGTAGCAGTAGCGCAGGTTTCGCGTCGGATCGACGAGGGCCGTAAGATTGTCGAGCGTATCGTACCCGTACGTAATCGTCCCGCCGAACATCGGTGAGTCCACGGACTTGAGGCGGTCCAGCCCGTCGTAGGTCATGGTTCGGTTGCCGCGCGCGCCGACCAGGCCATCGCTGATTGCAGCCACGTTGCCATTGCCGTCGTAGTCGTAGCTGTCGTCAAGCGTAACGCTTGCGCCGTATGCGTCCTTTCTACGGTCGGGCAACTGCCGCGTGTTTTGGGTCAGCGCATGCACGATGCCATTGCCATAGGTGAACCGGGCAATGGAACCGTTCGGGAAATAGCTCACACCAGTCGCGTAGGTCCCGACCTTGGTCGCCTGGCCTAGCGCATTGGGGGCGTAATCAACTGTGACACCGTTGGGATAGACGTGTGTCGACAGATTGCCGTTGTCGTCGTAACCGTAACCAAGGCCCCACGTGTACCAACCGGGCTGGCTGATCGACTCACCCTGCCCGTCCAACAACCGGCGCCGATTGTAGTGGTAGGAATTGATCACCGGGGCGCCGTCGTTGACGGCGTTGTACGTCGTGATCTGCTCCGGCAACCCATCCGGCGTGTAGGTCCAATCCTGATCACCGACGCCATCAGGGAAGCGCAGAGTCTTCAATCGATTGCGCGCGTCGTACGTCCGATCAGCGCGGCGGCCGGTAGTGTCGATGGCGCAGTCGGTGGTACTCGACCACGGCAGTCCGGCAGCCGACCAGGCGAGGTTGCCCGCGGCGTCATATCCCATGGCCGTTGAGCCGGTCTCCAGCTCTACGCGCTTGCATAGCTGCTGATTGGCGTCGTAGACGTAGTAGCGACCACTCCATTCCGAACTGTCGGCGTTGCTGCGCACGAGCGAAGTCGGCTTGCCGAACACGTCGCGATGGATCGTGGTGCGCGCGCCTTCGGGGAGGAGCATGACCTTCGGCAAGTCCTGCGTCGGCTGGTCGTACACGTAGTACGAGGTGGTGGTCGACTGGCTACGCGGGTTGGTGGTCTTGGTTTGAAAGCCGGCCAAATAGGAGATTGTCGTCGTCAGGAGACCCGTCGCGTCGTTTTCCCAGTTCTGCCTGATCTGTGTGACGCGGCCCAATGCGTCATACGCAGTGGACGTCCCAAGCGTTATCGCCGTGTAATCCGTCAAGGTGGGCAATGCGTACGACTTGAAGATGGCGCGGCCGCCAGCGTCGTAGCGCGACACGTGAACGCTTCGCGTTTTGACGATATCGGCATTGTCGTAAGTCATCGTCACGAGCGGACGCAACAATGCGTCGAAGTAGATCACCTTGCGCGCATTGCCGGTGCTGATTGTTTGCCGCCAGTGCCCACCCACGATGCCGTACTCGCCCGTAGGCACCCACTCGAAGGCTTGCGTGGTCTGGTTCCATTTTTTCGGCTGCGACAGTTCCGGCGTATCGCAAGTGTGATCGACGGTTTCCGAAGGATGGGAGATGCTTGTCAAGCGACCCATCGGGTCGTAGCTGTAGCACGTCCGATAGCCATTCTCGTCCTCGGCCCAGTCGATCAGGCCGAGCGTATTGGCACCAGCCGCAACGCTTGCGCCCAGCGGTTGATCAGGCGTGCCTGGGTATTCGATAAGTTGGGGAACGCCCCGATACCAATTCGAAAACTTGGTTCCGATGCCACGGCCATCGATCAGCTGGCGAAGCGTGCCGTCCGCGTGGTAACCCGCCGTGTATTCCGGCTTGCCGAACTTGAAGGTCGCCGTGGGCAGGGCAGTGACCGCGTGATAGTTGGCACGCGAGGTCTCGACCCCATCGGTGGTCTGGCGCTTGACTTGGCCGAGCACCCATTTGCTCGTGTTGTTGTTGTATTCGGTCGTATCCAACTTGCTGTAGCCCAGCGAGCTGAAGCGCGTCACGCTCAGCGGATTGGCGTACGCGTCGAATGCGTAAATGCCATTCGCCTGATTGATTTGCCAGGTGAAGGTGGTGCTCTGCTGGATCACCTGACGTTGCAGAACCGGCCCATGTTGTTCGGCCGAGTGGTCTCCTCGCGCGTGCGGGCTCGCCCCGATGCGTGCAGGGAACGCCTGGTTCGCGGGATTCAGCAGGTAGGTCGTGCTTTCGGTGCGAAGGATGTTGGTCGGACCGGTTCCGGTTTCGGTCTTGACGAGCTTGCCTTCGCCTTGCCGGAACTTGTTGCTGAAGGTGTAGCGCGTCCACTGATTGTCCGGACCGCTGGTTTCGACCGTTTTGGTAGACGGGCAGCTGGTTCCGGGGCAGTCCTTGGAATAGCTGCCATTGGCCGCACCGTAAACGTATATCCACGTGTAGGGCGTGGCAATGCCGGGGCCCTCGATCCGCTTGGAAATGATCGAGATGCTGCTGTACAGGATCGGATGCAGAGCGATCCAAACAGCGCCCTGGCCCGGGCCCTTGCCGACCCACGCACAAGCTGCGTCGGCGACGTACGATCGACCATGCAAAGTAGGCTTGAACGTAAAGGTGCCGACCGCTCCGGACGGATGCGTGATCGAGCCGGTGTACGTGGATTGTTGCGGATTCATCGGCGAACCCCAGCACTGGGGTTCAGCCTGATCGTCGGCGGCGTGAACGCGAGCGAGGCCTCCGATTTTGTATTGCCACTTCGACGCGTCCGGCAACGTGACGGACAGCAACGTGGAGCCACTCTCGCTGTAGCCGTAGGTCCAGCTGCGTGTGCCATCCGTCATCGATGCCACGCGACCATCCACCCACGTCAGGTCGATGCGACGCCCATCGCTGGCCACGATCGAGCGCAGCTGGCTCCTGACGGTGGGGTCCCAGTCATAGACAACCGAGTTTCCGAAGCGATCCTCGATTCGGGTGGGATAGATCGAGACGGACTTTCGACGAAGGAGGTAGCCGTTGAATGCCATCGTCGTGGCATCGCTGTTTTGTGCGCTGGCGCGTCCGGCCGCCGCGGCTGCGAATCCGCCATCAATCGGCGGCATCCCGACAGCCTTGGTGATTTGCGGCTCGGCCCGCTCCACGATCCAGTCGAACCAGTAACGCGTGCCATCCGGTGCCGTGGCCAGGAAGGCCTCACCCGCAATGTTGTTGTTCAGCGCAGTGCTCGGCAGACACGAGAAATACCACTGCTGTTGGGTCACCCAACGATAGCTCTTGCCGTCGGTCGGCTTGTTCGGGTTGTCTGACGTGACGACCAGCATTTCCTGATCGCCGGCACCAGGCACGTACATGCTGTTGCCGTGCCAGTACTCGCTCGGTGCAAACGTGCCGCCTTGCCCGCCGGTGAGATAGGGCGGCGCGCCTTCTTGGGGAGTCGACACCGTGCACCGCTGACTGCCATTCCCGATGCTGCTGATCCAGCCGGTCTGCCCGAACACGCCATGCAGGCGGGGAATGTCGAATTCCCAGTCGCCGAACGGGAGGGTAGGACGAACCTGCGCGGCCCCATAGGATCCAGTCTTGTCGGTCACCTCGTAACGACGTCCGAACCTGACAGGTACTAGCCCTTTGCCCGGCAGGCTGACGTCGGTCACCTTGAACTCGGTGGTACCCGTAAAGAAATTGGTCTCCTCGCCGAACAGGTCGGCACCCAACGCACCCACGACCTCCGCCGATTTGACGACCTTGCCGTATTCCTGGGGGATGGTGATGTCCTGAGCGGACGCCGTAGGAAGCAACGCGACGCATGCTACGAGCAGCAGCGCAGATAGATCCTTGTACATGTAGTCCCCAATCAACGAAGTTCGCGAGGGTCGCCGGATGCGGCATCGCCCCTAATCAAAAAAGCGACCACTCGTATGGGCGATCCTGCAATCGTCCTGGCGTGCAACCAAGCAGACGACTGCCCGTTGCTCGGCGGACAAATCTCACTACTAGTGGCGCTGCGAAGCGCTGTCGGGCTTGCTCGATTAAGAACGATCGGCTATCTGCAAAGCTTGCTTTGCAGCCATCAAGGATTTCCTCAGCGAGTGCCCCTGATCGAAGCGACCCGCAAGGTGATGCCCCAGCGGCGCGCCAACTCGCGATCGTTCCGCAACTCGAAGCACAGGTCGCATTCGCCGAACATCGCATCGCGGTGCTCACCGGCCGCGTGCCGGAGGCCTTGATCGCGCAGCTCGATCAGCCCGCGCCCCTGCCCGCTTTGCCGGAGCAGATCGACGCGGGGACGCCGGGTGACATCGTGCGGCGGCGTCCCGACGTCGCTGCCGCGGAAGAACGGCTGCATGCGTCGACGGCGCGCATCGGTGTGGCGACTGCGGATCTGTTTCCGCGCTTTACGCTCGGCGGGTTGATCGGTAGTCAGTCGGTGGATGCCGGGAATCTGTTCGAGCGCGACAGCGAGACGCGCGTGGTCGCGCTCGGCATCGATTGGTCGTTCCTCGATGTCGGCCGCGTGCGTGCGCGCATTGCCGCGGCGGATGCGAATGCCGAAGGTGAGCTCGCACGTTATCGGCAGACGGTGTTGCTTGCGCTGGAGGACACGGAAAATGCGTTGATTCGCCAGAATCGGGCGCGCGTCGAGGATGGGCATCGTGAGCAGGCTGCGCTGGACAGTGCGAATGCGGCGCGTCTTGCTCGCGTGCGTTATGAGGCCGGTGCAGTCGATTTGTTCGAGGTGCTCGATGCCGAGCGGGTGCAGTTGCAGGCGCAGGAGGCCCCTCTCCCGCCAGGAGGGGGGTTGGGGAGAGGGTCCGGCTGAGTTGCGCCGGTAGAGCCCGCTCCAAACCGATTGGCGCGCCGCCCGAACGTGTGAAGTTCCAAATTTTTTTGGGAAAAAAATTTGAAACTCCCCACGCTGGGGTATCACCTTGCGGGTCGCTTCGATCAGTGCGCTTTCGCTCGGGCATTTTCTGGGGGCTGCAAAGCATGCTTTGCAGGGAGCTGATCGTTTTCGGGAGAGCGTGCGACGTCAGCTTCAGTATTGTGGCTGCTGGCTATTTCAAGTGCCGCTGCCCAGGAGAAGCCGCCCCAATGAGGCCCTCCTGAAGTCGACTGCCCACTGCGAGACGCCTGACCAATGATGAGGCAGTTACGTTCTTGGTAAGTGAGAACGTCAAGCAGGACACCCGCGCTTGAACGATCGGCTGTCTGCAAAGCTTGCTTTGCAGCCCCCAATCAATGCCCGAGCGAAACCCAAGGATCGAAGCGACCCGAATGGTGATGCCCCAGCGTGGGGAGTTTCAAATTCTTTTCCCAAAAAAATTTGGAACTTCACACGTTCGGGCGGCGCGCCAATCGGTTTCGAGCGGGCTTCACCGACAGACCTTCAAAAAAGCGAACCGTTCGCAGGCTCGGCATAACTCAACCGACCATCGACGATCAACGCCGCCCCCGTATACGGATGCTCCTCACTGCGCCCAGGCGACAAAAGGTGAACCACCTCCCACCCATCGGCCTTGAAGTCATCCGAAATCAACCCACGATGGCACTGCCACCACATCGCCTCCGCACACATCACCGCAGTCGGTGACGCACCCGCAAGCCTGGCCAACGCAACACGCGCATCCCGATACCCGAGCGTCTCCATGTAATCGGCATACCCGCGGAAACTCGCATTCCGCCACCGCGTATTCGGCGAATCCTCCGCCGGCGTGCGCCGCCCGCCGAGATCGACCATCGGCACGTAAGCGATGCCCGCCTGCGGCAGCGTCCGGGCCATCGTCTCCCCGGAGAACTGCGGATTCCGCCGCGACCCCGCGAACCGCCGCACATCGACCAACGTGCGAATCCCCGCCGCATCGAGCATCCCGACGAACACCGCCCACTCGCGCGTCGAATGCCCGATGGTCCACAAGGTGCGCATCCCCGAATGCTAGCGGCTCGCCTGCCCCACGCACGGTGAAACCCCGTTGACGCCCCCGCGACTAGGCTGGTCCACATGAATGGACATACCCCCGTGAGCCTGGCCCGCAGCGCGCAGATCATCGCCTTCCTGCTGAAATACCGCGGCGCCGGCGTCTTTACCGGCATCGACCTCGACAGCGCGGCGGCCAGCATCGATACGCTGGAACCGGGCGAAGGCAACGCCGAACAATTCGTCGACGACCTCGAAGCCCTCGGCCCGACCTTCATCAAGATCGGCCAGGCGCTGTCGACGCGGCCGGACATGGTGCCGCCCGCCTACATCACCGCGCTGCAACGCATGCAGGACGAAGTCTCGCCGGTGCCTTTCGAAATCGTGCGCGCGGTGTTCGAGAGCGAGATCGGCGTGCGCATGAACAAGGTGTTCGCATCGGTCGACGAAACGCCGATCGGCAGCGCATCGCTCGCGCAGGTGCACCGCGCGGTGTTGCGCGACGGGCGCGAGGTCGCGGTGAAGATCCAGCGGCCCTTCGTCGCCGAACAGGTACGCATGGACCTGGACACCATCGCCTCCTTCGCCGACAAGGCCGACCGCATCACCGACATCGGACGGCGCCTGCGCTTCGCCGACTGGGTCCACGAATTCCGCAAGGCCTTGTTCGCCGAACTGGATTACCGCGTCGAAGCCGACAACCTCGAACGCTTCTCCGAGCACTTCCAGGACTATCCCGAGTTGTTCGTCCCGCAGCCGGTGCGCGACCTGTGCTCGGTGCGCGTGCTGACCATGGACCTGGTGCGCGGTGTCAAGGTGACCGCGATTTCCGGCGTGCGGCGCACCGAACAGGACATGGGCCTGCTGGGCAAGGCGCTCATGCAGGGTTACCTCGACCAGATGTTCGTGCATGGCGAAATCCACGCCGACCCGCACGCCGGCAACATGCTGGTGACCGACGACGGGCGCCTGGGCCTGTTCGACCTGGGCATGATCGCGCACGTGCCGCCCAAGCAGCGCGAGCGTTTGCTCAAGCTGTTGTTCGGCGCGGTCGACGGGCGCGGCGAGGAAGTGGCGAGCGAAGCCATCGCGATGGGCACGCGGCTGGAGGACTTCGAACACGAACGCTTCCAGCGCGAAATCGGCCAACTCGTCGCGCGTTACGCCGCGCACGCCGGTTCGCAGTCGATGTCCGAAGGGCGGCTGGTCATCGAACTGGTGCGCATCTCCACGGCCTGCAACCTGCGCACGCCGCCGGAGCTGAGCCTGCTGGGCAAGACGCTGCTGAACCTGGAACAGGTGGCCTTCGCGCTGCAGCCCAACCTGGACGTGAAGCGGATCACCGAAGACCACATCCAGCACGTGATGCGAGAGCGGATGCGGCAGTCCTTCTCGCCGGCCAACATCGCCGGCGAAGTGCTGGAGATGCAATCGTTGTTGCGCGAATCGCCGCGCAAGATCTCCGACATCCTGTCGCTGATCTCCGAGAACCGGCTGATCGTGCACCTGGGCGGCCTGGACGACTCGCAGCTGATGGAAAACCTGCAGAAGATCGCCAACCGCATCACCGCCGGCGTGATCACCGCCGCGCTGATCCTGGCTTCGGCGATGCTGATGCGCGTGGACACGGCGGGGGCGCGCCTGTTCGGCTACCCGGCGCTGGCGCTGGTGTTGTTCCTGCTGGGGACGGTGCTCGGGCTGCTGCTGGTCTGGAGCTCGTTCCGTCGCGACCACAAGGCACGGCCGAAGGAGGAAAGGGGGACGCGGTGAAGCGGGAATGGGGAATAGGGAATGGGGAATCGTTGGACCGGGGCGATTTGAGGCGATGGCGACCTGCGGCGAATCAACTATTCCCTATTCCCCATTCCCCATTCCCCATTCCCCATTCCCCATTCCCTTAGAATTCACACCCCCACGCTTCACCCGCCCCCCAGCAAATGTCCTCCCCCTTCGGCACCGAAACCGTGCTCGATGTCCGTCACTGGACGGACGCCTATTTCAGTTTCACCACCACGCGCGACGACGGCTTCCGGTTCGAGAACGGCCAGTTCGTCATGATCGGCTTGCCGGTGGAACAAGCCGACGGCGCCACCCGCCCGCTGCTGCGCGCGTATTCGATCGCCAGCGCGAACTGGGAAGAGCAACTGGAGTTCTTCAGCATCAAGGTGGCCGACGGCCCGCTCACCTCGCGCCTGCAGCACATCCGCCCCGGCGACACGGTGCTGATCGGCCGCAAGCCCACGGGTACGCTGTTGATCCACGACCTGCACCCGGGCCGCAACCTGTACCTGCTCGGCACCGGCACGGGCTTTGCGCCGTGGCTGGCGGTGATCAAGGACCCGGCGACGTACGAGCGCTTCGAGCGCGTGATCCTCTGCCATGGCGTGCGCAACGCCGCCGACCTGGCGTATCGCGACTACATCGTCAACGAATTGCCGCAACACGAATTCCTGGGCGACCAGGTGCGCGCGCAATTGCTGTATTACCCGGCGGTATCGCGCGAGCCCTTCGCCGTCGACGGCAAGGACCAACGCGGGCGCCTGACCGATCTGATGGCCAGCGGCCGGATGATGGAGCACCTCGGCCTTGCGCCGCTGGACCCGGCGCACGACCGCGCGATGGTCTGCGGCAGCCCGCAGATGCTGGCCGACTTCCGCGCGCTCTTCGATGGCCGCGGGTTCAGCGCCGCGCCACGCATCGGCGTGCCCGGCGAGTTCGTGTTCGAGCGCGCGTTCGTCGAGAAGTAGCGCGTTCCCCACGACCGCGCCTCACCGCCGCGGAAAACCGATCGACGTGCCTTGGAGCACGAAGGGCGTGCCGTAAAGCGTCGGCGTGGCCTTCCGCGCGCGATACGGAATGAACAGGTCCATGCAGCGCCCACCGACGTGCGAGAGGTGCAATCGGATCGCGCTGTCCATGCCCTCGCGCGGCACGTGCAGGTGGATGTCGAACACCAGGGCGTGCGCCACGGCGGCGGCATCGATCTCCGCCACTTCCTTCGCCAGCGCGTGCTGGCACGGCGGGTCCGTGCGCATCGCCGGACCGAACCCGACGTGCACCAGGCGATCGGGCGCCACGACGTAACCACCGAAAGGCTGGAACGCGCCGAAGCGGTCGAGCATCGTGCGGGCGAAGGCCAGCAGTTCGTCGCGCAGCAGGTCGCATTCGGGTGTCATGGTTGCGGCCCCAGGTCGTCGCGCCGGATGACGGTGCTCGCGTCTTCGACGGTCGCGGTGACATGCGTGCGCGTGCCGGTGACGACCACATGCGTGCGACCGGTGGCTTGTGCGTGCTCCAGTTGCGCGCGCAGTTGCGAGGACATCGCCACGCGCTTGGCATCCTTGATTTCGCCCACCTGCGTGGCGTTCTCGAAATCGGGAATCGTGCGGCCGTGTTGCGTGACCACCGGCCGCGTGTTCTTCGCCTCGCCCAGCGCGGCAAGGATGCGGGCCTCGGCGCGAATGCCACGGATGAGGTTGGCCGGGCTGGCGGCGAAGGCGCCGGGGCCGTCCTGGAATTGCGTGACGAACAGGCCGGCCAGCAGGCGCAAACCGCCGAACTGGCCTTCGCGATGCACGCGCGCCATCGCCGCGGCCTGCCCTTGCGGCGGCGCCTGCCCATGCGCGGCCACCCATGCGATGGATTGTCGTCCGTCGGGATCCACGCGCGCGGCAGGGTCGCCATCGGCATAGGCGTAACGCGAGCCGGTGGCGGGCGCCGGATCGACCGACACGAAGCGCGCCGACGCCGGCAGCGCGACGCACGACAACAGCAGGCACAACACCCACGCGAAGACGCGTCGTTCCATGATCGCTCCGTGATCTGCGGGAGGCTCCATCACGCGCCTTCGCGCTCCCGTGCGACAAGACGAAACGCCGCCGGTGCCTGCAGAAGATCGGCTACGGCGCGTTCACTTGTTCTTGACCGCAAGCATTCGCCGGTGGGTTAACGTTTTTCGATATGGAGACGACGCGGAAAGCCGCTTCCCACCCCCTTCCCGACGTGCACCATGCGCCGCCGCTTTCGGTCGCCCGCTTTTTCACGCGCCGCTCCCTGCGCGCGCTCACGCAGGCCGAGCGCGACAAGGTTGTCGAAGCGCAGGTGCAATCCACGCGCCCGATCGTCAGCGGCGTGGTGGCCAGCGGCGCGACGATCCTCGCGCTCACCGGCATGTTCGAATTCGCCGGCATCACGCCGGACATCGGCTGGCCGTGGTGGGCGGTGGAACTGGTCGCGCTGACGGCCGCGGCCTGCGCGATCGCGATCTGGCATCTCAACGATTGGCGCCCGCGCCTGCTGCTCACGGTGTTGAGCGTGTTGCTCGTCGGGATCTTCCTGTCGGTGCCGATGCCCGGCGTCGGCACCGTCCTTGCCGGGCGTACAGGGCTGTTCCAGTTGATGCCGATCGCGCTGCTCGCGCTGATGGCGCGGCGCGTTTCGATCCTGGCCATTTCCGGGGCCATGCTCGCGATCGCCGCGTTGCGCGTGGGCCTGCACGGCAATCCGCCCGCGGGCGCGGCGCTGTATTGGCTGACGCTCGCCGTCTCAATCGGATTCGGCATCATGCTCGGCGGCTATCGCACCGATTTCGCCGTGGGCGCCTACCGCATCCGCCAGAAGCTGCGCGAACAGGCGACCACCGACGAACTCACCGGCCTGCGCAATCGCGCCGGCTGGAACCGCGAAGCCGGCGATGCCTACGACGATGCGATCAAGCGCGGGCGCCGCGCGAGCGTGGTCTTCCTCGACATCGATCACTTCAAGCGCGTCAACGACACCTTCGGCCACGCCACCGGCGACCGCGTCATCCAGCAACTCGGCCAGATCCTGCGCGAACGCGCGGGCGAGCGTTGCCTGTGCGCGCGCCTGGGCGGCGAGGAGTTCGTCGTGCTGCTGATCGACCAGGCGCCCGAATCGGTCGAAGGGTTCGTGCAACGCGTGCGCCGCGAATTCCAGGACGCGGCGCACGACACGGGCGTCACCGTCAGCGCAGGGGTCGCGCACCGCATCCCGGCCGAGAGCATGGGCCAGCACATGCGCCGCGCGGACCTCGCGCTCTACGAGGCGAAGGCCGCGGGCCGCGACCGCATGCAGGTCTCCGAAGCCTAGGCGTTCGCCGGGCGCAGGGCGTCGCGATAACGGCGGCTGCACGGCACGATCGTGCCGTCGCGCAGGACCACGCGCGCATCGCCCGTCTCCAGCGGCTCGATCTGCGCGATGCAATCCAGGTTCACCATGTGGCTGCGGTGCACGCGCACGAAGCGGGCCGGATCGAGTTGTTGTTCGATCGTCGCCATCGTGCTGCGCAGCGGATATTCGTGGCCGCGCACGCGCAGGTTCACGTAGTTGCCGGAAGCCTGCAGCGCTTCGACATCATTGGCGGCGATCAGGAATTCCTTGCCGAGCTTGCGGACGAGGAAACGCTCCGGCCGTTCGGCGAGCATGGGTGCGGGCGCGTCGTCGGGCTGCGACAGCACGCTCGCCTCGCCCTGCCAGCGGCGCAGGAACCAGCGCCACGCTTCCATCGTCACTACCAGGGACGCGTAGCTGCGGACGTCCTTCAGATATTCGTAGCCCCATTCGCGCAGGACCGGGCCGAAGTCGTAGTGCTCGCCCTGCGTCGCGTAGACGGCCTTGCGGATGGCGACCATCGCCGCGACGTGGGCGATCGACCAGGCCACGCTCCCCAGCAAGTGCAGCGGCAGCGCGCGCCGCCAGGTGTCGAAACGCACGGGATTGATGCGCGTGAACCTGGCCGCGGCCGGCACCAGCGCCAGGCACACGACCGCGCTCGACCATTCCCACACCGCCGGTTGCCAGGCCTGGAAGTCCAGGTGCGCCCGCTGGATGTCGAGCCAGGTCACCGCGCTGTTGGCGGCGGCGTTGAGGCAATACATCACGACCCAGAAGCCGACCTCGAAGGTGCGGCGCCAGGGGCGGAAACGGTCCCACGCGGTGGGGCTCATCGGGATGGAGGCATCGACATGCCGCGCATTGTGGCGGAGGGACGCGCTTGGGCGGAACCGGTTCGTCCCTGCGATCCGCGATTCGTCCCCGGGATCGGCGAATCAATCACTTGGCGCTGTCTTTCGCACCACGGCGCGTCGAGGGTGGGCCATCCCAACCACCGGACCGCCACCATGTCCACCACGCGACGCCACGACATCGACGCCCTGCGCGCCATCGCCTTCGGCATGCTCATCCTCTATCACTGGGCGATGCTCTACGTGGGCGGCGACTGGGGCTGGCACATCAAGTCGACCTACACCACCGAAGCGATCCAACTGCCGATGCTCGCGGTCAACCGCTGGCGCATGGACCTGATCTTCCTGATCTCGGGCCTGTCGGTGCATTTCCTGCTGCGCGATTCCGGCATCGGCCGCTTCGTCGCGCTGCGGACCTGGCGCCTGTTGCTGCCCCTGGTCTTCGGCATGTGGGTCGTGGTGCCGATCCAGCCCTACGTCGAAGGCGTGTCCAACGGGCTGGTGGCGCCGGGCTTCCTCGACTTCCTCGTGCGCTATTACGGCCACACGACCTGGCCCGAAGGCGCCTTCGCCGGTTGGGAACACGGCTTCACCTGGAACCACCTGTGGTACCTGGCCTACCTGTGGACCTACACGATGGTGCTTGCGCTGCTGCTGCCCCTGCTGCGTCGCCTGCCCAATCCACTCGCGAAGTTGCGCGGGATCTGGCTGCTGATCGTTCCGGCGCTGCCGATCGCGGTGTTCACCCTGTTGCTGCAGCCGCATTTCGAAGACACCGGCGACCTGGTGCACGACTGGTACCGCCACAGCGTGTACTTCACGATGTTCCTCTACGGGTGGTGGCTGGGCACGAACGAGGCGTTGTGGGCCGAACTCGCGCGCCTGCGCCGCCGTGCCCTGGTCAGCGCGGTCGCCTTGTTCGCCTTCTATGCCGCGTGCGTGTACGTGTTGCCCGAGCAAGTGTCCGACACGCTGCAGGCCGCGATCTGGATCCTGCGCAGCCTGTACATCTGGTGGATGCTCTGCGCGATCCTCGGGTACGGCCGCACCTACCTCGACCGTCCCTTCGCATGGCTGCCGTGGGCGAACGAAGCGGTCTACCCGTGGTACGTGCTGCACCAGAGCCTGATCGTCGGCATTGCCTTCGTGCTCGTGCCGATGCACCTGGGGCCGATCGTCGAAACGGCGCTCGTGTTGATCGGCACCGTCGCCGGTTGTGCGCTGTTGTTCGCGGTGATCCGCCGCGTGCCGGTGCTGCGCCCGGCGTTCGGCATCAAGCGCCGTCAGGCCAGGGCGGCTTCGATGTCCTTGGCCAGCGACTCGGGCGTGTCGGTCGGTGCGTAACGCTTGCGCACCTTGCCATCGCGGCCGACCAAAAACTTCGTGAAATTCCACTTGATGGCGTCGATGCCCAGGAACCCGCCCTTCTCTTCCTTCAACCACTTGTAGAGGGGATGGGCTTGGGCTCCGTTGACGTCGATCTTCGCGAACAAGGGGAAGTCGACGTCGTAGGTCAGCGAGCAGAAGTTCTTGATTTCCGATTCATCGCCCGGTTCCTGGTGGCCGAACTGGTCGCACGGGAAACCGAGGACCACCAGCCCGCGGTCGGCGTAGTCCTTCCAGAGTTTTTCCAGGCCCGTGTACTGCGGCGTGAACCCGCACTTGGACGCGACGTTGACGATCAGCAGTACCTTGCCGCGCCAGTCGGCGAGCGACTTGTCATGGCCGTCGATGTCCTGCGCGCTGAAGTCGAAAGCGGTGGTCATGTTGCCATCCGGGGCGACGGGGGAGTCGCCCCGGAATATAGCTCAGTGCTTGCCGGAGGGTTCGGAGACTTCCTTGACGACCTTGGCGGTCTGGCCATCCTTGCCGGCCAGCGCGATGTCGGCCAGCGACACGATGCCGGTGAGCTTGCCCTTGGCATCGACCACCGGCACGCGGCGGATCTGCGAGGACTCCATCAGCGCGGTCGCGTCCTTGAGGGTGCTGTCTTCGCGCACGCTCTTGACCGGGGCGCTCATCGCATCGGAGGCGGTCGCGCCCATGGTGTCGCGGCCTTCGGCCACGATGCGCACGGCGATGTCGCGATCGGTGACCACGCCCACCAGCGCGCCCTGAGTGTCGACGACCGGGATCTGGCCGCAGTCGTTCTCGATCATCAGGCGCGCCACGTCGCGCAGGGGCGTCTCGGGGGTGGCGGACGCGGGGTTGGCGGTCATCACCGTGGTGACGTTGCTCATGGGGGCGCTCCGTTGGAAAGGGGAACCGGGATTGTTGCGACGCGGCGGTCGGGCGCATGTGAACCGGGCGCGGGCCGGGGCCGAAACGGCCGCATTCACCGGACATGGCTTTCGTCATGCGTAGCCTGCACCGGGCTGGGGTAAATTCGGCAGTTCCGTCCGCCGAGAACCCTACCAATGAAGCACCCGCTCGCCTGCGCCCTGGCGCTCGCCCTCGCCGCAGGCACGCCTGCTTTGACGTATGCGCCCGCCGCGGCCGCGCAGACCCAAGGATCCGCCGTGCAGAACCCCGCCTCCAATCCGTTCTTCGCCGACAGCACGCTGCCCCTGCACTACCCCGACTTCGCGAAGATCAAGGACACCGACTTCGCCCCGGCCTTCGACCAGGGCATGAAGGAAGAACTCGCCGAAATCGAGCGCATCGCCAACGACAAGTCCGAACCGACTTTCGACAACACGATCCTGGCGATGGAGAAGAACGGCCGCACGCTCACGCGCGCCGCCACCGTCTTCTACAACCTGCTGGGCGCCGACAAGAACGACGCGCGCGAACAGATCGACGAGAAGTATTCGCCCATCTTCGCCGCGCACCGCGACGCCATCCGCCTGAACCCCAAGCTGTTCGCGCGCATCCAGTCGCTCTACGACCGCCGCGCCTCGCTGGGCCTGGACGCGCAGCAGACGCGCCTGGTCGAGCGTTACTACACCGACTTCGTCCGCGCCGGCGCCAAGCTGAGCGAAGCGGACAAGACCAAGCTCAAGGACATCAACGGCGAGCTCGCCACGCTGGGCACGCAGTTCGACCAGAAGCTGATCGCCGGCCGCAACGCCGCCGCGGTCGTCGTCGACACGCGCGCCGAACTCGACGGCCTGTCCGATGCGCAGATCGACGCGGCCGCCGACGTGGCCAAGGCGCGCAAGCTCGATGGCAAGTACGTCCTGACCATCCTCAACACCACCGGCCAGCCCCCGGCTGCGCAGCTGACCAACCGCGCGCTGCGCGAGAAGCTGTATCGCGCCTCGATGGCGCGCGGCGACGGCGGCGAGTTCGACACCACTGCGATCATTTCGAAGGTCGTCAAGCTGCGCGCGCAGAAGGCGCAGTTGCTCGGCTATCCGAACTGGGCCGCGTTCGTGCTCGAAGACGAAACCGCGAAGACGCCGCAGGCCGTCAACGACATGCTCGGCAAGCTCGCCCCGCCGGCGGTGGCCAACGCCAGGCGCGAAGCCGCCGACCTGCAGGCGATGATCGACAAGGAACAGAAGGCCAAGGGCCAGCCGACCTTCAAGCTGGAACCGTGGGATTGGTCCTTCTATTCGGAGAAGGTGCGCAAGGAGAAGTTCGCGTTCGACGAGAACGAACTCAAGCCGTACCTGGAACTCGACAACGTGCAGCAGAACGGCGTCTTCTACGCCGCGCACGAGGAATACGGCCTGACGTTCAAGGAACGCAAGGACCTGCCGGTGTACGAGCCGGACGTGCGCGTGTTCGACGTGTTCGACAAGGACGGCAAGCAGCTCGCCATCTTCATCTCCGACATGTACGCCCGCGATTCCAAGCAGGGCGGCGCGTGGATGAACTCCTACGTCGACCAGTCCGAGCTCACCGGCTTCCTCCCGGTCGTGGCCAACCACCTCAACATCACCAAGCCGCCGGCGGGCCAGCCCACGCTGCTGACGTGGGATGAAGTGACCACGATGTTCCATGAGTTCGGCCATGCGCTGCACGGCATGTTCTCGAACGTGAAGTACCCCTACTTCACCGGCACCAGCGTGCCGCGCGATTTCGTCGAATACCCCTCGCAGGTCAACGAGATGTGGGCCGACTGGCCGACGGTGCTGCCGAACTACGCCAAGCACTACCAGACCGGCAAGCCGATGCCGAAGGAATTGCTCGACAAGGTGCTGGCCGCGGGCAAGTTCAACCAGGGCTTCACCACCACCGAGTACCTGGGCGCCGCGCTGCTCGACCAGAAGTGGCACCAGATCACCCCCGACCAGGTGCCGCCGGCTTCGGGCGTGATGGCCTTCGAAGCCGCTGCGCTGAAGAAGGACGGCGTGGACTTCGCCGCGGTGCCGCCGCGTTACAAGACGCCGTACTTCAGCCACATCATGGGCGGCTACTCGGCCGGCTACTACGCCTACATCTGGTCGGAAGTGCTCGATGCCGATTCGGTGGAATGGTTCAAGCAGCACGGTGGCCTGACGCGCGCCAACGGCGATCACTTCCGCGACACCCTGCTCTCGCGCGGCGGCAGCAAGGATGCGCTGGTGTTGTTCAAGGACTTCGCCGGCCATGGGCCGGAGATCGGTCCGCTGCTGAAGCGTCGCGGCCTGGATGGTGCGGCGGATGATTCGAAGAAGCCCGAAGGCGAAGCCAAGCCGACGGAGAAGACCGCCGCGGGCGGTTGATCCTTCGACGCGATCGTTTTGAAAGCGAAAGGGCCGCAATCGGCCCTTTCCTTTTGCATCGGTTTGCGCGGCGATCAGGCCGCCGATTGCACGCGCACGGGCTTGTCGTCGCAGCAGCACACATCCTTGCTCAGCTTCGCCACTTGCCAGGCCGAATGCGCTTCTTCGCGCACTTCGTTCCAGCCCAGTTGCGAATCGCCGCGCACGCGCGACCAGTCGCTCGCCATCTGCGGCTCGACCTTCTGCCAGGTCATGTCGGGATAGAAACCCGTCGCCAGTTCGCCCAGGGCTCGGGCGCGCGCGGAGGTGACTTCGTCGATGTCGCGCGGGGCGGCATGGAGGTGGATGACCATACGGGGCTGGACCTGGGTTACGCGGGGGATGGCGCGCAATGTGCGCACTGCTGTGTAACAACGAAGTGAAAGACCGTTCACCAAAGCGCATTCACCTTCCGGCGATCGCAATACCGCCGCTTACGGAGGAGGCGCTTGCAGGAACAGCTCTGCAGGCGTTAAACCGTCGCCATGAACTCCCCACACTCCCCCGCCGGGGGCCGCGGCGCCCTGCGCGCCACCGTGCGCGCCTGGTCGCGCCAGGGCATCGCGCTGAAACTCGTCGGCTCCTTCCTGACCGCCAACAAGGTGGGCGGCTTCGACTGCCCGGGCTGCGCCTTCCCCGACAAGGTGGGCCATCCGCTCGTCGACAGCTGCGAGCAAGGCCAGAAGGCCATCGCGTGGGAAATGACGCGCAAGGCAGTCGGCGCGGAATTCTTCGACGGCAAGACACCCGCGCAACTGCGGGCGCTGGGCGATTTCGACCTGGAGTTCCAGGGCCGGCTCACCACGCCGGTGCTGTACGACGGACGCGTGGGCACCTTCCGCGCGATCGATTGGGACGAGGCCTACGCGATCGCCGCGCGCGAGTTGCAGGCCTTGCCGCCGCAATCGGTCGCCTTCTACGCATCGGGGCGCAGCAGCAACGAGGCCGCGTTCCTGTGGCAACTCGCCGCGCGGGGCTACGGCAGCCCCCACCTCCCCGATTCGTCGAACTTCTGCCACGAACCCTCCGGCCATGCGCTGAAGCAGAGCATCGGCACCGGCAAGGGCACCTGCACGCTCGAGGACTTCGAGCACGCCGAATTGTTCATCGTCATCGGCCAGAATCCGGCCAGCAACCATCCGCGCATGATGTCGGCGCTGTACGAGGCGAAGAAGCGCGGCGCCACGATCCTCGCCATCAATCCCTTGCGCGAACGCGGGTTCACGCATTTCTCCGATCCGAAGAACCTGGGCGAGCTCGCGCGCGACACCGGCATCGGCGTGGCCGATGCGATTTACCAGGTCGCGATCGGCGGCGACTTCGCGGCGCTCAAGGGCGTGATGAAGGCGCTGCTGGAATCCGAACGCGCGGCGCCGGGCACCGTGTTCGACCAGGCGTTCATCGCGCAACACACCGAAGGCTTCGATGCACTGATCGCGGACCTCGACGCTTGCGACTGGCCGACGCTCGTCGCGCGTTCGGGCCTGGCCGAAGCGCAGATGCGCGAGATCGCGGCCCACTACGCGCGTGCGAAGTCCACGATGATCACCTGGTGCATGGGGCTGACCCATCATCCCGACGCAGTGGCGACGATCCAGCAGGTCGTCAACCTGCTGTTGTTGCGCGGGAACATCGGGCGTCCGGGTACTGGCGCGATGCCGGTCCGCGGGCATTCCAACGTGCAGGGCGACCGGACGATGGGGGCGACCTCGCAAGTCACCGACGCGTGGCTCGACAACATCGAACACACCTTCCCGGGCGTGACCCTGTGTCGCGAAGCCGGACGCGATGCGGCCGGCGTGATCGACGGCTTGTTCGACGGCAGCGTGCGTGGCCTGCTCTGTCTCGGCGGCAACTTCGGCGTCGCTGCACCCGATGCACCGCGCGTACTGGCTGCGCTCGAACGTTGCCGCTTCACGCTGCACATCGCGACCAAGCTCAATCGCACGCATTGCCATCCGGGTGAAATCGGCTTGTTGCTGCCCACGCTCGGCCGCACCGACCGCGACCTGCGCCCCGGCGGCGAGCAATGCATTTCCACCGAAGATTCTTCCAGCACGGTGCGCGCCTCGCGCGGCGTGCAGGCCCCGATCAGCGAACTGCAGCGCAGCGAACCGGCGATCGTCGCGCAACTGGCGCAGGCGATCGGCTGCGCGCCGAGCGTGCCGTGGCGCGAATTCGCCGACGACTATGCCGCGATCCGCGACCGCATCGAACGCTGCCAACACGGTGTGACGGACGGCTTCGAACGCTACAACGATCGCCTGCTGCAGGACGGGCGCTTCATGCTGCCCAACGCGGCCGCGCATCGGCAATGGAATACCGCCAGGGGCAAGGCGCGCTTCATGGCGCACGCCTTGCACGACGACACGCCGGTGCAACAGGCGCGCCTGGCCCACGGCGACGCGGCACTGACGCTGATGACCATGCGCGCGCACGATCAATTCAACACGACCGTGTACAGCAGCGACGACCGCTATCGCGGCATCGAAGGCGACCGGCGCGTCGTGTTCCTCAACGGCGGCGACCTCGCGCGCCGCGGGCTGCGCGACGGGGATCGCGTCGACATCGAATGTCTGGTCGAAGACGGGCACCAACGACGCGTCGAAGGCTTCACCGCACGCGCGTGGGACATTCCCGCCGGATGTTGCGCGGCGTATTTCCCCGAAGCCAGCGGCCTGATCGCCGCGAGCGTGTCTTCGGCGCACACCCGCACGCCGCTGTACAAGGAGATGCCGGTCCGCGTCACCGCGGCCGCGTGAGGCGCGGCTACGCCGGATGGAACACCGGCTCGGGCTCGCGCAACAGCGCGCGACGCCATGCGCGTTGTTCATCGAGCGTGGTTTCGACATGGAACGCCAGTTTGCCCGCGATCCAGGTCGCGACCGCGATGCCGTCGCGATACAACACGCGCGCGCCGAGCTGACGCGGCACCTTGTCGCCGACCAGGACCGTCCCGACGAGGTTCAGCGGATCGAGGGCCGACAGACTCACCAGGGCCCCATCGTGCGGGCGCTTGCGCACGGCGCGCAGCGCGCCGATGGCGTCGGGCAATGCGAACTGTTCGCCCGACAGGCCGGCGATGAAGCGCCCGCCGCGGATTTCGCCGCGGGCCTCCAGGCGGTGATACACGCGCAGCAATTCGCGCCAGGGCGGCAGCCACGCCGCTTCGCGTTCGAGCAGGCGCCAACACACCACGCCATATCGACGCAGCAGCGTGCGCGCGATGTGCTCGACCGATTCGGGTTCGACGGCCTGCGTTTGCGACGGCTTGCGCGTCAGCGTCCAGCGGCCGGCGTCTTCGATGCCGAACAAGGCCGCACGCCGCCCGCGCCGCGCGCCGAAGGCATGCGGGCGCTTGGACTGCGGCACCAGCAGCGCGCGCAGGCCCGCGAACCTGTCGCAGTGCACGCGGCCGCGCGCGACGAGTTCGGTGAGCGCGTCCTCGAGTTCCGTGCGCAGCAGGTGCGCGCCGGCGGTGAGTTCATCGAAGAAGGAGGCACCGTTCTCGCGCAGGTAATCGGCGACCTTCTCCGCGCGCGAAGACAACGCAGGCTCCTCGTCGTTGCGCTGCGCGGCGACCTGCGTCCAGGCCGCGAGTTGCTTGCGCGGCAGCAGCACGATCGGCGTGGCGCGCACGGGCGCGGTGCGGCCGCCCTGCGCATCGGACGGCGCATTGCGCAGGCGTGCCCAGGTCGTGCGGCCGGCGGTGCACAGATCGTCGAGCCACGCGATCGAATAATCGTTGACGCGCGCCGGCAGCAGGTCCGATTCCCACGCCGCCGCGGGCGCTTCGAAGCCTTCCAGTTGCGCGACGACGCCGGCGAGCGCTTCGGGCCCGCTGACGCGCGACGACGGGGACACGCGCTGCCAGTCGAACAGGAAGCGCATGTAGTCGCGCGGCTCGACCGGTTCGATTTCGCGACGCAGGCGGCCGATGGTGTAGCGATGGATGCGGGCCAACAGGTGGCGCTCGCACCATTCGTCTTCGTTCGTCGCCTGCTCGCCGGAACTGAAACGGCCGCGCATGGCGAAGCCTTCGGATTCCAGCGCGGCCAGCGCGAGGTCGACGTCGTTGCGCGGTAATGCGAGCGTTTCGGCGAGCGCGGCCGCGGTGATCGGCCCGACGCCGGTCAGGCGCGCACGCACCAGCGCGAGCGCGGCTTCTTCGCGCGGCCATTCGCGCAGATAAACCTCCGGCGTGGCGATGTCCGGGGCGCAAGACGCGCCCGGATGCAACGCCTGGAGTTGCGGCAAGCGTTCGGCGGCCCACCACTGGCCCTCGCCCACCGCCGCGCGCGTGGCGCGACGGTCCTTCGCCAGCGATTGCAGCAAGGGCAGCCATCCGTTCGCGTCGGCGTCGGCCTGCGTGACGGTGCCGATGCCCATGAGCGCTTCGTGCATTTCGTCGGCGTTGCGCGCATCGGGCCAGGCTTGCGCGCGCACCGCGTCGATCGCGTCGGGATCCAGGCGCGCCAGATCGCCCGGCGCATCGTCTTCGGAGTAGCGGCGCGCCATGACCGCCTGCGTGCGGCGTTCTTCCAGGGGCGCATCGTCGAGGAAGGCATACGGCCGCGCGTTGAGGGCTTCGGCCGCGAAGGGCGATGGTGCGGTCAGATCGCGTGCGACCACTTCGATCTCGCCCGACAGCATGCCGTGCAACACCGACAGCCAACCTTCGGCGTCCATCGCATCGTGCAGGCAATCATCGAGGGTCTGCGCGACGAGCGGATGGTCGGGCACCTCGCGTTCGCCGATCAGGTTCTCCGCGCAGGCGACCTGGTCGGGGAACACGGTCGCGAGCAGATCCTCGGACTTCATGCGCTGCAACTGCGGCGCGACCTTCTTGCCGCCGACGAAACGCGGCAGCGCGAGCCCCGTCGTCGCATTCCAGCGCCAGCGCACGCCGAACAGCGGTGCATCGAGCAAGGCCTGCACGAGGATGTCGAGCGCCGAATTCGGATGCAGGTAGGAGGCCACTTCGATCAGCGGGAAGCTGTGGCTGGTCGAGAGCGACAACACGATCGCGTCTTCGGTCGCGGCCGCCTGCAGTTCGAAGTTGAACTTGCGGCAGAAGCGCTTGCGCAAAGCCAGGCCCCACGCGCGGTTCACGCGCGAGCCGAAGGGCGAATGCACGATCAGTTGCGTGCCGCCGGATTCGTCGAAGAACCGCTCCAGCACGATGCGCCGTTGCGTCGGCATGGTGCCGAGCGCCGTCACCTGCCGCGCGAAGTAATCGGCGAGCTGGCGCGCGGCGGCTTCGTCGAGCCCGATGTCCCGCGTGAGCAGTTCCAGCGGATCTTCCGACGCTTCCACGCGCTCGGACAACACGGTGCGCAGGCGCGAGACGCCGGCGGAGAGTTCATCGGTGCGGCCCGGCGCTTCGCCCAGCCAGAACGGGATGCTCGGCGGCATGCCTTGCGCATCTTCCACGCGCAGGCGGCCGGCCTCCACGCGCAGGATGCGGTAGCTCGTGTTGCCCAACTGGAAGATGTCGCCGGCCAGGCTTTCGACGGCGAAATCTTCGTTGACCGTGCCGATGTTGGTCGACTGCGGCTCGAGCAGCACGGCGTAATCGCCGGTGTCGGGGATCGTGCCGCCCGACATCACCGCGATCTGCTTTCCGCCCGCGCGCCCGCGCAGCCGCTTGTGGACGGCATCGCGGTGCAGGTAACTGGCGCGGTGGCCGCGGCGCGTGGTGAAGCCCTCGACCAGCATCTGCACGATGGCGTCGAAGTCCTTGCGCTCGAGCTGCGCGTACGGCCAGGCGTTGCGCACCAGCGCGAACAACCCGTCCTCGTCCCATTCCTGCGCGCAGACTTCGGCGACCAGTTGCTGCGCCAGGACATCCAGCGGCGCCCGCGGCATGCGCAGCGCATCCAGTTCGCCGCGACGCACGCAGTCGAGCAAGGCCGCGCATTCGGCCAGGTCGTCGCGCGATTGCGGGAACAGGCGGCCCTTCGGCACGCCGCCCACGAAGTGTCCGGAGCGTCCCACGCGTTGCAGGAAGGCCGCGATCGCGCGCGGCGAACCGAGCTGCACGACCAGGTCGACATCGCCGATGTCGATGCCCAGCTCCAGCGACGCGGTCGCGACCAGCACCTGCAATTGGCCGGTCTTCAGGCGTTGTTCGGCCGCCAGGCGCAGTTCCTTGGCGAGCGAACCATGGTGCGCGGCGACGTGTTCCTTGCCGAGCAGATCGCCCAGGTGGCGTGCGGCGCGCTCGGCCATGCGACGCGTGTTGACGAAGACGAGCGTCGTCTTGTGTTGCCGGACCAGTTCGGCGATGCGCGCGTAGACCTGTTCCCACTGCTCGTTGGACATCACCGCCTGCAGCGGCGTGGGCGGCACTTCGAGGGCGAGGTCGCGTTCGCGCGCATACCCGATGTCGACGATGTCGCAATCGGCCACGCCTGCCTCGACGTGGCCGGCGCCAACGAGGAAACGCGCGACTTCCTCGATCGGCTTCTGCGTCGCGGACAAACCCACGCGCGTGAGGCGGCGGCCGCACAGCGCGTCGAGACGTTCCAGCGAGAGTGAGAGGTGGCTGCCGCGCTTGCTCGCGGCGACGGCGTGGATTTCGTCGACGATCACCGTGCGCGCGGTACCCAACATCGCGCGGCCCGAATCCGAACCGAGCAACACGAACAGCGATTCGGGCGTGGTGACCAGGATGTGCGGCGGCGTCTTGCGCATGCGCGCGCGCTCGCTCTGCGTGGTGTCGCCGGTGCGCACCGCGGTGCGGATGGCGACATCGGGCAGGCCCATGCGCGCCAGTTCGGCGCGGATGCCTTCCAGCGGCGCTTCGAGGTTGAGGTGGATGTCGTTGGACAGGGCCTTGAGCGGCGAGACGTAGACGACCTGCGTCGCTTCGGGCAGGCCTTCGGGCGACAGGCCCTGGCGCACGAGCGCATCGATGGCGGCCATGAACGCCGTCAGCGTCTTGCCCGAACCGGTGGGCGCGGCGACCAGCGTGTGGCGCCCGCCTTCGATCGACGGCCAGGCCTGGATCTGCGCTTGCGTGGGGCCGGGGAACGCGCGCGCGAACCACGCCGCGACGGCCGGATGGAAGAGTTCGAGGACGGGGGAACGCGCCGACATTGCCGGCGGATTATCCGCCTGGTGCGCGAGGGCGGGCTGAACGGGCATGGGGCGAACTGTCCCCCCTGCCCGTCTCAATCCGTGCGACGGCTAGCGCGGGGCGATGTAGCCGCCGGGCACGCCCTCCGGCGACAGCACCAGCTGCCACAGGTGGATGTGCCGGCATCGGAACCCCGCCATCGACCCGGCGAGGTAGAAACGCCACATGCGGCGGAAGCGTTCGTCGTAGCGCGCCGGCAACCGATCCCACGCCGCTTCGATGTTCGCCCGCCACGCCTGCAGCGTGCGGTCGTAATCGGCGCCGAAGTTGTGCCAGTCCTCGCACACGAAGCGGCCTTCGATGGCTTCGGAGATCTGTTTGGCCGAGGGCAGCATCGAATTGGGGAAGATGTAGCGCTCGATCCACGGATCGGTGTGGTCGACCGACCGCGCGCTGCCGATCGTGTGCAGCAGGAACAGCCCGCCATCGGGCGCCTGCGTGGACAGGCAACGCCGCGCGACGTCGAAATACGTTGCGTAGTTGCGCACGCCGACGTGTTCGAACATGCCGAGCGAAAAGATGCGATCGAAGCCTTCGTCGAGTTCGCGGTAATCCTGCAGGCGAATGTCGATGGGCAGGCCCGCGCAGAGCTCGCGCGCGTAGTCGGCCTGCTCGCGCGAGACCGTCACGCCGACGCCCTGGATGCCGTAGCGCTCCGCGGCGAATTTCAGGGCCTCGCCCCAGCCGCACCCGATGTCGAGCACGCGCATGCCCGGGCGCAGGCCGAGCTTGCGGCACACCAGGTCGAGCTTGGCTTCCTGCGCGGCGTCCAGGTCGGTGGCCTGGCGCCAATAGCCGCAGCTGTAGACCATGCGCTTGCCGAGCATCGCGCGGTACAGGTCGTTGCCCAGGTCGTAATGCCGTTGCCCGACTTCGAAGCTGCGCGCCTGACTCTGCATGTTCATCACGCGCGCGCGCAACCCATCCCAGATTTCGCCGACGCCGAGCACGCGTTTGTCCAGATCCTTCGACAACAGGCGGAACAGCATCCCGTCCAGATCGTCGACATCCCACCAACCGTCCATGTAGGCCTCGCCCAACCCGAGCGAGCCTTGCGCGAGCACGCGGCGGAAAAAGCGCTGGTCATGGACGCGCGGATCCCAGGGCGCGCGGCCGCCGGTGCGCGTGTCGTCGAAACACAGGCCTGCATCCTGGAACAAACCCGCGATACGCGCCCGGAACGGATGCGGCGACATGGCGGCTGCCTGCGTGCGCCGTGCCTCAGCCGCCGCGGAACAAGGCGCGATACGCCGGCGCCACGTGCGGCAACAGGACTTCGGCGGGGACGTCGACGGTCTGCGTGCCGTCGGCGTACGGCCCCACCTGGTAGGGCGGGAACACGAAGCGCAACGCGGCGATGCGCCCATCGGCGCCGACGCGCGGTTCGAATTCGGAGAACGCGTCGGCCTTGGGCTGCGTGCCGTCGTCGATCATCTCCCCGGCGTTCTTCAACATGTCGGCGCGTTCCTCGGGCGGCACGTCGTCGGCATCGATGCGCTGCGACAGCGCGGTGTGCAGTTGTTCGCGCACGAAATCGGAAATCGCCTGCCAGCCTTTCGCATCGGTCACGAGTTTGTCGGCGCTCAGCATCGCGTTGCGCTTGGGCAACCAGACGAAACGCGCGATCAGCGGCGAGCCGTGCGCACCCCCGGTGTACAGGCTGCCGTCGGCGGCGATCGCGACCAGGTCCGGCGAATCCACCAGCGTGGTGTAGGACAGGCTCAACTCGTAGGGCGCGGTCGGCGTGTCGTTGCCGAGCGCATCGACGGCGCCGATCAGGTCCTTGCGCGAATTGGCCGCATACGCCATCAACGCCGACACCAGGCCCGGGTACGGCGCGGCTTCCTTGGGATACGTGATGCCGATGACGTAGCGCGGCGTGGTTTCCACGACGTCCTTCAGCGGCACCACCGCGGTGGAGGCGGCGGCGGGCTTGGCCGCGGTGGTGGCAGGCGCCACGCCGGGCGCGGCCGCAGGCGCCGGAGACTCACGGCGGCAGGCAGCCAGCGTGGCAACGGCGAGGAAGAGAACGAACAGCGCACGGCGCGTCATTGAGGCAATCCATTGGCTCGAGGGTCGCGCGCAAATTATCGCCAGCGGCGTGACGCCTGAATACACCCGCCGCGCATGCATCCGACATGCGGGAACGCGTTTTTGCTTCGGGCAAAAGAAAACCCGGCGCAAGCGCCGGGTTTTCGAAGGTGCGCCCGGTGCGTTACCGCGCCGGGCATACCGCGATGTCGTGGACCTTAGACGGCCTGGACTTCGTCGGCCTGCAGGCCCTTCTGGCCCTGCACGACCTTGAACGACACGCGCTGGCCTTCCTGCAGCGACTTGAAGCCGGTGCCCTGGATGGAACGGAAGTGCACGAAGAGGTCCGGGCCGGATTCCGGCGTGATGAAGCCGAAGCCCTTGGCGTCGTTGAACCACTTGACGGTACCGGTCTGACGATCGGACATAAACTACTCCTTGAAAAACAGATGGTTGGTGCACGATGCGCACTTTGCGCACCGAGACTGTCCAGCAAGGGGTAATGAGCGAACGATGTAGCGGACCGCGGGCTGACGCCTTGATCTACCGCATCGGGCCACGATGTACCGTGATCCCGCTTGAAACAGTGGGCGCACCTTACCCTACTTTCACGCCAAAGTGTGAATGCGGGAGCACGAAGTTCATTTTCCCGACGAACGTCCCACCACGAGGCTGGGCCTCACCACTCGGTTCGGTGCGGCAGGAGAGCCTGCAGCTCGGCCTGCGTCAGATTGCGCCACTGGCCCACCTTGAGGTGGCCCAACTTCACCGAGCCGATCCTCACACGCATCAGTTGCTTCACCCGGTGGCCGAAATGCGCCGCCATCAGCCGGATCTGCCGGTTGAGCCCCTGCACGAGCACGATGCGGAAGCCGAAACGGCCGAGCTTGCCGGTCTTGCACGGCAGCGTCGTCTCCCCGTGCAGCGGCACCCCGCGGGCCATGCCGCGCAGGAATTCGTCGGTGACCGGGTGGTTGATCGCGACCAGGTACTCCTTCTCCAGCTTGTTCTCGGCGCGCAGGATCTCGTTGACGATGTCGCCGTTGGAGGTCAGCAGGATCAGGCCCTCGGACTCCTTGTCCAGGCGCCCGATCGGGAAGATGCGCTCCTGGTGCCCGATGAAATCGATGATGTTGTCGTTGACGCCCGTTTCGGTCGTGCAGGTGATGCCGACCGGCTTGTTGAGCGCGATGTAGACGTGCCGACGCTTGCCTGGCGCCGCCGCGGCGCGGACGCGCAGTGGCTGGCCGTCGACGAGGACGGTGTCTTCCTCGCCCACTTCGGCGCCCACGCGGGCGCGGATGCCGTTGACCTGGACGCGGCCCTCGGCGATGAGGCGGTCGGCTTCGCGGCGCGAGCAGGCGCCGGTGTCGCTGATGAACTTGTTGAGGCGCATCCGCCCAGTTTACGTGCTTGTCAGACGGTGAGCGCCGCGTACTCCGGATGCCGGGCCACCCAGGCCTTCGAATAGCTGCAGGCCAGGTGCACTTTCATGCCCTCGGCCTTCACCCAGTCCAGCGTCGTGCGCACCAGCTCGGCGGCGACGCCGCGCCCGCCGATCGCCGAGGGCACGCCGGTGTGGAGGATGGTGATCTGCGCCGCGTCGTCGCGGCGGTAGACCAGTTCGGCCTGCACGCCGTCGACTTCGACGGTGAAGCGGCCTTCGGAATCCGGCCCCGCATCCGCTTGATGGCGGATGCGGGCGGCGATGTCGCGCGATGCGTCGGTGTTCATGGGGTCGATGGTGCCATCAACCGCGGGAATCGCGCTTGCCCTGGTTGTGGCGGTCGGTGGCGGCCGCGCTGCCGGCGATGCCCTCCGAGCGGGTTTCCTCCTGCCCTCGGCCAACGGCGCGGTCGCGGGCTTCGTCGGACTGGAAGCCGTCGTGCGCGGGCTGCGCGCCGCCGTCGTGGCCGATCGTCTGCCATACCGGCGTCTCGCGATCGTGCTCGTGCTTCTCGGCGAGCAGGCGGCGGGTATTTTCCAGCGCCTGTTCGGGGGTGATGCTCGAGGCGAAGCTCAGCGTCGACTTGCGCGGCGCCTTGCGGGCGGTGGTCTGCTTCGACGCGGTCTTTTTCGAAGCGGTCTTCTTCGTGGCGGTCTGCTTCGAAGCGACCTTCGTGGGCACGGCTTTCTTCGACGCGGCCTTCTTCGTCGCGACCTGCTTCGAAGCGGCTTTCTTCGTCGCGACCTTCTTCGCGACCGGCTTCTTCGCCGCCGCCTTCTTCACCGCGGTTTTTCTTGCCGCGCCCTTCTTCACTGCCCTCTTCTTCGTCGAAGCGCTGCGCGTCCCGGTCTTCTTCGCGGCGACCTTCTTCGCCGCCTTCTTCAGGGCCTTCTTCGTCGCCTTCTTCGCGCCGGCCTTTTTCACGGCCTTCTTCGCGCCCGCCTTCCGGGCGGCCTTCTTCGCACTTTTCTTCGCCGCCGACTTCTTCGCAGGTTTCCGGGTCGCCATGGCGCTTCCTCGTCAGGTCCAGAGCGCCCGGATACCACGGTGGAGATTCAGCCGGGGTGATCGCTCACTGCAGCGGCGCGAGCAGCCGCTGCGTGAACACCTCGATCAGCCGCGGCTCGACCACCAGCGCGGCGGCGATGCCGAAGGCGGCGCCCCAGAAGTGCGCGCTGTGGTTGATGTTGCCGTGCCCGCCACGCGCATCGGCCCAGGCCGAGTACGCCAGGTAGAGCACGCCGAACACGATCGCCGGGCACGGAATGCCGAAGAACAGGTAGATGCGCCCCCACGGATCGAACAGCACGTAGGTGAACATCACCGCCGCCACCGCACCCGACGCGCCCAGGCTGCGATACGCCGCATCGTGCCGATGGCGCATGTAGGTCGGCAGGATCGCGACCACGATCGCGGAGAGATAGAACACCGGATAGGCCAGCGGCCCGATCGCCTCGCCGTAGAACCGTTCGGCCAGCGGCCCGAAGAAATACAGCGTGAACATGTTGAAGAACAGGTGCATCCAGTCGGCGTGCACGAACCCGTGCGTCACCAGCCGGTCGTACTCGTGCTTGCGATCGATCGCCGGCGGCCACAGGGTCAGGCGATCGAGCAGGCGCGTGCGCGAGAACGACAGCCACGACACCACCACGGTGATCGCGATGAGGATCAGGGTCTGCGGGGAACCCATGCCTCAGACCGCCGCCGTCGCGGGGCCAAGGCTCCATTCGGACAAGCCTTCGCGCGCATACAGCGTGGCGAAGGACGGGCGCGCGCGCATGCGATTGGCGAAGTCGCGAAGGTGCGGCCAATCGGTGGCCGGGCGCGGCATGTTGCGCGACCAGCGCAACAGCATCGTGAGATAGAAATCCGCGGCGGTCAGCCGGTCGCCCAGCAGGTAAGGGCCGTGTTCGGCGATGCGCGCATCCAGGCGATCCCACGCGGCGGCGATGCGCGGCGCGATGGACGCGCGCACGGCATCGGCATTCGCCTCGCCGGCAGGCTCGTGCGGATACCACCACTGGCGGAACAGGGGCTGCACCGCATTGGCCAGGTGGAACATCCACTGGTTGTAATCGGCGCGCTGCGGGTCGTCGTGCGTGGGCGCGAAGCGATGCTGCGGGTCGCGATCGGCGAGCGTCATCAGCAACGCGGCGGCTTCGAAACGCGGCACGCCATCGAGCACGAGCGTGGGCACCACGCCGTTGGGATTGAGCTTGAGGTATTCGGGCGAACGCTGGGCGCCGGTGGACGTGTCGATCAGGTGGAGCGCGTGCGGCGCGTCGAGTTCGATCAACAACCAATGCACGACCAGGCTGGCGGCACCGGGCGAGTAGTACAGGACATCCATGGGCGCGTTCCCTCTGGCAGAGGCGCACATCATATCGGTCGTCTAAGATCGGCCGCTCGCCCCTCCCCGACCGAACCCTCGCCCATGACGCCGATCCGCACGCTGCTCGCCTCCGCCGTTGCCCTGGCCTGCCTGGGCCCCGCCTTCGCGGCCACGCCGCGCGCGGACCTGGTGACCGAATCGGAGCGCTCCGGCTTCGTGCGCACCGGGCGCTTCGAAGAAACCATCGCGCTGTGCCATGCCTTTGCGAAGGCCTACCCCGACGCCGTGCGCTGCACGCAATTCGGCACCACGCCCGAAGGCCGCCCGATGCTCGCGCTCATCGCCACGCGCACCGGCGCGCTGACGCCCGAAGCCGCGCGCGCCAAGGGCCTGCCCGTGCTGCTCGTGCAGGGCGGCATCCACGCCGGCGAGATCGACGGCAAGGACGCGGGCTTCCAGGCACTGCGCCAGGTGCTGGATGGCGAACAGGCCAAGGGCGTCCTCGACAAACAGGTGCTCGTCTTCGTCCCGGTGTTCAACATCGATGGTCACGAGCGTTTCGGCGCATGGAACCGCCCGAACCAGCGCGGCCCCGAGCAGATGGGCTGGCGCACCACCGCGCAGAACTACAACCTCAACCGCGACTACGTGAAGGCCGATACGCCGGAGATGCAGGCGATGCTGCGCCTGGTCGATGCGTGGGACCCGATTGCCTACATCGACCTGCACGTCACCGATGGCGCGAAGTTCGAACAGGACGTGGCCGTGCAGGTCGAGCCGGTGCACGCCGGCGACGCCGCACTGCAGGCCGCCGGCCGCGCCTTCCGCGACGGCGTGATCGCCGACGTGGAGAAACAGGGCGCGCTGCCGGTCGCCTTCTATCCCTCCTTCGCGCAATCCGACGATCCGACGTCCGGCTTCGTCGACGGCGTGTCGCCGCCGCGCTTCTCCACCGGCTATTTCCAGTTGCGCAACCGCTTCGGGATGCTGGTGGAAACGCACTCGTGGCGCCCCTACCCGCATCGCGTCAAGACCACGCACGACATCGTGCTCTCGGTGATGCAGCACGTCGCCAGCGATGGCGCCGAGTGGATGCGCATCGCCAAGGCCGCCGATGCCGCCGACCTGTCGGGCAAGCCGGTGCCGCTGGACTACACGGCCAGCGAGAAGGTGCGCACGATCGATTTCCGCGGCTACGCGTACACGCGCACGCAATCGGAGGTCTCGGGCGCGCTGATGACGCGTTACGACGAAACCAAACCGCAAATCTGGAAACTGCCGCTGCGCGACAACATCATCCCCGGCCGCGTCGTCGATGCCCCGCGCGCGGGTTACATCGTGCCGGCGGCGCATGCGGCGTGGGTCGGCGAAAAGTTGAAACTGCACGGCGTGCAGTTCCATCCGATCCAGGCGCACGACAAGCTCGCCGTGCAGACCTTCCGCGCGACGAGCACGAAGTTCGCCGGCAATTCGGTCGAAGGCCACCAGCGCCTGACGCTCGAAGGCACGTGGAAACCGGAGACGCGCGATGTCGGCAACGGCGCCCTGTTCGTGCCGATCGCACAGCCCAAGGCCCGCCTGGTGATGGCCCTGCTCGAACCGCAGGCGCCCGATGCGCTGGCCGCGTGGGGCGAGTTCAACAACGCCTTCGAACAGAAGGAATACATGGAAGCGTACGTGGCCGAGGAAGTCGCCGAGACGATGTTGAAGGATCGCAAGGTGCGCGCCGAATTCGACGCCGCGCTGAAGGACGAGGCCTTCGCCAAGGATCCCGACGCGCGCCTGGCCTTCTTCGCCAAGCGGCATGCCTCCTGGGACGAGCGCTTCAACCTCTACCCGGTGTTGCGCGTCGACACCGCGCCCTGATCCGACAAGGAGCCTGCGATGACCGTGTTCCGTTGCGTGTTGGCCGCCTGCCTGGCGACGATGCTGGCAGGCTGTCCTGACAGCACGCCCGCGCCCGCCGCGCAGGCGCCGATCCCGACCGAATCCAACTTCATCCATGGCCGCGCCACGTACCTGGAGCGCATCAAGATTCCGCCGGGCGCGGATTTCACGGTGCAGTTGATCGACAACCAGCTCGCCGATACGCCCGATGCGGTGATCGCGACCACGACGCTGGAGGATGTCGCGGGCCCGCCCTACGACTTCGCCTTGCAATACGATCCCGCGAAGTTGCGCCCGAATGGCCAGTACGGCCTGAGCGCCACCCTGCGCGGCGCCGATGGCGGCCTGCTGTTCAACACGCCGACGCGCATCGCGGTCACGCCGGGCGACGGGAAGACGATCGAATTCCGCATGACGCGCGTGAGCAGCGGCGATGCACGGCAACCGCCCGCGCAGACGATGCGTTCGATGTGGACCTGCGATGACATGACCTTCGAAGCGGTCTTCGACATCCCCGGCGAACGCGTGGATCTCGCGCTGCCGAGCGGCGCGGTGTCGCTGCCGCTGGCGCAATCGGCCTCGGGTGCGCGCTACGCCGATCATCTCGGCAACGAGTTCTGGACGAAGGGGTCGGAAGGCACGCTCACGCGCCAGGGCGGCGCGAAGGTCGAGTGCGTGCAGCAGGATGCGCCGCCGCAGGCCGGGTCGCCGTGGGACGCGGCCAAGCGTCGCGGCATCGCGTTCCGCGCCATCGGCAACGAGCCGGGCTGGCTGCTCGAAGTCGGGCCCGGCGAGACGCCGAAGCTGCATGCCGAACTCGATTACGGTGCGCGCAAGCTCGACATCGCGCAGGCGCAGTCGCTCTCCGGCCTGATGGGGTACGCCGGCACGGCCGCCGATGGCACGAAGGTGCGCGTCGTCCTCGAACGCAAGCCCTGCAACGACGGCATGAGCGATGCGATCTACCCGGTCGACGCGATGGTCGATGTCGGCGGCACGGCGTACCGCGGTTGCGGGCGCTTCCTGTCGGAATGATGCGGCGTCAGCAG
Source organism: Lysobacter sp. 2RAF19 (assembly GCF_052115395.1). Taxonomy (NCBI): domain Bacteria; kingdom Pseudomonadati; phylum Pseudomonadota; class Gammaproteobacteria; order Lysobacterales; family Lysobacteraceae; genus Lysobacter; species Lysobacter sp. 2RAF19. Next base: position 494,839 of record NZ_JBFRGO010000003.1, on the reverse strand, counting down.
GTCTCGTATTTCCAGTTGCGCCGCTTGCCTTCGGCCATCCACTCGATGGCCTGAGCAAGGCGCGAGGCGCGTGTTGCTTCGCGCTTGGCTTCCACGATCCAGTCGACGTAATCGCGTTGCGCGCTCGGCGGGAACGTATCGAAGGCCTTGCGCGCTTTCGCGTTTTTCTTCAGCGCCGCCGCCATGTCGTCCGGCAACTGCGGTGGCGGCTTGGGCGATGACGCCTTGCGCACCGGCGGCGTCTTCTCCAGGTTCAACTGCATCGCCTTCTTGAGATGCGCGATGAGCGTCTTCTTCGGCGGCAAATCCTTCACCGACGTCATCTTGCCGTAGCTGCCCATGCCGTCGCGGGGTGCGCCCTCGCCCACCACGAGCGCATGTTTCCAGTAACCGAAGGAGACGTGCTGCTTGTACGCCGCCATCCCGCAGAGGATGCCGCCGCCGTAAACGAAGGTCGGCATCGACCACTTGATCGTTTCCTCGACCTCGGGGCAGGCCTCGTGCACGAGCGCGCGCACGCGTTCGAGGATCGGCCGCGCGAACTCGGCCTGCTTGTCGATGTAAGCGTCGATGCGGGGATCGCGGGTCATGCTTGCAGGGGCCATCGGCCGAGGATTTCGTACGCGCCTTCGGCGCTCGCCATCAAGGCGAAGTCGCGCACGCGCCAGGACAAGGGCTCGATCGCGTGCGGCGCGGGCGTGCGCGGGTCGCGCGAAATGGTCACGTGCGGCGTGTAATGGTTCTCGCGTTGCACGGGCGCACCGTTGGCGAAACAGGCGTCCAGGAGCCGTTCGTGCAGGGCCTGCAACGCGGGCGGCACGTGCGAACAGCCGAGCCAGCCGACGCGATGGCCGAAGCGGTCGGCGCGATCGACGACCAACTCGAATCCCGGCAACGCGATCGATGCGCCCGCGGCACGCGCGGCCTCGATCAGCGTGGGTTCGATCGGTGCGGGCAGCGTGTCGAGGAACAACACCGTCATGTGCAACTTCGCAGGCGCGGTCATGCGGCCGCCCCACCCGGCGTGCAGGCGTTGCGCGTGCGCAGCGAGCGCGTCGCGCAGCGACGGCTCCGGCGCCAGGGCGAAGAACAGATTGCGCGTGAGCGGCATGGAAGGAGTATCTTCCGAAACAAAGCACACCAATGGAAGGCCGAAGTCCGCATGCGGCGACATTTGCGCAATCCGTGGGTCTGGGTGGTGGCGGCACTGCTGTTCGCGGTGTGGCTGTTCTGGCCCCGCATCGTCAATTCCCCCGCGCCCGGCGAAGCGCCGCCTTCGGCGAGCGCGCCCGCGGCCGGCGGCGGCGGTGCTGTCGAGCTTGCGCGCAACGATGCGCCGGCCCTGCCGTCATTCCTTCCGCCGCAAGCGCGCGACACCATCGCGCTGATCCAGCACGGCGGGCCGTTCCCGCATGCGCAGGACGGCAGCGTGTTCCAGAACCGCGAACACCACCTGCCCGACATGCCGCGCGGCTATTACCGCGAATACACGGTCGAAACGCCGGGCGCCGGCGATCGCGGCGCGCGCCGCATCATCACCGGCGGCCAACCGCCTTCGGCCTGGTTCTACACCGACGATCATTACGATTCGTTCCGGTCCTTCGACGTGTCGGGAAGCACGCAATGAGCGACTCGGGCTGGGAACTCGGCCTGGCCGATGCGGACAACGCGGGCGTCTACTTCGTCACGAGCGACGACCTCGACACGCTCGGCGTCGCCGCGCGCGATGCGGGCCTGCAGGTCCGTCGCGTCGACCTGGAAGGCGGCGACAAGCACCAGATCCTGCTGCGCATCGCCACCGCGCTCGATTTCCCGCGCACCTTCGGCCACAACTGGGATGCCTTGTCCGACAGCCTGCGCGATCTGTCGTGGCTGCCCAGTGCCGGCGTTGCCTTGTTGTTCGACAACGGCGGCGCCTTGCAGCAATCCGAAGGCGACGCCTTCGACACGTTGCTGGAAATCCTCGAGGAAACCGGCCAGGCCTGGGCCGGGCGCGACATCCCGTTCTGGTCGTTCATCGCGCTGCCCGAATCGGTGTTCGACGAAATCGACGCCCAGGCTTCCGAATAAGCCTCAACCCGCGTCGAGTTCCATCCACCGGCCGTAAGCCGTATCCAGTTGCGCCTGCACTTCGGCAAGCTGTGCGTTGTGCGCGACGATCGCCGCGCTGTCGCGCTGGTAGAAGGCAGGGTCGTGCATCGTTTCGGTCAACTGCGCGATCTTCGCTTCGAGTTGCTCGATGCGCGCCGGCAATTCCGACAGTTCCTTCTGTTCCTTGAACGACATCCGGCGCTTGGTCTGCCCGCCCTGCGAAGGCCGCACCGGCGCGCTTCGCGCCGACGGCGCCGCCGCGACCTGCGGCCCGCGCTGCCGCACCCAATCGGTATAGCCGCCCACGAATTCGCCGACGCGCCCGTCGCCTTCCATCACCAGCGTGGAGGTCACCACGTGGTCGAGGAAGTCGCGGTCGTGGCTCACCATCAACAAGGTGCCGGGATATTCGGCGAGCAGTTCTTCCAGCAATTCGAGCGTTTCGACATCCAGGTCGTTGGTCGGTTCGTCCATCACCAGAAGGTTCGAAGGCTGCGCGAACAGGCGCGCGAGCAACAGGCGATTGCGCTCGCCACCCGACAGCCGCGTGATCGGCGCGCGTGCGCGCTCGGGCGTGAACAGGAAATCCTGCAGGTAGCCGAGCACGTGCTTGCGCCTGCCGCCGATCTCGACGAAATCCTGGCCGCCGGAGACGTTCTCCATCGCGCTCCAGTCTTCGCGCAGCGACGCGCGCTGCTGGTCGAAGTACGCGATCTCCAGCCCCGTGCCTGCCTTCACCGTGCCGCGCTGCGGCGCGAGTTGCCCCAGCAGCAGTTTGAGCAAGGTGGTCTTGCCGCTGCCGTTCGGGCCGATCAGGCCGACGCGGTCGCCGCGCAGGATGGTCGTGGAGAAATCGCGCACCAGCGCGCGATCGCCGTAATCGAAATCCACGTCGCGCGCTTCGATGACCTTCTTGCCGGACGCCTCGCCCTGCGAGACTTCCATCTTCACGCGTCCCATCTGCTCGCGGCGCGCGGCGCGTTCGACGCGCATGGATTCCAGGCGGCGCACGCGGCCTTCATCGCGCGTGCGACGCGCCTTGATGCCCTGGCGGATCCAGGTTTCTTCCTGCGCGAGCAATTTGTCGAAGCGCGCGCTTTCCTGCGCTTCGGCGTTGGCGCGTTCCTCTCGGCGGCGCTGGTAGTTGTCGAAGTCGCCCGGCCAGCTGGTCACGCGGCCGCGATCGATCTCCACGATGCGCGTGGCCAGCGCGCGCAGGAAGCGGCGATCGTGGGTGACGAAGACCAGCGCGCCGTTCCAGGACTTGAGGAATTGTTCGAGCCAGTCGATCGATTCGATGTCCAAGTGGTTGGTCGGTTCGTCGAGCAACAACAGATCCGGTGCGCTGACGAGCGCGCGCGCGAGCAGCACGCGTCGCTTCATGCCACCGGACAGGCGGGCGAACTGCGCATCGCCATCCAGCCCCAGGCGGGTGAGCGTTTCCTCGACGCGCTGGTCGAGCGACCAGGCATGCGCGGCTTCCACTTTCGCCTGCGCGTCCGCCAGCGCGCGCGCGTCGACGACTTCGGCATGCGCGAGGTGGTGGAAATGCGCAAGCAATGCGCCCGCCTCACCCAGGCCCGCGGCGACGACGTCGAACACGGTGCCGACCGCATCGCCGGGCACTTCCTGTTCCAGGCGCGCGACGCGACGGCCGCCTTCCAGACGCACTTCGCCGTCGTCGGGTTTCAGGTCGCCCGACAACAATTTCAGCAGCGTGGACTTGCCCGCGCCGTTGCGGCCGATGAGCGCGATGCGTTCGTTGGGTTCGATGGACAGCTCGACGTGGTCGAGCAGCAGCGGGCCGCCGACACTGTAGTCGACGTTCTGGAGGGCGATCAGGGGCATCCGGCGATTGTAGTTGCTCAGCCCTTCAGGAGCTGCAGCTGAGCATCGAGCAGCCCACCCTGGTCTTCGCCCATTCCGGCCGCTTCTGCGCGAAACGCGCGAATTCGGGCTGCTCGTCGTAGGGTTTGCGCATCACCTCGAGCAATTCGGCGACCCGGCTGTCGTCGCCCTGTTCGGCCAGGTCGATGGCTTCCTGCGCCAGATAATTGCGCAGGACATATTTCGGATTGACGGCGTCCATGCTGGCGCGACGCTCCTCGGCGGGCCGGCCCTCCTCCTGCAACCGCGGTGCGTAAAGGTTGAACCAGTCCCAGAGCCCGGGCAGCGCTTCTTCGCGTTTTTCCGCGTCGTAGGTGGCGTGGCCGAACAGATCGCCGGGGCCATCGAGTTGCGTTTCGATGTCCGCGTTCGGGTCGAAGCGCGACAGCGCGCGATAGAACAGCGTCATGTCGAACTCGCCCACGCGCAGCATGTCCTGCAGCATCTGGTGCTGTTCGATGTCGCTGTCGCGCGCTTCGCGCAGGCCGAGCTTGCCGGCCGTGTTCGCACGATCGGCAGCCACGTACGCATCCATGTAGCGCTGCAAGCCTTCGTTCAAGGGCGCCACGTCTTCACCGAACAGGGGCGAGAGCGCGTGCGCGAGCATCGTGAGATTCCAGTACGCGATCTTCGGCTGCCATCCGAAGCGATAGCGCCGGCCGCCGGCATCGGTGGTGTTGGGCGTCCATTCCGGATCGAAGTCGTCGATCCAACCGTAGGGGCCGTAGTCGATCGTCAGCCCGAGGATCGACAGGTTGTCGGTATTCATCACGCCGTGCACGAAGCCCACGCGCATCCAGTGCGCCATCAGCGTCGCGGTGCGCTGCGCGATGGTGGCGAACCAATCGCCGTACAGCGTGGCGCCCTGCCCGCGCAGTTCGGGGAAATCGCGCGCGATGCAGAAATCGGCGAGTGCGCGCAGGCCCTCGTTGTCTTCGCGCGTATAGGGCAATTCGAAATTGCCGAAACGGATGAACGAAGGGGACACGCGACAGACGATCGCGCCGGGTTCTTCTTTCGGATTGCCGTCGTACAACATGTCGCGCACGACCGACTCGCCGGTGGCGACCAGGCTCAGCGCGCGCGTGGTCGGAATGCCGAGGTGGTGCATCGCTTCGCTGCACAGGAATTCGCGGATCGACGAACGCAGCACCGCGCGGCCGTCGGCGCTGCGCGAATACGGCGTCGGGCCGGCACCCTTGAGTTGCAGTTCCCAGCGCCGGCCTTGCGCGTCGAGCGTTTCGCCGAGCGTGATCGCGCGGCCGTCGCCGAGTTGCCCGGCCCAATGGCCGAACTGGTGGCCGCCGTAGTTCGCGGCGAAGGGATCCATTCCCGGCAACAGGGCATTGCCGCCGAAGACCTGCGCGAATGCCGGCGAATGCACGTCGGCGTCGCCCAGCCCCAGGGTCTGCGCCATCTCGCGCGAATACGCCACCAGGCGCGGCGCGGCGACGGGCGTGGGCTTCACGCGCGACCACGCGGCCTCGACCTCGCGGATGCCGGGGCCTTCCTGCGGATCGCCGCGGAGCTGCGCGAGGAACCGGTTGTCGAATCTCAGGTTGCCGAAGGTGGCTGCGTGCATCGCGCCATTGTGCCCGCGCGGGCGAAAGGCCGCGTCAGAACGGCCGCGGCAAGCCCAGGAACGGCGCGGCCAGCCACCAGATGCCGACGATGATCGCGCCCCACAGCACGATCTTGAACAGGACGCCGGCGACCTTGAAGGCCAGCCAGATGCAGACGATCAAAATCAGGATCCCGACCCAGGTCATGCCGTACTTCCGCGGTTTGCGAGTGCCGCCGAGCTTAACAGGCGCCGTGTCGCACGCGGAACGCCAGGCTGATGCGCGGGCCGACGGCGTGCCTGCTCTTGGGAATGCCGTGGTCGTACGCGTATTGCATCGCGTGGCTCATCGACAGCAGGCTGCCGGCTTCCAGGTCGATGCGCACCCCGTTGCGCGGCGGTTGTTTCGCGCGGATTTCCATGCGGCGCGGAGCGCCGAGCGACAGCAGCACGATCGGATGCCCGGGAATCAGCGTGGCGAGTTTGTCGTTGTGCGGGGCGACGCTGTCGTTGCCGTCGCGATAGTAGTTGCAGCCCACGTGCGTGAAGGGCACGCCGGTGTGTTCGCGCAACGCGGCGTGCGCCTGCGCGAGCGCCGGCGGCAAATCGTCGGTGCCATCGAGTGCGTAAGCACTGGTGAGCCGCGGGACATCGACCACGCGGTCGTACATGGGGCGGCGTTGCTGGCGCCACTCGATCGCATCGCGCAGTTGGTCGAACCAGCCTGCGGCGCGCGCGGGATCGATGAAGGCGGGGTGGTACCAGCACCCGCCTTCGGCGTCGTCGATGAGTGTGCGCGGGCCCTGGCTGAACAGGTCGTCCGCTAAATGCGCCGCATGCATGCCGGGCATTTTCGCTCGGCGCGCCTCGTCCCGTAAGACGCGCCGGCGATCGTCCGTTCAGCCGGTTCAGCCGGCCGCGGCCTTCTTGCGCGCCTCGGCCTTCTCGCGGTCGCTCTTGTCCTGCTGGAACGCATCGATGTGCGGCAACTGGCGCAGCACCTTCGAATGCGGATCCAGCGTGAAGCTCTCGTCGGCCTTGATCGGCAGGCTGCCCTGCCCGTTCGCCATCGCAACCGTCTCGACGTGGTCGCCCACGCGCACTTCCACCGGCATCGGGAAGGGCTTGCCGCCGGTCTTCCACTCGAGCTTCAGCGTGTTGCCCGCGCGCGTGGCGACCAGTTCCGGCAACGCCGGCTGATACAGATACACGTCGAAGAACCACTGGTAGTCCTTGCCCGTGACCTTGCGCACGGCCGCGATGTAATCGGGCGTGCTCGCGTACAAGGGCTTGAAGTTGCCCGGGCGCGGATCGGTGCGGCCATACACGGCCTGGCGCGTGACGTCGAAGAACTGCTTGTCGCCGATCAGGTTGCGGAAGGTGTCGAGCACCAGCGAGGCCTTGTAGTAGATGTCGTGGCCCGGGCCCTTCTCGTCGCTGTACACGTCCTCTTCGAGCATCGGGCGACCGGCGACGATCGGATGCTTGTTGGCGAGCGTGGCGCGCTGCTTCATCAGGTTGGCCTTGTACTCCATGTCGCCGCGCAGCCATTGCATGTACAGCGGTTGCATGTACGTGCCGTAGCCTTCGTGCAGCCACATGTCGTCCCAGTCCTTGTTGGTCAGCTGGTTGCCGAACCACTCGTGCGCGAACTCGTGTTCGAGCAGCCAGTCGTATCCGTACTCGGACTTCTTGTACTCGTTGCCGTAGGCATTGATGGTCTGGTGTTCCATGCCCAGGTGCGGGGTTTCGACCACGCCCATCTTTTCGTCGGCGAATGGATACGGGCCGATGACTTCCTCGAAGAAGTCCAGCATCGGCGCGAATTCGGCGAACAGGCCCTTCGGCTTGTCGCCCTCGCCCTTCAGGTGCCAGAAGCGCAGCGGGATCGTGTTGCCGTAGCGCGACTTGTAATCGGCCGACAGCAGTTCGTAGGGCCCGATGTTCAGCGCGATCGCATAGGTGTCGGGGTTCTTCGTGCGCCAGTGGTAGGTGCGCCAGCCGTCCTTTTCCTCCATGCCCACCAACACGCCGTTGCCCGCCGACACCAGCGGCGCGGGGACGGTGACGAATTGGTCGACCACTTCGGGTTCGGCCTGCGGATGATCGATGCACGGCCAGAACAGATCGCAGCCGTTGCCCTGCACCGCGCTGGCGATCCACGGCTCGCCGGTCGGCGCCTTGGCCCAGACGAAACCGCCGTCCCACGGTGCGCGTTCGGCGACGTGCGGGAAGCCGTCGTAGACGATGCGCAGCACGGCGGTGCCGCCAGCGGCCAGCGGCCTGGCGAGCGGGATCGTCATGCGGCCTTCGGGATTCTTCCAGCCGGTGACGCTCACACCATCGACGTCGACCGAGGCGACCTTGTAGTTGCGGTCGAGATCCACGACGAGCGCATCGACCGGCTTGAGCGCGCGGAAGGTCAGCGTCGCATCACCGTCCAGGTGCTTGCGCGCCGGATCGACCTTGAACTTCAGGCTCGCGGTCTGGAAGACGACCGCCTCCTGCTCGGGTGCACGCGGCACGCCGGTCTGCAGGGTGAGGGGCGTCAGTTCGGGTTGCTTGGTCGGCGCGGTGTCCGCGGCATGGGCCGGGGACGCGAGGGCGGCGATGAGGGCGCAGGGCAGCAGGGCGACGCGAAGGGACATGCGCAGGCTCGTGAAGCGATGGGATCGCGCGACGATGCCACACCGCGGGCCGTGCAACCCCCTGCCTCAAGTCACAAAGCGGGTGAAGCCGCGCTCAGTGCTGGAACAAGCCGGCCTGTTGGGCGTCGGCATCGCGGACTTCGTCGGCCGTTCGGAACCCCGTGGCACCCAGGGCGGCCACCAATACGGCGCACAGCGTGGCGCGTGCGGCGATGACGCGCAGCCTGCGGTTGAGTCGACGAGTCATGCGGAAGGCCCCTGTTGCACTGGGGATGCAGATTCCGGGAGCAGCCGTGGGGGCGGCGTGAAGCGCCCCGCCCTGCCCTAACGCTTGGTGGTGATCGCGCGGCGCAGGTTGTTGCGGGCGCGTGCGTCGAGCCGCAAGTGGAAGAAATCGCTCAGGAAAATACGTTCGCGCCCCAGCAGGCTCTTCAGGAAGCGCTTGCGGTTGATCGCGAACAACCAGCCGGGCACCACGCCCCGATATTCGGCCGTGATCCCGCGGTCGTAGGCGTCGAACACCGCCGTCTCGGCGCCGAGGATGGCCATGTCGCAATCCAGGAACCGCCGCGTGTCCTCGTCCGGCACATCGCGTGGCGACACGCTGCCGTGGCGCGCGGTGAGCTCGATCAGCTCGGCGATGCGATCCACATCCAGCCCGTCCATCGGCCACTGCAGCAGATGTTCGCGCGCAAGGTCCGCCGAGCGCGTTTCGTTGTCCTTGGCGCCGGCGACGTAGATCGCGTCGTGATACAGCACGGCGAACGCCACCTCGCGCGGATGCGTCCAACCGGGCCCCTGGGCGACCGCGTCGTAATGCCGCAGGACTTCGCCGACATGGTGGAGGTCGTGATACGCACGCGGCGGCGTGGCATAGGCCTGCGCGATCGCCTGCGCCTGTGCGGGCGGCAGTTCGAAGGGCAACAGTTCGAAGGGAGCGCTCATCGCGATGCACGATGCCAGTGCAGCACCGCTTCGGGCAACCAGGGCGCCAGGTCGATGTCGAGCGCATCGAAGGCGCCGAGGACATCCCGCACCGCGGTTTGCGCGGGGGTCGCGCCGAAACCGCCGGGGCGCGGGGTCTGTCGGTCGTCGACGCCCAGCGCGCTGGTCCAGTCGAACAACAGGTCGGCACGCGCTTGGAGCGCCGCACGCAGCCAGGGCCGCAACGGCGCGTGCCGAATGTAGCCCTCGCCTTCCAGGTCGCGCGCCGACGCCTCGAGCAGCGCCGACGCGCCTCGATACCACTCGCGTGCGCCACCTGCGTCTTCGCGCATCGTCAGCGGGCGTGGTGCGTTGTGCGCGACGAGCTCGCGGCGCAAGCGCAGTTCGAGGCGACGCGCATCGGGCACCGATTCGGTTTCGATCGTGAAGGCGCGGTCCAGGTCGAATTGTTCGTACCAGCGCGCATGCAACTGCTGCAGGCGCGCGAGCGGATCGCGCGAGAACCCGAGCTTCAGCAGATCCTCGACCACGACCGGCAGGACGTAGAGATGGCAGCGGCCGCGGCTGTGCGTGCGGCCCGCGGGATCGCGGCGGTCGATGGGCATGGCGCGATGGTCGCGCCGCGGACATGGTCGCCGCGTCGACGCCGCGTCAGGGCGTGGTCGCGGCCGCGCGTCGACGCAGCAGTTCGGCCTCGCGCTCGTTGCGCGCGAGCGTGGCAGCGCGTTCGAACTCGGCGCGCGCTTCGTCGAAGCGGCCGAGCTTCTGCAGCAGATCGCCCCGCACGCTGGGCAGCAGGTGGTAGTCGCGCAATTCGCGCGCATCGACCAGGGCATCGACCAGGTCCAGCCCCGCCTGCGGGCCGTAGGCCATCGCGAAGGCCACGGCGCGATTGAGTTCGACCACGGGCGAACCCATGCGCGAGGCGAGCACGTCGTACAGCGCGGCGATGCGCGGCCAGTCCGTGTCCTGCGCGGTCGGTGCACGCGCGTGGCACGCAGCGAGGGCCGCCTGCAACGCGTAGGGACCCTCCGCGCCGCCGAGGCGTTCGGCGTGGCGCAGCGACGCCAGCCCGCGCTGGATGTACAGGTGATCCCAGCGCGTGCGGTCCTGTTCGAGCAGGAGGATGGGCGTGCCGTCGGGCTTGGTGCGCGCGCCGATGCGCGAGGCCTGCAGTTCCATCAACGCGAGCAACCCGTGGACTTCCGGTTCCAGCGGCGCGAGCGCGACGAGGATGCGACCAAGCCGCAAGGCTTCGTCGCACAGCGCCGGGCGCATCCAGTCGGTCCCGCTGGTGGCGGCGTAGCCTTCGTTGAAGATCAGGTAGACCACGCCGAGCACGGCGGACAGGCGTTGCGGCAGTTCGTCGCGCCCCGGCGTTTCGAACGGCACGTTCGCCTCGCTCAGTGTGCGCTTGGCGCGCACGATGCGCTGCGCGACGGTCGGCTCGGGCACCAGGCACGCGCGCGCGATTTCCTCCGTCGTCAGCCCGCCGAGCAGGCGCAGCGTGAGCGCGACCTGCGCGTCGCTCGACAACACCGGATGGCACGCGGTGAACACCAGGCGCAGCACGTCGTCGCCGATCACATCGTCGGCGGCCGATTCGGGATCGGCCGCGAGCAACGCGGGCTGCCAGTCTTCGTCGTGGTCGATCGTCGCCTGCTTGCGCGCGTGCAGGTCGCGCTGGCGCACGCGGTCGATCGCGCGGCGCTTGGCGGTCGCCATCAGCCAGGCGCCCGGTTTGTCGGGAACGCCGTCGGCGGTCCAGTGTTCGAGCGCGGCCAGGAAGGCGTCCTGCGCGAGTTCTTCGGCCAGGCCGACGTCGCGCACCATGCGCGCAAGACCGGCGATGAGCCGGGTCGATTCGATCCGCCACACCGCGTCGATGGTGCGGCGGACGTGCGCTTGCGTGGATGTCTCCATGGGCGGCGATGACAACACCGCCGCCGCGGTCACGCAACCGGCATGCGGCGTGTTACCAGCAACCGGCCGTCGTGGGGCTGTGCACGTTCTTTTCGTTGAGCGTCATCGTGCCGCACTTGTCCTTGCGCTGGCCGTTCTTCGGCACCGCCCGCAGCGTGTAGGTCATCGCCGCCGGCGAACCGGAGGCGAAGGAGACGTCGTACCACTGGCTGACGTCGGCCGAGCAGGACGGCGACGGGCCGCCCTGGTAGGTCATCGCCGAGGTGTAGTAACGCTCCATCCTGCCGGCCGCCTCGGTGAGGCAGCCCTGCGCGGCGGCGCGACGCGTCTTCAGCGTGGCGAAGCCGTAACCGGCCACCGCCATCGCCGCCAGCGCCGCGACGATCCCGACGGTGATCATCAGCTCGAGCAGGGTGAAGCCACGTTCGTTGCGTTTCATCGGTCGTCAGTCCTTGAGGATTTCGCGCCACATCACACGGCGTGGATTGCCATCGGGCGGATTGCCCGGGTCCGAACCCATCGAGCCGTCGGTCTTGGAGTAGAACAGGCGGTCGCCGACGAACACGACCTTGGTCGGGCTCGCGCCGGTGCTGACCGAACTCACGCCCACCTGCACGGGCCCGCTCGGCGTGTTGATGGTGATCGTGTCGAGGTTGGTGAAGCTGCCGTCCTTGTTCATGTCGAAGAACGGTTCGGGCAGCGCGGTACCGCTGAAGGCATCCATCGCGTTGATGAAGCCCGAGCCGCCCGCTTCGCACGTCGATGCAGTCGGCGGGATCATCGTCGAGGTGACCACGGACGTGCCCTTCAACTGCGGACGGACCACGACACGTTCGCCTGCCGTCGGGTTGTTCCAGTCCAGGTACCAACCCTTCTTGCCCGAGGCCAGCGTCCCCACCGGTTCCAGCGCGCGGTAGATGCGGCCGTTCACCGTGGTGGTGCCGGCGATGGTGCGCTGCTGCAACTGCGACTGGGTAATCGTGACGTTTTCGTCGATCAGGCCGTACATCGTCTGCACGGTGTTGTCGTTCACGTCGCCCAGTGTCATGTAGCTGCCCGTGCCGAAGAGCACCCACTGGCGCCCGTCTTCGGGGTTGCGCGCCACGGCGACGCCCGAGGTGATCGGCTGGCCGCTGCGCGTGCGGTAGAGCGGCTGACCGCCGGCGGCGATCGTCCAGGTGCCCGCGGTCGCACCGGTGAAGTCGAACTTCCACAGGTTGCCGTTGCGGTCGCCGGCGTAGATGTAGTCGGTGGTGCCGTTGCCGTCGACGTCGCGGGCGCGCGGGTCGAACAGCGCGTTGTCGCCGCTCGAACCGGTGTCGATCTTCTTGATCACCGCGCCCGTGGCGAGGTTGACGACGAACAACACCGCATGGCCGTTGGTGCTGTTGATGCCGTTGCCGAACATCACCGCCTTGGTGTTGGTGGCGTCGTTGAGCGTGATGATCTGCGGCTCGTTGGTCACCATGCCCATGTCGCCGCCGTCGTCGCGCAGTTCCCACAGCACGTTGCCGGCAGCGAAGCTCGAAGGCGTGGTCACGTCCAGGCCGAAGACGCCCTTGCCGCCGCGCCCGAGCGCGCCGACCAGGTAGTTCTTGCCCGGCGTCTGCTTGAGGGTCGAGACGATGACCGGGCCGTCGACGAAGTACTTGTGGGTGTACTGCGGGTCGCTGAGCGTGGCCAGGTCGGCGAAGTTCAGGCCGCCCGGGACGAAGGCGAACAGCTCGGCACCGGTCAGCGCGTTGAAGGCGTGCAGCATGCCGTCGTTGGCGCCGACGTAGAGCGTCTTGGTGTCGGGCGCGTACATCGGCGAGGAGTTGACGATGTCGCCGAGCAACGAGTCGCGGTTGCGCAGGGTGCCGCCCAGGCGACGTTCGGAACCCCAGTCGCCCTTGATGTAGTTGACGTTGTTCGGGCCGGTCACCGGCGCGATGCCGGTGGTGCGCGCGAGCGCGGCGGTCTGCGCCGTCGTCGGGAAGGTCTGGCCGGCGGTGCCGTTCCAGGTCAACACATTGCGGCCGGCGTAGGCGATCTGCGGCGAGGACTTCCAGGCCGGCGTCGCCGCCAGGCCCGCGGCGGTCGCATCCCACGCGCTCATTTCGCCGATCCACTTACCGGAGACGTACGTCGCCTGGTAGATGCGCGAGTCGGTGGTGAACGAGGTCGAGTTGGCGGTCACGTTCGACGCCGAACCCAGGCGCGCGGCCACGGTGGCCAGCGCGTCGACCATCGCCTGCGCGAATTCGGTCGGGTTCTTCGCCGCGACGAAGTTGCCGTGGCCGTTGACCGAGGCGTGCCACAGGTCGTCGATGCGGTCGGCGTCTTCGGTATCGGTCGGGTCGCCCCAACGCTTGGTGCCGTTGGTGATCGAGGTCAGGTCGACGGCCGGGTTGAGGTTGCCCTGCAGGCCGATCGACACGCCCATGGTCACCATGTGCTGCCAGAACGCCGGGTCTGCGATCGAGGTGGGCACGTTGTTGGTCAGCGCGCTGACCAGGTCGCGCTTCCAGTAATGCATCGCGACGTCGGCGAGCGTGTTGCCGCGCGTGTTGGTGGTGCCCGCGAAATTGTCCTTGTAGGGGCTGGCGATCGCGTAGCTGTAGGACTGCGAGTTCGGGCCGGTGATGGACGGACCGGCGGTGCCGTCGGTGTCGCCGACCGGGCTGTTGTAGCCGCTGTCGTCGTTCCAGTAACCGTCGGTGGTCAGGATCGCGAAGTTCTGGCGGCAGCTGAGCTGGTTGGCGCCGGTTTCCGGGCCCCACGGGCCGGTGGCGGACGTGTTGGAGAAGTATTCGCCCGCGCGTTGCAGCGCGCCCTTCAGCGGCGTGCCGTTGCTCGCGGCGGCGGCATGCAGCGTGTTGAACCACGTGGTGCGGTTGGTACCGCTGAACACACCGTTGTTGGTGCCGACCGGGATGTTGACCGGGCTGCGGTTCCAGATCGAGTCGTAACCCACGCGCAGCGAGTTGCCGGCCAGGCGGCTGAAGGCTTCGCTCGCGCCGGCCTTGGCCACCTTGATGCGCGTGCGGTGGTAGGAATACCAGGTCGCGTAGTTGACCAGCTCCGCCGACAGCGAGCGCTGCACGAGCGCGTTGTTGGCGTCGCGGTACTGCGGCGTGGCCGAGGTGCAGTTGATCCAGTCGCTGGTGCCGGTGCCCGTGCCGCAACGGTTGGTCGTGGTCAGCGTGGCGGTCACGCCGACGGTGCGGAAGGAGGAGTCGGCGACGAAGTTGACGTAGTACGTGCCCGCGGTCGGGTTGTCGATCGTGCAGGTTTCGGTGTTGCCCTTCGCAGTGGAACGGCAGTCGTAGGTGCCCGTCGACGGCGTGGCGTTGTAGCGCAGGTACAGGTCGGCGCCGTTGCCCTTGCCGTCGTCGGCGTTGGTGTTCTTGCCGAACTTGCCGCCGGAAGAACTGACCGTCAGTTGCTCGATGCCCACCGGCACCACGATCGCGATGCGCGCCGAGGTACCGTTGGTGTTGGTGTCCTGCGCGGTGGTCGGGAAGCCCGAGGCGTTGTTCGTGTTGGCGATGACCGTGCCGTATTCGCTGCGCACGATGTCGCCGCCGGCCGGCGTGATCTGGTAGCGCCAGTAGGAACCGGTGGCGCCCAGGTTGGTGGCGCCGTCCTTCGGCATGTAGAACGTGCGCGTCGCGGAGCCCAGGTTGGTGGCGCTGCTCAACTGGCTGTCGTCGGACCAGGCGCTGGAGTACGTCGTGCCGCTGGTGTAACGCGTGTCGTCGGCCTTGATCCACGCCTGGTAGGTGATGCCCGGGTTGTAGTACAGCGTGTTGCGCGCATAGGTGGTCAGCGCGATGTTCACCGGGCTCACCGCGGGCACTTCGCTCGAGCTGTTGGCGCCGGGCATGAAGTCCCAGGCCATCGAACCGGAGTCGTCGAGGATGAACCGCACGTTCGCCGGCGGATACGCGGTGCCCGACTGCAGCGGCACGTCCGGGATCGTGACCGCCACGCTGGGCAGCGCGATCAACGTCGTGCAGAAGGCGAAGACCAGCGCGGTCAGGCGCGAGGGCGTCGTGCGGGTTTTGACGGTCTGGGCAACCATGGCCATGACTCCGTTCAGGGCACTGCGTAATTGGTCTGGAGCATCACCGACGAGCGGCCCGAGGCTTCGCTCAACGCGGTGATGCGGTATCGGCTTTCGAAGCCCGTGCACACTTCATTCGGATCCTGAGAGACGCACTGGCCCGCCGATTCGACGTTCGTCGCCAGCAACTCGACGATGTACTTGGCGCCCACCGACTGCGTGCCCATGTCGATGTCGACGTTCCGCGCGGTGCTCCACGCCGACGCACCGGGCGCCCAACGCGGCGCATCGGTCGCAAGCGGAATCGCGCACAGGCCGTTGAGGCAACCGCTGGAGGGCAGCGTCGGCTTCTGCGAGGCGAGCTGTTCGCCCTGGCGCAGCGCGGCTTCGGCGGCCTGGAAGCTGGAACTGCGGTCGGCCATGTTCGCGCTCATGCGCTCTTCCATCAGCGTCGAGCGCAGGCTGACGATCGCCAGCATCGACATGACCAGCAGCAGGATCAGCACCACGACCAGCGCGATGCCGCGCTCGCCGTTGCGGGAAGGAATCGAGGGAATGCGGTTCATGACAGTCGGTTCCGCAAGGTGACGGTGTGTTCGAGGCGACGCGTGATGTTTTCGCCGGCCTGGGTGTCGTCGTCGACCTCGACCTCCAGCACGACGCGCACGGCGATCACGTCGGCCTGGCTCCATTGCGTGGCGGTGATCGAGCCGGCGGGCACGTAATCGTTGGCGCCGGCGAGCAGGAAGCTCAGCTCCATGTCCTGCACGCCATCGGCGATTTCCTGGATCTGCACGCTCGGCGCGCCGTTGGTGTTCACCACCGTGGCCTGGTAGAGCGAGCGGCCGCCGCGCGGGTTCGCGCCGATGTACCAGCGCGACATGTGCACGTGCGAGATCTGCGACAGCGCCGGATACGAATAGACGTTGCCGGGCGAGGAACACAGCGTCGGCGAGGCGTAGAGCAGGCCCGTGGTGCAGTTGCCGGGGACGAAGGTGCCGTTGGCGACGTGCTGCAGGGTGTCGGTCGTGCCGTTGGACGCCGAGGTGATCTGCAGCAGGGCGGCCTGCTTGAAGTCGCAGACCAGGGCCAGGTCGCCGGTGCGGAACCCGTGGTTCACGGTGCCGACCTTGAACGTCGCCGTGCCGGCGTTGTGCGACACGACGGTCACGCTGTCGCTCAGGCCCGACTTGAGTTCGACCGCGTCGGTGCCCGCGATGCGCGCGGGGCTGACGGTGCCGAAGGAGTCGCCCGGGAACGCGGTCGCGCCGTCGAAGCCGTGGATGCGGCTGTCGAAGTTGAGCCACCAGTTGGTGCTGGAGCGCAGCACGTTGGCCACCTTGAGGTTGGCCTCGCACGCGGTGCCGGTGGATTCGCGCATCTCGCGCGACATCACCTCGTAGGCGGTGCGCACGTTTTCCTGCACGCGGCCCAGGTGTTCGCTGGTGGTGTAGACCTGCTTGTTGGCGAGGAACATCGCCAGCGCCGCGGAAGTGACGATCAGGCCCAGCACGAGCGAGATCATCAACTCCACGAGCGTGAAGCCGAGGGCGGCGCGCGGCGAGGCGGGACGGGCGAGTCGGATGGACATGGGCTTCCTCACAGCTGCGTCGTCGTCACGACAGGCTCTTTGACCCGGCCACCGGCGCGCGAGTCGTCCCACGAAACGGTGATCGTGCATTCGCGCGCGGTGCAGTTGATCGTCCCGCAGGCGTTCGGGCCGAGGACGTCGGTGCGCCGCATCGTTTCCATCCAGTGGTGCAGGTCGTTGGCGACGATGTCGCCGGTGTTCGGTACGGCGCAGGTTTCCGGGATGTTGTAGTCGCCCTTGATCGCGCGGTCGTCGTTGGCGCGCATCGCGTCGAGGATCGCGTAGGTCTGCGCGACGGCCTGGCTGCGCTCCAGCGCGCTCTGGCTGTTGCGCAGCGCGGTCAGTTGCATCGCGGCGATGCCGAGCAGGCCGAAGGCGAGCACGACGACGGCGATCAGGACTTCGACCAGGCCCACGCCACGCTGGGCGCGCGGCGAGGACGGGCATCGGTGGGAGGGGATGCGATTCATCACGGAGGATTCCCGGGAGCGGTGGCGCAGTCGGCGTCGGTGTCCACGCGCGAGGTCGACATCCGGCTGCCGACACCGATCTCGATGCGGCGGCGGTTTTCGGCCGGGCGGTTGGTGGGCATGCACAGATCGATGCGGCCGACGAGCATGTCGGCGTTGGGCGGCGTGCGTGCGAAGCCGTCGGCGCGGAAGGTCACCTGGCTGCCGTTGGCCGTGGCCAGGTTGGTGCTCGCCAGGATCCGCACGTTGGAGGGCAGCACGCTCTGGCGTACCAGCGTGTCGGTGCCCGAGTTGTAGAGGTCGTTGGCGTTGACGTCGACGTAGGTGATGAACCCCGTCGCATCGCTGGCGTTGGCCGGCGCGCAGGTCGGCGTCGACGAGGTCGGGTTGCGGCTCAGGCACACCGTGGTGCGGTGGTTGAACCGCATCGCCTCGATGCGCGCGGTCTGCAGCGACGTCAACAGTTCGTTGGACGCACCGGCCAGGCGGTTGTTGTTGATGGTGACCTGGAACTGCGGCACGGCCACGGCCGCCAGGATCGCGGCGACGAAGACCGTGACCATCAGTTCGATGAGCGTGAACCCGGCCGCTGCGATGCGCGGCGCGAATACGCGTCGACGTGCTTGAAGGATCTCCCCCACGCTGCCTTCCCCTTCGAGGCGAGCTAGTGGGCGCTATTAAGCCTGCGGCCTTGTCCCGAATGGAAGAGTTTGCGTCTCCACTGATCAGTCCTGTGACGACCGTTCGTCACTCCACGGCCGCTTGATCCCCCGCCGGCAGCCCTGCCCCGTGTGAATCCGTGACGGGCGTCCGAACACGGATCACGACCCAACCGATGAGCGCCGCACCGGCCGCGCACGCCGCGCCGATCACGAACGCCAGGTGGTATCCCCCGTTGAGTGCGGCGACCGCCTCCACGCCCGCCGCCTGCAGCGACGCCGTGCGTGCCGAGGCCAGGCTGGCGAGCACGGCGAGCCCGAGCGCACCGCCCATCATGAAAGACGTGTTGACCAGGCCGGAGGCCAGGCCCGAATCGGCCGGCGACACATCGCTCATCGCCGCGAGCAATACCGGATTGAACGCAAGCCCGGCGCCGATGCCGAGCAACACCATCCCCGGCAACACATGCGTGGTGAAGTCGCCTTCCACCGGCGCGGCGGCGAAACAGGCGAGCCCCGCGGCCGCGAGCAGCAAGCCGACCGCGAGCGGCCCGCGGATGCCGAAGCGCATGACGATCTTCGCCGAGAGCCCGAGCGAGAACGCCGCCATGATCAGGTTCGCCGGCAGGAACGCGAGCCCGACCTGCATCGGCCCGTAGCCGAGCACCAGTTGCATGTAGAGCGCGGAGAGGAAGAACCAGGCGAACATCGCCGCGGCCCACAACACGCCCACCACGTTGGCGGTGGCGACGTTGCGCAGCTTGAACATCGCCAGCGGCATCAGCGGTTCGCGCACGCGCGACTCGATCACGAGGAACGCGCCGAGCAACACCAGCGCCGCGGCGAGCAGGCCGAGCGTCGTCGGCGACGTCCATCCCGCTTCGTTGCCGCCGACGATCGCGTACACCGCGAGCATCATGCCGACGGTGACGGTCACCGCACCGGCGACATCGAGCTTGCCGCCCGCCGCGTGCCCGCTCCCACCCGGCAACAGGCGCAGGCACAGGGCGAAGACGATCACGCCGATCGGAATGTTGACCAGGAAGATCCAGTGCCAGTCCAGCGCGCTGGTGAGCAAGCCACCGAGCAACACGCCGACGCTGCCGCCGCCCGCGCACACGAAGCCGTAGACGCCCATCGCCTTCGCGCGATCGGCCGGTGCGTGGAAGAGCATCATGATCAGCGACAGCGCGACGGAAGTGACCACCGCGCCGCCGAAACCCTGCACGGCGCGTGCGATCACCAGTTCGGTGCGGGAAGACGACAGCCCGCACCACAACGAAGCCAACGTAAACGCCACGATGCCCGCGAGGAACAGACGCCGGTGCCCGTACAGGTCGCCGAGCCGCCCGCCCAGCAGCAGAAAGCCGCCGAAGGTCAGCAGATAGGCGTTGACGACCCATACCAGCGAGGCGTCGGTGAACCGCAGGTCCTGTTTGATCGACGGGAGCGCGACATTCACGATCGTCGAGTCGAGCACGATCATCAGCACGCCCAGGCACAAGACCATCAGGGCGATCCAGCGGCGACGGACATCGAGTTGCATGCGGGGGATCCTGGTTGCGATTCGATTACTGGCGTTGCGCGTTGCGCGCGGCCGCTTCTTCGAACAACTGCTTCTCGCGATCCTTCAATTCCTGCGGCATCGCGTCGCCGAAATCCTCGGCCTCGAACAGCGGGCGGATCTCGATGTCCGAATCTTCGTTCGGCATCGGGTTGGGACAGCGCTTGACCCACTCGATCGCTTCTTCCATCGAACGCACCTGCCAGACCCAGAACCCGGCGACGAGCTCCTTGGTTTCGGCGAACGGGCCGTCGCTCACCGTGCGGCTCTTGCCCGAGAAGCGCACGCGCGCGCCGTCCTTCGAAGGCTTGAGGCCATCACCGGCGAGGAGGATGCCGGCCTTCACCAGCGCCTCGTTGTACGCGGTCATGTCGCGCAGCAATTCTTCGGTGGGCAGGGCGCCGGCTTCGGAACCGGGGGTGGCTTTGACGATGACCATGACGCGCATGAGCGGACTCCTTGTTGGGGGTGACGCCAAGGACGACGAACGGGGGCGATGCGGATCGACAGGGGTTCGGAAAATAACGCACAAAAAAAGACGGCGGCCTTTCGGCCGCCGTCCTGGTGTCGCTTGTTGCCTTGCCGACCCGATTAGTGGGTCGCCGGGGCGCCGGCAGCGTCGGCAGCCGTCGAAGCGGCGGCCGGAGCGGCGGCGGTCGACGCGGCCGGGGCCGTCATCGAAGCGGCCGGCATCGCCGTCGCCGGCATCGCCGGGGTCATCGGCGCAGCCGGGGCGGCCATGGTGGCCGGGGCAGCGACGGTGGCCGAAGCGGCCGGGGTGGCTTCTTCGTTCTTCTTGCAGCCAACCAGGGCCACGGCGATCAGCGCGCCACAGGCCAGGGCGAGCTTGGTCTTCGTTTCGTTACGCATGGAGTCCTCCTCGTCCGGGCACTTCGCCCGAGGGTCAATCTTGCAGGAATACGGGATCTGTCGTGATGTTCGCGTTGTCCCCCGCGGGTCATGGCCGCTTCCACCCATGTCCGGCCATGCAAGCGTCGAACCCATCCTCGCGCGGTTTACCGGCATCGAGGTCGCGGGTCTTCGCATCGCAATCGGCTTGTGCGGTGTCGAAGGGCGTGGCGCCTTCGCCGGTCCAGCCGCGCTGATGAGCGCAACTGCAGGCAAGGGACGCAACGACCAGGGACGACAACACACGCAAGCGCATCGGCGGACACAAGGTAAGCGGCCGGCGCGCATCCTGCATGAAACCGCGCGCATTTGTAATCCCCCTCCCCCCACTATTTCGCCCCTGAAGCCCCTTTGGCATGAAAATCGCGTCGAATCGCATGCATTGGACCCGTCAGGCGGCGGGGTCGACGGGGCGAATCGACCCGACCGGCACCGGGTTTGCGCAAGCCGACCCTCATTCGCCGGGCAACTGTTCGGTCCCGACGACCTCGCGAACGGCCAGCGACTCCCAGATCGCAACCACCAGCAACGCACCGTTGGCAAGCATGGCCAGGTGCAGCGGCGAGAGCAGGTGCGCGGCCGTCGGCCATGCGAGCAGGACGAGCAACCCCAGGCCGACCAGGTGCGACAGCGGCGGTGCGCGGCGGTCGTTGGTGATCCATTTGAAGGTCGC
Organism: Lysobacter sp. 2RAF19; assembly: GCF_052115395.1. Lineage (NCBI taxonomy): Bacteria > Pseudomonadati > Pseudomonadota > Gammaproteobacteria > Lysobacterales > Lysobacteraceae > Lysobacter > Lysobacter sp. 2RAF19. Next base: position 473,870 of record NZ_JBFRGO010000003.1, on the reverse strand, counting down.
GTTGCCGAGCAGGTAGAGGATCGGCCCGCCGAGCACGATCGCCGATCCGAGCACCCCGCCCCGGTGCGGATGCGCGATCACCAGTTCGTCGGCCACCGCCGAGGCGATGATCCCGCCGACGATGAGGATGTGCACGTAGGTGTAGGCCGAACGCGCTTCGCGGCCGGGATCGTCGGCGCGTTCGATGCGTTGGGTCGCGCGCTGGGCGCCGGTGTCGAAGTAGATCCACCACATCAGGATCGTGCCGAGAACCGCGTTGGCGAAACCGGTGGACGTGGGCAGGTCCCATTCCCGCGCGGCGAAGGTCATGCCGGTGACCAGCAGCGATTCGCCCAGCGCGATGATGATGAACAACGCGCAGCGTTCGGCCAGGTGCGCGCCTTCGACATCCCAGTCCTCGATGGTCGAACGGCCCAGGCCCGGTACCCAGAAATACGAAATCGGCGCGAGCGATTCGATCGCCAGCGCGAGCGCCCACCATCCCAGGCGTGCGTCGTGCGTGGTCGTCGCACCGGCGATCCAGCACGCCGAAAACACGATCGTCCACACCAGCAGGCGTTGGAAGTTGCGCCGGCGGTGCAGCGGCTCGGCGCGCACGGCCCACAGGAAGAACAGCGTGCGGCCGATCTGCAACGCGGTGTAGGACAGCGCGAACAACACGCCGTGCGCGTCGAAGGCCTTCGGGATCGCAATCGAAATGCCGAGTCCGGCGAGCATCAGGGCCAACAACGCCACGCGGACGGGAATGCGCTCCGGATCGAGCCAGTTGGTGACCCACGAGGTGTCGATCCACACCCACCACACGCCTAGCAGCAGCAAGCCCACGTGCATCAGGCCGGTGAGCGAGAGATCGCCCACGAGCGTCCGGGACAACTGGGTGACCGCGAAGACGAAGACGAGGTCGAAAAACAGCTCGACCATCCCCACCTTGCCGCTGTCGGCGGCGTCGCGCGAGCGCAACAGGGACGGACGGCGTTGGCGCATGCGGCGGGCTCGCGGTCGGAAGGCCGTCGATCATGCCGGAGCGCACGTGGCGGGCACGCTCACGGCGCGCGCGCGACAATCCCTTCGAACCCGAGGTCTCCATGACATCCCACGCCCACGCCCTCGCCGACTGGCTGCATGCGCATCCGCGCGTGTTCGTGCTGACGGGCGCCGGATGCAGCACCGCCTCGGGCATCCCCGACTATCGCGATCGCAACGGCGAGTGGAAGCGCAAACCGCCCGTCACCTACCAGGCCTTCCTGCACGAGCCCGCCACGCGTGCACGCTACTGGGCGCGCAGCCACGCAGGTTGGCCGATGGTCGCGCGCGCGCGGCCGAACGCGGCCCATCGCGCGTTGGCGGCGCTCGAACACGCCGGCCGCGTCGCGTGCCTGGTCACGCAGAACGTCGACGGATTGCATCAACGCGCCGGCAGCCGCGCGGTCATCGATCTGCATGGGCGCATCGATGCCGTGCGTTGCCTGGCATGCGGCGCCTTGTCTTCGCGCGATGACGTGCAATCGCAGCTGGCCGCGCGCAATCCCGAATGGACGCATGCGGTCGAAGCGGCGATCGCACCCGACGGCGACGCAGACCTGGATGCGATCGACACGACGGCCTTCGTCGCGCCCCATTGCGAAACCTGCGAGGGCTTGCTGAAACCCGACGTCGTGTTCTTCGGCGAGAACGTGCCGCGCGATCGCGTCTTCGATGCGCAGGCGGCCTTGCAGGCGAGCGACGCGATGCTCGTCGTCGGTTCCTCGCTGATGGTCTATTCGGGCTACCGGTTCGCCTTGCGCGCCCGCGATGCCGGCCTGCCGCTTGCGATCCTCACGTCGGGGACGACCCGCGCGGATGGGATCGCGACGCTCAAGCTCGACGCCGACAGCGGAGAAACACTCGACAACGCATTGAATCTGTTGGGAATCCAGAGCGCCGGCGTCGCCGCATAGCCCGATCCGCCCCATGACTTCCTTCATAGACAAAATGGTCTAGACAACTCGGTCTAGGCGGCGTAGCGTGGCCACATCGCCTCAAGCACGCGCCCTCGCCGATGACCGACCGCAAGCCCACCGCCGCCGAACTCGACCTGCTCAACACGCTCTGGCGCATCGGTCCGTCGACCGTCAAGGACGTGCACCAGGCGATGCAGGACGAAAAGCCCAGCGTCACCTACGCCAACGTGCTGCGCCTGGCGCAGGTCATGCACGGCAAGGGCTTGCTGGTGCGCGACGAAACGCAGCGCTCGCACGTCTACGCCGCGGCGCAGGCGCAGGACGCGCTGCAGACGCACCTGCTCACCGACTTCATCCAGAAGGCCTTCGCAGGCTCCGGTAAGGGCCTGGTGCTGGCCGCGCTGAACGCGCACGTCTCCGACGCCGAGCGCGACGAAATCCGCAAGTTGCTGGACGCCCACCAGGACGACGAGGGATCGCGCGATGCATGAGTTCATCGAACACCTGATTCCGGCGATCGGCCAGGCGCTTGTCGATTTCACCTGGCAGGGGGCGTTGATCGGCGCCTTCGTGGGGCTCGTGCTGCGCATCGCGCGACATTCCCGGCCGCAGGTCCGCTATGCGATCGCGTGCCTGGCGCTGCTGGCCCTGGCCTTGGTGCCGATCCTCAGTGTGTGCCGCGCGTTCTTCGATGCGACGTGGGCGACGACGCCCTTCCAGGCCTTCGCCGCGAACCACGACGTCGTGGCCGTCGACGGCAGCGATGCGCCTGCCGACTGGCAAACGCGCCTGGCCTTGATGCAGCCGATGATCGTCGCGCTGTGGGCCGCGGGCGCGAGCGTGTTTTGCCTGCGCACGCTGTTTGGCGTTGCCTGGGTGCAGCGCATGCGTCTTTCGCCGCAGCCGCCCTTGCAGGCGCGCTGGCAGGCGACGCTCGATGCGCTCGCGCTGCGATTCCACCTGCGCGGCGTTGCGCTGCGCCTGGTCGAATCGCTGGACTCGCCGGTCGTCGCCGGATTCTGGCGCCCGGTCGTGTTGCTGCCGATGTCGGTTGCACTGCGCATGCCGCCCGATCTGGTCGAAGCGCTGCTCGCGCATGAACTGGCGCACGTGCGTCGCCACGACTATCTCGTGAACCTGCTGCAGCGCGCGGCCGAAGCGCTGTTGTTCTTCCATCCCGTCACCTGGTGGCTCTCGCATCGCATTCGCGTCGAACGCGAACTCGTCGCCGATGCGATCGCCGCGCAGGTCATCGGCGACGGGCGCCGCCTCGCGGTCGCGCTCGCCACGCTGTCGGACCTGCAACGCACACGTCCCGCCCTGCCCCACCTCGCGCATGCCGCCCACGGAGGCCACCTGATGTCCCGCATCCAGCAATTGCTTCGCCCGCAACCGCGCCATCGCCTGCCCGCCGGCCGGATCGCGCTTCCCCTGATCGGCGTCGCCGCCGCGTGCATCGCCTTCTATGCGCAGGCGCAGATCGGCAAGGCGCCGGAAGCCGCGCCGGTCGTTGCGCACGTCCCTGCTGCCGCGCCGGTCGCACCTGCCATCGCCGCCGCGCCTGCGACGCAAGCGGCGCCTGCCGCGCCCGCCGCGCCCGCCGCCGAAGCCGCACCGGCCGATGCGCCCGCGCCGGTCGCCGAACCCGCGCAAGCGCGCGAACCTCTCGCGCAAGTCACGCGCTACGGCCACGACGACAACGCATGGGCCCTGGTCCGCAAGGGACGCGATGGGTATGCGATGTCCGGTTCCACCGACGACATGGACGACATCGCGGTGGCCAAGCGCAGCCTGCAGCGCGACTTCATCTGGTTCCGCCGCGACGGCAAGGCCTGGGTGATCGACGATCCGTCGATCGTCGGCCGCGCGCAGGCCGCGTGGAAGGACAGCGAGGCGCTCGGCACCCGCATGTCCGCGCTCGGCGACCAGATGGACGTGCACGGCAAGAAGATGGAAGCGCTCGGTGCGCAGATGGAAAAACTGTCGAAGGCGCAGATGCCCTCGCCCGACATGATGGCCGCGCAGGAGCGCATGGCGGCGCTGGGTCAACAGCAGATGGAGCTCTCCGGTCGCCAGCAGTTGCTTGCGATGAAGCAACGCAAGGCCGGCACCGACGCCGAAAGCGAAGCGCTCGACAAGCAGATGGACGACCTGGGCCGCCAGATGGACGCCCTCGGCAACCAGATGGAAGCGCAAAGCAAAATCATGGAGCGCGAGTCGCAGAAGGTCGAACGCGACCACGCGCCGATCGAACGCATCAGCGCGCAGATGGAAGAAGCCTCCAAGCCGATGGACACCCTGGGCAAGCAGATGGGCGAACTCGGCAAGCAACAGGAGAAGCTCGCGAAGAAAGCGGAGAAGGACCTGGACGTGTTGATCGGCGAAGCGATGCAGAAGGGATTGGCGAAGCCGGCGCCCTTCGCACGCTCGGCGCAATAAGCGACACCGCCCTCCCACGGGGCAAAAAAAACGCCAGCCGCGAGGCTGGCGTTTTCGTTTCAGGCAAATCGCGGATCAGGCGCGCGAATCGCGACGCCCGCCGGGCTTGCCGGCCGCACTGCGATGCTGCTTCGGACCAGCATGCGCGTGGCGCGGCTGCGCCGTCGCAGGCTTGCCGTGCGGACGATGCCCGCGCTGCGGACGCTGCGTCGGCTTGCCCGCGTTGAACGGCGAAGCATCCAGGCGGATCGGACGGCTCGGCTCGAAGCCGCGCACCGGGTCCATCTGGATCTCGGCCTTCAACATGCGCTGGATCTGGCGCAGCAGACCGCCTTCGTCCGGCGAGACCAGCGAGAGCGCTTCGCCCGTTGCGCCGTTGCGACCGGTGCGGCCGATGCGGTGCACGTAGTCTTCGGCGACCATCGGCAGGTCGTGGTTGATCACCAGCGGCAGGTTCGGGATGTCCAGCCCGCGCGCGGCGACGTCGGTGGCCACCAGCACGCGCGCCTTGCCCGACTTGAACTCGTTCAACGCACGCTGGCGCGCGGCCTGGCTCTTGTTGCCGTGGATCGCGACCGCCGACAGGCCGGCCGCCACGAGCTGTTCGGCCAGACGGTTGCAACCGTGCTTGGTCTTGCCGAACACCAGCACCTGCTCGGTGTGGCGCTTGGCGAGGATGTCGATCAACAGGTCGCGCTTGCGCGCACCGTCGACCGGATGGGCGCGGTGCACGATCGTTTCGGCGATCGTGTTCTGCGCCGCGACCTGCACCTGCTGCGGCGACTTCATGAATTCCAGCGCCAGCTGCTTGATGTTGGACTCGAACGTGGCCGAGAACAGCAGCGTCTGGCGATTGGCCGGCACGCGCGCGAGCACGCGCTTGATCGCCGGCAGGAAGCCCATGTCGAGCATGCGGTCGGCTTCGTCCAGGACGAGCAGTTCGACCGCGTCGAGCTTGGCGGTGCCGCGCTCCAGGTGGTCGAGCAAGCGGCCCGGGCAGGCGACGAGGATGTCGACGCCGCGGCGGAAGGCATCGATCTGCGGCTGCATGCCCGCGCCGCCGTACAGCGTGGTCACGTTGAGGCGCAGGTGGCGGCCGTAGGCCTTGATGCTGTCGCCGACCTGCACCGCGAGTTCGCGGGTGGGGACGAGGATCAGCGCGCGCGGCTTGCGCGGGCCGGTGGAAGCGGCGGGCTTGCCTTCCGAAAGGCGATGCAGCAACGGCAGGCCGAACGCGGCGGTCTTGCCGGTACCGGTCTGCGCGCCACCGAGCACGTCCTGGCCGCTGAGGACCAGCGGAATCGCTTCGGCCTGGATCGGCGTGGGGGTGGTGTAGCCGTTGTCGGCGAGCGCGCGCAGCAGCGCGGGCGAAAGCCCGAGGGTTTCGAACGTCATTTGGAGCTCCGATGTGAAGCACGCCGCGCATGGCGGCGTGCACTCGAAGCTTTCCCTGATACCGCGCTGTCGAGTCAGTTTTGTGCGCCCCGGCAGGTAGCCGGCGCGTGTCGCGCGACGAAAGAGGTACGGAGTTGGGTCCGCCAAGATGGGACCCGGGGGCCGGGAAAACGCTACGGCCGTGCGCGAGCGGGGCGAACCTTAACACGGTCCGGCGCCCAAATCAGGCCCCGGGCGCAAAAAAAACGGCGCCCCGGAGGGCGCCGCTTCAGGATCCCGGTTCTGATGCCGGGCGTTCGATCCCTGATTACTGGTACTTGTTGGTACCGATCGTCCGCGAGGACGAGCTCTTCCACAGGATGTCGCGCTCGATCTTGCTGGACCAGCCGGTCATCGTGAACGGCGTGCGGCTGCGGGCGCCCAGTCGCGTGTAGTTCTGGTACGACAGGTTGCCGCTGTGGGTCACGCCCGAGGTGCCGGTGTTGTAGACCACGCCGGTCGCCGAGTTGTAGCGGATCGTGTTGTTCGTGATCTTCAGGCTGGTGATGCCCGTCGTGCTCATGCCCAGGCTGCCGTTGCGTTCCATCGTGCACCCGGTGATGGTGATGCCCGAAGAGCGCTTCCACATGTTCACGCCGTACTTGTTGTTGTTGTTCATGCGGCAGTTCTGGATCAGCACGCTGGAGCACGTACCGCCTTCGTCCGGCTCGATGTCGATGCCGCACTCGGGCGCGGTGCCCTTGGTGTAGCTGAACTCCGAGTCGTAGACCTTGATGTTGCGGCAGTGCGTGAGCGACAGGCCCTGGCGACGGTTGTTGGTCGAGATGATGTTCGCGATGACCACGTCGTTGGCGCTGCCGCCGATGCAGACGCCATCGCCGGTGCACTTGGACACGCGCAGGTCGCGAATCGTCACGCGGGTGACGCCGCCACCGATGGAGATGCCGTGGCCCCATTCGCTGGTGCCCGAACCGTAGTGGTGCGTGTCGCGGTCGCCGATGAGCTGGCCGCCGGAGACTTCCACGTCCGAGCCGCCGCTGATCAGGATGATGTAGTGGCGCGACAGCGAAGAGGTCTTCGCTTTGAGGATCGCACCGGAGGCAAGCTTCAAGTGCATCTTGCTGCGCAGGCGGATCTTCTTCGACGTGTCGATCATGTACGTGCCGGCCGGGATGGTGACCGTGCCGCCGGAGGTGGGCAGCGAGTTGATCGCGGCCTGGATGGCCGAGGTGTCGTCGTGGCTGCCGTTGCCCACGGCGCCATAGTTCTTGACGTCACGGACCGTGCTGCCGCGAGTACGGCTCGGGGGAGTCGTCAGGGCGAAGGCCGGCATCGACACACCGCCGATGACCAGCGGAGCGGCGAGGACGAGCGAGTTGCGGAGAAATTCGCGACGAGGCATTCCTGCCTCGCGCACATCGTGCACGAGATTCGTGTTGTTCAAGGTCTGAGCCCCTTTCGTTGGCGGGTCGACAATTGCGCCCAATGAGCAGCTGGTCGACCAAGTCAATGGAAGTGAAGAAGTACTGCGACCGATCACGCTGGAGCGTCGTTGTGTTTGTCGACGTCTCGTGATGGCGTGGACGGACTGTACACGTCGCGACAAACGTTTCACCCCCTCATCACCCATCCAAACACGATTGGCGCATTCACGTTGCTTGTGGTTCAGACGAGTGACGACGAGCGCGCATGAATGCGATTTCGATTAACACGCAAATAACTTTTGACCGCGTTTTTTACGGCTTTTTTCCAAGAATCCTGTGCGGTGCAACATCCATGCCGTCGCTCGACACCGCTGTGTTCGCGCATTGCGTTACTGCAGAGCGCACAACTGCGCGCGCAATGCCCTCATGCGCAGGACGGCCGCAACGCAGTCATGCTCGCGTTCGTTCGTAAAGTCTGCCTCCCAACTTCCCGCGCGAGCCCCCCGTGCGCATCCATCGTCTCAACTGCATCAGCACGCGCCCCTTCGGCGGGCGGCTCATCGATGGCACCACGCACGGCGTGCTCACGCGCGGCCGCTGCGTCAGCCATTGCCTGGTGGTCGAAACCGGTGAAGGCCTGTTGCTCGTCGACACGGGCCTGGGCATGGGCGATGTCATGGATCCGGAGCGGCGCCTCTCGCCTGCCGCGCGCAGGCTCTTCGCGCCGGAGCTGCGCCCGGAGATGACCGCCGTGCGCCAGATCGAAGCGATGGGGTTCCGGGCCGACGACGTGCGCGACATCGTGCTCACGCACCTGGATTTCGACCAGGCCGGCGGGCTCGACGATTTTCCGCACGCACGCGTCCACGTCTTCGCGCAGGAAGTGGAATACGCCGCTGCGCAAGCGAGCTGGCGCGCCAAGCAACGTTATCGGCCGATGCAGTGGTCCACGCGCACGCGCTGGATCCAGTACGACGCACTGTCCGAAGCCCCGTGGAAAGGCATGCCCTGCGTGCGCGACCTCGTCGGCCTGCCGCCGGACGTCATCGTGATGCTGCCCTTGCACGGGCATACGCCCGGACACGCGGGCGTGGCGATCAGCGCGGAGAACGGCTGGCACCTGCACTGCGGCGATGCGTACGCCGACTCGCGGGAAATGAACGTCGATCCGCACGGCCGCCTGGGCATGCAGTTGTACGAGAAGCTGACCACCACCGACCCGGCGGCCTTCGCGCAAACGCAGCAACGCCTGCGCGCGATGCGCTACAAGCACCCCGACGTGATCCTCAATTGCGCGAAGGACCCGCGCGAATTCGAACGCCTCGCAGGACGCGCCGCGCATTTGCCGGCCGATCCCATCAAGCCGCTGGCGCGCGACCCTTACGTCGAGAAGATCGTCCGCAAACGCACGGGCCCCGCGCTCCAGGAACCCACGCCCACGCGCACCGCGACCGGGCTGGAAGTGGTCCACCACGATGCCGCGACATTCGATCTGGAACCCTTTGCGGCACCGCGCGGCAACGCGCCCCCCCAACCGAGTTCCTGATGGCGGCACGCAAGGACGCAAGCCTTCGCATCGCGACGTTCAACGTCAACGGGATCCGCTCGCGCCTGCCGCACCTGCTGCGGTGGCTGGAGAAGGAAGCCCCGGACATCGCGTGTCTGCAGGAATTGAAGGCCGCCGACGAAGGCTTTCCGATCGACGCGATCCGCGACGCGGGCTACGGCGCACTGTGGCTCGGCCAGCGCTCGTGGAACGGCGTGGCGATCCTCTCGCGCGGCGGCGACCCCATCGAAAGCCGCCGCGGTTTGCCCGGCATGCGCGATGACCCGCACAGCCGCTACATCGAAGCGGCGGCGCACGGCGTCATCGTCGGCTGCCTTTACCTGCCGAACGGCAATCCCCGGCCGGGCCCGAAGTTCGACTACAAGCTGCAATGGTTCGATCGCTTCATCGAACACGCGCAGGCCTTGTTCGACAGCAAGCATCCGGTGGTGCTCGCCGGCGACTACAACGTGGTGCCCACCGACGCACTCGACATCTACGATCCCACGCACTGGCGCAAGGATGCGCTGCTGCAACCGGAAAGCCGGGAACGCTATGAAGCCCTGCTCGCGCAAGGCTGGACCGACGCACTGCGCACACTGCATCCCGAAGAGAAGATCTTCACCTTCTGGGATTACTTCCGGAACCACTGGCCGCGCAATGCGGGCCTGCGGATCGACCATCTGCTGCTGAGTAGCGAACTCGCGCCGCGCTTGAAGGCGGCCGGCGTGGATCGTTGGGTCCGCGACCTGGAAGGCGCGAGCGATCATGCGCCGACGTGGGTGGAGCTCGGGGCGAAGAAGGTCGTGAAGAAAGTCGCGACGAAGAAAGGCGCCAAGCGCAAGGCGTAACCCTCCCTCGCTCCGCGCAAGGGAGGGTCGATTCGCTATTTGAAGTTCAACTCGCGGAGCAACTCATCTCCCAACAACGTCCGCATCACCGTGCGCTTGCCCGAGGCCTCGTCGGCCTGCCGCACGTTCATCTTCGTCACCTTCTCCTGGATCGGCTGCATCTTCTTGTCCATGCCGTCGAGCATGGCCATGTTCGGATACGTCACGACCAGATAGAGGTCCGCTTCCTGCGGGTTGTGCGCCTGGGCGCCGTACACGTGGTAGTCCAGGACGTAGCCGGCCTTCTTGGCCTCTTCCATCACGGGCCTCCAGTTCTTGCTCAGGTAGTCCATGTAGTTCTCGAACTGCCCGTCCACCACCTTGATGGCGGAGACGTTGGTGACCGTCCCCTCCGTGTAGGCGCTGTCCTGCGCGAAGGCGGGAATGGCGACGAGCGACAACAGCGTGGCGCAAAGCCACGCGACCTGGCGTTTCATGTGTCTCTCCTGTAGTGCGCGCAAACCCCTGACGCAGCACTCAACGCGGGCAAGCAGCCGTATCGGACACAGCGAACTCGGCCGTGGGCCAACAGCCGCTTCATCGGGATTTCACCGTTCAGGCCGGAACGTCGGCCGCAAATTGCCGCCCCCGGACCCCATCGATGATCAGCGCCGCCGACATCCTTTCCGCCCGCATCCTCGTCGTCGACGACGACCTCGATGCCCTGCGCACGCTGCAGGAGGTGCTGACCAGTGCCGGTTACACGTCGGTGGCCTGCACCACCGATCCGCACGCAGTGCTCGAACTGCATCGCGAACAGGATTTCGACGCGATCCTGCTCGACGTGCTGATGCCCGGCATGGATGGCTTCGAAGTGATGGAAGCGCTCAAGCCGTGCGAGCGCGATGGCTACCTGCCCGTTCTCGCGCTCACCGCCGAATCGGGCCATCGCACCCAGGCCTTGCGCTACGGTGCGAAGGATTTCCTGCGCAAGCCCTTCGATCCGGAAGAATTGCTGCTGCGCGTGCGCAACCTGGTCGAAGTGCGCCTGCTCTACAAGGAACGCCGCATCGCCACGGTGATGCCCGCGGCCGCCTGAGCGGCAAGGTGCCCGAGACCAGCTGCGGGATCCTGTTGTGGCGTCGCGACGCCGATGCCGTGCGCGTGTTGCTCACGCATCCGGGCGGCCCCTTCTTCCGCAATCGCGACGAGGGGGCGTGGACGATCCCGAAGGGCAAAACCGAAGGCGACGAAACACTCGAAGCCACGGCCTTGCGCGAATTCGAGGAAGAACTCGGATCACCACTGGAAGGCGCGCTCTACCCGCTCGGCCAGATCACCCAACGCAGCGGCAAGCGCGTGCACGCCTTCGCCGTCGAAGGCGATTTCGATGTCACGCAGTTGCGCAGCAACACCTTCGAAATCGAGTGGCCGCCCCGCAGCGGCCAAGTGCAACGCTGGCCGGAAGTCGACCGCGCCGCGTGGCTGACCTTCGACGAAGCGCGCGTGAAGTTGCTGGCCGCGCAATGCGCATTGCTCGACCGCCTGGAGGTCGCACTCAGGGAAGGGATGCCAGGAATTGCTCCGCCCGCCTGAGCGCTTCGTTGCCTTCGGCCGTCTCCAGGTCGAACTGGTATTCGTGGGGCAACGCGGGCCTGTGGTCGGCCGGCCAGAACAAGGCGTCGACATGCACGCCCTGCGCGCGCAAGGCATCGGCCAGCAGATACGAATGCGCCTGCAAGGGATCGTCGTTGCCCACCGAAACGAACGCCGGCGGGAACGCCTTCGTCACGAACCGCGCGACCGAGTACGTGGCCATGCGCGGGCTGTTCCAGAAATCCTTGCGCCCCATGTAGGCCCACATCACCGAGCGGATGAACCACGGTGGTTTGCCGCCCGCCGACGTGCGCGTCAACGCCGCATCGTACGGGCCGCAAAACAGCAGCACGCCGACGATGCGCGCAGGCTCGACGGCCGGGTGGATGCCCATCTCGCGCGCGTACTCCGGCGAGGTACTGAGGTTGGCCAGTTGCGCCGCGATCTGCGCGCCTGCCGAATCCCCGGCAAGCACGAAGCGGTCGCGCCCCATGCCATAGCGCGGCGCATTGGCCGACAACCATGCCAGTGCGCGATTGGCCTGCTCCACCGGCACCGGGTAATGCGCCTCGGGCGCACGCGTGTATTCGATGCTCGCAACGCCGTAGCCTTTCGAAGCCAGGATGCGCGCGTAGTTGGCGACCTCCGACTTGCGGCCGGCGACGAAGCCGCCACCGTGGATCCAGACGATCGTCGTGCGCGGCGGTTTGCCCGCGGGAACGAACAGGTCGAGTTTGGCGTCGGGGTCGCGTTCGTCGTATTCGACGTCGCGCATCTGGTTGATGCCCGTAGCAGGCACGTGCTTTTCGAGCTTGCGCGCGGTTTGCGCGCCGCCGTAGTCGAACACCGCGCGGATCGCGAGCGCCGAGGGCCACGGCGAGAACCGCGTCCAGGCAAGGAGCGCGAGTATCACCAGAAGGAAAACGAACAGCGTCCGCTTCACTCCCCTGCCCTTGCGTGCCTCCCTGGCCATGCCCTTCCCCTTCAGCGCAATTGACTGTCCTTGCTTCCGCGACGGTTGTAGCCGCTGAAGGCCTGCTCTTCTTCGTCCGCCGCTTCCTGGCACGGCACGCAAAGGCGCACGCCGGGAACGGCCTCGCGCCGCGCGTCGGGAATGCGTGCGCCGCACTCTTCGCACTGCTCGAGCGAGGGCCCCTTCGGCATCCGATCGCGCACGCGCTGCACGCCGTCCTTCACGGTGGCGTCGATCTGGTCGTTGACGGCGTTGTCGCCCGCCCACCCGGTGGCCATGCACCGCTCCAATCGCAAGGGACGCAAGAGAATACGCGTGGACAAATGAATGCAACGCGCCCGTGATCGCCGCGTAACGACCGCCCGTGCAAATTCACGCCTCCCCCACCCGACGGAGCCCCCGCCATGGCAGTTCCCTACATGCCCTCCGGTTACCACTCCCTGACGCCTTCGGTCGTCGTCGACGATGCGAACAAGGCGATGGACTTCTACAAGAACGCCTTCGGCGCGAAGGAAACCTATCGCCTGCCGATGGGCGAGAAGGTCGCGCACGCGGAAATGGACATCGACGGCTCGCGCTTCATGCTCTCCGACGAATTTCCCGAATGGGGCGCGCTCTCGCCCAAGTCGCGCGGCGGCGCCACCGGCGGCATGCTCATCTATGTCAAGGACGCCGACGCGGCGATCGACAAGGCCGTCAAGGCAGGCGCCACCGTCGTGCAGCCGCCCGAGGATCAGTTCTGGGGCGATCGCATGGGCACGGTGGTCGATCCCTTCGGCCACAAGTGGATGCTCGGCACGCACAAGGAAGAAGTGTCGAAGGAAGAAATGGAACGGCGCGGCAAGGCGTGGCTGGAAGACATGAAGCAACGCACGAACTGAAAAACACCATGACTTCCGACACGGTCGCGTCGATCGCTTAAACCAAACCGCACGACCCCTCATCCATCTCCGGGACCGATGGCACGGTGCGCCGTGCCCTCGGTTTTGCATTCTTTCGCAATTGCCCGGGGGTTTGAGATGCGTCGTTCCGATCGCCTGCGTGGCGCAGTGTTATGCGCGGCCCTGTTGCCGCTCTCCATCGCCAATGCGCTTGCGCAGGAGGCCGCCGCGCCGCCGGACAAACCCACCGTCGAAAACGCCGCGCGCACCTACACGCCCGACGACTTCAAACGCTTCGCACCGAACAACGCGCTGGACATGCTGGAGCAGGTGCCCGGCTTCGTCATCCGCACGCAGGTGGTCGAACGCGGCCTGGGCCAGGCCACCGGCAACGTCCTGATCAACGGCCAGCGCATCTCCGCCAAATCCAACGACGTGCTGAGCCAGTTGGGTCGCATTCCCTCCGGCAACGTGGTGCGCATCGAGATCGTCGACGGTGCGACGCTCGACATACCCGGCCTGTCGGGCCAGGTGGCCAACGTGGTCACCAAGGCCGCCGGCATCAGCGGCCAATGGGAATGGCGCCCGGACGTGCGGCGCGATTTCACCAATCCGCAGCTCACGCGCGGCAACGTCTCGGTCAGCGGCGCGGCCGGACGCATGGACTGGACGGTGGGTTTCACCAACAACGCCAACCACAGCGGCGCCGGCGGCCCCACCGTGATCTACAACGCCGACGGCTCGGTGCGCGAAAACCGCAACGACGAATGGACCGGCGAGAGCGATGCGCCGACGCTCAGCGCGCAATTGGCGTGGACCACCGAAAGCGGCGGCAAGGGCAACTTCAACGGGCGCTACCAGCGCCTGATCTTCGATTACGTCGAAAACGGCATCCGCGTCGGCGACCCCACCGTGCCCGACCGCTTCCGCACCGTGCTCGAGGACGAAGGCGGCTACAACTGGGAATTGGGCGGCGACTACGAGTTCAAGCTCGGCCCGGGGCGCCTGAAGCTGATCGGCCTGGATCGCTATACGCACGATCCCTTGGTCGACACGGTGTTCGATGATTATCTCGATGGCGACATCACCCCCACCGATGGCGCGCGCTTCCGCCGCATCGGCAACGAAACCGAACGCATCGCGCGCAGCGAATATCGCTGGAAGGGATTCGGCGGCGATTTGCAGGTGTCGGGCGAATACGCGTTCAACAAACTGGAAAGCGCTTCGACGCTGTCGGTGTCCAGCGGCACCGACGATTTCGTCGTCGTGCCGCTGCCCAACGGCACGGCCACGGTGCAGGAAGACCGCTACGAGCTCATGACCAGCTACGGCCGCGAGCTCACGCCCGACCTGCAGTTGCAGGTGAACCTGGGCGGCGAATACTCGCGCCTCGAGCAAGTGGGCGCAGGCGGCCTGACGCGCACGTTCCGCCGGCCCAAGGGCCTGGTGTCCTTCGCGTGGAAGCAGTCGGAGAACATGGACTGGAACTTCAAACTCGAGCGCCGCGTGGGCCAGCTGAATTTCTACGACTTCATCGCTTCGGTGAACCTCACCAACGACCAGGCCAACGCGGGCAATCCCGATCTCGTGCCGCCACAGACCTGGGAGTTGTCGGCCGAAGGCAACCGCAAGCTCGGCGCGTGGGGCACCACGACGCTGCGCGTCTACGGGCAGCGCATCGACGACATCGTCGACACCATTCCCATCGGCCTGGACGGCGAAAGCCCCGGCAACCTCGAGAAAGCCACGCTGTACGGCTTCGAGTGGAAGGGCACGATCAACATGGATCCGCTCGGCTGGAAGGGCGCGAAGATCGATGCCACCTGGCAGATGGAACGCAGCAACGTGCAGGATCCGCTGACGTTCGAGGACCGGCCGATCAGCAACAACCTCGCCGAACTCGCGTCCATCGCGCTGCGCCACGACATCCCCAACACCGACTGGGCCTGGGGCGGCGCGATCGACTACTCCTACTACGAACTCGACTACCGCCTCACCGAAGTGGGCCGCCAGTGGGAAGGTCCGATCTGGGGCAACCTGTTCGTCGAACGCAAGAACCTCCTCGGGATGACCATCCGCCTGCAGGCGAGCAACCTGGGCGATGCGATGTCGATGTGGGACCGCACGGTGTACGTCGACCGCCGTACGGGCCCCATCGATTTCCACGAGATGCGCAACCGGACGATCGGTCCGATCTACAGCATCACGTTCAGTGGGAAGTTCTGATCACGCCGCCGCCTGCTTCCCGCAATCGGCGTCCATGTCTTCCATCTGGCGCACTTCGCACTCGACGTTCCATTCGTCGCCGTGCACCTGGAGGAAGCGCTCGGTCAGCTTGAGCGCTTCGGCCAGCGAATCGGCCTTGAGGATGGCGTAGCCGCCGATCACTTCGCGTGTCTCGGTGAACGGGCCATCGGTGCGGCTGAGCTTGCCGTGGTTGTTGCGCAGGCGGACGCCTTCGGACGTGGGGCGCAGGCCGCCGGTGTCGAGCAACACGCCCTTGGCCGTGAACTCCTCGATGAGCTTGCCCATCTCGGCCATCAGGCGCTCGCTGGGGACCTGGCCATTGTTTTCCTGCACGCGGACGACGGAAAAGAAACGCATGGTGGAACTCCTCGCTGGGGTGGATGGAAAGGGCCGCTCCCGGGGGGAGGCCTGCCCGTTTCATCTCGTTCGACGAGTGGGGGCGGCGCGGATCGACACGCGCCGCGAATTTATTTTCCGTCGCGCTCCCGGCGCCAGACCCCGAGGATGGCGGCGGCGCTCCGGGCGGCATCGGCCTGCGTCGTGGCCCAGTTGGAGACCGAGATGCGCATGGCGCCCCTGCCCTGCCAGGTCGTCCCGGCGAGCCAGCACGTGCCTTCCTGCTGCACGCCGGCGATCACCCGCCGGGTGCGTTCGTCGTCGTCGCCAAAACGCACCAGCACCTGGTTGAGGACCACGTCGGTGAGGATCTGTACGCCCGCTTCCTGCGCGAGGGCAGCGGCCATTTCGCGCGCACGGGCGCACAGGCCATCGACCAGGCGCGCGGTGCCTTCCCGGCCCAGCGCCCGCAGGTTCGCGTACACCGGCACGCCGCGCGCGCGGCGCGAGAAGTCGGGCACCCAGTCGACGGCATCGCGCTCGGGGCCCTTGGTCTGCACCAGGTAGGCCGCCGCGGTGGTCATCGCCGCGCGATGGTCTTCGCGCGATTTGACCAGCGCCACGCCGCAGTCGTAGGGAACGTTGAGCCATTTGTGCGCGTCGGTGGCCCAGGAATCGGCGAGCTCCACGCCGTCGACCAAGGCGCGCGTCGCATCGCTCGCACTCGCGCGCGCCCATAAGCCGAAGGCGCCGTCGATGTGCAGCCACGCGCCGTGCGCGTTGCATGCTTCGCCGATCTCGCGCAACGGATCGAATGCACCGGTATTCACGTTGCCCGCCTGCGCGCAGACGATCGTCGGGCCTTCGAGCGTGGCCAGCAGCGCGCGCAATGCCTCGGGTTCCATGCGGCCCTGCGCGTCGGACGGAATACGCCTGATACAGCGCGTGCCCAGTCCGAGATAGCGCAACGCGACATCGATGGTGATGTGCGATTCGGCCGAGGCCACGACGTTGATCCGCGGCGCGCCCTGCAAGCCGTCAGCTTCGACATCCCAGCCCACGCGCCGCAACACGCCGTGGCGCGCGGCGGCCAGGCACGTGAGGTTCGCCATCTGGCAGCCGGTGACGAAACCCACGCCGCAATCGCGCGGCAGATCGAACACGTCCAGCAACCACTCGCCCGCAACTTCCTCGACGACCGAAACCAAGGGCGAGATCACGTAGATGCCGGCGTTCTGGTCCCACGTCGATACGAGCCAATCGGCCGCGAGCGACACCGGCGTCGATCCACCGATCACGAACCCGAAGTAGCGCGGCGAGTTGCAGGCCACCGCCCCGCGCGGCGCCTGCGATGCGAGCAGGTCGAGCACGGCCTCCGGTGCTTCGCCTTCGACGGACAGCGGCGCGCGCAAGGCGGCCATCAGTTCGTCGCGGCTCGCGGTGGAGCCGACGCGGCGTTCGGGCAGCGCGTGCAGATAGTCGAGCGCATGCGCGTGGGCGCGCGAGAGCAGATCGTCGTAGGGCGCGGTCATGTCCGGTTTGCCTCGATCACGTAGTCGCTCATTCCGTCGGCCAGCTCGACTTCGCCGAGGAACACCTTGCCCGCCGCATGCTCCTGCGCCAGCAGCGCGGCCTCTTCGGCATTGTGGCTGCGCACGATGATGTCGATGTTCGGATTCAGGGTGCGCGCGACTTCCGACATTTGCCGCACGCTGAAGGTGTCTGGCGTGGCGACGATGAGCCAGCGCGCACCGGTGATGTGCGCCTGCGCGAGGGTCGCCGCTTCGGAGGCATCGCCCGAGACGGCCGCGAACCCTTGCGCTCGCAGTTGCTCCACGCGCTCGCGGTTCTGCTCTGCGACGACAACGGGGATCCCGCCCGCGGTCAACTGCTGCGCGATGCGCTTGCCCACGCGGCCGTAGCCGACGAGCACGGCATGGCCGGAGAGGTATTTCGCGTCCGTGGTCATCGGCAGCGCAGCCATGGGGTCGACCGGTTGTTCCAGGCGCCGCGCGAGGGCCGAACGTTTGCGGATCGCCTTCTGCAGCGGCTCGATCGCGGCGAACAACAACGGATTGAGCGCGATGGAAATGATCGCGCCGGCCAGCACCAGGCTGTTGCCCTCCTTCGGCAACACGCCCAGCGACACGCCCAGGCCCGCGAGGATGAAGGAGAACTCGCCGATCTGGGCCAGGCTCGCCGACACGGTGAGGGCCGTGTTGAGCGGATAGCGCAGCAACAACACCAGCAGCGCGGCGGCGAGGGTCTTGCCGAACACGATGATCGCCACGACCGCCAGCACCCGCAGCGGTTCGTGCACGATCACCATCGGGTCGAACAACATGCCGACCGAGACGAAGAACAACACCGCGAAGGCATCGCGCAGCGGCAGCGACTCCTCGGCCGCGCGATGCGAGAACTCCGATTCGCGCAGCACCATGCCCGCGAAGAACGCGCCGAGCGCGAAGGACACGCCGAACAATTCCGCCGCGCCGAACGCGATGCCCACCGCGCATGCCACCACCGCCAGCGTGAACAGTTCGCGCGACCCGGTCTGCGCCACCCACCACAGCATGCGCGGGAGCACTTTGCGGCCGGCGACCAGCATCACCACGAGGAACGCTGTCACCTTCAACAGCGTGGTGCCCAGCGCGAGCCACAGGTTGGCGCCGCCTTCGGGCGCCGCCGTGCCCCCCAATGCGCCGGCGATCGGCGGCAACAGGACGAGCACCAGCACCATCGCCAGGTCCTCGACCACGAGCCAACCCACCGCGATGCGGCCGTTCATCGAATCCAGTACGCCGCGCGCCTCCAGCGCGCGCAGCAGCACCACGGTGCTGGCCACCGACAAGGCGAGCCCGAAAATGATCGCCGCGCCCCACGACCAACCCCATTGATGCGCGACCAGTGCGCCCAGGCCCGTCGCCGCCGCGATCTGCAGCACCGCGCCGGGCAACGCGACCTTGCGCACGTCCAGCAAGTCCTGCAACGAGAAATGCAGGCCGACGCCGAACATCAGCAGCATCACGCCGATTTCGGCCAGTTCGGCCGCAAGGCCCGTATCGGCGACGAACCCGGGCGTGAAAGGCCCGATCAGCAAACCCGCGAGCAAGTAACCCACCAGCGCCGGCAACCGCAGGCGCGCGGCGATGAAACCGAGGATCAACGCCGCGCCGAACGCGGTCGCCAACGTCGAAATGAGTGTCAGGCCATGGGGCATCGTGCAGGGGATCCTCGGTTCACGCGCGACTCACGCGGGCTACGACTCTACAACCTGAACGCGACAAGGGCTTCACGCGAATTCTCAGAATCGATTCAGCGCTACGGCCGCCAACTGCACACAGTTCCATCAACCCACAGGTGTGCCATGCGTTTCGAACGGAATCTCATCCTCGCAGGCGCCATCGGCCTGGTCCTCGCCGGTGGCCTGGTCGCGCCCGATGCCTCGGCGCGCCAGAACGACAAGCAGCACCAGGATGCGGAGAAGGACAAGCATTCCCCGCAGAAAGCGCACCCCGAGGCGCAGAAGCACAACGACCAGGCGCGCCAGCAGGCCGAGCAGCGCCAGAAGGCGCAGCAGCACCAGCAGGCCGAACAGCGCCAGGCGCAGCAGCGCGAGCAGGCCCAGCATCGCGAGGCGCAACAGCGCCAGGCGCAGCAGCGCGAGCAGGCCCAGCATCGCGAGGCGCAACAGCGCCAGGCCCAGCAGCGCGAACAGGCGCAGCATCGCGACGCCGAACGTCGCCAGGCCGACGCACGTCGCGAGGCCGAGCATCGCCAGGCGCAACAGCGCAATGAAGCCCAGCATCGCCAGGCCGAAGCCCGGGACGAAGCGCAGCGTCGCCAGGCCGATGCGCGCCGCGACGCGCAGCATCGCGCCGACCTCCAGCACCAGGCCGATCGCCGGGAAGCGCAGCAACGCAATGTCGCGCACCAGCGGGAAGTCACCGAAGCGCAGCGCCAGCGCATGAGCCAGATGCAGCGCCAGCGCGAAATCGACTATCGCAACTACATGGCCGCGCGTCGCACCGCCGAGCACAACCGCATCGCCGCGCTCCAGGCGCAGCGCCGCTCGCAGCAGTACGCCTACCAGCAGTGGTACTGGCAGCAGCAGCTGGCGCAGCAGCAGCGCCTGGCCGCGCAGAACTATGCGCGCGATGCGTACTGGAATGCGCCGGTGTCCTATCGCTACGTCCGCGACGGCCGCTACTACGACGCCAACCGCTACCAGGCCGAGCTGCTGCAACAGGCCGTGCGCGAGGGTTACCAGATGGGCGTGCGCGCCGGCATGGCCGACCGCCGCGACGGCTGGCGCAGCGACTGGCGCAACAACTTCGCCTACCAGGACGCGAGCTACGGTTACACCGGGTATTACGTCGACCGCAGCGAGTACAACCACTACTTCCGCGAGGGTTTCCAGCGCGGTTACGAGGATTCCTACGGCAACGACTACCGCTACGGCACCTATAACGGCAACGGCGACAACTACGACTTCGGCAACAACAACGGCAACGACAACATCGCGGTCATCCTGACCAGCGTGCTGCAGTCGATCCTCGGCTTGCAGCAGTACTGACGCTCAGTCGTCTTCGTCTTCGAAGACGTCGTCGAAGCCCACGGTGGCGACTGCATCCTCCTGCGGATCCACGGGATCCAGGAGGGTGTAGGCGTCTTCTTCGCGCGAGCGGATGCGGCGCGACACCGGATACGCCTCCAATGCCGGTTGCGGCATGCGCGCGAGGAAACGCTGCGGAAACCAGGGGCCTTCGATCCAGTCGGCGATTTTCGCCGCCTCGACGAACACCGGGCCATCGGGCACGAGCGGCGGCGGTATCGCCGCGTTGCCCGCAGTGAGCACCGCGAAGGAATATACGTGCGGCTCCGCGCGATGCCAGTGATCCCACAGGCCCGCCGCGAACAACACCTGCCCCGCCTGCGACTGGATGAAATACGGCTGCGCCGGCGACACGCTCCGATCCCACTTGTAGTACCCGTTCAAGGGCACGATGCAGCGCCGTTGTTCCCACGGGCGCTTGAAGATCCGGCTGCGCGGCGCGCGATCCAGGCGCGCGGTGACCGTCGTGTATTTCGTCTCCGGCAACTTCGACCAACTCGGGATCAGGCCCCAGTCGAAGTCTTCGACGACCAAGCCTTCGCCGCGATCGAGCAACACCGCGGCAGGTTTGCACACCGCGATGTTGAAACGGTCGGGGCACGCGGCAAGCGCCGACACCAGCGCCTTGGGCAAGCCACGCGGGAAGCTCTCTTCGGAAAAGGACTGCACGAATCGGCGCATGCGACCGATCCTCCGCCGTCGCATGTCTTCGCACAGTCGCGCGCAAGCTCTGCAGTAAATCCGCAACGCGCATTCACGTCGGCACAACACGCGGCGGCGCTGAATCTCCCACCCCGCAGCACGTTCCTGCACGCCGCCCACGGAGCGTCGCATGTTCGTCCGTCGTGTCCTCACCGTCGTGCTGTTCGCGAGCGCGGCGTGCGCCCCCGCCCTGGCGGGCAACGGTGCGCTCAACGTCGGCGCCAACGTCGTCTCGCACCGGCCCGCGGTGCAGGCACCAGCCGACTTCCCCCTGCCCGCACGCAGCCAACGACTGACGTCCAACGCATTCGGCGGCAGCTGGTACGTGCCCGATGCCGTGGAAACGACGGCGGCGTTCTATCGCAACGCGATGGTGCAGCGCGGCTATCGCGTCCTGACCGACGACGCCCGCCCCGATGCCGTGCGCCTGCATTGGGAACGCGGCGGCGAACGCGTCGAGATCCGCCTGCAGCCCGTGCTGGGTGATCACGCGGCGACCCGTCTGATCTTCAGCGCGAACGCCGGCTGATCCAGAAACGTCCGTCACCGAATCGCCGGCAGACCCGCTAACGTCGAGCCTCCTCCGACACAGGCGCTGCGCATGCGTTGTCCCCACTGCCCCGACGCGACCCTGATGATGACCGACCGCCAAGGCATCGAGATCGACTACTGCCCGCAATGCCGCGGCGTGTGGCTCGATCGCGGCGAGCTCGACAAACTCCTCGAGCGCGCTTCCAAATCCGTTGCCGCCTCCGTTCCGCAAGCGCCGCAACCTGCGTACGCGCCGCACCCGCATCACCCGCACGGCCAGCCCTACTACAAGAAAAAGAAGCACTGGCTGAGCGAAATCTTCGACTGATCCACGATAACCGGAGCGACTGCAACAGGACGCGCAAGGGGCTAGCGGAACCGCACCGTCGGCCGCAGCGACTCGCCGCATCCGCAGGGTCCGTCCACGCAATAGCGCACCGCGCCCTGCAAGGCCGCCAGGCAACCGGCTTCGTCGATCGCGGTCGCGGCGATCTCCACTTCGCCCGTGGGGTCGCGCAGCCAGATGATGTCGCGCAGGAGGTCGGGCCGCAGCACCACGCGCCCCACGCGCGCGCTATGTCCCCGGCGCAAGGCCCAGCACACCTGCGCGACATCGACGGCTTCGACGCCACACACGGCCGTATGTCTCAGTTCGACCGCGCGGCGACAGCGTCGAACATCTCCGACGCCAGTGCCTGCCGCGCCAAGCACACCAGCAGGGTGCGTGCGCGCGTGGACGCATCCACCTCGCGTTCGTCCATGTCGCGCGCGGCGAACCGCGCCATCTCGCGCAACCATTCCGAGGTCTGCGATTCGATCAGGCGTTCGATCCACCCCGGCCCGCCGTGATCGAGCAAGGTCGCCACGACGCCCGCCGCCGCGGCGAGCGCCTCTTCGGACGAACGACCCGTCAGCAGGAACACGGCACGCAGGCTCTTGAGCGCGTTGTCGCTGGCACGGACGAAATCGGGGCGGTCATCGACGTCTTGCATGGCACGGGCCTTCCATCGGGGGTGATGGGAAGGTGCACCTGCAACGCGCCCGCGTCAGTCGTCCCTTGGGGCAACCGGGTGCAAGCCGAATGAAGTTGACTGGGTAGGACGAATCCTAGGGTGCTGCGGACGCGCGCCTATCGTTCCCCGTACGCAAGCCCGACCATCATCTCGGCGAAGTGTGCAACGCCGACTTCGCCCTCTTCGTGGGCGCCGCGATTCCTACTCCTCGGCGCGCGAAGGCCCCACGCACAGCGCGCATTGCCGCCCGCGACGCGTGTTTTCGATGCGGCCGAGGGTGTAGATCCACGCACTGATCCCGCCCCAGACCAAGGCTTCGCTCACGGCGTAATGCAGCGGGTGGTCGCGCAGGACGTGGGACAGGAAGATCAGCGGCGCGGTGACGGAAAAGGAAGCGAACAACCAGCGGAGCCAGGGCATGTCGGGTATTCCGGTCGAGGGTCGATGACAGGGACGCCCGCCCGCGCCGGATGTGACCGCCCTACTCCATCGCCGGCAACAGCTTCTCCGTGAACAGCTTGAAGGTCAGCAGGTGCGGCTGGCGTTCGTTGTAGTTGGTGGTCGTGATGACCACGACCGCCCGCTTGTCGGGCACGAGGAACACCGCATTGCCGCCCTGGCCGGCCATCGCCGGGTAGGTGCGAATGTCCTTTCCGACCGGCACCTTCATCAGCCACCACAGGTAACCGTAATCCGCTTCCTCGCGCGCGCTGGCCTGCGCGCTCAGCGAGGCCTCGACCCACTCGGCGGGGACGACTTGCTTGCCATTCGCACGCCCGCCGTCGAGATACAGCTGCCCGATCTTCCACAGATCCCGCGTGCGCAGCCCGAGGCCACCACCGGCCTGCGCCAGGCCGAGCGGCGAGAACTGCCATTCGGGCTGTTCGATCCCGATCGGCGTGAACAGGCGCCGCTGCGCGTAGTCCTGCAACGGCTCGCCGACGGCGGTCTGCACCACTTCGCCCAGCGTGGTGACGCCCGCGGTGCAATAGCGGAAGCTGCGACCGTGCGGCGCGTCCTTCGGCTTCGGCATCCATGCCGGAAAACCCTGCACCGGCAGGTCCGCCCAGAACTGCACCCAATCCTCGACGATGTACATGCGCTCTTCATTGCCGCGCGAGAACTGGTTGTCGTCGTCGCACTCCACGAGCGCGGACATCGTCAGCAGATCTTCGACGGTGATCGCTTCCTTGCGCGGATCGGGATTGAGCATGCGCTGCCTGCGCGCGGGCGGCAGCAGGTCGAACACACGCGCCTGCTTGCCGGGGATCTTGCCGTCGGCGATCGCCAGTCCCGCGAGGATGCCCGCGACGGTCTTGGTCGCCGAGCGTGTGTTGCGACGCGCCTGCGCGCCGCCTTCGTCGAAGTAATGTTCGTAGACGACCTTCCCGTCCTGCGCCACGAGCACGCTCGTGATCGCCTTGAAGTCGCCGTTTTCGACGGCCCGGGTCGCGGGCGCGAACGCGTCCTGCGCCTGCGCGGCCAAGGGAAGCAACACGCACATCGCCATCAGGCACCAACGCGGCATCGACCATCTCCTGCAAGGAAGATCGCAGGCTAGCACCGCCGCAACAGGCGTTCTTGTATCCGCGCAACCTCGCCACGACCCAGGGCCAGACGCCGGAATGCGCCCGGTGTCATGCCGAATTCGGCGACGAAACACCGGTGCAGGTGGCTCTGATCGACGAACCCCAGCGCGGCCGCCGCCTCCACCACCGAGCGACCGTGCGCAATCTCCGACAAGGCGCGATGCAGGCGCCGCTGCCGGATCCAGTCGCTCGGCGCCTGACCGAAGCGCCGGCGGAACATGCGCGCCAGGTATACCGGGTGCAGGTCCACGAGCGTGGCCAGTTCGCGAATCGAAGGCGGCGCGGACAAATCGGCGTCGAGGCGTTCGACCACGCGATCGAGCACCGCATCGGCGCGAGCGCTCGCCCGCTGCGCATCCGCATCGGCGAACAACTCGGCGACGATCGCTTCGACCGCCAGCGGCGAGGTCGCCTCCCATCGCCACAACTCCGGCAGCAAGCGCATCGCCCGGCGCAGGGCGCGGCGATCCAGGCGCACGGAGGCGTCCGGTGCTTGAATCCCGCCCGAAAACCGCTGCCAGGCAGCGAGCGGCATCGTCAGCGTGAGAAACAAGCCTTCAAGCGACTTGAAGCGATCCCGATGCTCGGTCCCCGGTGGATTGAAGATCAGCGCAGGCTCCACGCACACCGCCGGCATGCCGCGCGCATCGCTCGCATACGGACCGGCGAGCAACAGCACCAGGTGCATGTCGTCGTGCTGGTGGTGATGGATGTCGTGCTCGGGAATCGTGGGCCGCAATTGCGCCAGGGCGATGTCGGCGGTCGCCTGCTGGCGCACGCA
This sequence comes from Lysobacter sp. 2RAF19, assembly GCF_052115395.1. Lineage (NCBI taxonomy): Bacteria > Pseudomonadati > Pseudomonadota > Gammaproteobacteria > Lysobacterales > Lysobacteraceae > Lysobacter > Lysobacter sp. 2RAF19. The sequence goes on along the minus strand of NZ_JBFRGO010000003.1, from coordinate 449,032 downwards.
GTGGCCCAGGACGCCGAGGGAGATGGGGGATGGCATGGCGCCCGTGTTTTAGCACGCCGCGCCGGCTTACATCGCGATTCCGCCTTCCAGTTTCGAAGGCGCCGGCAACGCGATCTCGCCCAGCATCTCGCGCAGGTCGAGCTCGACCTCCTCGCAGATCTTCGTGATCGGCACGTCGTTGGCGCCGCCTTCGAAGGGGTTCTCGGTGCTCGCGCCGACTTCGTCGAGGGAGACATACATCCACGAGATGACCAGGCTCAGCGGAATGGCCAACCACACCGCGTACTCGCCGGCCCGACCGCCGATGGTGCTGCCCAGGCGCGCCAGCTCGCTGATCATCCCGAAGGGCAGCAACACACTCAGGATCTTGACGAACGCCGAATGGATGAATGCGAATTGCCGCGGATACGGGTAGTTCTTGATGCGCTCCACCTTGCCCTGCAAATCGCCGAATTCCCGCGTCGCGCGCTGCACTTCGGCGAATGCGTTCGCCGGAATCACGCCCGCATCCAGCAATCGCTTGGCGTCGGCGCCCTGCATCGCCAACACCTGCCAGGGTGGATTGCGCGCTTCGAGCACCAGCGCGGCTTCCTCCGGCGCCAAGAAGCGCGAAAGCTCGAAGGTCAGCGTCTGCGCATGCTCCGGCACCGTGTAGTACTTCTGCCATTCGATGAAGTTCGCCTTGTCGTGCTGCTCCCACGGCTTGTGCTTGCGCAATTCATGGCGCAGCGCGGCGAGCCACGCCAGGTGCCGATTGATGAGCGCCCTGGCGGCATCGGCATCGGGCACCAAGTCGCGGCAACTGGCGCCGAAGGAGCGGCTGCTGCTCGCGATCGAGGCCCACAGCAATTGCGCATCCTGCATGCGACCGTAGGTCTGCAGGTTCTTGAACCCCGCCGACAGCGCGACCGTGGTGCCCAGCAGGAACACGATCGCGAAGGGAATCTGCAGGAAGCGCAGCCCCGCCACTTCGTACAGCAACACGGGCACCGTGCTGACGATGAGCAGCACGTAGATGCTGCGCCGCGTCCATAGCAGGAACTCGGACACGGTGTAGGAGCGTTCGATCAGCATGGCGCCTCTCCCGGTTCATGCATGGGGCGAGGTCACGCGCGGCGGCACCGGCCTGGTCCGCTCGATCCCGAACGCCGTGTACACCCAAAGGAAACCGAAGAAGCCGAAATACGCGGCCACCAGTACGCGCCCCAGGCCGTTCTCGACCGCAGCGACATTGGCGCCCGGCCCCAGCACCGCCGCGATCGCCGGCGTCGCCGCGCCCGCACCGATCGCGCCGAGCACCACGAACGCCACCGCGAACACACCCAGCGCGATCTTGAACCCCAGCCCGCGATACCGGATCGACCGCACCTTCCCGCGATCCAGCCACGGCATCGCGAACAGCAAACCGATCGCGCCGAACATCGTCGCCACGCCGAGCAGCTTGTGCGGGATCACGCGCAACATCGCGTAGAACGGGGTGAAGTACCACACCGGCTTGATGTGTTCGGGCGTGACCAGGCGATTGGCCTGCGCGAAGTTGTCGTGCTCGAGGAACCAGCCGCCGAAGGTGGGCGCGAAGAAGATCACGAAGGCCGCGAGGACCAGGAACGCGCTCGCGATCAGCAGGTCTTCGAACGAGTAATACGGGTGGAACGGGATGCCGTCGAGCGGATTGCCGTCGGGGCCCGGCGTATCGGCGATCTCCACGCCCTCGGGGTTATTCGAGCCGACTTCGTGCAGCGCCAGGATGTGCATCACCACCAGCAACAACAACACCAGCGGCAAGGCGATGACATGCAACGCGAAGAAGCGGTTGAGCGTCGCATCGCTCGGCAGGTAATCGCCCATGATCCATTCGGTCAGGTCGTGGCCGACCACGGGGATGGCCCCGAACAGCGAAATGATCACCTTCGCGCCCCAGAACGACATCTGGCCCCAGGGCAGCACGTAACCGACGAAGGCCTCGGCCATGAGCACCAGGTACACCACCATCCCGAGGATCCACACCAGCTCGCGCGGCTTCTTGTACGAGCCGTACATCAGGCTGCGGAACATGTGCAGGTAGACCACGACGAAGAACAGCGACGCGCCCGTGGAGTGCATGTAGCGGATCAGCCATCCCCACTCCACGTCGCGCATGATGTGTTCGACCGAGTCGAACGCACCCGCGGCCGAAGGCGCGTAATGCATCGTCAGGAAGATGCCGGTCAGCAACTGATTGACGAGCACCACGCCCGACAGCGCACCGAAGTAGTACCAGAGGTTGAGGTTCTTCGGCGCGTAATAGTCGGTGGTGTGCGCGGCGGTGAAGGACAACAGCGGGAGGCGCGCCTCGATCCAGGCGAGCACGCGGTTGTTCGGGCGGATCTTCCTGTAATGCAAGCTCATGGCGACACCTGGGTTTCGGGTGCCAGGACCACGGTGTGTTCGATGCCCTGGCGGAACATCTTTGCGTAGGGGCAGAAGCGCTCGGCCTGTCGCACCAGCTCGGCGGCGAGGCCACGCTCGACGCCCGGCAGGTGCGCGCGCAACTGCGCAGACAACAGGAACAGGCCGTCGATCGGGTCGCGCGCGAAGGTCACCGATGCCTCCACGCGCGCGTCGTGCACGACCACGCCACAACGCGTGGCGAGCAGGCTCATCACGCCATGGAAGCAGGCCGCGTAACCCGCGGCGAGCAATTCCTCGGGATTGCTGCCGCCGCCCTCCCCGCCCAGTTCGACCGGCAGGCGAAGTTGCGCGAGCAATGCGCCGTCGCCGGTCTGCACGACGCCCGACGCGCGCCCGTGCCCGGCCTCGCCTCCGGTGACGACCACGCGCCCCGTATACAGCGGCTGCGCCTGATCGCCGAAGAACTTGTCCAGCAACTGGGTCGACGGCGGCGTGGGCCGGGTCATGCGTTGGCCGATGGCGTCTGGCTGCCGTAGTCGGATTGCGCGAACCAACGGTCGAAATCCAGCGCACCCTGCCACGCTTGTCCCGCGGGGACGAGTGTCTCGTCGGTCAACTCGCCGCCGAAGTACAGCGCGTGCGGATCGGCGATCACGTCGCGCGAATCCTTCACGCGATCCATGAAGCGATGCGCCAACTCCGACAGCGGCGCGCGCTCGGGCCCGGCGATGTCGAGGCTCGCATTCGCCGGCGGCTGCAAGGCCGTGCGCGCGACGGCGTCGGCGACATCGTCCGCCGCGATCGGCTGGACGAGCGCCGAGGGCAGGCGCACGGTATTGCCTTCGGTCGCCGACTGGATGATGCCCGGCAGGAAATCGAAGAACTGCGTGGAATGCACGATGGTGTATGGCACGCCCGATGCGCGGATCAGGCCTTCCTGCGCGTCCTTCGCGCGGAAGTAGCCGTTCGCGCGCGTGTTCGTTCCGACGACCGACAACGCAACATGATGGCCGACGCCGGCGCGCATCTCCGCGGCCAGGATGTTCTTGCCGGCCGTCTCGAAGAACGACGTCGCCGAGGCTTCGTCGAAGGCCGGCGAATTGGAAAGATCGACGACGACGTTCGTGCCCTGCATCGCCGCCTCCAGGCCGTCGCCCGTGAGGATGTCGACGCCCGTCTGCGGCGAGGCCGCAATCACTTCGTGTCCCTGGACGCGCAAGCGTTGCACGACCTTGCTGCCGATGCGTCCGGTGCCACCGATGACGAGGATTTTCATGTTCGCTCTCCGTGTGTATCGCAAGCCTCGATGCTAGGAATCGTTGGCGCTTGCGAGTAGCCCCGCCATCGGCGCCAGCGTGTTGCTTTCCGCGCACCAATCGCGCGGCAGGGTGTCCAGGTCGATCCGGCGGATTTCGGTCGTCATGAAGTCGATGAACGCGCGCACGCGCTTGGGCAGCTGTTCGCGGCTGAGATAGCAGAGGTAATGCCCGCGATCGTCGGGCGCGTACTGGCGCAGGCAGCTCACCAGCCGGCCCTCGTGCAAGGCATCGCACGCCTGGTAGGCCGGCAGTTGCGCCAGGCCATCGCCGCGCAGCACCGCTTCCAGCGCCAGCTCCGCATCGTTGAACGTCAGCGCGCCATGCGGTGTTGCGGAGGTCGCCTTCCCGTCGACCTTGAACCACCACGGCTGCAAGCGCCCATTGGCCGCGCGCTGGTTGATGCAGGGGTGTTGCGCGAGATCCTCGACGGTCTCGGGCAAGCCGTGGCGCGCGGCGTACTCCGAGGAGGCGCACACCACCAGTTGCATCGGGATCAATTGCTTGGCGATCACCTGGCTGTCTTCGAGCGCACCCTCGCGAAACGCGACGTCGATGCGATCGTTGACCAGGTCCAGCGGCCGCTCGTCCAGCACCAGTTCGACCTCGACCTCCGGATACAGCGCGCGGAAACGCGACAGCAGCGGTGCGACCACCTTGCGACCGAAGCCGCAGGTCGCCGACACGCGCAGTTGTCCACGCGGCCCGCCTTCGCGCAGGTCGCGCATCTCCGCCATCGCCAGCAGGATGCGCTCCACGCCGGGGCGGCAGCCCTCGTAGAACCGCTCGCCTTCGGACGTCAGCGACGTCGAGCGCGTGGTGCGCGAAAACAGGCGCGCACCCAACTGCCCTTCCAGTTTCTGCACGCTTCGGCTGACCGCCGAGCGGCCGATGCCGAGCCGATCGGCCGCGCGCGCGAAGCTGCCTTCGGTCGCGACCGCGAGGAAAGCCACCACGCCGGCATAGCTGGTCGACAGGCTGTGGGTCAGCAGATCGTGCGCCGGGTCGTGCGCCTGCAACAAAGGACTCATGTTGGATCACCTTTCGAATCGGTTTCCGCGCGCGCAAATGCACGCACGACGCGTCGCGCCTCCGCCAGGTGCCGTGCACAGTCGTCCCTGTGCACGCCGGTCAGGCGTTCGACATCCGTATCGCTCGCATCGAACACCGCGTGCAGCAGGAACACCACGCGCGTGACCGGCGGCAGTTGCGCCAGCACGGCGAGGAATTCGGACCACACGCGTGCTGAGGGAGGCTGGTCCATGCCGGGAAGACGATTGGGCGCACGCACCTGTGACAGGCGATTGATGCCCCTCGCGCAACAGCCCGTGTCCGGACGAACGGCTACCGCTCGCGCGATGCCGGGCCTAGATTGCATCGCATCTCCAACCCGGAACCGCCCCATGTCCCTGCGCCTGGATTACAACGCCGCTTCGCCCGAGCTCACCAGGAAGTTCGCCGAAGTCAGCCTGCTCGCCCACAAGGGCGCCATCGAAACCTCGATCATCGACCTCATCAATATCCGCGCCTCGCAGATCAACGGCTGCGCGTTCTGCGTGGACATGCACAGCAAGGAAGCCACCATCCACGGCGAACGGCCGCTGCGGCTGTACCACATCGCGGTGTGGCGCGAATCCACGCTGTTCTCACCGCGCGAGCGCGCCGCGCTGGAGTGGACCGAAGCGCTGACCACGCTGCCGCCGCACGGCGTGCCGCAGGCGACCTTCGATGCCGTGCGCGAGCACCTGTCGGAGAAGGAGTTGGCCGACCTCACCTACTGCATCGTGACGATCAACGCATGGAACCGCATCAGCGTCGGTTTCACCGCGGTGCCGGGGTCGATGGACAAGGCCTACGGTCTGACGCGCGCCAATCTGTCCTGATCGGAGAGCCGCCATGCGTACACGCACCCTGGTCTCCCTCCTGCTGACGGCCGTGCTCGGCGTCGGCGTCGTCACCGCATCGCAATCGGCCGGCAACGCGCCGCCCGGGCCCAAGGTCACGCCGCTGATGACTCAGCCGTTGCCCGAATCTCCAGGCAAGGAAGCGCTGATGTTGCTCGTCGAATATCCGCCGGGCGCCGTCGAGCACAAGCATCGCCACGACGCGCACGCCTTCGTCTACGTGCTCGAAGGCCACATCGTGCTGGGCGTGCAGGGCCAGCCCGAGGTCCCGCTGGGCCCGGGCCAGACCTTCCACGAGGGCCCGAACGACATCCACACCGTCGGCCGCAACGCCAGCCAGGACAAACCGGCGAAATTCGTCGTGACCCTGATCAAGGACCGCGACAAGCCGGCGCTCATACCGGTGGAGTGAGCGGCGCGCCCGCCGGTCGCGACCGATGTCACAATGCGTCTTTCCAGATCGTCGATCCGGAATGGAAGACGCCACCGCACTTTTCGGCCAACTGCGGCCGCGCCTGGTGGGCGCGGCCTATCGCATGCTCGGCTCCTCGGCGGAAGCCGAAGACATCGTGCAGGACGTTTGGCTCCGCTGGCACGACGCCGACAAGGCCGCCATCGAGAACCCCGAAGCCTGGTTGATCGCCGCCACGACGCGCCGCGCCATCGACCGCCTCCGCGCGGCGCATGCGCAACGCGAGCAGTACGTCGGCATGTGGTTGCCCGAGCCGGTCCTCACCGACGGTCCCGCGACGCCCGAACAGGTCAACGAGATCTCCCACGACCTGTCGATCGCCTTCCTCACCGTGCTCGAACGCCTCGCGCCCGACGCGCGCGCCGCCTTCCTGCTGCATGAAGTGTTCGAGGCCGACTACGCGGACATCGCGCAAACCCTCGGCAAGACCGAAGCGGCGACGCGGCAGATCGTGCATCGCGCCAAGCGGCAACTGGCCGAGGACCGCAAGCGTTACCTGGTCACCGAACAGGCGCACCAGAGCCTGATGCGCCGCTTCGCCGATGCGCTCGCGCGCGGCGATCTCACCGGCCTGAAGGCGATGATGTCCGAATCGGCCGTACTCGTCGGCGACGGCGGCGGTTTCGTCAACAGTTTCCCGAAGCCCATGGTCGGCGGCGATCGCGTCGCGCGACTGTTGTTCGCGCCCACCTTGCGCCGCGCGGAAAACGACCTGCGCATCGAGCTTGCGGAAATCAACGGCACCATCGGCGTGCTGCGCTACATGGATGGCGAACTGGAGTCCGCGCAATCCTTCGTCAGCGACGGACAACGCATCCAGCGCGTCTACGTGCAGCGCAATCCGGAGAAACTCGCACGCATCCGCGCGCACCGGTCCTTGCAGGTCGCCTGAGTTTCACTCATCCGTTTCATTGATGCGCTGCGCGCAATGCATTGCATCACGCGCCATGGCTACCGATGGTCACCTCGCGGGATTACGTTATCCGGGTCGCCCCACGCGACCTACCCGAGGAAATGCACATGTCCTATGTCACCACCCAAGATGGTACCCAGATCTTCTACAAGGACTGGGGCCAGGGCCAACCCATCGTCTTCCACCACGGCTGGCCGCTGTCCGGCGACGACTGGGACGCGCAGATGCAGTTCTTCCTGCTGCAGGGCTACCGCGTGATCGCGCACGACCGCCGCGGGCATGGTCGGTCGTCGCAGACCTCCGGTGGCCACGAGATGGACACCTACGCCGCCGACGTCGCCGCGCTCGTGCAGAAACTCGACTTGCGCGACGCAATCCATGTCGGGCATTCGACCGGCGGTGGTGAAGCGGTGCATTACGTGGCCAGGCACGGCAAGGACCGCGTGGCGAAGCTCGCGATCCTCGGCGCCGTTCCGCCGATCATGGTGAAGTCCGACAAGAATCCGGGCGGCACGCCGCTGGAAGTCTTCGACGGTTTCCGCAGGGACCTGGCCGCGAGCCGCGCGGGGTTGTACTGGAACGTGCCGATTCCTTTCTACAGTTTCAATCGCGAGGGTACGCCGATCATCGAGGCGGTCCGCCAGAATTGGTGGCGGCAGGCGATGATGGGTGCGACCAATGCGCATTACGAGTGCATCAAGGCGTTTTCGGAAACTGATTTCACCGATGATCTCAAGAATATCTCGGTGCCGACGTTGGTGATGCATGGCGACGACGATCAGATCGTGCCGATCGCCGATTCGGCGTTGTTGTCGAGCAAGTTGCTGAAGAACGGGACGCTGAAGGTCTACAAGGGGTTCCCGCACGGGATGGCGACGACGCATGCGGACGTGATCAACAAGGATCTGCTGGCGTTTTTCAAGAGCTGACTTGATTGGCCCCTCTCCTCACTCGGGGAGAGGGGCTTTGTAGTAACGCCCGCTCGAAAACCTATTGGCGCGTCGCCCGAACGTTGATGGTTCCAAATTTTTTTGGAAAAAAAAATTTGAAACCATCAACGCTGGGGCATCACCATTCGTCGTCGCTTCGATCAGGGCGCTTTCGCTCGAGCGCTCATTCGGGGCTGCAAAGCAAGCTTTGCAGGGAGGCGATCGTTTTCGCAAAGCATAAAAGCAAAAAAGCACAGCGGTGCCTCCCCCGCTCTCAATGATCGGCTCCCTGCAAAGCTTGCTTTGCAGCCCCCAGCGACTGCCCCGGCGAAACCCCCTTGATCGAAGCGACCCGCAAGGTGATGCCGCAGCGTGGAGAGTTTCGAATTTTTTTCCCAAAAAAATTCGGAACTCTCCGCGTTCCCGGCGGCGCGCCAATGGGTTCCAGGCGGGCTCTACTACGCCCCCAAATCAGCGACCTCCAACCGCGCACCCGATGCCATAAAATACCCGGATGGCCATCCTCTTCCGCCTCTCCGACGACGCGCGCATGTTCGAAGTGCGTTACGTCGGCGCACTCGATTACGCGATGCGCACGCGCGCCGTGGAGGCCACGCAGCGGCGGCTGAAGGATTGTTGGGTCAAGCAGATCCTGATCGACTTCACCGACTCCTGGACCGTGGACACCCCGACCGAAGACGAGATCGAGCACTTCCGCAAGACGCTCGCGCGCGCGACCTATCCGCGCGGCTCGCGCATCGCCTTCCTCAACCCGCCGGCGCAATACGACGAGCAGGCCATCCAGGTGGGGCGCGCGTCGGCGCACTTCGTCGGCCGGCGCTTCCACGACCGGTCGCATGCATTGGCGTGGTTGCGCGGGCGGCTCTGACCGCGCGTGGCGCGGTGGCCGCTGGCTGCGGCTGCTTGCGTCAAATGGGGTTCAGTCTCCGCGGGCAACGATCCCTTGATGACCACGCTGCTGCGCCTGTCCGATGACGCGAAGTTGTTCGAGGTTTGCTACATCGGTGAAATCGATCACCGCGTGCGCGTGCGCGCCGTGCATGAGATGCAGCAGCGCCTGAAGGATGGCTGGGTCAAGCAGTTGCTGATCGACTTCACGCGCGCGATGCCGACCGGCCCGGTCGACACCGAGCACGCCGATGCCGTTCGCGAGGCGTGGCAACGTTCGACCTTTCCGCGCGGTGCGCGCATCGCGCTGCTCAATCCGCCCGACGATTACGACGGGCCGATGATGCAGGCCGGCGAAACCGCGCACTTCACCCTGCGTCGGTTCCACGAACGCCGGCATGCGCTGGCGTGGTTGCGTGGAACGCTCTAGTAGGGCTGATTCTCGTACGGCGCCACCGACCATGCAGGGCTGACCGGCGCCACCGCCTGCGTCGTGGCGTTGGATCCCTTCTTCCAGATCACGTTCTGGCCGGTCTGCGGATGGCGCCAGAGGATGTCGGCGAAGCGATCGCCGTCGTAATCGGCCACGTTCGCCACGCGCCATGCCGTGGCCACGCTCGCCACCGCGGTCGTCGTCGCGCTGTTGCCGGCGCGCCAGATCGTGTTCGCGCCCGTCGCGGTGTTGCGCCAGAGGATGTCGGACGCGCCGTCGCCGTCGAAGTCGCCGATACCCACCACTTTCCAGTCCAGGTTGGTGGTCGACACGGCCTGTGCGGCGCCGCTGTTGCCCGTGCGCCAGATGACGTTCGCACCGGTGCTCGTGTTGCGCCACAGGATGTCGGCGATGGCATCGCCGTTGAAGTCACCCACGCCGGCGACGATCCAGCCCGCGGCGACGGCCGCGACCGCGCGCGGCGTCGCCGCATTGCCGGACAACCACAGGGTGTTGGTGCCGTTGGGGTGGTGCCACAACACGTCGGTGCGGCCGTCGGCGTTGAAATCGCCGAAGCCCGCCGGTTCCCAACCGCCGGCGACGGCCCTCACCGCGATCGTCGCCGCGCTGTTGCCCGAGCGCCAGATCACGCTCTGCCCGGTCGAGGATTGGCGCCAGAACAGATCCGAATGTCCATCGCCGTCGAAGTCGCCCTGCCCCGCCAGGCGCCAGCCCGCGGCGGTGGCGGTCACGGCGGTCGTGGTGGCGTTGTTCGCGCGGCGCCAGATCTGGTTCTGGCCCGCGGTGCTGTGCCAGAACACATCGGAGCGGCGATCGGCGTCGTAGTCGTCATCGGGAATGTGGCGACGCACGGTGAAATACACCGCGCTCGGCGTGCCGAATTGCCCGGAGGCATCGGTGCCGCGCATGTACACCACGTGGCGCCCGTACGACAGCGCGCTCGTGTCGATGTTGGCCACCGACAGTTCGCGCGAGGTGTTGAACGCGCCATCGAAGGCGCGCATCGCCAGCGGCGCGGCGCCGCTCGCCCAGGGCGCGGCGTCCAGGTAGGCGGCGCCGCTGGTGACGGCCTGCACCGCCTCGGCGCCATTGCTCTGGTTGTATCGCGAGTCGTCGAACCACGCCGAGGCGGCGAAGGCCTGCCCGCGCTCGACCGATTTCGCCGAGGCGCCGACCGACGTCGTATCCGGCCCGCCGGGCGAGGTGTAGGGATTCATCAGGTTGCGCGCCGCGTACTTGAGCGCGTTGAAATTCTGCGGATACGTCGAGGATTCGAACGTCGAGCAGTCCTCGAAGAATTCCTGCCCCAACTCGATGGTGTAACTCGGCGCGCCGCTGACGCCGTACACGGTGTCGGTATTCGTGCCATCGGCCGCGTACATGCCGATCCACTGCACCGGGCGATAGTTGTTGAAATACGCCAGGCGGCGACCGAGGGTGCGCAACGCCGGCCCATTGGGCGCATTGGTCTGCGTGTTCGCCCACGGCCACAGCACCAACTGCGAGAAGCTGTGGATGTCGAGGAACATGCCGCGATAGTCCGCCGGCGCCACGCCCGTGTCGGTGCGACGGTCGGGGAAGATGCCGCCGCTGTAGGTGCCGCCCGCGCCCGGGGTGCCGAGGATGTAACGCACCGCGTTCGCCACTTCGTTTTCCGACTGCGCCGACGGGCCGCGGTAGGTCACGTTGCACGGATCGGGGCTGGATCCATTGGCCACCGTGCCGAAGCTCCAACCGAAATTGCGGTTGAGGTCGACGCCGTAGGCATTGGCGCTGCACGGGCCGTTGTCGGTGTCGGTGTTCTTGCGCCAGGAGAGGCCGGACTCGGCCTTCTTGCGCCCATCCGGATTGGCCTGCAGCAGGAAGTGGAAGCGGAAGTTGTCGAGCATCCACGTCGCTTCGGGGTCGGTGCCGTAGCCCTTGACCAGCCATTCGGCGAAACGCGTGGTGAGTTCGGCGGTGGTGTATTCGCGCGCATGGATGGCGGCGAGCACGACCATGTTCGGCTTGTCGGGGATCGTCGCGTCGGTGGCGGCGTTGTTCAAGCGCAGCACGCGCATGCGATAGCCCTGCGCGCCGCCGGTCTTCGCCCACATCCAGGTCGGGCCGATGTCGACCACGCTGGCGAGCGCGGGATACTTCGCCGAGAGCTGGTCCATCGTGGCGTAGGTTTCCTCGACGGTGCGATAGCACACGAACCCGGGAATGGCGTTCTGCGAGGTCAGGGTCGCCTGCCCCGCCAAAGCCTTCGCCATCTTCGACTCGCCCATGCGCATCTTCTGCGTGGCGGCATCGTCGATGTCCGCGCGCAGGCCCATGCCGCGCAGCATCGCCAGGTCGGCCGCGTTGGCCTCCACCTGTGCGACGTGGCGCTTCTCGTCGATCCGCAGGTGATCGAAGCGGCCGGCGATCTGCTGCAACTGCGCCCGGTCGGCCCAGTGCACGTTGACCAGGACCAGACGATCGGGATCCCCGTTGAACCCGTCGACCGGCGTGGCTGCGGTGAGCAGCCCGACCGCGGGGACCAGGGCCAGGGCGGCCGCGATGCGAGCGGCGAGGAAGCGGCGACGGGGCTGGGGAGCCGGCATGCAGGGACGTCCGCGGGAGGGTGCAGGGGCACGTACTCTTCCGCTGAGCTTGGGAAAGCCAGGTGAAAGCGGCGCCGACCCCGTTCAGGCGGGCGTGGCCGGGCCCTAGACCGCGTTGCCGGCGGCATGCCCCGAGGCCCACGCCCACTGGAAGTTGTAGCCGCCCAGCCAACCGGTGACGTCGACGACTTCGCCGATGAAATGCAGGCCGGGCACGTGCCTGGATTGCATCGTGCTCGACGAGAGTGCGTCGGTGTCCACGCCGCCGAGCGTGACTTCCGCGGTGCGATAGCCTTCGGTGCCGCTCGCGACCAACGCGAAGTCGCCGAGCACTTGCGCGATTTCCCGCAGTTGCGGCGCGTTGAATTGTTTCATCGGCCGATTGGGGAGCCAGTGTTCGCACAGGCGTTGCGCGAAACGCTTGGGCAGCACATCACCCAGCACCGTCTTGAGTTCCGCGGCCGGGCGATCGCGCTGCCATTGCTGCAGTGCTTCGAGTGCATCGCGGCCCGGCAACAGATCCAGGCGCAGGTCGTCGCCGGGTTGCCAGAACGAGGAGATCTGCAGGATCGAGGGACCACTGACACCGCGATGCGTGATCAGCAAATAGTTGCTGAAGCTGGTCCCGTTGCATTGCGCAGTCACCGGAAAGGCAACGCCGCTGAGATCGGCCATGCGCTCCTGGTGTTTGCCGCTGAGCGTCAGCGGCACCAGGCCGGCGCGCGTGGGCAACACCGCATGGCCGAATTGGCGCGCGAGCTCGTAGCCGAACCCGGTAGCGCCCATGCTCGGAATCGACAAGCCGCCGCACGCCACCACCAGCGCCGGCGCGGAAAACACGCCATGCGTGGTGTGCAGGCGGAAGCGCGCCTCGTCGCTGTCGCCGTGCCCCACGCGCTCGATGCTGCAACTGGTGTCCACGCGCACGCCGGCGGCATCGCATTCGTCGAGCAACATCTTCACGATCAGCTTCGACGAGACATCGCAAAACAACTGACCCAGTTCTTTCTCGTGGTACGCGATGCCGTGCCGCTCGACCATCTCGATGAAGTGTCGCGGCGTGTAGCGCGCCAACGCCGATTTGCAGAAATGCGGATTGGCGGACAGATAGTTGTCGGGCGCGGCGCCGGTGTTGGTGAAATTGCAGCGCCCGCCGCCGGACATCAGGATCTTCTTGCCGACCCGGTTGGCGTGCTCGACGACCAACACGCGCTTGCCGCGTCGGCCCGCGGTCAACGCGCACATCAGCCCGGCGGCGCCGCCGCCGATGATCACGACGTCGAAATGCCCGGCCATGCGCGCGGCCCGCGATCAGGCCGCTCTCGCAGCCGGGGCCATGCGAACGCGCGGGCGCAGGTTCACCGTGCCCGCATCGCCCATCAATTGCAGCTCGCCGTCCTGGATCAGCGCGTTGAGTTGCATGCTGCGCTGGAACATCGCGGCCAGCGCGTCGACGGTCGCGCCATCGATGTCCAGGACGGTGAGATTGCCCACGCGCGAGAGCCCGCCGGAAATCTTGTCCCACCACAGGTCGGCGGCGCGGCCGGCGTAGTTCACGACGATGACCTGCCGCGCGCGGCCGCAGGCCTTGCGGATGCGCGATTCATCGGGCTGCCCGAGGTCGATCCACTGTTCGATCTGTCCGGTGTAATCGCGCCGCCACAGATCGGGTTCTTCCTCGTTGCTCAGGCCGCGCCCGAACTCCAGGCGCTCATCGGCATACAGCGCGAAGGCGACCAGCCGCACCATCAGCCGCTGGTCGGTCTCCGAGGGATGCTGGGCAACGGTGAGCGGATAGGTCGCGTAGTGGTGCCGGTCCAGGTCGCTGAGCTGGAGCTCGGCCTTGACGACAGTGGCCTTGAGCGCCATGGGCTTGGGTGCTTTTGCGGGAAACGGGACGCGGAGTTTAGACGCTCGGGGGTGAGGGTGCTCACTCCGCCCACCCCATCATCTCCGGCGATCCATCCGGCCGCGCGTGCCAGAGGACGTCGTTGATGCCGCCCGCGCAGCCCACGCCCGTGTCGGAGGTCGCCAGCACGCCCATCGCCGAGGTTCTCTTCGCCCGGAAGCAGCTGGCGAGCGAATCGACGAACGAATACTCGCGCCGCGACAGCCAACCGCTGTCGGTGCCGGCGAGGAAATCGTGGAAACGCTCCCCGTGGAAGTGGTCGTGCAGGTTGCTGGTGTAGTGCGTGGCGCCGCGCCAGTGCTCTGCGCGGATGTCGCGGGTCTGGTCGGCGAGGACCGCGCCCTGGAGATACGCGCCCCAATAGCCTCCCTCGTCCGTCGGCTCCATGTGGCCGGTCAATGCGTAGAACAGCTGCAAGGGCTGATGGAGCGAGCGCGCGTCGAGCGCGATGATCGAAGCGCCGGACATGCGGACGCTGACTTGGTCGGCCCAGCTGTCCAGCACGGTGTATTGCGCGTAGCCGCGGTAGTTCGGATACGTATCGCCATCGACGTACAGGGCCTGCCAATTGTCGAAGCGGTTGCGCCCCAGCACGCGCGTGGTGATCAGCCCCTCGCTCGTGTCGACGTTGCCTTCGGTCATCCAGGTGCGGTCGTTGTGGGTGACCACCGTGCCCTGCAACACGTCGCCGGTGCGCGTGAACGACTGCGCGCCCGTCGGGCTGGCGATCGCCGGCGCCATGACGTAGGCGGTGAGTTTCCCGGGCACGATCGCGCGCTTGGGATCGCGATAGATGAACATCTTCCCGCTCAGCGTCGCGTTCGACGTGAACGACCCGGCGGTGTCGCCGAACACGCGCAGCGTCAACATGTGGCGCGTGCCGGAATTGAGCAGCGCGGCGAAGGGCGTGATGTCCACGTGGTAGGGCATGAAATTGAGCGCCTGCACGGCGGGCAGCGGCGGATCGAGCGTGTCGGGGAACCGCCGATGCACGTTGTTCGGCAACCACGGCATCAAGGGCGCGGTGCCGACCGGCGCGCCGTCGATCAGCACGATCACCTGTCGATAACTGCCACCCCCGCACCCGTTGTCCGAGCTGCTGAGCACGCCGCCCCAGACATCGCCGATGGCGAAGGGATTCATCAAGCCCGGATGCGTCGCCAGCACGCGATCGGGCAGGCAGGTGTACCAGTAGCGATCGCTGCCGACCGACTCGGTGTCGTCGATCCCTTGCGCGATCACTTCCACGTAGGCGCGCACGATGTTGCGCGGCATCAGGTACGGGAACCCATCGGCGAGCACCGCGTCGGGAACGCGCGGCGCGGGATTGGCGACGCTCGGCGGATAGAACAGGATGCGGGCGCTGCCGACCACTTCGTCGTCGTCGATGCCCACGCCGCTGTTGTCCCAGGTGTGCGAGACCGAACCGAAGAGGTCTTCGGGTTCGGCCAGCAACGCCGCGTAATGCGTGAGATCTCGTTCGACGTGCCATCTCGGCGTGGTCGCACTGATCTGCGGCGCGCCGACGAAGAGGTCCCAGTGGCGCGAGTAGAACGTCGAGCCGACGAGCTCGGCGCCACCGTCCAGCGAAATCTTGATGTTGGCGATGGTCCCGGTGCGGCGAACGGGCGTCATGTCCATCTCGAGCACGATCTTGGACCACGGGCGCGGGCAATCCGCCGGCGGGCTGTAGTCGAAACCCGGATAACTCATCAGGTTCTCGTCGGTGAACAAGGTCACGACGCACGGCTTGGTGTCGGGCCGCGGCACGGTGGGTTCGACCGAGAGCGGGCCCGTCGGCGAACTCAGGATCTCCGCGACGGTGCCGGTCATGCGCGATGGCGCGGCCGGCGTGCGCGGCGTGGCGACTGCGCTTCCCGCAGTGGTTTTTGCACTCGGTGCATCGCCATCGCGAAATGCCGCGAACGCAACGGCCGCCACGATTCCTGCGCATGCGCATGCGAGCGCGGCGCGCACCATTGCATTCATGTTCACTCCTGCCCGCGGTGCGGAACGATTGCCTAGTCCGCACAACGCCGCACTCGGGGCGCGGCGGTCAGGGGTGAACGATTTTCAACAGGGTGAGCTCGGCGCTTGGGCTATGTTGCATGCACGCCCTTCCGGTAGCCTGCGCAGGGTTCAACATCAAGGGGAAGTCATGCGCGTCATGAAAATCGGGTTGTCCCTGCTGCTGTTCGGCACGGGCACGGCCATGGCATCGGTGAATTGCGAAGGTCCCGCGAACCAGGCGGAGACCGCCGCCACCGCGCGCGATCGCGGCGTTCCGCAGGCGATGTTCACGGCGAAGATGCCACCGCTGGACGCCAATGCGTCGGGCCCTACCAAACAAAGTTGGGCGATCCTGCGCGACGTCTACACGCTCAAGGAGCTCGACCCTGCGACGCACACCTTCGTGCGCGCCCGGATTTGCGAACTCGGGGGCGAGTCGACCTCGGCCGCCGATTTCGACAAGTCGGTGAAAAAGGCGATCCTGGATTGCCAGTCGGACAACGCCGATCCCGGCGACCGCGCGGCCTGCATCCGGGACGCGATCCCCGAAAGCGCCGTCTCCGGCTGACCGCCCGCAGCCACCACCGGCCACTGGCCGAGGCCGATGCCAGCCCCCGTTCCTAGTGGACTGTTGGAACCCCTGGCCTTCGGAGAACGTCCCGTGCGCAAGCGCACAGGTGGCTGGATCGCCGCACGACGCGTCTTGCCACTGTTGGCATTCGCGCTCGCGCGCGTTGCACTCGCGCAGGACACCGCGCCTGCGAAGACCGACGCGAACGCAACGCCCGCCGAACTCGACCGCGTCATCGTCACCGCGCGGCGTCGCGCGGAGGATCTGCAGGACGTTCCCATCGCGGTTACATCGCTGGACGGCAACGAATTGCGATCGCGCGCGGCGGAGGATCTGAGCGCGCTGTCCGCGGCCACGCCGAACCTCGTGCTGTACAACGCGCGTGCGTTCAACAGCGCGGTGACGGCGACCATTCGCGGCGTTGGGCAGTTCGATCCGGTCTGGGGCGTCGAACCCGCGGTGGCGATCTACATCGACGATGTCTATCTCGCGCGACCCCAGGCCGCGTTGCTCGACATCCTGGATGTGGAGCGCATCGAAGTGCTGCGCGGTCCGCAGGGCACGCTGTACGGCAAGAACACCATCGGCGGCGCGATCAAGTACGTCACGCGGCCGCCGGAACCGTATTTTTCCGGCAGCGTGCAAGTCACCGCGGGCAGCTACGCTCGCCTCGACGGAAAAGCGCTGCTCAACATTCCCCTCGGCGACACCCTGCGTTCGCGCTTCGCCTTCGGCCGCTACACGCGCGATGGCTACGGCAGCAACCTGGTCACGGGCGAAGACGTCTCCGACCGCGACGCAAGCGTGATGCGTGCGACGTTCGACTGGTTGCCGGCGGAAAGCGTCGACGTGCGACTGGCCTGGGATCGCTATCGCGATCGCTCCCACGCGATGGGCGCGCGGCGCATGCTGACCAGTCCGTTTCCGCCGTACACGCCGCCCGACCCCGGCCGTTTCGACGTGCGCAGCGATGCCCCCAATCGCGATGACACCGATGCGCAGGGCGGCGCGCTCACCGTCGACTGGGCGATCGACGCGACGTGGCACTTCAAGTCGGTCACTGCGCGGCGCACGGGCGATTCGTTCGGCTACATCGATTTCGACACGCTGCCGCTCCCGCTGGCCACGCTCAATCGCGACTTCCACGACGAACAGACCTCGCAGGAATTCCAGCTGCAATTCAACCGCGGCAGCGCGCACGCGGTGGCGGGCCTGTACTGGTCGGACGGCGAAGCGGCCGGCGCCGGCTACGTCAGCGGCCGCGGACAGTTCGGCGTCAGCAGTGGCGCCGTCTGGACACGCACCAACGCGCTGTATGCCGATCTGACCTGGGACATGACCGCGCATGCGACCGCGGAAATCGGCATGCGCTACACGCGCGAGGACAAACGCGCGGCGGTGATCACGCGCGGCACCGATGCCTCGTTCCTGCACACCTTCGGCTTCCGTGCGTACTTCAACGACGCGACGAATTTCGATGCGTTTTCGCCGCGCATCGCGCTCACCTGGAAGCCGACCGATGCGGCGATGTATTACGTCCAGGCCACCCGCGGCTTCAAGGGCGGCACGTACAACATCCGCGCGGACACGGTCGCCGTGCCCTCGTCCGCCCTGCCCTTGCAGGATGAGAACGCCACCTCGCTCGAGCTCGGCGCGAAAACGCAATGGCGCGAGGGGCGCATCACCCTGGACGCCGCGCTGTTCCACACCGACTACCGCGACATCCAGCTCAGCGCGCTGGTGCCCTTCGACAGCGATGGCGACGGCGTGGACGACGACGTGTTCGGCGACTTCCGCAATGCGGGCCAGGGCACGATGCAAGGCGTCGAAATCGAGACCTCGGCGCGCGTGGGCGCATCCCTGCGCCTGCTCGGGCACGTCGCCTACCTGGACACGCGTTACGACGAATACATCAGCGGTGGCATCGACATCTCCGACACCGCGCGTTTCCCCAACGCGCCGGAATGGACGGCAGGTGCGAGCGCGATCGGCGAATGGGCGCTCGCCGGCGGCAGCAGCTTCGACGCGCGCCTCGATGTCAGTTTCCAGGGTGCACTGTACCCGACGACCGACGTCAATCCGAATGTCCTGCAACCCGGGCACACGGTGTGGAACGCATCGCTCACATGGCAATCGCCGGCGCACGATTGGGAAGTGGCGTTGATCGGACAGAACCTTTCCGACAAGGCGTACCGGACGGGGAGCTTCTGGTTGCCCTACCTCGGTCTCGGGACGGCGTACTACGGTGCGCCGCGCACCTTCGCGCTGTCGATCACGTATTCCTTCTGACCGGGCGCCAGCGTGGGCGGTGGATCCAGCGCGCGGTCGCCGGTGAAGTTCATGCGCGCCATCAACGCGACGAACCGCGCATCCTTTCGCAAGTTGTCCCAGGTCGGGTCGGCGGCGAGGAAGGTCATGCGCACGTCGCGTTCGCGATACCCGCGTTCGAGTTGCGCCAACGCCCCCTCCCTGTCGCCCAGCGCGTTGTAGACGATCGCAAGGTTGCTTCCCGGGATGTAACCGGTGCGTGCGCGTGCGTCGAGCGCATCGCGGATGCGCTCGGCAGCGGCACGATCGCCCGCGGCCAACTGACCTTGCACGAGTCCGGCGAGCGCCAGCGAGCAGTCGGCGCACAACACCACCGCTTGGCGAATCTGCGCCAGCCCGCCCGCGCGGTCGCCCTGCTGGATCTTCATCATGCCGCGCCCGACCATGGGGACCCAGTAGTCCGGTTCGATCTCGAGCGCACTCTTGCGAATGCGTTGCGCCTCCTTCGCGAACCCGGCCTCGTCGAGGAACGAGGACGACAACATGCCGACCAGTGGTGAAAGCGGATTGAGCGCATACGCCTGCCGGGCCTGCACCGCCGATTCCTGGTGGCGCCCGATGTTCGACAGCAAGTGCGCATAGGCCAGGTGCGCCTCGGCGAGGCTGGGATTGAGTTCGATCGCGTGCTTCAGCGAGGCCTCGGCGGCCTGCCAATCCCAGTCGTACCAGAACTGCACGAAGCCCCGCGACGAATACGCTTCGGCGAGCCGCGGATCGATGGCCAGCGCGCGCGCAATGGCGGCCTGCGCCAGCGGGAAGGCTTCGCGCGGATCGGCGTCGCCGGTCATCACCGAGGCGCGATACGCATACGCCATGCCGGCATACGCGCGGGCGCAGGTCGGATCCAGGTCGATGGCGCGATGGAACGAGGACAGCGCCTGCCGCATCCGCGGTCCGCTCGGCCGATCCAGTTGATAGCGGCCCTCGAGATAAGCGCGATAGGCCACCGCATTTTCGCCGTCGCACGGGCTGTGCACGGCGACGTCGGTGCGCGTGAGCGCGAGCGCGTCGGTCATCGCCGAGGCGAGTGTGTCCTGCAGCGTGAAGACGTTGCCGGAGTGTTCGTCGAACGTGCCGGACCAGAGCGTGCGTTCCCTCTGCACGTCGATCAGGCGCGCGCTCACCCGGATGCGATCGCCACCGCGTTGCGTGGTGCCTTCGACGACGTAACGCGCGCCGAGTCGGCGCCCCGCGTCCAGCGGATCGGCTTCGCCGAAGCGTCGGCTCGAAGCCAGCGAGCGCACCTGCAGCGACGTCGAACTGCCGATGCGCGTGATCAGCGCATCGGCCAGGCCGAGCGACAGCATCTCGTCCTGCGGCCCGGTCGACAGCGAGCGGAACGGCAACACGGCCAGCGTCGCGTTCGCCTGCGCAGGCTCGACGCCTGGCGTCCGCAAGCGCCACGCGGCGACGCCGCCGATGGCGGCCACCAGCAGCAGCGCGACACCGATGAGCATCGGACGTGCAACGCGCCTGGCGCTCGGGGCCGGAATGGCAGAGATGGCGTGATGCGCCGCGGCCTCCTCGTCCTGTACGTCGGCGACGAACCGGTAGCCGCGTCCGGGCACCGTCACGATGAAGCGATGCTCTCCGCCTTGCGTGCCCAGTGCGCGGCGCAATGCCGCGATCGCCTGCGTCAGCGTGTTTTCCTCGACGACGCGCCCGGCCCAGACCGCACCCAGCAGTTCGTCGCGCGTGACCACGTGGTCGCGGTGCTCGATCAGGAAGACGAGTGTGTCGAAGGCTTTCGCCGTCAAGGGCACGGGCGCGCCATCGCCCTCGCGCAGTTCCCGGGACCGGGTGTCGAGGCGGTACGTCGCGAAGCGGTAGCGCCGGGCGGTCGCGGGAGGCATGGATTCACCTGATTTCAGATTCTTTCACCGGAAATCGATGGCGATGCAGGCCAGCGCGGGCGGACCTTCGCCCAGCGCCGAACGGCGCCCCTGCCCTCCTGTGGAGATCGACCATGTCACCGAAAGTCGTCCTGCTCGGCCTCGTCGCGGCCGCCACCGCAAGCACTGCCCTCGCTGGAGACCCCTGGACCACCGGCAGCCTGGCCACCCCGGCCAACCATATCGTCGGGCTGTGGCGCACGCAGGCGGCGGTCGGCCCCTGCGGCAGCGGCGTGTACCCGATCCAGATCCGCAACACGCTGCAGTTCCATGCCGGCGGCACGATGATCGAAAGCGTCCCGCCCAACCCGGTGCGCGTCGAAGGCCTCGGCACCTGGAAATACAACCCGAACACGCGGCAATACCGCATGCACCTGTTGTTCGACTGGTACCTGCCCGATGGCACCTACGACGGCTACCAGACAGTCGACCGCGTGCTGCTGATGAGCAACGACGGTCGGCGGATCGCCGGTCCCGTGCACGCCGTGCGCCACGCCGCCGACGGCAGCGTGATGGGCGAGTTGTGCGGCCACGCCGTTTCCACCCGGCAATAGCGGAGGCCTTGCAATGGACACCAGACATGCATTCTGGATTGCAGCTGCACTGGCCGGCGCCTGTTTCGCCGCGCATGCACAGCCCACGGCCGACATCCTGTGGCGCAACACCGCGACCGGCGCCAACATCCTCTGGAAAGGCGGCGACCACCTGCAGAGCAAACCGGTCGCGAACATGACGCGCGACTGGCAAGTCGTCGGCACGTCGGTGTCCAGCTTCAATGGCCTCACGAGCGTGATCTGGCGCAATCGCGTGGATGGACGCAACGTGGCGTGGCCGTCGGCCCAGGTCGATGCGGCTTTCACCTTGCCGACCGTGCCCAAGCAGACCTGGACGCTCGCGGGCATGGGGTATTTCGATACCGGCACCCACCTGTTCGACCTTCTGTGGCGGGACGCCGCGACCGGAAGCAACGTGCTGTGGCGCATCGGGATCGGCAAATACGACGACGTCCTTGTCACGGCCCAGCCGGACTGGACGATCGCAGGCGTCGGCGACTTCGACGGCGACGGCTACACCGACATCCTCTGGCGCAATCGCGTCACGGGCGCCAACACGATCTGGTTGCGCGGGAACGCACGCACGTTGCGGGCGACGACCACGATCGCCAACCTCGCCTGGCAAGTCGCCGGTGTCGGCGATTTCGACGGCGACCACGCCACCGACATCCTCTGGCGCAACGCGAAGACCGGACTGAATGTCCTGTGGCATCGCGGGCGCTCCAGCGATGCGGTGGCGCTGCGGACGGTGTCGAGGCTGAGCTGGAAGGTCGTGGGCATCGCCGACTTCGACGGCAACGGCACGGCGGACGTGCTCTGGCGCGACACCGCCGGCGGACGCAACGTGATCTGGCCGTCGGGCAACGCGGCCGCGCAGATTCCCCTGGCGACCGTCGCCGACCCGGCCTGGATCGTCGCGGCCGTCGCCGATTTCAAACGCGATCCCTGGGCGTTCTGAGCAAGGCGCGCGCGCCACGGATCGCTGCACCCGCAGCGATTCGTGGCCGCTCGTCGCCGGCATGGCCGGCCATGGCGACCCTGCATCGTTGACTCGATCGGGCCCGCACGGGGAACGACGATGCGCCGCACTGCGTTGTTGGCGATGGCGACACTCATCGCCTGTGCTTTCAGCACTGCGCTGTTCAAGGTCGAGCCGGGGCCGGTGGCGGTCGGCCCGCAAACCGTTTCCGGATCGTTTCGACTGATCAGTGCGCCCGACGGCGACCTGGAGGCGCTGATGCCCGATGGAAAACCGGGCGTCACCGGTGGCGGTTGCCTGGTGTTCCAGGATGCGCTCGCGCAGCGCACCTGCACGTCGCAGGGGGCGGAGTGCGACAGTCAAAAACCCGCCGCGGCCGGTTCTGCGTATTGCGATTACGGTGCGACGGCAGCGCCGAAAGGGACCTGTTGGTTCAGGCCGACGTCCGATCCCTGTTACAGGTCGAAGCTCGATCGTCTGCGCGTGGACGAAGCCCACGCGCTCACGAGCAACGCTTCGCCATTGCCGCCTCCCGCGAAAGTCCGTTGGCGCTTGATGACCTGCCAGGGTTTGGCGGCCGGTGGATGCGGGAAACCGGACCACGTCGAGAATCTCGACTACCGACTGCGCTGGGGGCCGGTGAGCGAACCGCAATGACGCGTGGCGGACGTGAGACCGGCGCAATTGCCGGTAGGGGATAATGCGCGCCCATTCCAGCGCGCGCGCCCATGAAAACCCCCGCTGGACTGCAAGCCCTCCTCGACGATGGCGTGATCGACGCCGTGGTCCGCCAGCTCAAGAGCGGCAAGGAAGCGTCGGTCTACGTCGTGCGTTGCGGCGAGCAGATGCGCTGCGCGAAGGTCTACAAGGACATGGCGCAGCGCAGTTTCCAGGCCCGTGCGCAGTACCAGGAAGGTCGCAAGGTGCGCGGCAGCCGGCAGGCGCGCGCGATGGGCAAGGCCAGCAAGTACGGCAAGAAGGCGCTGGAAGAAGCGTGGAAGAACACCGAGGTCGATGCGCTGTACCAGCTCAGCGCGGCGGGTGTGCGCGTGCCCAGTCCGTTCGGGTATTTCAACGGCGTGCTGGTCATGGAGTTGGTGGTCGACAGCGATGGGCACAGTGCGCCGCGGTTGAGCGAGGTGGAGCTGGATGCGGAGCGTGCGCGCGAGTTTTTCGTGTTCCTGGTGCGGCAGGTCGTGCGGATGTTGTGCCTGGGGATGATCCACGGCGATTTGTCGGAATACAACGTGCTGGTGGATGCGCACGGGCCGGTGATCATCGATCTGCCGCAGGCGGTCAGCGCGGCGGGCAACAATCACGCGCGTGCGATGTTGTTGCGGGATGTCAACAAGTTGCGTTCGGCGCTCGCGTTCTTCGCGCCGGAGCTGGACATGTTGCATTTCGGGGAGGAGATGTGGGCGTTGTATGAAGCCGGCGAACTGCAGCCGGAGACGGCGCTCACCGGGAAGTTCCACTTCAGTACGCACGAGGCGGACGTGGGGGCGGTGTTGATGTCGATCGAGGATGCGCGGCAGGAAGCGGTGATTCGGCAGCAGGGGCGGGAGGCTGCGGAGAGCGATGACTGATTCGATCGAAAGCGCGCTCCTCCATCATTGGCGCGCCGCCCGAACGTGGTGCGTTCCAAATTTTTTTGGGAAAAAAATTTGAAACGCACCACGCTGGGGCATCACCTTGCGGGTCGCTTCGATCGGGGGTTCGCCCGAGCCGTCATTCCTGGCTGCAAAGCGTGGCTTTGCAGGTCGCCGATCGTTTTTCTTAGGGGCACTCGGGGGCGTTGTAGCTCAGGGACGAGGGGTTGGTGAGCGAGGAGACGTTGTTCGTCAGATCCGTCAGGGTGATGTTGGTGAAGACGGCGGAGACCACGCCTACGACCTGGTTGCCGGGGCACACCAGGTTGCTTGGCGGCGCGGGGATGATCAGGGCGCCGGTGACCCGTCCGTTCTTGTCGACATCGTAGGTGGCGCCCACCGAGACGTTGGACAGTACGTCGGCCTTGTTCGAGGCGGCCGGGCAATTGTTGCCGCGGTTGACGCACTGGTAGCGGGCGGCGGCGGTTGCGCTGGCGGTATAGCTGACGCTGTCGATGCCGCCGAGTCCGACTTCGGTCCATCGCACGATGACTTTCGGCGAGCCGAGCGAGGCGCTGGGTGCGCGCAGGAATTTCGGGTTGCCGGCGATGACGGCTGTTGCGACGAGGCCCAGGCCGATCAGGCCCAGCGTGCGTTTGAATTTCATTTCATGCTCCCTTGCTGCTTGCTAGGGACATTCAGGCCCGTTGTATGCCAGCGACGACGGGTTGGCCGGCGACGAGATGTCGTTGGTCGTGTCCTCCAGGGTGATGTTGGTGAAGACGACGGAGGCGATGACCACGTGCTGGTATTGCGGGCAGACGAGCGTGCTTTGCGGCGCCGGGATGATCAGCGTGTCGCTGATCTTGCCGTTCTTGTCGACGCTGAACGTGCCGCTGACGTGGACGTTGTAAAGCACTTCTTCCTTGGCGCCCGGCTTCGGGCAAACGTGGCCGGTCTTGACGCATTGGAATTTGGCGCCGGCCGTTGCGCTCGCGGTGTAGGTGATGCCGCTGCCCGTGTTGCCCAGGCCGGCTTCGGCCCAATTGATGATCACCTTCGGCGAGCCGAGTCGCGCACTGGGGGCGCGGAGGAAATGGGGATGACCCAAGGCGAATGCCGCCGCCGTCGCGATCAGGCCCAGCCCGAGCAGGCAGAGGGTGCGTTTGACTTTCATGTCGTGCTCCGGGCTGCGCGAGAGAGGGTCCAATCAATAACAACGATGGAACCGCGCAGGTGGGACTCCCCCGATCGGGTGGGGTTAACCCGTCACGCCCCCGGCTTGGGCACTTCGATCCGGATCGCCGAGAGCTGCTCCGGGGCATACCCGATCTTGCGCAGGAACGGCGGCCAGCGCGGGTCGTCGCGCAGCGAGTCGGTCAACACGTCGAAGGCCACCGACGTCGCGGCCGGATCGTGGATGCGCGCCGCTTCGTCCAACCAATGGAAGGCGTTGTCGCGATCGACGCGGTAGCTGTAGGCGAGCGCGACCAGCGTGGGCTGCTGGTCCCCATACGTCCTGATCAGGCCTTGCAACGCCGCGTCGGATTCGCGCGTGCGGCCCAGCGCGTGGAAGGCCAGCGCGCGCACCTGCAGCCGCGAGGCTTCATCCGGTTCGCCGGCGATCTCGCGCAGCGCACCGGCGGCATCGCCCTTCCCCACCAGCAGCGAGACGGCGATGCCGTTGCGTGCGCCGACGAAGGCCGGGCTCAGGCGCAACGCGGTGCGGAAGTCGTCGATCGCCGAATCCCATTGCCGCGCGTAATAGCGGGTGATGCCGCGATTGTTGTAGGCGGTCGGGTTGGCGGGATCGTGTGCGACGCGATAGTCGTACAGCGGCAGCGCATCTTCGAAGCGGCCCACGTTGCTGAGCAGGATGCCGAGCGTGTTGATCGCCACCAGGTTGTTCGGTTCGATCTGCAACGCCCGCTTGTTGTAATCGGCGGCAGCCTGCGCGTCGAAGTCGAAGTCCGCGGCCAGGCGCGCCAGGCCGGTGATGGCGATGACGTTGCGCGGATCGATGCGCAGCGCCTTGTTCAGCGCTTCGCGCGCCAGCTTCGCCGCTTGCGCCGGCGGCATTTCGCTGTAGATGGACTGGTTGATGTACACACGCCCCAGGCCCGCCCATGCGCGCGCTTCGTTCGGCGCGATCGACAATGCCTGCCTGAACACCAGCAGCGCCTGCGCGCGTCCTTCCTTGCTCTGCTGGTCGAGCAGTGCCTGCGCCTGCAGCACCAACGGGTAGACCCGAGGATCCACGGGCGTCACGGTGGGCGCCTTGAGCAGCTTGATCTTCAGTTGGTCGACGACGGACGCGGCGATCTCGTCCTGCACCTGGAAGATGTCGTCGAGGCTGCGGTCGTAGTTTTCCGACCACAGTTGCGTGCCATCGGTGGCGCGCACCAGTTGCACCGAGATGCGCACGCGGCTGCCGGCCTTGCGCACGCTGCCCTGCAGGATCGACGCAACGTGCAGGCGGCGCGCGATATCGGGCACGGACAGGTCCTGGCCCTTGAACGCGAAGCTGGAGGTGCGCGCGATCACGCGCAGTTCGGGCACCTTGTTCAGCACGTTGAGGAGTTCTTCGGAGACGCCGTCGGAGAAGTATTGCTGCGCTTTGTCGGCGCTCAGGTTCTCCAGCGGGAGCACGGCGATCGAGGGGTCTTTTTCGATCGTCGGGATGCCGTTGTCGGCGGTGGTCGCCGCCGTTGTTTCCGAGGTGGTGCGGACGGTCTGCCACAGCCAGGCGCCGCCCACGATCACGACGATGGCGATCAACGACACTTCCAGGCGCGTGACTTTCTGTTGGCCGCGTTCGCCCTGGAACCATGCGACGACCAGGGTGATGAAGAAGCCGAGGACGGCGAGCGCCACGCCCACGCGCATCGGCATGGCGGACCAGCCATAGGTGCCGGCCAGCATGCCCACGCCCTGCAGCAGGGCCCATGCGACGGCGGTGTAGCCGAGCACCCATTGCGCGACTTTGCGTTTGCGGAGCTGGCGGATGGTCAGCATGGGGGTGTGCTGGGGGTCATTCGGACTGGAACGCAGCAAGCGGCTGAAACGGGCCGCGGGCTTTGGTGGTTTCCGTGTCGGCTCCGGGGCTCGAGAGCATTTCTCCAGTATTGGCGCGCCGCCCGAACGTCGAGGGTTCCAAATTTTTTTGGGAAAAAAATTTGAAACCCTCGACGCTGGGGCATTGACCTTGCGGGTCGCTTCGATCAGGGGGCTTTCGCTCGCGCGTTCATCGGGGGCTGCAAAGCACGCTTTGCAGGGGGCCGATTGTTTTCGGGGTAGGCTCTGCGCGAACTCTCGAGGGGGAAATCAATGACCCAGGTTTTCGTGAATATCGGGCTGAGTCTCGATGGCTACATGGCGCCGGAGGGCATGGCCATCGCGCATTGGGAGACGCCGGAGTACCTGGGCTGGGGCGCCAAGTGGGGGGCGTTGATGGGGTGGCTGCTCAAGCAGCAGGCCTTTCGCGAGAACCATGGGTTCGGCGCGGGGGGCGAGACGGGGCCGGTCAACGACATGGTGCGTCAGACGATGGAGCGCATCGGGGCGAACATCATGGGCAAGCGGATGTTCGAGCAGGGGGCGGCTTCGTGGCCGGAGGAAGCGCCGTTTCACACGCCGGTGTATGTGTTGACGCACGAGCGGCGGGAGCCGTGGGTTCGGCCGGGTGGGACGACGTTTTATTTCGTGAACGACGGGGCCGAGCGTGCGCTTGCGCTGGCGAAGGCGGCTGCGGGTGGGCGGGATGTGCGTATTTCGGGCGGGGCGGATGTGGTCCAGCAGTATTTGAAGCTGGGGGTGGTGGATGCGCTCGAGATTGCGTTGGTGCCGGTGATGTTCGGCGGTGGGCGGCGGTTGTTCGAAAACCTCGGTCCGTCGGTGCCTGGGTTCCGGATCGATCGGGTGATCGAGAGTCCGGACGCTACGCACTTGCGTTATGTGCGTGCGTGACTTGATTAAAAGCACTCCACCCTCGTTGGCGCGCCGCCCGAACGTGTGAAGTTCCAAATTTTTTTGGGAAAAAAATTTGAAACTCCCCACGCTGGGGCATCACCTTGCGGGTCGCTTCGATCAGTGGAGTTCGCTCGGGCGTTCATTGCTGGGTGCGAAGCACGCTTCGCACTAGCCGATTGTTTGCGGGCTCGAAAAGCTGCGCTCGATGCCGCTGCGCGGATCGACGAACGCGATCCGCCTGGCCAGTAGTTGCAGTGGCGCGGTGTAGTCCCCTGCCCCGCGGTGGCGCAGCGATGGATAGAGCGGGTCGTTTTCGATTGGCGCGCCCAGTGCGGCCATGTGCACGCGGAGTTGGTGCTTGCGGCCGGTGATCGGGGTCAGTGCGTAGTGCCAGTGTGTGTCGCCGCGTGCGATGACGTCGATCCGGGTTTCGCTGTTCGGCGGTCCTTCGATTTCCTGCATGCGGAAGAAGGGGTCGCCGGCGACGATGCGGCTGGAATGCGTACGGGGGAATTCGACATCGGGTAACGCGGGTGCGATGGCTTCGTAGTGTTTTTCGATGCGTCGTTCGCGGAACAGGGCCTGGTACAGCGCGCGGGTTTGCGGGTTGGTCGAGAACAACACCACTCCGGCGGTCTCGCGATCGATGCGGTGCAGTGGGACCAGGTCGTGGTTGCCGGTTCGGCGGATCAGGCGGCCCAGCAGGGTTTCGTGGACGTGCGCGCCGGTGGGTGCGACGGGGAGGAAATGCGGTTTGTCTGCCACCAGCAGGTCGGCGTCGGTGTGTAGTACGACTTCATCGAAGGGGATGGGCGCTTCGTCGGGGACTTCACGGTAGTAGTGGACTTCGAGGCCCACGCGGTACGGGGTGTCCGGCAGCAGCCAGGTGCCGTTGTTGTCGACGACACGGCCGCGTTCCATGCGTTCCAGCCATTGCGTACGCGCGATCGACGGGAAGCGCTCGCACAGGCAATCCAGCACGGTCGGCCATGGGCCCGGCGGGAGTTGCAGTGTGCTGGCCGGCAGACCGTCGAGGGTGGGGGGACGTTTGCGCATGTCGGAAGTGTGGCATCCGATCAAGAACCCGTATTTCCTACGTAGTTTTACGGAGGCGGAAAACACGTGGACTTAACCGCGCGGCTGGAACATGACCACGTCATGCGCGGCCCGGAGTCATGGCCATGAAACAGCGATTGCAACACGTCCTCGTGCTGGCCACCGCGCTCGCCCTGACGGCCTGCGCCAGCGATCCGGGGACCCGCGAAAGCCAGAAGCAAGGCGGTTCGGTCGTCGCCGGTGCGGTGGTCGGCGGGCTGGTCGGCAACATGTTCGGCAGCGGCACCGGCAAGGTGTTGATGACGGCGGCGGGCGCCGTGGCCGGCGGGTTCGTCGGCGACCATCTGTACAAGAAGCATGCGAAGTCCGAGTACGAAAAGGACGCCGCGCAGCGTGCGCTCAACAATGGCGCCTCCGGCCAGAAGATCACCTGGACCGACCCGCGCACGCAGGAGTCGGGTTACTTCGTCGCGCTGGATACCAAACGCATGTCCGATGGCCGGCTGTGCCGGGACTTCCGGCGCGGCCTCAGCGTAGGCGGCGAGCCGGTCGACGAGACCACCGGCACCGCGTGCAAGCAGTCCAACGGCGCGTGGGACGTCTGACCGAAGGAGTGGCGATCATGATCAAGCTGGCCCTTGGCTTCGCCCTTGTCGTCGCGGCCGCGCTTCCGGCGGCGGCGCAGGTCAAGCCGGACCCCCAACCGGCGCGTTTCGACGTCGCCGACGCCAATCACGACGGCAAGGTCGATCGCACCGAGTACGGCAACTACGTCGAAGAGGTGGTCCTGCTCCACGACGAAGATCGCGACGGCAAGTTGTCGCGAAGCGAAGTCGCCGACGCGCCCGACCCGAGCAAGTTCGACACGATCGACGCCAACCACGACGGCTTCCTGGCGCCCGAGGAAGTGACCGCCTACTCCGACAGCGATTTCAAGGCCGTGGACGCCAATGCCGATGGCGCGATCGATCGCACGGAGAGCGCGCAGCGGAAGTAACTACGCCGCGCGCGTGTTGCGCGACAGCATGTCGAGCGCGACCGCTTCGGCCGTGCGGATGCCATCGACGCCGGCCGACAGAATGCCGCCCGCATAGCCCGCGCCTTCGCCGGCCGGGAACAAGCCGCGTGTATTGAGGCTATGGCCATCTTCGCCGCGCGTGACGCGCACAGGCGAAGACGTGCGGGTTTCGACGCCGGTCAAAATCGCGTCTTGCATCGCGAAGCCGCGGATTTGTTTGTCGAAGGCCGGCAGCGCTTCGCGGATGGCTGCGATCGCGTACTCCGGCAGCGATTCCGCGAGATCACCCAAACGCACGCCGGGTTTGTACGAGGGAAGCACGTTGCCGAAGTTGTTCGACGCGCGGCCTTTGAGGAAGTCACCCACCAATTGTCCCGGCGCCTCGTACTCGCCGCCGCCGAGTTCGAACGCATGCGCTTCCCAGTGCCGTTGCAGTTCGATGCCGGCGAGCGGGCCTTCGCCGTAGGGCGCGTAATCCTCGGGCGAAATGCCGCAGACGATGGCTGCATTCGCATTGCGTTCGTTGCGCGAATATTGGCTCATTCCATTGGTGACCACGCGCCCGGGCTCGCTGGCCGCGGCGACCACCGTGCCGCCGGGGCACATGCAGAAGCTGTACACCGAACGCCCGTTGCGGCAGTGATGCACGAGTTTGTAATCGGCCGCGCCGAGCAGCGGATGCCCGGCTTGCGGGCCGAAGCGCGCGGCATCGATCAGGGATTGCGGGTGTTCGATGCGGAAGCCGATCGAGAACGGTTTGGCTTCGACGAAGACGCCGCGCGCATGCAGCATCGCGAAGGTGTCGCGCGCACTGTGGCCGAGCGCGAGTACGACGTGGTCGGCGCGCAGTTGTTCGCCGCTTTCGAGCGTCACGCCGCGCACGTGGCGCGTGCCGGCGCTGTCGGTTTCCACGAGCAAATCATCGACGCGCTGGCTGAAACGGATTTCGCCGCCGAGCGATTCGATCGTCGCGCGCATCTGCTCCACCATCGACACCAGGCGGAAGGTGCCGATGTGCGGCTTGCTGACGTAGGCGATCTCTTCCGGCGCGCCGGCGATGACGAACTCGTCGATCACCTTGCGCCCGTAATGCTTCGGGTCGCTGATCTGGCTCCACAACTTGCCGTCGGAGAACGTGCCCGCGCCGCCTTCGCCGAACTGCACGTTTGACTCGGGGTTGAGCACCTTTCCGCGCCACAGGCCCCAGGTGTCCTTGGTGCGTTCGCGCACGGCCTTGCCGCGCTCGAGCACGATGGGCCGGAAGCCCATCTGTGCGAGCACGAGGGCGGCGAACAGGCCACACGGCCCCATGCCGATCACGAGCGGGCGCAGCGGAAGATGGTCGGGCGCGCGCGCGACGAACTTGTAGTTGGTGTCGGGCGTGGGCATCACCTTGCCGCCCTCCCCTGCGCGCGCGTACTGCGCGGCTTCGGCGTCCAGGTGCAGGCGTTGCAGGATGTCGGCTTCGCGCGGGGTGTCGACGTCGACCGAATAGATCAGCACGATCGCGCCGCGCCGGCGTGCGTCGTAGCTGCGCTTGGCGACGGTGAAGCCGGTGAGCTCGTCGTTGGCGATGCCCAGCCGCGCCAGGATCGCCTTGCGCAGCGCGTCCTCCGGGTGGTCGAGCGGGAGCTTGAGGTCGGTCAGTCGCAACATGCGGCGGATTCGATTACGGGTTCGTGGCGGGCATTTTAGGCGGCAGGAGTCGATAACATCGTGTTTCCCGAGGAGACCGGCCATGCATGCACTGACTTTCTCGCGTTTCGGGGGACCCGAGGTCCTGGAATGGACCGCCCTGCCCGATCCGCAGCCCGGCCCGGGCGTTGCGGTCGTGCGCACGCAGGCCATCGGGCTGAACTTCGCCGACATCTATCGGCGCCAGGGGCGTTATCACTTGGCGGGGTCGCCGCCTTGGATCGCCGGTTACGAGGGTGCGGGGGTGATCGCTGCGCTCGATGCGCAGGATGTCGGCCGTGGGTTCGTGGTCGGGCAGCGTGTCGCGTTCGCCGACTGTGCGTTCGCCAATGCCGAATTGGTGGCGGTGCCGTTGGATCGGTTGATCGTGTTGCCCGACGACATGGACGCGGAGACGGCGGCGGCGTTGTTGTTGCAGGGGCTGACGGCGCAGTTTCTGCTCGAGGACAGTCATGCGGTGCAGGCGGGTGAGACCTTGTTGGTGCACGCGGCGGGTGGGGGTGTCGGGCAGTTGTTGGTGCAGTTGGCGACGGCGAAGGGGGCGACGGTGATTGCGCTGGCGTCGTCGGAGGAGAAGCGGCGGTCTGCGCTTGCTTCGGGTGCGCGGCATGCGCTGGATTCGGGGGATGGCTGGGTCGAGCGGGTGCGTGCTTTGGTGCCGGATGGCGTGGACGTGGTGTACGACGCGATCGGGCGGACGCTCGGGGACAGTTTGGGGTTGGCGCGGACTGGGGGGACGGTGGTGTTTTACGGGATGGCGGCGGGGGATCCGGATGCGGTGGATCCTCGGGTGTTGATGGATCGGTCGCTGACGTTGGTTGGAGGCGATCTTTGGAATGTGTTGACGACTGCTCAGGTGCGTCAGAAGCGGGCGGATCGGCTGTTTGATGCGGTGCGTGCGGGGCAGTTGCGGGTGGGGGTTGCTGCGCGGGTTCCGTTGCGCGAAGGGGCGAAGGCGCATGCGATTCTTGAGGGGCGCGGGAGTGCGGGGAAGGTGTTGTTGATTCCGTAGTGATGCGCGGCACTCCAGCATTGGCGCGCCGCCCGAACGTGTGAAGTTCCAAATTTTTTTGGGAAAAAAATTTGAAACTCCCCACGCTGGGGCATCACCTTGCGGGTCGCTTCGATCGGGGGCTTTCGCCCGGGCGTTCTTTGGGGGCTGCAAAGCGCTGCTTTGCAGGTAACTGATTGTTTTCGGGTTCGCGAAGAGCGGGGGCAGCCTAGGTTTCAGTTGCTGCCTGGATGGTCCGTCACTACTCTGGGCTTTGCTCAATGGGTCCCGAGGCCGGCAGTCATGGACGCAGTTGCTGGACGCGTTGCGAACCAAAGCCTTGGTGACCGGATCCTCAAGGTCAATCACGCTGGCGAGCAAGGCGCCATTTGCATTTACACCGGGCAGATCCACGCGGCTCGGCTGACTGCGCCTTCGATGATCGGGGAGCTCGTTGAGTTTCGCTCCCATGAGCAAGGGCATCGCGCGATCTTCTGGGCCGAGTTGCAGCGTCGTGGCCGGCCGCGTTGCCGCAGCTATTGGCTCTGCGGGATCGGCGGGTACGTGCTCGGGTTGGTGACCGGTCTCTGCGGTGCGGGTGCGATTGCCGCCACGACGGTTGCTGTGGAGCGCGTCGTCCTGCGCCATTTGCAGCAACAGCTCGTGGAATTGCACGACAACGACGCGCCTGCGGTTGCGGCGATCTCCGCCATCGTCGCCGAGGAGCAACAGCATCACGACCGCTCGGTCGCGCACGCGCAGGTCGGTAGCGTCTGGCTGAAGGTGCTGGGGCCGGTTGTTTCCGCCTCCACGGAGGCGGTCATTTGGATGGGTATGCGGTTGTGATGCCGGGGCCGTCGGGCTAACACACAGCTCGCGCGCACTGTTGGCAGAAGCGGAGGCTCAAATGATGCAGTCGAGCAACGCGATCATCTCGGTCATGCTCGCCGTTCCAAGCGCGGCGGAGGCCACGGCGTGGTATCGCCGGGCATTGGGTGCGGAAGTGTCGTGGGATCTCGGCTCGGTCGTCGGTCTGACGATTGCAGGTGCGCCGGTGTTTCTCGCTAGCGCCCTGTTGCAGATGAGTTCGCGCGACAACAATTCCGGTCCGTAGTCCTGCCCTTCACCGGGAACTTACGAACCCGGTCGCCCAATCGCGCGACGCGGCTGCGGGGAGGTGGTCGTGTTCGTTCGCGATCCCCCACCACTTCGGGAGTCTCCTCCATGAAAGTCCTTGCAACGACCTGCGCGGTCGGCTTGCTCTCCGCCGCCGTCGCCCTCGCCGTCCAGGCGGCGGCCGTGTCTCCGTCGGCGCGTGATGACCGCGCCGCCACGCACATCACCCGCGCTCCGAATGGACAAGCGCTGACCGCGCCGTCGCAAGCCGCGGCGTCGACCATCGTTTCCAACTTCCTGCGCGGCAAAGGCCACGGCGCCGGCGCCGTCAACGCGTTGCGCGTGCGCTCCGATGCGCGCGACAGCAAGGGCGTGCGCCAGTTGCGCATGCAACAGGAAGTCGGTGGCCTGGAAGTGCAAGGCGCTTACGTCAAGGCCGCGATCGGGCGCGATGGTCGGCTGCTGAGCGTGGTGGAAAATCTCGCGGCCGTTCCGGCCACCGGGCTGCAGGCGGCGCGTGTCGATGAAACTGCCGCGCTGCGCGTCGCGCTCGTCGCGCGCAACATCGCCGGCGCTGCGCCGGCGCGCGTGCAGAAGATCGGTGCCGCGACGAAGTTCGCGAAGACGCAGGGCTTCCATGACCGTCCGATCGTCACGCGCGTGGCTGTGCCGTTGTCCGATGGGCGCCTGCAAGTCGGGTTCCGCGTCGAGACCTGGCGCGAAGCCGGCAACGACCTAGTCGAAACCTTGGTTTCGGGCGACGGCCGCGTGCTCGATACCAGCCACCGCACGGCGCGCGACGACTATCGCGTGTTCACGGTGGATCCGATCAAGACGCCGCAAGCCATCATCAGCGGACCGACGAACTGGTTGTTCAACGGCAGCCACCTAAGCGACAACATCACCGGCAACAACGTCCATGCCTACCTGGACACCAACAACGACGGCCTGCCCGACGCCGGCGGCACGCGCGTGTCGAACCGGCGTTTCCTCGCGGTCTTCAACGCCGCCACGCAGCCCTTTGACGGCAACAACCCCGACGTCGCGGTGCAGAACCTGTTCTACCTCAACAACGTCATCCACGACCGTCTGTATGCAGCGGGCTTCGACGAAGCCGCGGGCAACTTCCAGGAAAACAACTTCGGCCTGGGCGGCACCGGCAGCGACTCGGTGAACGCCGAAGCACAGGACGGCGGCAGCACGGACAACGCCAACTTCGCCACACCGCGCGACGGACGCAATCCGCGCATGCAGATGTACCTGTGGTCTTCGCCGCAGCCCGATCACCAGGTGATCGCCGGCGGCGTGACCTACCCCGCACGTCGCGCGGAGTTCTCGCCGCCCTTCACGCCGACCGGCCTGCAGGGCACGGTGGTCGCCGCGCTCGACAGCGGCGGCACCAGCAACGCCGATGGTTGCGAAGCCATCACGACCAATGTCACCGGGCGCATCGCACTGGTCAATCGTGGATCGTGCGATTTCGTCGTCAAGGCGACCAACGCACAAGCCGCGGGTGCCGTTGCGTTGATCGTGGCGAACAACGTCGCCGGCGATCCGTTCGTCATGGGCGGCACGAGCCCGCAATTCCCCGCGGTCATGGTAACGCAGGCGGCGGGCGCCACGCTGCGCGCGGCCTCGCCGATCGCAGCGACGATCCGCGTGATCGATCCGCCGCTGATCCAACGTGATGGCGACCTCGACTCCGACATCGTGTGGCACGAGTACGGCCATGGCCTGACGTGGCGCATGATCGGCCGCATGGATGGCCCGCTGGGCGGCGCGATCGGCGAAGGCATGAGCGACGTGCTGTCGGTCATCGTCAACAACGACGACAAGGTCGCCGAATACGCCACGGGCCTGGCGAACGGCCTGCGCAGCGAACCGTACGCGAACTACTCGCGCACCTACGGCGACGTCCAGGGCACCGAAGTGCACTTCGACGGCGAGCTGTACGGCGCGATCGGCTGGCAGGTGTGGAAGAACTTTCAGGCGGCAGGGTTCACCGCCGACCAGACGCTGGCGGTGCTCGTCGATGGCATGAACTACACGCCGGCAGAGCCGACGTTCGAAGACATGCGCGACGGCATCCTCGCCTCGCTCACCGACGTGGGCCAGGAATGCCTGGTGTGGCGTGCGTTCGCGAAGTACGGCGTCGGCGTCGGCGCACGTGGATCGGCGCGCGGGACCAAGGTGGTGATTCGCGAATCGTTCATGCTGCCTGCGGTGTGTGCGGCGCCGAAGTAAGCGACGGAAGCCGTTGCCAAAGACGGCAAGTGGCTGAGACGGTACATTCGGGGCGACGGACACGACCGTCGCCCCGTTTATTTGCCGTACCCGCCAGGGAGGCCCGCGATGCGCACGCGTGAGATTGCTGCCTGCTTGCTGTTGACGCTGATGGCCCTGGCCGCCTGCCAACGGCACGGCGACGGCACGTCGGCGTCCGGCGCGGCAGACGAAGGCGACCCGATACCGCAGCGCTTCCGCGTCAACGTGTTGAAGCCCGTGAGCGTGGTGCCCAGGCCCTGCAGCTTCACCGTCACCTATCTGGGCGCCTCGATGCTGCTGGTCGATGACGGTCAAACGCAGTTGCTCATCAACCCGTTCGTGAGCCGCGCCACCGACGCGACCACGCGCGCCGATGACGCGCGCATCGACGAAACCTTGGAAACGGTGCAAGCCACGCGCCTCAAGGCGATCTTCCTCGCAGGCGCGAACGATCACATCCGCGACGCGGCCTACATCGCGCACAGGACCGGCGCGACCGTCTACGGACCGAGCGCATCGCTCGAGGTCGCGCGCGCCGACGGCGTGCCGCAACAACAACTCGCCGCGTACATCCCGGGCGGCGCCATCGAGGTCGGGAATTTCCGCATCGCGCCGATCGCGTCAATGGCGGCGCCCGTGCCGAAGGACACGTCAGGCCGAACACCGCCCGGCGGCAGCGCCACCGATTTCCTCATCCGCAGAGGCACGCGTTCGATCCTGGTCAAGGCGTCGACGAACTTCGTGCCCGGCGCGCTGGATCACGTGAACGCCGACGTCCTGTTCCTTCCCACCGGCGGCCTGGCCGAGCAAAGCGACTCCTTCCAGGACCAGTATTTCCGGCAGACCGTCGACCAGGTGCATCCGGAACTCGTGATCCCGTTGCAATGGGACGACACCGCGCGGCCGCTCAGCCACAAGCTGAGGCTGGCGGAGGGAACGCCGGCTGCGTTCGATTTCCTGATCGATCGCCTGCGACAGCACCGGATCAAGTTCGGGTTGCTGCAGGGGTATCAGACGACGGAGTTGTTTGACGCGAAGTCGTGTCCGGCTCCGCTCACTCCGCAGGGTTGAACAAGTCCAACCGCGGCTTGTAGACCGCACTGCTGCCGCCGAAGGCCCCCACGACACTGTGGAAAATGTTGTCGTCGCCGAAGGGCGCCTTCGCTCGCATGTCCTCGGCTGACACCTGCCTGGAGGCACTGAACCCGGGCGACATCCAGACGATCAACGGCACGACGCGTTGGACATCGGGCGCGATCGCATTCGGAACGCCGTGGAGATAGAGGCCGTGTTCTCCCAACGACTCGCCGTGATCGGAGATGTAGAGCATGGTGGCGTCGCTCTCCGGCACCGCCCGCAGGATCCCGATCGTTTCGGCCAGCACGTGATCGGTGTAAAGCAGCGTGTTGTCGTAGGCATTGACGAGTGAAGCGTGGCTGCACGCGCCCACGTCCACCGATTCACAGACCGGCTGGAAACGCGCGAATGCCGCTGGCACCTTGCGGGAGTAGCTCGGCCCGTGACTGCCGGCCAAGTGCAGCACCACGAAGATGCGTCGGGACGTGGCGTTCGACAACATGTCCTGCAGCCCATGGAGCAGCACCTCGTCGTGGTCGAGATGTTCGCAGCCATCGCCGGTGCACGTCTTGCGGATGTCCTCCGCACGCTGATACAGCCCGACTTCCAGCGGCGGCTCGCCCCAGTTGTTGGAGCGCCAGACGACTTGCACACCGTAGCGCTGCAGATAACTGGGCAACGTTTCCTGACCGACACGCGCCGACGCATCGCTGCCCATCGGCGACAACATGCAGCGGATCGCTGCGATCGTGTACGTGGCGCATGCGCGCGCATCGGGCAGCGCGATCACGCCGGCCCTGGCGAGTTCGGGATTCGTATCCCTGCCGTAGCCATAAAGTGAGAAGTGGTCTGCGCGCGCCGATTCACCGATCACCAGCACGACGATCGTCTTGCGTGCCGCATGCGTGTCGTCGACGAAGTGCAGCGGCGGCAACGGCGCCTGCCGACGATGGGCGGCAGCGGTGTCCTCCAACAGGCGCGCGGAGTTCGCGAGATAAGCCCACGGCAACATCAACCCGCCCAGCTGCCTGGCATGTTTGTCGAACCAGAACCACGTCGGCGAACCTGCATACACCACGACGCATCCGAGCACGCCGGCGACCAGCAGCACGCGCAAGCGCCTGAGCCGCGTGGAATCGACGATCGCCGTCCGGGCGACGACCCATGCGGGGAGCAAGCCCAACACGAGCAGGTACGCGACGAGCTTGGGATGGAAGAGCTCGAAGGCCTCTCCGCGGTCGACGTCGAAGACGTTGGCCATCATCGTCTTGTCGAGCAGGACGTTGTAGGTGTCGATGAAATACAACGCGAGGGCGTTGGCGATGAGCAGGAGGATGCATAGGGCTTTCATTGCCCGGAGGGAGAGCAGCGAGACTGCGGTGAGCGCGATCACCAGGAGGATCGCTTGCAGGAGGGTCAGGACCAGGAGCGCCGAGATCCCGGACCAGGCGGTGGCGTGGAGGGTGGAGAGGGCGAAGGTGTAGAGGGGCCAGGCGAATAACAATAGATTCGCGGCGGTTGAAGCTGCCAGGAAGGGAGGGTAGCGGCAGGTGAAGCGGTTGGGGAACGACCGGTTCATGCACTCGCCTCGAGCGTGACGCTGACCATCAGGGGCCACCGTTCAAGAGCGTTACACCATTATTGGCGCGCCGCCCGAACGTGTGAAGTTCCAAATTTTTTTGGGAAAAAAATTTGAAACTCCCCACGCTGGGGCATCACCTTGCGGGGTCGCTTCGATCGGGGGCTTTCGCTGGGGCAGTCATTGGGGGCTGCAAAGCGAGCTTTGCAGGGAGCCGATCGTTTCATGGAGGTCAGGGGTGAGCGATGTTCAACAGTGCTAGCTGTGCAGATTGAGCGCAATGGCCGCGCCCTGTCGCGCCCCGCGTTGCTGAGTGCGTTGCAAGCGAACGCCGGTTTCCGGAGCAGTGCCAACACTCAACCAAGCAACACAACGAGGAGTCAATTCAGATGCCGCGACCAGTCAGTCAACTAATCGGAGTCGCAGGTAAAGTTGCCAAGGCAGGCGCCTATACCGTGGTCGATTACACGGGGCCCGTCCAAATCTACGACAGTAGTTGGCGAACGGATCCAGACGTCAAGTTCGTCCTTCTTCCATCCGCCAAGGCTCCAGTCATGGCGTTGTTCGCCGCGGCGATTGGCAAGACGCTGGAGTTGTCCGGCAGCTTCCTACAGGATGACCCGCCAGGAACAACTGTTCGCGCCGACTCTGTCATCAACGTCATTGTCGGATGACAATGGGATTTGGCGCGTGTCGCGCGTCGCGTGACTCTGGGTCACCACGTGACCGCATGCGTCCTCCTCGACGAAAGCCTTGGTAGGATGGGGACAGCTGAATCCTGCAGGGGGCAGGATGTCTCTCAAACGTGTTTCCCAAAGGCGCGACGACGCGCTTGCCCGCACTGACTGGGCAGAAGTCGAGCGCCTGCTCGCCAAGCACTACGGCTACGCCGGCTACGAAGTCGACCACTGCGGCACCGGCAGCGGTGGGGCTCGTTACGACGGTGGCATCGACCTCAAGCTGCGACGCAATGGGGAATACGTCATTGTCCAGTGCAAACACTGGAACGCGATGAAGGTGCCTCACAACGACGTTCACCAGTTGATTGGGGTGATGGTCAATGAAGGCGCGACCGGTGCGATCCTGGTCACGAGCGGCGAATTCACTCGCGCAGCGGTCGAAGCGGCGACGAAGCAAGGTCATGTGCAGTTGGTCGATGGCGACGATCTGCGCGCTATGTTGGGACCGCTGCCCGAGCCGTTGCCTGCGCCACCTTCCGGGTTCACGGACTCGATGACGTCGAAGCTTGGGCCAAACGCAAAGGGCGCCGCGGCTTATATCGGCGGGCGGTTGCTCAGCGCTGCTGAAGACCGGATCCGCGGCGGGGGCACGAAATCGGTGGCGTCCAGGTCAGTTGGCTTCACCGCGAAGGCCTTCATCTTGAAGGTGTTGTTTTTGGTCCTCGTACCTTTCCTCATCGTGCTTCTCTTCATGACTTGGATGAAGCACGTCTTCGTACCCGACTACCTGATGCCGATGGCGCCCGCTGCGGCCGATCGGATCCAGCAGCAACGACGTGCGGTGCAGCCGCAGCCGATGGTCGTCGAGCAAGTCGAGACGGCGCCGCCCTCCTACACGATACGCACGCCCACCCCGGAAGAGATCCGCGAACAGCAACGCAAGGCCGAGGAATCAATCAAGGTCCTAGAAGCCAACACGCCGGAGTTGTACGAAGGGCGGCCTGGTCAAGTGCGGGGGCAGTAAGCCATGAAGGAATGGACCGGGGTGGAAGTCCTCGAGGAGCGAAGGCGCCTGGAGCGAGATGCCGCGACGCTTCTCGGAATGATGATCTTCGAGTACTCCCGCTTGGAGATGGACCTCGGCTTGTTTCTGGCCTGGTCAGATGACGGAGTCTCACTTGATCAGCTAACGAAACAGCTGGAGCCACTCACCTTCAGCAAGCGCATTGATTTTTTGGAGAAGACCGTAGCGGCCAAGTTCCAAGAGTCGCCAGAAACACTGGCCCTTTACGCAAACTGGGTTGCCGACGCGCAGTCCGTTCGAGGCCTGCGGAACGACTTGTTTCATGGGCGCTGGGGGGTTGAGACAATCAATCAGCAGGTGGTCAATGTCGTCGGCCTTCCGACATCGCCCGACCAGAAGCGCACGCCCTACTCCATTACCGATCTTCAGGCCGCTCTGGATCAGATGCGGGATGTGCGGGCGAGGCTACAAAAGCTGAGGTCTTCATTTCCCGTGTGACGTATTACGAGGCGACACACGAGCCTGCGTCTGACGAGATCCGCGACCGCAATGCAAGGCCGAGGAGGCTATCAATCGCCTAGAAGCCACCACTCCGGAGCTGTGCAAGGGCGGCCTGCGCAATTGCGCGAGTCGCAAGGCGAGAGGTTGCTCACTAGGGCGGATTCCACGAAGGTGAGTCAAGGTCGAAGCCACAATAAAAGCCCGCGAAAACGCCTAAGCCAACGCTCACCCCGAACGAGGCAGAAAGCGATTGGATTCCCTCGTCACCAGAGAACGCAATGGTGACGATCGGGGTAACAACCAGCATCTGGCTTTGACAGAGGTTCGTGCTTGTTACCGCTTCTTTCTTCGCGCCCCCAATCTCAAGACTTGGCCCAATCTTTCCAACCACTACGCCCAACCCCAATACCGGGGTGAAAACGCCTACAACGCCCTGCATTGCAACGCCGGTTTCCTCATTCATCGATATTTCTACCGCGCCTCCGGCTGCAGCGCCGACGCTCATCCCTACACCTGCCATGAGCGCGCCGCCGAAACCGACCCCGACGTCATAACTGGCACCGGACGCGCCCGACGCGTCCCCAGAGAGTCGACGCCTATCGTCCTGGCGCGCCGGTTTGGATTCTTTGGCGGGTGAACCCGGGTCGTGGTCTGGCCCGTCTTGCGGGTAGTGATCAAAATCAAAATGGCCTCCATCCGAATCGTTGGAGTCCATTTTTTCGGCGTGAGCCGAACTTGAACCGTCAGGGCGGTCGTGGTCATTCCCGTAGTGGTCGGAGAAATTCGAACCACTCTGCCCGTCTCCGTCATCCGAAGAGTCATCGTCGCCGTCGCCTCGAGCAGCCTTGCCGCTGGCACTGACGAATCGCGCTCGACCGATCATCTTGAGTCGTACCGGTATCCACTCATGAACAAATCCAAGGACACATCCGATAGCGAGTTCGCATTGGCCCCAGACGACGATGGCCCAAAAATAGAAAGCTCGAAAGACGTGTCGTTATCCGTTCCATCCGACCAAGAAATTGGGCTCCTATTACGCAACCGCGATGTCCCCGCAACGTCTGCAGGACGCGGCGACGAACGCGTGCTGATTCTTCCGAGTTCGGACGCAACCCCCGGTTGAAAGACCTCAGATTTACGACCACTAGCGCTGGACACAAGCGCTCGGCGTGGCAAATGCAACTCACCACGCCATACTCCGACATTCGCTTCATTCATCCCAACCGCGTAGCACGACACACCTCTTAGTCGAATTCCCCAATAACTTTCGACAGCAGACTCTGGCAAAGAAAACCGCACGGTCAAACGTGATCCTTGTATGTTCTCTGTAGCTTCCTGCCATTTTTGCTCCCCGATCAGGGCTCGAATGGAAAGCGGGAACGTTATTGACTCTTCGCGAGGAAGCTCGGATGCCACGCGTCTTTCGACTTCGATCATCCATTTCCATATGGCGTCCAGAAATGGGCCTTGAGAGTCATCCCAGGACTCGGGAAGGGGGATTTCAGGCAGGGCGCTCCAGCCCCACAAGTGCTCGAGCCCCGACCGAACAGAAATCGCTCTTGAGAGCAGCTCAACGAGCTCCTCGACAAAACACGTCTTCAGCGACATCAGGCGAGCGCCCCAGTTCGATGGCCCGTTATCGGAACTCAAACAACTCCTTCGGAGATCGTTCGCCGCTAGTGTGAGCTCCGATCGCCGCCTTCTGAAATCAACGTCTTCGTAATTGAATCTGGCAGTCACGAGTTTTGCGGCTAGGAGCTTGGTTGACATGCCCAACGCGCCCTCGGAGATCGCTAGCTGACTAGCAAACCCCGATTGGTAGCTCGCCAATTCCGAGGAGTAGGCCCTTTGTGAAAGTGAGTACACCCAGTCATACACTGGCCTTGGACCGAATTCGGCACCGGTCGGATCCTGCGGCATATACGGTCCTGGGTTCTCGATCGGATCGAGCGCGAAAGCAAAGTTTCGAGGGTGGTACGGTTGCGTTGGGTGTGTAAGTTGATCCTTATGCGATTTCCAATAGGGCGTCATCATGGCAGCAGTGGAAAGCCAAGCACGTTGCGCGGCTTCGGAATGAAAGTCGGTCATCGTGAAGCCGGGCGTTTCCAGTACATCTTTGTAGGCTTGGTAAGCGCGAGCAGTCGCTCCGCTCCACGCCCATTGCGCCCGCAACTCATAGTTCGAAGTCCGCCACTGAAGTTCGTACCAGCCCGCCGCCACTTCATCTCTATGTATAAGCTCGGAGCCGTCGAGCTGAAACTGCTCGATCAGCGCCGCCGAGTAACGCTGATTCGCGTCTGCGAATTGGCGGCGCATTCCGTCCAGAAGACTGAGCTTGGGACGTAGCTCAGAAAGGTAGACATCCGCCCAAGACGTCAAGAGAAGTGCGGCACTGTTGTTTAGCGCAAGATCGGACAAAGCAGGCTCTGCATTAAGCGAATGATCGATTGGAGCGAACCACCCAGCATCGACAGTGGGCAGGCGCCCACCAGCCGTTAGTTTCCTCGCCACGCGAGGAATTTCGGCGGGCTCCAGTCGCGATAGGGGCTTTCCAATTCGCGGAATTGCACTCTTCATGGCGCAAATGCCTCCACGGTAATCGCGAGCTCGGACCGCTGGCATGCCTTTCGGGTCCGATACTCACGCAGCAACCTAGTTGCGACGAAGCGCTGTGATTTGCCTTCGAATCCACGCTCGAGCGGCCGGGGTCAGCCGTTCGTAGACCCCACCGTCTCCGCAAGCCATTTGCGCGTCCCCAGCGGCTCGCGAAGTGACGCCAGCCAGGAAGAGTGAGTCGGAAGGGACACGTACCGTGCTTCCCCCCGTCGCGGAATACAACGGGCCGCCGCTGTCGCCACTGCAAGAGTCAGGCGACAACCGACGACCCGCCACTATTTCGCTGCCAGGAAGGCATCCCAATTCTGTCGCGGCGTCGCCGAGACAGTCGTTCGTAACAGCGGGCACGTCCGCCTCGCGCTTTTCGTAAGTGAACACCTTG
The DNA here is from genome assembly GCF_052115395.1 of Lysobacter sp. 2RAF19. Classification (NCBI taxonomy): domain Bacteria; kingdom Pseudomonadati; phylum Pseudomonadota; class Gammaproteobacteria; order Lysobacterales; family Lysobacteraceae; genus Lysobacter; species Lysobacter sp. 2RAF19. The sequence continues at coordinate 405,355 of NZ_JBFRGO010000003.1, read as the reverse complement.
CCCTCGGCGTCGATGGCGCCAAAGCCCACCACTCGATAGAACGCCGCTTCATCAACCTGAGCGTCAGTTGCCAACTTCGCAGGCAGAACATTGTTGACGTTTTCCTTGAGTTTCAGGAGCGCGATATCGCGACCTGTTCGAAGGCCGTCCCCGCAACCAAGAGCCGCAACCCAGCGAGTCACCAAGTAGTACCCCTCGCGCGCCTTGGGGTCGATCTTCCTGGGGTTGTGACCGACAAATATGTTGCCCCGCGCGCCACTACATGCACAGTGGCCCGCGGTCAGAACGACGTCAGGCTCGATCAACGTGCCGGTGCAGACTGGAAAACGCTCTGTCCCCCGCGTGATGCCGACTACCGCCCGAAAGTCGCCTGGCGCCACTGGCCGCCCCTTGTAAACCAGAGCTGCACCCGTGCCCAGACGTTGAATCTTGAGCTGACCCTGAGTCTTCGCAGGAGCAGGCGCTTCCCCTCGCTCACAGGCAACCAGGACGAACAGCGCCAGAAGAAGCAGGCAGTACCTACGGTGTTGGTTCCCCATGACTACTTGCTCGGCGCGTTGGCTTTCTGCACTTCTCGTATCGAATGGTAGCCGCCGTGTACGGCCACATGTCCCGACGCGATGATCCCGTCACTGGCAGGATCGATGAGAGCGTAAGAGATCGTGGATGCACCAGTCGTATAGACGGGAGGTCCACCAAAAAAGGTCCAAAGATTCTTTTTCGAATAGAGCTGCGCCGCGGATGCCCCATCCATTGATAGCACCAGCGCATTCGCTTCGGTTGCGACAAGCACCTTCTTCTGGCGGAGGATGCGGGCAAACAGCGGCGTGATGTTTGCGGCCTTTGGGTCCGCTGCCACTGCATCAACCAAGGCGTTGTACGCCTCAAGGGCCTTGGTCGCCACCGCATCGGAAGCCTCGTATCGCTTGGCCGCCAGCTCTTTACCTGCTTCACGAAGCTTTGCCGCTCTCGCCGTCGCGATCGTCTGTTCGGACGCGACCTCCAATGCCTGCGCGTCGAGCCGGGCTAGCGGTTCAAGGATCAGTTTTGCGTCCCGCGGTAATAGATGTCCGGAAACCTGGACCAAGCGCGTAGGGAAGTCCTGCTTTGCCTTGCCCGCGATGTGATCGGCAACCGATACGGCCGGATACGTCGCACTGTCAATGGCCTGAAAAGTGTAATTAGAGAGAAAATAGCTTCCCAACTTCGAAAGCCCACCCGTAATGGCGCCTAGCTTGCTGATCCCAACCATTCTTGGCCCAGGCTTTCCTTCTTCCTTCCCCGTACCGGGATCTTGGTCGGAAGCCGACTTGAATTTGGCTTGAGCAAGCTTGAACGCATTTTCGATAAGCGTGACCTTGATGTCGAATAAAACAGCGTCGGGAGCTTCGACATCGGACGGGGCCGTAAGCACAAGCAGCGATTGGTTTGGCCGTGCCTCGATGGATGGCTTCAAGCGTGCATAGATCGTGTCAGCCGAATCCAACGCTGAGCGACTCACCAGAATGATTGCTTCCGGCTTGCCAGTGCCTACTCCAAGGGTGACATCTCCCGCGATACCAGTCTGCCCATCAACTGCATACTTGGCACCGAAGGCCTTCTGCTGAGCGGTGATCATCGCCGATTCGGCATTCGCCGCCGCCTCCTGTGCCTTATATGCAGCCTCCTGCGCGGCAGCGGCAGCCTGCACGGCGGCCCAATCTGTTTCGGAACCTACGGGGCTGGACGACTGCGCATAGACAGATTGGGCTGCGAAAAACTGCAGAGCGACGGCAAGGGAGATGAGACATGTTGCGACCTCGACCTTGCGTGCTTGCTCGAAGAAATTCCTGTCCATCGTGAACACTCCTGGCGACGATGCCTTTCGTGCATTACGCGAGTGAAGGCAACGACCAGACGCCGACTGCTCGGACAACCGTTTGTCGGATTGGGCTGAAGCGCTCACCACGAGAGTTGTGGTAGCCACGCTTGCTATTGCTCTTCACCCTCGGAGCAATTGCACGAAAACGTTCCCGATAACGCGCGTACCCCAATCAAGACTTGAATGCCGCGATCGGGGCGGCTTCATGACCTTCAATGTACAGAACCGTCTGTCTTCTGACATCGACGTGCGCGCGTTTGGTCTTGGGTCGGTCACCCATCGCTTGGCCGCTTCAGATTCGCGCCGGCGTTGGCGTCCATGTCGAAGGGCAGCGCTCAACACCGCCCGGGGAAAATGTCATGGATCAGTACCGCCGAACGTTCCTGCTGTCGACTGCTGCAGTCGCAGCGACGATGTTTTCAAGGCAGACGCTGTCACAAGATGGAGTGCCTGTAGACACAGCGAAACGGGACTTCATCAAGCGCATCAACGAAGAAGCGTCAAGAGAGCTTGAGATAGCACTGGCTGCAGCCAAGGAAATGGAGAAGCGCGGGGTATTCGCCAGCCTAATGCCTCCGCAACAGTTGGTCCCCTTCAAAGACTGGGACTACTACTACCTCAAGGGCATGCCGTCCGTGTGGAGTCCGAATCCCGGGCAGAAGTACAAGCGCGTCGTTGTGCCGGTCGGATTCGTCACTGACCTGACCAGTGTGCCGCAGTGGGTCTGGAGTTCCGGAATCCGACCCGAAGGACCGTATGCATTCGCTGCAATCATTCATGACTACCTGTATTGGACGCAGGAACGCCCGAAAGCCGAGGCCGATGAAATCTTCCTCTTCGCAATGCAAGACTCGAAAGTAGACAAGAAGTTGAGGGATCGAATCTATACAGCAGTCAAGAACTATGGCGGGAATGCCTGGGTCAACAACGCGAAGCTGAAGAAGGCGGGCGAGCGTCGGATCCTCCGTCGCTTCCCTGATGACTTCACCGTCAGCTGGCAGGAGTGGAAGCGGCAACCGGGCGTGTTTTAAAGATTGGAAGGTGCGCGCCCATTGGCCTAGTTCCTACTGACCCCTTGAATTAGTGATCAGCCGTCGGCATCGGCAACCATCGCCGCGACCGAGTCGAACGCTTCGACCCGGCCCGCGTAGCTCTCATCGATCGCCTTCTGCGTTTCCGCATTCGGCTCAAGGCGCTTTGCGTCGAACGGTAGGGCAAGTTGCGTCACGGCGGGCTTTGCTTTCACGGTGTCATTCATCCGCTCCCCACTCCGACGACCCGGTCACCGCAAAGTATCGATGAGGGCCTCACTGACATCGATGCCCAGGCAACGTCCATTGGGGACGGAAATTTCCTCTCCGACGCCCTTCCATCGGGCGCCAATGGACAAACCTCGTCCATTCGCGCCCACCAACTGGGCAACAGCGGCAGAACTTTCCCCAACAACGCACCTTTGAAGTCCGTTGCCGGGGAAATTTCCTCCGCCGATGCCCTTCCGAAGTGCATCAACGGGGAAATTTCCTCCATCGACGGCGTCGCAACGTGCGTCATTGGCCTCCGCGACGCCGTCGGCCTACTCCTTCTTCTTCCTGTTGCCGCCCTTGAACGTCCCACCCAGCGCCTTGACCAGCCCCTCCAGGCCAGCCGACAACCCCGACAACTGCAACTGCTTGTAAGCACTCCGCGCCGTGGCATACGAATCGCTACCAAGCGCGGCAATGGTGTCATCCAGGCGCTGCTGCAACTGCCGCACCCGCTCGAAGATCGGCAGCAACGCATCCAGCGCAGCCACATCCGCCTGCGCGCCAGCGATGTCCAGGTTGGGTGGCATGACGTCGGGGTTGTTGGTCGCGGCGCGGATGGTGGTGCGCGTGAAGTCCACGGACTTCGGGCCGGCGAAGGTCATCTTCTTGCGCTGCGGGGGCGCGAGCGTGATCAGGTCCTTCAGCACGGCCTCGATCTGCGCGAGCGCCTGCATGACGGTGGCCGCCTGCTCGGGGGTGATGGTGATCGAAACGAGGTTTTGCGACACGGGAAGACTCCGCTTTGGTTTGGGTGGGGAAGTCTTCGCATGCGCCGTGCGCGTCGAACATTGTTTCTTGGGGCAAACCGGACCTGCACTTCGGGGCAGTGCCGACGGGCGGTCGTGGTTGCCGCTGCATCGATCGGGTTGCCTCCAGGCCCCCGAGGAGGCACCCGATCCAATGGGCTTTCAGTTCAGCTGCGGTCTCCCCGCAACGATGACCGCGTCGAGGTCGCGCGCCAGGGACGTGAAGCACCACGCCATCGCGTCGGGGCGCAGGCTGTAGGCGCGATCGCTGGCGACGGTGCCGTGCTCGGAGAGGGACGCCAGCAGGCGCAGGTGGTCGCGCATCTGGATCAGGCACAGTTGCGCTGCGGGCGGAATGATGACGTTGGGCATCTCGCGTTTGGCGCGGGTGCGCGGGGACTTTCTGCGCATGGTGACCTCCATGTGGGTGGGCGCTTGCCTGGCGTTGCGCCGGCAAGGGTGTCGGGAGGTTAGAAGCCGCACAGAGACGGTGGGCGTATTTCCCTTTCGGGTCTTGCATTAGCCACCCTCCCGACGCAGCACATTGCAGCGTCAATGCGCCTAAGGAGTGGCGCATCTCTGTGTGGAGCTTCTACACTCCTCAAAGGCGAGGATTGACTGTCAGTGATCCGAGATCAACGAGATTCGTCCACAGTAGCGATCTACATTTCGCGCATCGACTAGAAGTTGCATCACTCACACCAATCACTCGGGAGGGGCCGTGAAGATTGTTTCAGTCATCAACTACAAGGGCGGAGTCGGAAAAACAACCACCACTGCAAACTTGGCAGCCCAGTTGGCTTGGGACGGATTGCGAGTACTCCTGATTGATCTCGATCCCCAAACCAGCTTGACGTTCTCATTCCTCTCCCCAGAGGCTTGGAACAAGGAGCTGGCTGATTCGAAAACTATCAAAGCGTGGTTCGACTCATTCGGCACCGGCGCTCCGATGAAGCTTACCGATCTCATTGTGTCGCCGAACAAGGTCAACAAGAAGTTGTCAGGTCGCGGGGTAATTCACCTGATTTCCTCTCATCTCGGATTGATTAACGTTGACCTAGAACTCGCCACAGAGCTGGGAGGAGCGAACCTCAAGCAGTCGAAGGCAAATTTCCTGAAGGTCCACCGTCGCCTTATTGATGGCCTTGCAGAGCTTAAGGGTTATGACGTTGTGCTGATGGACTGTCCGCCAAACTTCAACATCACAACCAAGAATGCAATTCTGGCAAGCAATCACATCCTCATTCCCGCGAAGCCTGACTACCTGTCAACGCTCGGTATCGACTACTTGCGTCGCAATCTCAACGAATTGGTCTCTGACTACAACGATTACGCCGACCTTGACCTGGGCGTTGTCACGCCGAAGGTGAATCCAGAAATTCTAGGCGTCGTATTTACGATGGTTGGGTTCTACGCGAACCAGCCAATCTCTAGCGAGAGGCCGTTCATCGCTCAAACTAAAAATTTAGGCATTCCCGTATTCGATCAGGCGCTGAGGGAGAATAAGACCATCTTCGCCGAGTCCCCAAGGGATGGCGTTCCGGTCGTTCTGAATTTGTACGGCAACAAGACTCACGATAATGTCGTGGCGGAGCTTGAGGCCTTTGTAAAGCAATTTCGTTCCAAACTTGGAGTCTGAGCCGTGGAAAAAAAACGCACGCGATCAGAGCATCTCGCCCTACTACTGATGCAACTTGCTAACCGGGTTGCGGAGATGAGCGACGCTGAGCTGTCCGATTTTTTGAGCAGCGCAGGGACTCCGGATCGAATCTCGAAAGAAAAGCGCCCTTCCAAGCCTGACTACACTTCACTTGTCGCTGAGCTCCGCGGTGCGCACGAATTGGGGCAAGGGGCAGCCCTGCTGCGACGAGCTGCGCCAACTAAGACTGACCTCGTCAATCTAGCCAGGCATCTCGATCTACCGGTCTCTAAACGCGACACGGTAGAGCAACTTTCAGATCGAATTGTCGATACGACCATTGGCTACAGACTTCGATCAGCCGCAATCCGCGGGAACAAGGCTGACTAAACGTAGATCGCTATGCCTTCGGAGCGTGATACAGCGGAAGAAACTTGTGCAGGACTCGTATCTCCAAACCTGTCCCAGTCTCCCGGTGCTTCGTTCGCCCCTCCAGCGCCCGACAAGGCGCCGGGTCTCGATTTCCATCTTTCGCAGTCAAGAAATCGAGCCAATCCGAAACACGGGTTACGGCGTTGTCCTTCTTGCAGTAGACAAGGAGACCGCCGCATTCGTCATTCGAAGCAGGCTTCCAATAACGCGTCGTCAGTTGTTCAAACCCACCGTACAGAATTCCGTTATCACCCAAAATTTTGGCCTCGCCAAGCCACGCAAATCCGCAAAAAGCGATGTTGATATCGCAATGGCCGTTAACGTAGCCATCGTGCGAAGCTGCGAAGCCGGTACCTCGTACTCCACATAGAACTCGATCGGTAATTTGGTCCTCTGTGAAGTCCTTGATCAGTGCAACAGAGGCGCTGGCGTCTGAATACGCTAGCTCCAGAGCATCTTCGACGAGCTCCACGAACCTCTCGTACCTGAAATCAGAGCATTGCTCAGCGCGAGCAATAAGCAACTCAAGACCGATGCGTTCACGAGGGTTGTGCGCGACAGCGCGAACGTCAGATAGCGTTTTCATCGCTATCCCGAAATTCTGAAGTTGGAGTGAAGTAAGGAGCTAAGAAATCCTCAGCCGGCGCTACAAGCTCACCGGTTCTGGGATCACAGATGGCCTTTGATCGGAGCGCATCTCTCGCCGTCGCATCGTCGACTTCGCTTTCGTAGTCACCTTCGATAAAAAGAAAATGCTGGTCAAGCACACCATAGGATCCGACAAGCGCCGCGACCAAACTGATAAGACCAGGATCCGTTTGGGACACCTTCGCAAGCGATGCGATGTCCGCAAATGTGATCATCTCAAATTCATTGGACCGCGCATTTGCCAATTGAGTCGCGACTAGGAATGCGGCCCGCAAGCGCGGGTCGTACTCCGAGTCGACTCGAAGGCGCTCGATACTCTGTTCGCGCGTAAGCTTTTCCACCGGGGCGTTTAGATGTGTTTCAGGAGCCGGGACCTGACTTCTGCGAACTCTGTATCACGAAGACACCCGAGAATCTCCGCGCTTCCGATAAACGGCGTTTTTGAGTGCAGCAGCCTTGCGGTTCCATTGAGCCCAAGTTCGACATTCGCGAGGTTTGCAGACTTCAGGGCCTTCGGAGGCCAACGAATTGCTACGCGGTAGGGGCTGATCGCACCGCCTACCGCAGCCGATCCTCCCAGGTGATATAGCTCTTTGCGCAGACACAGTCCGGCCTTCCGCATCTTCTCGTGCTTTAACGAGGCCGTGTGCGTCGCAAACGCCAACTCCGCAACCACGCCCTCATTTTTATCTTTGTAGAGGCTGCTCACCCCGTTGAAAAGGTTGAGTGGATGCACAGATACGGTGACACCTGCAAGGTCGGTGATTTGCCGTTGCGCGAGCATGTGGGCGGTTTCGATCGATTCCGGTGAGCTGCCAGGAACGGAGTCGACCGAGATTTCGAGTAGTTCATTGTCCAATATACGAACGCCGTCGATCGCGAGCCTACGCTCTCGAGTAATCACGATCAGATCAGAAACGTCGCCGTAGTTCTGGAGCCGCTCCTCGCCGAGATACTCGGGGTTGACGTGCTGCCTGACTTCAAATTCGCGGATGCTTGCCAAACTGAGGAAGTCACCAGCAACACTTTCCATTGCGTAAAATGGCTGCGGCGAGTCAGTCCTGGCGGTCGCGTTCGCTGCGGCAATCAATTCCAATCCTCGGGCAAGCGTTCCCGATTGCTGAGACTGTATCGCTGCCTTGATCGCCGAAAGTGCTTTGGGCGTGAACTTGTAGAACCGGACATCCTTGTTGTAGACGCGTGTGACCTCTAAAAGCGCCGCCTCCAACGTCTCCACCTTTGATTCATCAGCCTCCGAAAGCTTGTCGAGGAGATTAGTTGTCGTTTGCTCCCAGCCGAGCGAAGCGTGAAAGCCGGCGGCCTTAAGAAGGGCTCGAGCAGGTTCCCAATGAACGCGACTGCGCAGTTCTCCTAAAACTCCGGATAGGCGCTTGTGCAATGTTGGCCCGGCAGAGGGTTGTCCGCCTGAGTGCTTGTTCAATTCATTCCCCTTCGTCCGTATGCACTTGCGGATATGGTTAGGCCACTAGTGCATTCCGACCGCGGATCGGCCGGGACTCCTGTCGGAGCGAACGGTACAACAGCAGCGTATAGGTCACGAGGGATGTGACCAATAGTCAACGGGTGGGTGCGGGCTGACCACGAACCGCTCCGAACTGGTCCACGCGCCTCAGGCCCAGCCACTTGGCCCGCCCGTCGAAGGCGTCACCAACAAACTCGCCGATGTAAGCGTAGTAGTCATCGCACGCTTCAGGCGAGAGCATGACGGTCGGCCTGCGTCCCACCGCGCCCCACGCAGGCGCTGGGAATTTGGCATCGCCCTCGATCACTTCCAGTCGTCGCCATTCGCCTGCCATGCAGGAGTGCGCGCGCTTGTCGGTGATGCGCAGGAGGCTCGTGCGTACGACCTTGCCTTGATTGTCGCGCTCGACGAATCGCCATGTCTTGCCTGGCGCCCACGTGCTTGGCACGGCGACTTTGAGAGAGGGCGAGAGGTCTTCCATCGTGAGATAGGCGCTGGGGTCTTGCTCGGGCTTGGGCGCACTCGACTGCGTGCAGCCGACCATAGTCAGCGACAAGGCCAACAAGGCCACGCGTGTGTTCGGCATTCCGTCCCCCGACTAGTGCACCCCTCCCCAGCCCTCCCCTGCATTCGCAGGGGAGGGAGCAGAGCGCATTACATATTGCGGCGGTACTCGCCACCCACGTCATACAACGCGTGGCTGATCTGCCCCAGGCTATGCGTCTTGACGGCTTCCATCAACGAAGCAAAGACGTTCTGGCGGTCGCGAGCACTCTTCTGCAAGAACGCCAACCCCGTCTCCCCATTCCGCAGGGTCTGATAGTTGGCAACATTCTCAATCTGCTGCCCCTTCTCCCCCTCCGTCGACCGGATCAACTCGATCTCCGTCACGATGTCCCCGCCATGGTCCTTCGGCAGGAAGGTATTCACGCCGATCAACGGCAGCGAGCCATCGTGCTTCTTGTGCTCGTAGTACAGGCTCTCTTCCTGGATCTTGCCGCGCTGGTACATGGTGTCCATCGCACCCAGGACGCCGCCGCGTTCGCTGATCGCTTCGAATTCCTTGTACACGGCTTCTTCGACGATGTCGGTCAGCTTGTCGACGATGAAGCTGCCCTGCCAGGGGTTCTCGTTGAAGTTGAGGCCCAGTTCCTTGTTGATGATCATCTGGATCGCCACGGCGCGGCGCACGCTTTCTTCGGTGGGCGTGGTGATCGCTTCGTCGTAGGCATTCGTGTGCAGGCTGTTGCAGTTGTCGAACAGTGCGTACAGCGCCTGCAGCGTAGTGCGGATGTCGTTGAACTGGATTTCTTGCGCGTGCAGTGAGCGGCCGCTCGTTTGGATGTGGTACTTCATCATCTGGCTGCGCGGGCCGGCGCCGTAGCGTTCGCGCATCGCACGCGCCCAGATGCGGCGGGCGACGCGGCCGATCACGGTGTATTCGGGGTCCATGCCGTTGCTGAAGAAGAACGACAGGTTGGGCGCGAAGTCGTCGATCTTCATGCCACGCGCCAGGTAGTACTCGACGATGGTGAAGCCGTTGCTCAGGGTGAAGGCGAGCTGGGAGATCGGGTTCGCGCCGGCTTCGGCGATGTGGTAACCGGAGATCGACACCGAGTAGAAGTTGCGGACTTGCTTGTCGACGAAGTACTGCTGGATGTCGCCCATCATGCGCAGGGCGAACTCGGTGCTGAAGATGCAGGTGTTCTGCGCCTGATCCTCTTTCAGGATGTCGGCCTGCACGGTGCCGCGCACGGTCTTGAGGGTGTGTTCCTTGATGCGCGCGTAGGTGTCGGCGTCGATCACCTGGTCGCCGGTGACGCCCAGCAGGCCGAGGCCCAAACCATCGTTCGTCTCGGGGAGCATGCCGCTGTATTCGGGGCGCTTGCGCCCGACGAACATTTTCTCGATGCGGTCGTGGGCTTCGTCCCAGCGCGTCTGTTCTTCGCGCAGGTACTTCTCCACTTGCTGGTCGATCGCGGTGTTCATGAACATCGCGAGGATGATCGGCGCGGGGCCGTTGATCGTCATCGAGACGCTGGTGCTCGGTGCGCACAGGTCGAAGCCGGAGTACAGCTTCTTCATGTCGTCGAGCGTGGCGATGTTGACGCCGGAGTTGCCGATCTTGCCGTAGATGTCCGGGCGCACGGCGGGGTCTTCGCCGTACAGCGTGACCGAGTCGAAGGCGGTGGACAGGCGCGCGGCGGGCTGGCCGACGCTCAAATAATGGAACCGGCGATTGGTGCGTTCGGGCGTGCCTTCGCCGGCGAACATGCGGATCGGGTCTTCGCCGGTGCGGCGGTACGGGTACACGCCGCCGGTGTAGGGGTAGTCGCCCGGCAGGTTTTCTTTCTGCAGGAAGGTGAGCAGCTCGCCCCAGCTCTTGTAGGTGGGCGCGGCGATCTTCGGGATCTTCTGGTGCGAAAGCGATTCGCGGTAGTTGTCGACGCGGATGGTCTTGTCGCGGACCTTGTATTCGTTGAATTCGTCGGTGATCGACTTCAGGCGCGCGGGCCAGGTGCGCAGGAGTTTCAGCGCGTCGCTGTCGAGGGCCTGGATGGCGTCTTGATAGCGCTGGCGAAGCGTGAGCATGGAGCGGTCGATCCCGGCGTCGCCCTCACCCCGGCCCTCTCCCGGAGGGAGAGGGAGAAGGGCGTCGGTCGCAAAGAGGTCGAGGGCTTTCGGAAGCGCTTTGTCTTCGAGCGCCTGCAGCGATTGCCAGTACGCCTGCGCGCGGTCGGCAATTTCGCTCTGCGATTCGATGCGGGCGTTGATGCCCCTGCCCTGTTCGGCGATTTCAGCCAGGTATCGCACGCGGGCGCCGGGGATCAGCACGGTAGCGCGCGGTTCCTTCAGCGTGGTGTCGATGGTCGGCGTCCACTTCTCCGCCGGCAGGCCGAGCTTCTCGCGCAGCAGGCGCGTGAGGTTGGCGAACATCCAGCTGATGCCGGGGTCGTTGAACTGGCTGGCGATGGTCGGGTAGACGGGGACGTCTTCGTCCTTGGTCTGGAAGGCGACGCGGTTGCGCTTCCACTGCTTGCGAACGTCGCGCAGGGCGTCTTCGGCGCCGCGCTTGTCGAACTTGTTGAGCACGACCAGTTCGGCGTAGTCGAGCATGTCGATCTTTTCCAGCTGGCTCGGTGCGCCGAAGTCGCTGGTCATCACGTACATGGGGAAGTCGACGAGGTCGACGATTTCCGAATCGCTCTGGCCGATGCCCGCGGTTTCGACGATCACCATGTCGTAGCCGAGGGACTTGAGGAAGGCGATGCAGTCCTTCAGCACGATGTTCGTCGCCATGTGCTGGCGGCGGGTGGCCATCGAGCGCATGAAGACGCGCTTGCTGCGCAGCGAGTTCATGCGGATGCGGTCGCCGAGCAGCGCGCCACCGGTGCGGCGGCGCGTGGGGTCCACCGAGATCACGGCGATGCGCATCTCGGGGAACGATGCGAGAAAGCGGTTGAGCAGTTCGTCGGTCACTGAGGATTTGCCGGCGCCGCCGGTGCCGGTGATGCCGATGACGGGGGTCTTGCCGCCGGCCAGTTGCCATTGCTTGCGCAGGTGGGCGAGTTCGGTTTCGTCCAGGGCGCTTTCTTCGATCGAGCTCAGCATCGCGCCGATGGCGATTTCGTTGGTGAGGTCGACCTGGTGCGGGGTTTCGACGGGCTGGCGCGCGGAGGTCGCGCGGCGGACGACGTCTTCGATCATCGCCACCAGGCCCATGTGCATGCCGTCGTTGGGGTGGTAGATGCGTTCGACGCCGTAGTCCTGGAGCTCTTTGATTTCTTCGGGGGTGATGGTGCCGCCGCCGCCGCCGAACACGCGGATGTGGGACGCGCCGCGTTCGCGGAGCATGTCGACCATGTATTTGAAGTATTCGACGTGGCCACCTTGGTAGGAGCTCAGGGCGATGGCGTCGGCGTCTTCCTGGAGCGCTGCGCGGACGACGTCTTCGACGGAGCGGTTGTGGCCGAGGTGGATGACTTCGGCGCCCTGGCCCTGGATGAGGCGGCGCATGATGTTGATCGCGGCGTCGTGGCCGTCGAAGAGGCTCGCTGCGGTCACGAAGCGCAGGGGGCTGGTCTCGGTCTGGGGGGACGCGGCGACTTCGGTGGCGGGGGTGCTCATGGGCGGCGCTCAGTACGGTTTTGGCGAATTCCGCATTGTAGCTCCGCGGGCGTTAAAGGCCCTCTTGGGGTGGGTTCGTCGGGACAGCCCGCTCGAAGGGCGTTAACGCGCCGCCCGAACGTGGGGAGTTCCAAATTTTTTTGGGAAAAAAATTTGAAACTCCCCACGCTGGGGCATCACCTTGCGGGTCGCTTCGATCGGGGGCTTTTCGCCCGAGCCGTCACTGGGGGCTGCAAAGCGCAGCTTTGCAGGTAGCCGATCGTTTTCGAAGCGGAGTCCCTCTCCCACCGGGAGAGGGGTTGGGGAGAGGGTCCGGGGTGTCGCTGTCGCCTCAGGACACCCAGTCCATCTCCCGCTTCGTGACCACCCAGCCCGATGCCGTCTTATCGAGTTCGAAGGTCCAGCCGCCGGCGCTCAGGCCTGCTTCGTAGTAAGCGGCCTTCGCCTTGGCGTGGGTGGGTGACACGAAGTCGATGTCGCCTACGGAGAACTGGACGGCGGGTTCGTTGGTCTTGCGCAGTTGGAATTCGGGCATCTCCCGCGCGGCCTTGCCGGTTTTGCCGTCGGCGCAGCGGTGGACGCGGGGCGCGAGGTCGTGGAAGCGGGCCATGAAGGCGTCGTTCGGTGAGCGGTCGCGGGCGAAGCAGAGGACGGCGGGTTTGCGGTTCGCCATGTCCGTGGCGTCGGTCTTGCCCAGGAGCGAGCGAAAGACCTGTTCGGCGATGTCGAGCTTGTCGTCGTGGACGGCGGCGGCCGTGCCGGTGTCGGGTGCGTCGGGTGGCGTGGCGCAGGCGGTGAGCATCGTCAGCGACAAAGCGAGTGCGATGGTGCGCATGGTCCCCTCCCCAGGGTGCGTGGGGAGAGCGTACCTGAGGAATGGGGTCCTACGCCGCCGGGCATCCCTTCTCGAATCGGCTGCTGTGGAAGTGGTGCACCGTCGCCTGGATCCAGGTCTGCTTCGGCTGGGAGGGGGCGGTGTAGTACTCCAGCGCCATCTGCCAACCGATGGAATGCCTGGCCGCGTAATGCCGTATGTCCGCGAAGTACGCCTCACTGTCCTTGACCCACACGCCAACGCTGTCGGACTGCCCCTTCTCGGCGTTCGATCCCCGGAACTTCTGCGAGTACACAAGCTTGGACCGAATGTCGCGCGCCCGCGGCAACGGGAAATTCAAGATGGGTTCGGCCAGCGGGACCAAAAAGCGCGCGGCCTCGTTCGCCGTCTGCGACCACTCCTCGGCCTCTTCGAAATACACCACGAAACACTGCGTGCACACGTGCGAGGCGCCCATGTCCGAGACATCGCGGTTTCGATCTTCAAGATCGGGGATGCTTCGGTAGGCGTCCACCGAGAGACCGAGCAGCGCCCCACCACACAGCGGACAACACCGTCGCACCTCGGCGAGCGCCACAGACGGCAGTACAACGGACATCGCCGCGAGCCCCAACAAGAACGATCGACGGTTCATGTCCACCCCCTGTGCGACGAGCGTAACCCAACCCAGCGCGCAGAGCCCCAGCTGCGCTTTTGCCGTCCCGCCAACGATCGGCTACCTGCAAAGCTCGCTTTGCAGCCCCCGATGACGGCTCGGGCGAAAGCCCACTGATCGAAGCGACCCGCAAGGTGATGCCCCAGCGGCGCGCTGATCGGTTTCGAGCGCGGGCTTTACCCGCGCACCTCCAGCGAGTCCAGGTCGCGTGTCCGAATCCCCTGCTCCTGGCAATACCGAACGTACTCAGCACGTTGCGTACAGGCATTCGCAACCGACCGCACTTCCCCACCCGGCCCGATGAATTCCACTTCGCCGGTGACGACGACAAACGCCACCATGTCCTCGTCGCCGACCACCTTCCACCAGTCGACATTCCCCGCCGGCTCGTGCACATAGTCGCCGGGCCCGAGGATCTCTCCGCTGCACAACTGACGATGCCCAGTGAGCTGATGCACGTGCACTTCGCCGGTATGCCGATGCAGCGGCATGACGGTTCCAGGCGACATCCGCAACAGTTCGACGAAGCCGCGATCCCCTAGGAAATGCAGCGGCTTCGACCACTTCCCATCTTCCTGCGCAGGCACCCACGGCAGATCCGCCGTCGCCACCGCACGCGAAGGCAGCGCACCACGCAACGCATCGTGCAGGAACGCGTTCATGCCGCCACCACATGGAAGAACCGATCGAACGACGCTTCGACGACGTCGCGCCCGTTGCCGAGAATGTTGCGGCCACGCGAGAAGCCATAGACGTCCTGGTAATCGAACGGCTCGAGCAACGAACGCATGCGATGCACGGCCGACGGCTTCATCGGCGTGAAGTTCGGCACGCTGTGCATGAAGCTGACTTGCTTGCGATCCTGCGTGACATGCGGCGAATCGCCGGGGAACAGGGTTTCGCCGCGCGGCCCGCGTTTCCAATGCAGCGCAGTGCTGCCGGGAAAATGCGCGCCGACATTGATCAGCGTGACGTCGTCGGAAAGCGCGAGCGTGTCGCCTTTCCAGAATTGAATCGCCTTCGACGGGCGGCGCACCCATTCGCGGTCGTTCGCGTGCAACAGGATGCCAACGCCGCCAAGCGCTTCGCTCCATTCGATCATCGACGAATAGAAGTGCGGGTGCGAGATGACGATGCAGTCCACGCCGCCGGCGGCCTGCAATGCGCGCACGGCTTCATCGGTGACCATGCCCAGCGATTCCCACAGGATGTTGCCGCCGTCGGTGCGCAGGTGCAGCACGCGTTGCGGGATGGCGTAACCGGGCATGTCGATGCCGAGCAGGCCGGCGTCGTCGGCGATGCGCAGGGTGCGTTCGCGTTGCAGGGTCTCGTGGGTGGTCCATTGCTGGCCTTCCCAGTCGACGTACTGGCGGTCGTCTTCGCACACGGGGCAATGTGTCGGCGGCGCGTCGCTCGGTGCGTACTGCGTGGCGCAGGTGTTGCAGATCCAGGCGGTGCTCATGCGAGGGCCTCGTCGTCGAGCGCGAACTTGGGATGGGCGTAGACATCGACGTAATCGGCGAAGGCGCGTTGGGTCGCGGGGCGTGCGCCGATGGCTTCGAACCAGCGTTTGAGGTTCGGGAAGTCGTCGAGGTTCTGGCCGTGGCCGGAGTGCGAAACGATCCAGGGATAGCAGGCGATGTCGGCGATGGAGTACGCGTCGACGATGAATTCGCGCTCTTCGAGGCGGCGGTCGAGCACGCCGTACAGGCGATGGGTTTCCTTCGTGTAGCGCTCCATCGCATATGCATCGCGATGCTGCGCGTGCGTGCGGAACCAACCGGACTGGCCGGCCATCGGGCCCAGGCCGGCGACTTGCCACACCAACCACTGCTTGGTTTCGATGCGCGTGCGCGGGTCGCGTGCGAGCAGTTGGCCGGTCTTGTCGGCGAGATATTCCAGGATCACCGCCGATTCGAAGATCGGGAGCGGTGCGCCGCCGTCGGCGGGGGCGTGGTCGACGATCGCGGGGATCTTGTTGTTGGGGGAGATGGCGAGGAAGGCGGGCTGGTGTTGCTCGCCGCGCGAGAGGCGCACCAGGTGCCAGCGGTGTGCGGGCAGCGGTCCGCCAAGTTCGGCGAGTTCTTCCATGAAGAGCGGCAGCTTCATGCCGTTCGGCGACTTGGCGTAATACAGGTCGAGCATCGGGTCCTCCGATGGGGGTGCCTACGGAGCACAGGGTCGCGCTAATCTGGCCCACCGTTCAGGCCAGTTCCGGGAGATTCCATGGAACCAGTTTTACCCTTCGCCCCCGATTTGACGGGGTCAGCGGGTCATCTGGCCGGTTCGCTGCATCAGCAGCTGCGGGCGGCGATCCTCGACGGGCGCCTGGCCGCAGGCGCTGCCCTGCCCTCCACGCGCACCCTGGCGACCGAGCTGGGCATCGCGCGGAACACGGTGGTCGGTGCGTACGACTTGCTGGTCGCCGAGGGTTACGTGTTGCCGCGGCCGGGCGCGAAGGCGATCGTCGCCGACGTGCGCGGGCGGGCGATGCGCAAACCCGATGCGCCCTTGCCGGTGGAGGATGCGCGGCTCGCGCCGTTCTGGCGGACGCCCTTCATGCCGTCGCTGCCGGTGCGCGAGTTGCCGGAGTGCAGTTTCCGCCTGGGCGTGGGCGACCATCGGTATTTCCCGCACGCGTTGTGGCGGAGGTTGACCGCGCAGGCGTTGCAGGTGTTTTCGAAGCAACCGTTTCGTTATGCGCCGTCGGAAGGCTTGCTGCCCTTGCGTTCGGCGATCGCGCAACACGTGGCGTTCGCGCGTGCAGTGGCGTGCACGGCCGACGATGTGATCGTCACTTCGGGCGCGCAGCAAGCCTTCGATCTGTTGGCGCGCTTGTTGGTCACGCCGGGGAAGACGCGCGTGGCCGTCGAAAATCCGGGTTATCCATCGTTACGCGCTGCGTTCGCGGCGGTCGGCGCGGAACTGGTGCCGATGCGCGTCGACGACGAAGGGCTGTGCGTCGAATGCCTGGGCGAGAACGACGTCGACATCGTGATGGTTACGCCCTCGCATCAATCGCCGACAGGCGCCGCGCTGTCCTTGCGGCGGCGGATGGCCTTGCTCGATTACGCGCGCTCGCGCAACGCGGTGATCATCGAGGACGACTACGACGGGGAGTTCCGCTTCGGTGGCCGTCCGTTGGATGCGTTGCAGACGCTGGATCGCGACGGGATCGTGTTCTATGTCGGCACGTTTTCGAAGAGTCTGTTCCCGGCCTTGCGCAAGGGCTTCATCGTCGCGCCGCCGTGGGCGCGTGGGCCGTTGGCGCAGGTAAAGACGTGCGTCGATTCGCACAGCGACGCGATCACGCAGACGGTGCTGGCGCAGTTCATTCGCGACGGGCACATGGCGCGGCACGTGCGGAAGATGCGCGGGATTTATGCGGAGCGGCGTGCGGCCTTGTTCGCGGGGCTGGAGTCGCTGGACAAGTGGCTCGATCCGATTCCGTCGGAAGCGGGCATGCATACGGCGGCGCGGTTGCGGGATCCGGACAACGCGCACCGCTTCTTCCAGTTGATGCGCGAACACGCGCCGGGCGCGCAGTCGATCGCCGAGTACGCGATGGCGCCCCTGGCGGCGCCGGCGGTGGTGTTCGGCTACGGGGTGATCGATGCCGATGAGATCACGGCGCGCTTGGCGGCCTTGAAGGCCGCGCTGTCGCGCTAGCTCGGCGGCGGCCCGTACGGCGTCGTACGTCCGGGCCCCACACACGCCCGATCCGGGCGATTGGAGTAGACTGCGCCGCCTGCGGAGGGCGCCATCACGCGCCCGACGACCGCAGCGGCCAACGTACTCAACGACTTACCTCGACTTGTCGACGCTCCCGGGATGCGCATGCCGCGCATCGAAGGCGCGCCCGACCGGAGCTCCCGATGATTTTCGAAACGCTCGATACCTACGGCCACGAACAGGTCGTGTTCTGCCACAACAAGGATGCGGGCCTGAAGGCCATCATCGCGATCCACAACACCGTGCTCGGCCCCGCGCTGGGCGGCACGCGCATGTGGCCGTACAAGACCGAGGCCGACGCGCTCAACGACGTCCTGCGCCTTTCGCGCGGCATGACGTACAAGAACGCGGTGGCGGGCCTGAACATCGGCGGCGGCAAGGCCGTCATCATCGGCGACCCGGCGAAGGACAAGTCCGAAGCGCTGTTCCGCGCCTTCGGCCAGTTCGTCGAATCCCTCGGCGGCCGTTACATCACGGCCGAAGACGTCGGCATCGACGTCAACGACATGGAATACGTCTACCGCGAGACCGAGTACGTCACCGGCGTGCACCAGGTGCACGGTGGTTCGGGCGACCCCTCGCCGTTCACCGCCTACGGCACGCTGCAGGGCCTGATGGCCACGCTCAACAAGAAGTACGGCGACGAGGAAGTCGGCAAGTATTCCTACGCCGTGCAGGGCCTCGGCCACGTGGGCATGGAGTTCGTGAAGCTGCTCAAGGAGCGCGGCGCGAAGATCTTCGTCACCGACATCAACAAGGCGCTGGTCGACAAGGCCGTCAGCGAATACGGCGCCGAAGCCGTGGGCCTGGACGAGATCTACGACGTGCCGGCCGATGTCTACTCGCCGTGCGCGCTGGGCGCCACCGTGAACGAGCAGACCCTGCCTCGCCTGAAGGCCAAGGTCATCTGCGGTGCGGCCAACAACCAGCTGGCCAACACGCAGATCGGCGACGAAGTCGAAAAGCGCGGCATCGTTTACGCGCCCGACTACGCGGTCAACGCCGGCGGCGTGATGAACGTGTCGCTCGAGATCGACGGTTACAACCGCGAACGCGCGATGCGCATGATGCGCACGATCTATCACAACCTCGCGCGCATCTATGAAATCAGCGACCGCGACGGCATCCCGACCTACAAGGCCGCCGACCGCCTCGCCGAAGAGCGCATCAGCGCGATCGGCAAGCTCAAGCTGCCGCTGGGCCGTGCGCAGCCGCGCTTCCAGGGTCGAATCCGCGGTCACTAAGTTGTAGATTCCAGAACGGGGCTTCGGCCCCGTTCTGCTTTTCCGAAACAGGCAATCCGGAGTCGTGATGCGCGTTTTTTCGCTGGGTGAAGACATCGATGCACTGCGCGAGACGGTCCGCCGTTTCGCGGACGCCGAAATCGCGCCGCGCGCGGCGAAGATCGACGAAGAGAATGTCTTCCCGCAGGACCTGTGGCCCAAGCTCGGCCAGATGGGCCTGCTCGGCCTGACGGTGCCGGGCGAACTCGGCGGCAGCGACATGGGCTTCCTCGCGCACCTGGTCGCGATGGAAGAGATCTCGCGCGCATCGGGTTCGATCGGCCTGTCCTACGGCGCGCATTCCAACCTGTGCGTGAGCAACCTCTACGCCAACGGCACGCAGGCGCAGCGCGAGAAGTACCTGCCCAAGCTGTGCAGCGGCGAATTCAAGGGCGCGCTGGCGATGAGCGAGCCGGGCGCCGGTTCCGACGTCGTCGGTTCGATGCAGTGCCGGGCCGAGCTGCGCGGCGACGTGTGGGTCGCCAACGGCAACAAGATGTGGATCACCAACGGCCCCGAAGCCGATGTGTTGATCGTCTACATGCGCACCGCCGGCAAGGATTCGGGCAGCGCGTGCATGACCGCCTTCCTCGTCGAAAAGGGCATGAAGGGGTTCAGCACGGCGCAGAAGCTCGACAAGTTGGGCATGCGTGGTTCGAACACCTGCGAGTTGGTGTTCCAGAACTGCGAGATCCCGAAGGAAAACGTCCTCGGCGAAGTGCACAAGGGCGTCAAGGTCTTGATGTCGGGGTTGAATACCGAGCGCTTGGTGCTCACCGGTGGTCCGATCGGTTTGATGCAGGCCGCAATGGACATCGCCCTGCCCTACGTGCGCGAGCGCAAGCAGTTCGATGCACCGATCGGTACGTTCGGGATCATGCAGGCGAAGATCGCGGACATGTACACGGCGCTGCAGTCTTCGCGCGCGTTAGCCTACCAGGTCGGGCGGGATTTCGACGCGGGGCACAAGTCGCGCATCGATTCGGCCGCGTGCCTGTTGCACGCCACCGACGCCGCGGTGCAGGTCGCCCTGGAGGCCATCCAGGCCCTCGGCGGCAACGGCTACATCAACGAATACGCGACGGGGCGGATCCTGCGCGACGCCAAGCTGTATGCGATCGGCGCGGGCACCAACGAGATCCGCCGGATGCTGATCGGACGCGAGCTGTTCGACGGGAAGTCGTAAGCCCCTGATTTGCGCGGCAAATCCATGAGGTTTGCCGCACCGCAACAAACGGACCTAGAATCGGGATCGTGCCGGCTCCATCTTGCCGGCCTGACCTCCACGAGACCGACTCATGTCCGACATCGTCATCGTCGGTGCCAAGCGCACCGCCATCGGCGCCCTTCTGGGCCAGTTCGCCGGTGTTCCCACCACGACCCTCGGCACCGCCGCCATCGCGGGCGCGCTCGACCATGCGGGCGTGGCGCCCGACCAGGTCGACGACGTCATCATGGGCTGCGTGCTCCCCGCCGGCCTCGGCCAGGCGCCGGCCCGCCAGGCCGCCATCGGCGCGAAGATCCCCACCTCCGCCGGCGCGATGACCATCAACAAGGTCTGCGGCTCGGGCATGAAGGCGGTGATGCTCGCCCACGACCTGATCAAGGCCGGTTCGGCGAACGTCGTCGTCGCCGGCGGCATGGAGTCGATGACCAACGCGCCGCACCTGCTCAATGGTTCGCGCACGGGCACCAAGTTCGGTGCGGTCACGATGCTCGACCACATGCAGACCGACGGCCTGGTCAATCCCTACGACGGCCAGGCGATGGGCGTGTTCGGCGAAACCTGCGTCGGCAAATACAACTTCACGCGCGAAGAGCAGGATGCGTACGCGGCCGAGAGCGTGCGTCGCGCGCAGGGCGCCGTGCAGTCGGGCGCGTTCAAGAATGAAATCGTCCCCGTCGTCGTCGCCGGTCGCAAGGGCGATGTCACGATCGACACCGACGAACAGCCCGGCAAGTGCGACATCACGAAAATCCCCACGCTTAAACCTGCGTTCAAGAAAGACGGCACGATCACCGCCGCGAGCTCCTCTTCGATCAACGACGGCGCCGCCGCAACGGTGCTGATGTCGTCTGAAGAAGCCGTTAAACGGGGCCTCACGCCGCTCGCACGCATCGTCGCGCACGCTACGCATTCGCAAGCGCCGGAGTGGTTCACCACCGCGCCGGTGACTGCGATCGCGAACGTGCTTGGGAAAGCGGGCTGGAAGGCCGAGGAGGTGGACCTGTTCGAAGTCAACGAAGCGTTCGCGTGCGTGGCGATGGCGCCGATGCGCGAGCTCGGCATCCCGCACGAAAAATTGAACGTCAACGGCGGCGCGGTTGCGCTCGGTCATCCGATCGGTGCAAGTGGCGCCCGCCTGATCGTCACGCTGTTGCACGCGTTGAAAGCGCGCGGCGGCAAGCGTGGCGTGGCGGCGTTGTGCATCGGTGGCGGCGAAGCGACCGCCATCGCCATCGAGCTTGCGTGAAGAGCGTAACGACGAAGCTGAAAGGTTCCGGCCAAGACACTTGACACGCGACAACCGCCGGTTGAGATTGATATTGGCGCGCAGAAGCGCGTTGCCATCCTAACGACGAGGAAGAACGACATGTCCATCAATAAGGCTTTGCTTGCCATGGCTATGGGCCTTGCCCTGGCCGCGTGCACGAACTCCCAGCAGGCTGCCGACTCCGCCGCCGAAGCCCAGAAGGCTTCCGGTGAAGCCCAGCAGGCTGCCGACAACGCCGCCGCCACGGGCGACGCCACGGCTGCCGACTCCGCGCAGGCCGCTGCCGACACCGCCGCCGCCGCCGCCGACGCCGCTGCCACCCAGGCCGACGCTGCTGCCGCCAACCCGACGGCCACGGGCGCCGACGACGCCGCCGACGCCGCCGAGAATTCGGCCGACGCCGCTGCGCAGGCGCAGGACTCGGCTGAAGAAGCCGCGGCCGCTGCCGATGCGAAGACCAACAACGACGCCAAGACCCCGGCCAAGAAGTAATCGGGCGACACGTCGTAGACCCCATTCACGCAGGCCTTCACGGGGCTGAATTGTGGTTACAATGCGAAGGCCGCCGGTTCGCCGGCGGCCTTTTCTTTACCGAACACGCAGTCGTAGTCAGTGAACGAATGAAGCCGGCCGAAACGCGACCGGACTGCCGCGCGCACTGGCGTTGCCTGACCCGTTAGCATCCTTCAGACAACTCCTCAGGAGAGATTCCATGAACACGAAGCTCGTTGTCCTCCTCGCCGCCGGCGTCCTCGCTCTCGCCGCCTGCAAGAACGACACCCCGACCGCCCAGGCCGAAGCCGCCCAGGCCGCCGACGCCACCGCCGCTGCCGGCGACCAGGCCGCCCAGGCTGCCGACGCCGCCGGTACCGCCGCCGCTGAAGGCGTCGACGCCGCTGCCGCCGCCACCGGTGAAGCCGCCGCCGAAACCGGCGCCGCCGTGACCAACGCCACCGACGCCGCCGCGACCGCCGCCAGCAACGCCGCCGCCGCGACCGCCGAAACGGCCAAGGACGTCGCCGGTTCGGCCGAAGCCGCCGCGACCGAAGCCAAGACCGAAGCCAAGGAAGAAGCGAAGAAGTAATTCTTCGGTTTTCCAGCAAGACCCGGAAACCCGCCGCAAGGCGGGTTTCTTTTTGGCCGCGGCAAAGTCGCGGCCGGTTATCCTTCGACCATTCATCGCAAGCGACGCACCATGCCCGCACTCGCCTCCAGCCTCGATCCCCGTTCGCAGGACTTCCAGGACAACGTGGCCTTCCACCGCGCCCTGGTGGACGAACTCGATGCCCGCCTGCAGCGCGCGGCCGAAGGCGGCGGCCCCAAGGCCCGCGACAAGCACACCGAACGCGGCAAGTTGCTGGTGCGCGATCGCATCACGGCCCTGCTCGACCCGGGCTCGCCCTTCCTCGAGATCGCGCCGCTCGCCGCCGAAGGCATGTACGACGGCGCCGCACCCGCGGCGGGTATCGTCGCCGGCATCGGCCGCGTGCACGGCCAGGAAGTGGTGATCGTCGCCAACGACGCGACGGTCAAGGGCGGCACCTACTTCCCGATGACGGTGAAGAAGCATTTGCGCGCGCAGGAAGTCGCACGCGAAAACCACCTGCCCTGCGTCTACCTCGTCGACTCCGGCGGCGCGTTCCTGCCCCTGCAGGACGAGGTCTTCCCGGACAAGGAACACTTCGGCCGCATCTTCTACAACCAGGCGCGGCTGAGCGCGGAAAACATCCCGCAGATCGCCGTGGTCATGGGGTCGTGCACGGCGGGCGGCGCGTACGTGCCGGCGATGTGCGACGAATCGATCATCGTGCGCGAGCAAGGCACGATCTTCCTCGGCGGCCCGCCGCTGGTGAAAGCCGCGACGGGTGAAGTCGTCGATGCCGAATCGCTCGGCGGCGCCGACGTGCATACCTCGGTCTCCGGCGTGGCGGATCATTTCGCCGAAGACGATCGCGATGCGCTGCAGATCGCGCGCAACCTCGTCGCGCACCTCAACCGCAACAAGACCGTGCCGGTCACCACGCAGCCTGCGCGCGAACCGCTGTTCGCGGCCGAAGAGCTGTACGGCATCGTGCCGAAGGACACGCGCCGGCCCTTCGACATCCGCGAGGTGATCGCGCGCATCGTCGACGGCAGCGAGTTCCAGGAATTCAAGGCGCGCTACGGCAAGACGCTGGTGTGCGGCTTCGCGCACATCCACGGCTATCCGGTCGGCATCATCGCCAACAACGGCATCCTGTTTTCGGAGAGCGCGCTCAAGGGCGCGCACTTCATCGAGTTGTG
Organism: Lysobacter sp. 2RAF19; assembly: GCF_052115395.1. Lineage (NCBI taxonomy): Bacteria > Pseudomonadati > Pseudomonadota > Gammaproteobacteria > Lysobacterales > Lysobacteraceae > Lysobacter > Lysobacter sp. 2RAF19. The sequence continues at coordinate 381,831 of NZ_JBFRGO010000003.1, read as the reverse complement.
CAACCAGCGCGACATCCCGCTGGTGTTCCTGCAGAACATCACCGGCTTCATGGTGGGCCGCAAGTACGAGAACGCGGGCATCGCGAAGGACGGCGCGAAGATGGTGACGGCGGTGGCGTGCTCGCACGTGCCCAAGTTCACCGTCGTCATCGGCGGCAGTTTCGGCGCGGGCAACTACGCGATGTGCGGCCGCGCCTACGGCGGTCGCTTCCTGTGGATGTGGCCGAACGCGCGCATCAGCGTGATGGGCGGCGAGCAGGCGGCCTCGGTGTTGTCGACGGTGAAGCGCGATGGCATCGAAGCCTCGGGCAAGTCGTGGTCGGCCGATGAGGAAGAAGCGTTCAAGGCGCCGATCCGCGACCAGTACGAATCGCAGGGCAATCCCTATTACGCCAGCGCGCGCCTGTGGGACGACGGCATCATCGATCCGGCCGATACGCGGCGCGTGCTCGGTCTGGGGCTGGCGGCGGCGCTCAATGCACCGATCGAGAAGGGCCGTTTCGGCATTTTCCGAATGTGATCGCTGCACCTATGAATGCGGCAAACCGTGAAATCAAGCTGTCCGCCGCCTGAAGCAAATGCCCTTCGAGGCAGCGTCAAAAGCGCGTGACGAGTGCTAGCCTCGGTTTCCCCAATGCAGCAGGATTTCTCGACCATGGCCCTTTGGAAAGATCAGGCTCCCGCCAAGCCCGCCACCGGCAACCCGCCGCCGCCGTCGTCGGAGCCGGCGCGCTTCCAGCCGGAAGTCGCATCCCCGCCGACGGCCGCCGCCGCGCCTGCGCCGACGCCGACGCCCGCTCCGCCGCGCCCGGCCGCGCGCCAGGTCGGTGAATCGGTGATCGCCGCCGACATCACCATCGAAGGCAAGATCCACGGCACCGGCCACGTGCGCATCGCCGGCCAGTTCAAGGGCGACGTCAACGTCGAAGGCGACCTGACCATCGAGAAGGGCGCCAAGCTCACCGGTGGCGTCAAGGCGCAGAAGATCATCATCGCGGGCGAACTCGACGGCAACGTCGAAATGGCCCAGCGCGTGGAGCTGCTGGAGACCGGCGTGCTCAACGGCGATCTCAAGGCCCAGTCCTTCACCGTCGCCGCCGGCTCGCGCATGCGCGGTTCGGTCGAATTCGGTTGGGACGACAAGGGCCGCAAGGGCGACGACGCCTGAGCATGAGCGCCGCCCGCCCGGGAACGGCAGGTGCCACGCGCACCTGTCCCCACTGCAAGGCGACCATCCTCGAAAGCGCCAGCGTGTGCCCCGCCTGCCGGGGCCACCTGCGTTACGACGAGGCCGCGCTCGCGCGCGCGAAGACGGCGATCCAGCCCCTCCAGGTCGAAGGCACGATCTCGCCGCCCGACGGCGACACGGTGTTCGAATATTCGATGGTGCTTTCGATCCGCAACGACCGCGGCGAGGAAATCACGCGGCAAGTCGTGGGTGTCGGCGCGTTGCAGCCCGATGAGAAGCGCACGTTTTCGGTCGTCGTGGAGATGATCGAAGCCACCGGCGCGAAGGCCAAGCGCCGCCACTGATTCAGTGCGGCGAGCACCCGTCGCAACCGCCGTCGCCGCACGCGGCGGCGTTGCGCACTCTCGGCGCGATCCACGCGCCGACTTTCCGCACCCACCTCGGCCGCGCCTCGCGCACCAGCGGCACCGCGCATGCAATACGCAACTTGCGCACGCCCGCGGGCCAACGCGAATTCAACACGTACACGCCGCTCGCGGCGACCGCGATGCCGACGGCGACATACTGGATGGCGATTCCGGCGTGCATCACCCCGCTCCCATCGCAACCGCGACCTGGTAAGTCACCAGCGACGCAAGATACGCCAGCGCGAACAGATACCCCGCGCTGATCGCCATCTGCTTCCACGAGCCGGTCTCGCGCTTGATCGTCGCCAGCGTGGACAGGCATTGCGGCGCGTAGATGTACCAGACCAGCAACGACAACGCGGTGGCCAGCGACCAACCGCTCGCGATGATCGGCGACAGGGCGGCCGAGGCCGCGGCGTCATCCGCCGCCTGCAGCGCATACACCGTCGCAAGCGACGACACCGCCACCTCGCGCGCCGCCAGGCCCGGGATCAGCGCGATGCAGATCTGCCAGTTGAAGCCGATCGGCGCGAAGACGGTTTGCAGCGCGCGGCCGATGTGCCCGGCGAAACTGTTGGTGATATCCGTGCCGCCGTGCGGGAAATACAGCAGCACCCACAGCAGGATCGTCATCGCCAGGATGATGCCGCCCACGCGCTTGAGGAAGATCGCCGCGCGCTCCCACAGCCCGAGCGCGAGATCGCGCGGATGCGGCATGCGATACGACGGCAGCTCGAGCATCAGCGGATGCTCGCTCTTGTCGCGGCGCCACTTCTTCATCACCCAGGACACCGCGAGCGCACTGAGGATGCCCGCGACATACAGCCCGAACAACACCAGGCCTTGTTGGTTGAACCACCCGATCCTGCGCGCGGGAATGAACGCGCCGATCAGCAGCGTGTACACCGGCAGCCGCGCCGAACACGTCATCAGCGGCGCGACGATGATCGTCGCGAGGCGGTCGCGTGGATCCTGGATCGAACGCGTCGCCATGATCCCGGGGATCGCGCAGGCGAAGGACGACAGCAGCGGAATGAACGAACGCCCCGACAGACCCGCCTTCGACATCACCCGATCGAGCAGGAACGCCGCGCGCGGGAGATAGCCGGATTCCTCGAGCGCGAGGATGAAGAGGAACAGGATCAGGATCTGCGGCAGGAACACGATCACGCCGCCGACGCCCGAGATGATCCCCTTGTCGAGCAGGCTGTTCAGCGGGCCGGGCGGCAAGGTGGTGTGCGCGAATTCGGCGAGCCACGCGGTGCCGGCGTCGATGCCGTCCATCATGGGCTTGGCCCACGCATACACGGCCTGGAAGACCAGGAACATCACCACCGCGAACGCGGCGATCCCGAAGATCGGATGCAACAACCAACGATCCAGCGCGTCGTCGATCTCCGCGGTGCGGCGCGGCATGGTCACCGCGAGCGAAAGCAGGCGACGGGTTTCCGAATGCAGCGCCTCGGGATCGACATCGGTCGGCGACGACGCGGGCGCCTGCGTGGACGACATGGCATCGAGCATCGCCACCAGCGCGCGCGCACCATCGCGTCGCACGGCGATCGTGGGAACGACCGGGACACCGAGTTCGCTTTCGAGTTTCGCCAGGTCCACTTCGATGCCGCGGCGCTTGGCCGCATCCATCATGTTGACCGCGAGCACCATCGGCTTGCCGAGCGCGCGCACTTCCAGCGCGAAGCGCAGGTGCAGGCGCAGGTTGGTCGCGTCGACGACGCAAACGATGACGTCGGGCGCCGGTTCGCCGGGATAGAAGCCGCGGCACAAATCGCGCGTGATCGCTTCGTCCAGGCTCGCCGCCTGCAGGCTGTAGGCGCCGGGAAGATCCAGCAGCGCATACGAGCGGCCCGACGGCGCGTGGAAGCGGCCTTCCTTGCGTTCGACGGTGACGCCGGCGTAGTTGGCCACCTTCTGCCGGCTGCCCGTGAGCAGGTTGAACAGCGCCGTCTTCCCGCAATTGGGATTGCCGACGAGCGCGACGCGCAGCGGTGTGGCGAGTGCGGCGCTCATGCGACCACCCCGTCGCGGCGCACGACGATGCGCTGCGCCTCGGCGCGTCGCAGGGCGAATCGCGTGAAACCGACCTGCACCAGCAGCGGTTCGGCCCCCAAGGGCCCTGCCGCCACCACTTCCACGAGTTCGCCCGCGACAAAGCCGAGTTCGCGCAGGCGGCGCGCGATGGCGTCGTTGGGCGCGTGGTCTTCGACGCGTTCGACGGCGGCGGCGATGCGGCGCGGCAGGTCGGTCAGCCTCACGGGGGCGGTACTCACTTGGCAGGTGCCGGGCGAATAGGAATTGTTCTCAAGAATACCACTGCGGCCGGCCGGCTTATCATTCGGCTCCTTTCCCTGACGGACGGCCCGATGCGCGACAGCCTGCAGTTGCTCCGCGAGGGCGCCCTCGCCCGCCTGCGCCTGGCCCGGCCGCAGCTGCACAACGCCTTCGATGCCGCGCTGATCGCCGATCTGACGGCCGCGCTGGAGGAGATCGGGGCCGACCCCGGCGTCCGCGTCCTGGTCCTGGAAGGCGACGGCGCCTCGTTCTCGGCCGGCGCCGACCTGAACTGGATGCGCGAGATGGGCGCGGCCAGCGAGGCCGACAATCGCGCCGACTCGCTGAAGCTGGCGCGCCTGATGCGCACCCTCGACCAACTCCCCAAACCCACGATCGCCCGCGTCCACGGCGCGGCCTTCGGCGGCGGCGTGGGCCTGGTCGCCTGCTGCGACATCGCCATCGCCTCGGCCAACGCCACCTTCGGCCTGACCGAAGCCCGCCTGGGCCTGCTGCCCGCGGTGATCTCGCCTTACGTGATCGCCGCCATCGGCGCGCGCCAGGCACGGCGCTGGTTCGCCACCGCCGAGCGCTTCGACGCCAACGAAGCGCATCGCATCGGCCTCGTGCACCAGGTCGTTGCGGATGAAGCGGCACTCGACGCCGCCGTGCGGCAACAGGTCACCCTGCTGATGCAGGCCGGCCCCGTCGCCGCCTCGACTGCGAAGACGCTCGTGCGCCGCATCGCGGACACACACGACGCCAACACCCTCGACACGGAGAATGCGGCGCTCATCGCCGGCCTCCGCGTTTCGCCCGAAGGCCAGGAGGGTCTGTCGGCCTTCCTCGGCAAGCGCAAACCCGCCTGGACGGAAACCTGATGTTCGATACGGTCCTCATCGCCAACCGCGGCGAAATCGCCTGCCGCGTGATCCGCACCTGCCGTCGACTCGGCATCCGCACCGTCGCGGTCTTTTCCGAGGCCGACGCCGATGCGCAGCACGTGCGCCTGGCCGACGCGGCGTATCCGATCGGCGGCCCGCGTCCGCAGGACAGCTATCTGCGCGGCGATGCGATCCTCGAAGTCGCGAAGCAATCCGGCGCGCAGGCCATCCACCCCGGCTACGGCTTCTTGAGCGAGAACGCCGACTTCGCCGATGCGGTCGAAGCCGCCGGCCTGGTCTTCATCGGCCCGCACGCGGCTTCGATGCGCAAGATGGGCAGCAAGGCCGGCGCGAAGGAATTGATGCAGGCCGCCGGCGTGCCGGTCGTCCCCGGTTACACGGGCGAAGACCAATCGCCCGACGTGCTCGCGCGCGAAGCGGCACGCATCGGTTTCCCGCTCATGATCAAGGCCGCGCACGGCGGCGGCGGCAAGGGCATGCGCATCGTGCGCGTGCTCGATGAATTCATGGCCGCGCTCGAATCCTGCCAACGCGAAGCGAAGAACGCCTTCGGCCGCGATCGCGTGCTGCTCGAACGTTATGTCACCCGCCCGCGCCACATCGAGATCCAGGTGTTCGCCGACACGCACGGCAACACGCTGCATCTGAACGAACGCGAGTGCTCCGCGCAGCGTCGCTACCAGAAGGTGCTCGAAGAATCCCCGTCGGTCGTGTTGACGCCCGCGTTGCGCAAGCAGATGGGCGATGCGGCCGTCGCCGCCGCGCGCGCGATCGATTACGTCAACGCCGGCACCTGCGAATTCATCGTCGAATCCGGCGAAGACGGCGTGCCGACCGGCTTCTACTTCATGGAGATCAACACGCGCCTGCAGGTGGAACATCCGGTCACCGAGATGGTGACGGGATTGGACCTGGTGGAATGGCAGCTGCGCGTGGCCGCCGGCGAAGCACTGCCGCTCGCGCAGGACCAGATCGCGCAGAACGGCCACGCCATCGAAGTGCGCCTGTACGCCGAAGACCCGGAAGCCGGCTTCCTGCCGGGGTCGGGCAAGCTCGAACGCCTGCGCCTGCCGCAGGCGAGCGAACACGTGCGCATCGATTCGGGCGTCGTCGCCGGCGACACGGTGACGATCTTCTACGACCCGATGATCGCCAAGCTGATCGTGCACGACGCCGACCGCGCGTCCGCCCTCGCCCGCCTGCGCGATGCGCTCGCGCAGTGCGAGATCGGCGGGCCAAAGTCGAACATCGAGTTCCTCGAACGCCTCGTGCGCCATCCGGCCATCGTCGGCGGCACGATCGATACCGCGTACCTGGATCGCCACCTGGATGAATTCATGCCGCCCACGCAGGTCGACCGCGACCTGCTGCTGGCCGCCGCGACCGCGCAATTGCTCGCGCAGGAACGCGCCGCGCGCGACGCCGCCGCGGCCTCCAGCGACCCGACCTCGCCCTGGGCCATCGCCGACGGCTGGCGCCTCGGGCACGCGAGCAAGCGTGACCTGGCCTTCCTGCATCGCGGCGATCGCCTGGTGCTCGCCGCGCACGGCAGCGGCGGCGAATACCGGATCGAACACGACGGGACGACCCACGTCGTTTCCGGCGCCCGCCTCGAGGGCGATGCGCTGAGCGCCCGGATCGACGGCCAGGGCCGCCGCTTCACCATCGACCTCGATGCCCAGCGCACCGTGGCCCACGACGGCCAGCGCCGCCTGCGCCTGGAGCCGGTCGAGGTGTATCGTCGGGATGCGGGTGCGGCCGCCGATGGCGGCAACCGTGTCCTCGCGCCCATGCCGGGCCGCGTTGTCGTCGTGAAGGCGCGCGCCGGCGACGAGGTGCGCGCAGGCGAAGAGGTCCTCGTGATCGAAGCGATGAAGATGGAATTGAGCCTCAAGGCGCCGCGCGACGGGCGCATCAGTGAAGTGCGCGCGGCCGCCGGCGATTTCGTCGACGCCGACGCCGTGCTCGTGACGCTGGAGACCTGATGTCCGACCACGTCCGCATCGTCGAAGTCGGCCCGCGCGACGGGCTGCAGAACGAAAAGACGCTGGTGCCCACGCCGGCGAAGATCGAACTGATCGATCGCCTGACGGCCACCGGCCTGTCGACGATCGAAGCCACCAGCTTCGTCAGCCCGAAGTGGGTGCCGCAGCTCGCCGACGCGGCCGACGTCTTCGCCGGCATCACGCGCAAACATGGCGTGCGTTATCCGGTGCTGGTGCCGAACGAACAGGGCTACGACCGCGCGCGCGCCGTCGGCGCCGATGAAGTCGCGGTGTTCACCGCCGCATCGGAAGCCTTCAACCAGAAGAACATCAACGCGACCATCGACGAATCGATCGAACGCTTCCGCCCGGTGCTCGAACGCGCGAACCACGAAGGCGTGCGCGTGCGCGGTTACGTGTCCACCGTGCTCGGTTGTCCCTACCAGGGCGAAGTGCCGGTCGCCGACGTCGTGCGCGTGGCCAAGCGCATGCATGCGCTCGGCTGTTACGAGATCTCGCTGGGCGACACGATCGGTGTCGGCACGCCGGCCAAAGCACGCGCCATGCTGCACGCGGTCGCGCAGGAAGTGCCGATGCGCGCGCTCGCCGTGCACTTCCACGACACCTATGGGCAGGCCTTGCCCAATCTGCTCGCGTGCGTGGAAGAAGGCGTGCGCGTGGCCGATGCCTCGGTTTCCGGCACCGGCGGCTGTCCCTATGCGAAGGGCGCGAGCGGCAACGTCGCGACCGAAGACGTCGTGTACATGCTGCACGGCATGGGCATGTCGACGGGCATCGACCTGGACAAACTCGTCGACACCGGCCGCTGGCTCGCCGACCTGTTGGGCCGCGCGACCAGCAGCAAGGTCACCCAGGCGCGGGCGGCCGCGTGAAGGACGACGCGCTCCGCCGGAAACTCGCGGATGCGCAGGCTGCGCTGCAAGCCGCCAACGCGGCGCTGGAAGTGGAACGCAATCGTTTCCGCGCGTTGTTCGACGCGGTGCCCGACCCCGTCAGCATCCTGGATTGGGAAGGCACGGTGCTCGACCTCAACAAGGCGGGCATCGCGGCCTACAACCGTCCGCGCGGCGACATCGTCGGCAAGAACATCGACATCCTCAATCCCGACCTGCCGCGCGACCATCTCGCGCCGGTGTGGGAAGTGCTCAATCGCGGCGGTACCTACGTCGTGGAAGTCACCAACATGCGCGCCGACGGCACGCGCTTTCCCGTCGAAGTGCATTCGGCGGGTTTCGATGATCTCGGCGAAACGCGCATCGTCGCGGTCGCGCGCGACCTCAGCAAACGCCACGAAGCGGAAGTCCGTTATCGCGAGCTGATGGAAGTCATCGACAAGGGCATCCTCGTGCGCAAGGCCGATGGCCGCGTCGCCTACGCCAATCCGGCGGCGATGCGCATCCTGCGGATTCCGAAAGGCGCGAGCCTGGTGGAAGAGCTCGCGCTCGACCATTGGCGCATCTTCGACGAGCACGGCAAGGAACTGGACAACCAGGAACTACCTTCCTTCCGCGCGCTGCGCACGGGCACGATTTCGCCGAGCACGGTGCTGGGCTTCCTCAACCTCGCCACGCGCCGGCTGACCTGGCTGTCGATCACCTCGGTGCCGCAGTTCGCGCCGGGGCAGGATCATCCGCAGCAGGTGTTGTCGCTGTTCTCCGACGTCACCGGGTTCAAGCGCGACATCACGCTGTTCGATCGCGTGCAGGACCTGGCGCATGTCGGCGGCTGGGAGTGGGACGCCAACAACGAACACGTGTATCTCACCGGCGAAGCGCAGCGCATGCTCGGGCTGGCGCGCGCGTCGGCGAGCATGGGCGAGTTGCAGGCCTGCCTGCGCGAATCCGAACGCAAGCGCTTCCACGACGCGCTGACACGCGCGGTGGAACACGGCGAAGGCTTCGAGATGGACCTGCAAGGCATCAGCGCCGACGGGCACACGCTGTGGATCCGCATCATCGGCGAGGCCGAGGCCGGCGACCCGACGGGCACGCGCCTGACCGGCACGTTCCAGGACATCACCGAATCCAAGCAGGCCGAAGAAACCCTGCGCGTGCAGGCGCGCACGGACCCGTTGACGATGTTGCTCAATCGCGACGCGGTGCTCGAAGAACTGCAGACGCGACTGGCCGACCCGTCGCATTCGGACGTCGCGGTGCTCTACATCGACCTGGACCGTTTCAAGGTCGTCAACGATGTGCTGGGCCACGCCGCCGGCGACCAGGTGATCGCGAGCGCCGCGCGCCGAATCCAGCGCGCGGTCGCGACCGAAGGCTTGATCGCGCGCTTCGGCGGCGACGAATTCCTCGTGGTGTGCCAGACCGGCGACGACGCCGAACGTCCGCAACGTCTGGCCGCGGCGATTCTCGAAGCCTTCGGCGATGCCTTCCGCATGGCCGGCGAAGAATTCACGATCACCGCGAGCATCGGCATTGCGCGTGCGCCCGAACACGGCGACCGCCCGCAACTGCTGATCCAGAACGCCGACGTGGCGATGTACGACAGCAAGCGCCGCGCGCGCAACGGCTGGCAGGATTTCAGCCAGGCGCTGGCCGACCAGCAACTGCAGCGCCTGCAGATGGAAACGCACCTGCGGCGCGCGGTCGACAACCGCGAATTCAAGTTGGTCTATCAACCGCAGGTCGAACTGTCCACGGGCCGCATCGTCGGCGCCGAAGCGCTGATCCGCTGGCGCAACGACACGCTCGGCGAAATGCGGCCGGATCATTTCATCGGCCATGCGGAGAACACCGGCGACATCGTGCGCATCGGTGGTTGGGTGTTGCGCGAAGCCTGCCAACAGATGCGGCGCTGGCGCGATGCGGGCCTGTCGATCGAACGCGTGGCGGTGAATGTCTCCTATCGCCAGTTCCTGGCCGAAGACCTCGCCGAAACCGTCGCCGAAGCGCTCGCGAGCGCAGGACTGCCCGGCGATGCGCTCGAACTGGAATTCACCGAACGCGTGCTGATCGAAGATGCGCCCGATACGCTGACGACCTTCGCGGGGCTGCGCATGCTCGGCGTGTTGTTGAGCATCGACGATTTCGGCGAAGGCTACAGCGCACTCAATTACCTGCGCCGCCTGCCGATCCACGGGTTGAAGCTCAGCCAGCAATTCCTGTCGGGCGTGCCGCACAACACCTCCGACGTCGCGATCTGCCAGGCCGTCGCCGGCATCGCGCAGAGCCTGGGCCTGGGCCTGGTGGCCGAAGGCGTGGAAAGCGATGCGCAGCGCCAATTCCTCATCCGCCTTGGCGTGAAGATCGGCCAGGGCTTCCTTTTCGCGCCGGGCCTGACCCCGGACGAACTCGCCCTGCGCATCGCGCACCACGCACCCACGAGAGCCCATGCCTGAAGTGTCCGTTCGTCCAATCCAATCGCGCGACGATGCGCGCATGGCGGAAATCATCCGCACCGTGATGCCGGAATTCGGCGCGTGCGGCGCGGGGTTCGCGATCAACGATCCGGAAGTCGACTGGATGAGCCGCAGCTACGCGCAGCCGCGCAGCGCGTATTGGGTGGTCGAACGCGACGGCATCGTGGAAGGTGGCGGCGGCGTCGCACCGCTCGAGGGCGGCGATCCCGACACGTGCGAGTTGCGCAAGATGTACTTCCTTTCTTCGTTGCGCGGCTTGGGCGCCGGTGCCGAAGTGATGCGTTTGTCGCTCGAAGCGGCGCGCGCATTCGGCTTCAAGCGCTGCTATCTCGAAACGCTGTCGGGCATGGACTCGGCGATGCGGCTTTACGAACGCACCGGCTTCAGGCGCATCGACAAACCGATGGGCGACACCGGCCACGGCGGCTGCAACACGTTCTACCTGCTGGAGCTCTGACATGCGTGGATGGCTCGGTGCGTTGCTGGCGTTGTCGTCCCTGCAGACCTTCGCCGCGGACGCGCCGAAGCCTGCCTACCTGCTGCAACCCGATCGCGTGTGGACGGGCGAAGGCGCGGCGCATGCCGGCTGGGCCGTCCTCGTGCGCGACGGCGCGATCGTCGCCGTCGGCGATGCGAACACCATCGATGTCCCCGGCGATGTACAACGCATCGCCCTGCCCGGCGCGACGCTCGTGCCCGGCATGATCGACCTGCATTCGCACGTCTTCCTGCATCCGTACAACGAAACGCTCTGGAACGACCAGGTCCTGAAGGAACCGGAAGCCGAACGCGTCCTGCGCGCCGCGCGCCACGCGCACGACACGCTGCAGGCCGGCTGGACGACGCTGCGCGACCTGGGCACCGAAGGCGCGAACTATGACGACGTCGCGATCAAGCATGCGATCGAAAACGGCTTGATCGACGGCCCGCGGATGTTCGTCGTGACCAAGGCGATCGTCGCGACCGGCAGCTACGGCCCCGGCCCTCGCGGCTTCCGCGACGACCTCGCGCTGCCGCGCGGTGCGCAGGAAGTCAGCGGCGTCGACGCCGGCATCGCCGCCGTGCGCGACCAGGCGGGCCACGGCGCGGACTGGATCAAACTCTATGGCGACTACCGCATCGGCACCGACGGCAGCACGCAACCCACGTTCACGCCGGCGGAGTTGAAGGCGATGGTCGAAGCCGCGCATTTGTCCGGCCGCCCCGTCGCCGTGCATGCGATGACCGACAAAGCGGTGCGCATGGCCGTCGACGCGGGCGCCGACACGATCGAACATGGGTACGAAGTCTCCGACGAAACCTTCCGCCGCATGCGCGAGCGCAACGTCGCCTGGTTGCCGACGCTGACGGCGACCGAAGCCTACGGCGAATACTTCGAACACTACGTGCCCGGCCAGTCGCAGCCGACGCAGGAGATGCGCGATGTCGCCGCCGCCTTCGCCCGTGCGCGCAAGGCCGGTACGACGATCGCCTGCGGCAGCGACGTCGGCGTGTTCCGCCACGGCGACAACTATCGCGAACCCGAATGGCTGGTTCGCCTCGGCATGACGCCGGTCGAAGCCCTGCAGGCCTGCACGACCGTGGCCGCCAGGGTGCTGCGCCAGGACGCGCACTTCGGCGCGATCCGCACCGGCCTGCGCGCCGACCTGGCCGCCTTCACCGGCGACCCGACGCAGGAGATCGGCGCATTGCGCCATCCGGTGTTCGTGATGAAGGACGGGGCCGTGGCCCGCGGGCCTGGCGCGCCCGCGCCATAGGCTAAAATCCCGCTTCTTTTCCGCCGCAGGGATTCCCCATGCAACTGTCCTCCACCCGCGCCATCGTCACCGGCGGCGTCTCCGGCCTGGGCTTCGCGGTCGCGCAGCACCTGGTCGCCCACGGCGCGAAGGTCGCGCTGTTCGACGTCAACGAAGAAAAGGGCGCGGCCGCCGTCGCGCAACTGGGCGCCGCGAACGCGATCTTCTTCAAGACCGACGTCAGCGACGAAGCGGGCGTGGTCGCCAACGTCGCCGCCGCCAAGGACTTCCTCGGTGGTTTGAATGTCGCGATCAACTGCGCCGGCATCCTCGGCGCGGGCCGCGTGCTTGGCAAGGAAGCGCCGATGCCGCTGTCGCAGTTCTCCACCACCGTGATGGTGAACCTGGTCGGCAGCTTCAACGTGGCCAAGGCCGCGGCCAACCTGATGCAGCACAACGAGCCGGGCACCGACGGCGAGCGCGGCGTGATCATCAACACCGCGTCGGTCGCCGCCTACGAAGGCCAGATTGGCCAGGCCGCGTATTCGGCGTCGAAGGGCGGCGTGGTCGGCATGACCCTGCCGATGGCGCGCGAACTGGCCCGCTTCGGCATCCGCGTGATGACCATCGCCCCGGGCATCTTCTGGACGCCGATGGTCGACGGCATGCCGGAAAACGTGCAGCAATCGCTCGCCGCATCGATCCCCTTCCCTTCGCGCCTGGGCAAGCCGGACGAATTCGCCGACCTGGTCGCCTACATCCTCGGCAACACCTACCTCAATGGCGAGACCATCCGCCTGGACGGCGCCACGCGCCTCGCACCGAAGTGATCCCATGAAGGCTTACGACATCAAGAAAGGCAACGTCGTCGAACACAACGGCGGCGTTTACCAGGTGCGCGACATCGAACGCAGCTCGCCGCAGGGCCGCGGCGGCAACGTGCGTTTCCGATTCGTCATGTACAGCATCCCCGGCGCCAACAAGCTCGATGCGAGTTTCGACGGCGACGACGACCTGCGCGAAGTCGACATGAGCCGCCGCCAGGCGACGTACTCGTACAAGGACGGCGATGCCTTCGTGTTCCTCGACGACGAGGACTACACGCCGTACACGCTCGATGCCGACGCCATCGGCGATGCGGCCGGTTACATCGTCGACGACCTCACGGGCATTTACGTGCAGCTGATCGACGACGCGCCGGTGGCCATCCAGCTGCCGCAGAGCGTGGCGATGGAAGTGATCGAAACCCCGCCCGAACTCAAGGGCGGCACGGCGACCAAGCGCCCGAAGCCGGCGAAGCTGACCACCGGCATCGAGATCATGGTTCCCGAATACATCGGCACCGGCGAGAAGGTCTGGGTCAACACCACGACCGGCGAATTCGGCGGCCGCGCCGAATAAGCGTCAGCGCGACAGCCACTTCGAAGCCATCCGCCGCACCGACGGATCCATGGCTTCGTCGTCCGGCAGCGACGCAATCGCTCGCCATGCCAGCGCGTGCGATTCGTCGCTGACGACGAAGGCTTCGTTTTCTCCCGCATGCACGATGAAGCGCACGTCGTAGTGGATGTGCGCCGGCACGCCCTTGTGCTCCGGAATTTCGTGCGCATCCAGATCGAAGATGCCCGCCTCGACGGTCAGGCCCGTCAGCCCCGACTCCTCTTCGGCTTCGGTCAGGGCCACGCGCGCGAAATCGCGATCGCCGTCGGCGTGCCCACCCAGTTGCAACCAGCGATCGAGCTTGCGGTGGTGCGTCATCAGCACGCGTTCGCCCGCACGGTCGACCAGCCAGGCCGAGGCGGTGAAGTGGCCAGCCAGCCGTTCGCGGCGGAAGGGATCCTCCGCGTCGTCCAGCAGTTCGAGGAATCGGTCGACGGTCGCCGATTCAGCCAGCCAACGTCGGCGATAGTCGGCCAACGCTCGGCGCGCCGCTTCGGCGGCGTTCGGGTCCATGGACATGGGGCGGTTTCTTGCGGGGAAGGGGCGGATTATCACCGCCCCCGAATGTTACTTGTGCCACCGCGCCGCCGCGGGGTATGTTCGCCGGCGGCCCACGCCCGTCTTCACGGCACCCGTGGGGTCATCTAATCGCTCTCCGGGGAGAACCAAATGCTGTTCTGGCGTGTCAAGCCTCTGGATTTAATCCTGAAGACGGCCGAGAAGAAGGCGCTCAAGCGCCAGCTCGGCGCCTTCCAGCTGACGATGCTCGGCATCGGCGCAATCATCGGCACCGGCATCTTCGTGCTGACCGCCGAAGCGGCGCAGAAGGCCGGCCCCGGCATGATGTTGTCGTTCGTGATCGCAGGCTTCGTCTGCGCGGTCGCGGCGCTGTGCTACGCCGAACTCGCGGCGATGGTGCCCGTCTCCGGTTCGGCCTACACCTATTCCTACGCGGTCCTCGGCGAGTTCGTCGCCTGGCTCGTGGGCTGGGCCCTCATCCTCGAATATGCGGTGGCAGCCAGCGCAGTGTCGGTCGGATGGTCCGGCTACCTGGTCGGCCTGCTCAAACATTCGTTCCTGCACATCGAGATCCCGGCCGCGCTGGCGACCGGCCCGTACGCGGGCGGCGTCATCAACCTGCCGGCGGTCTTCATCGGCCTGCTGGTCACCGTGCTGCTGATCCGCGGCACCAAGGAAAGCGCGGTGGTCAACGCCTTCCTGGTGACGGTCAAGGTGCTCGCGCTGGCCGCGTTCATCGCCCTGGCGATCCCGGTGATGAAGGACAGCAACTTCCACCCGTTCACCCCGCTGGGCAATGCCGGCATCGTGGGTGCGGCCGCTTCGATCTTCTTCGCGTACGTGGGCTTCGACGCGGTGTCCACCGCCGCCGAGGAAACCAAGAATCCGCAGCGCAACATCCCGATCGGCCTGATCGCTTCGCTGATCGTGTGCACGATCTTCTATCTGCTGGTGGCGGCCGGTGCGATCGGTTCCTACGGCGCGCAGCCGGTGTTCGCCGCCGACGGCTCGCCGCTCTCGCCCGGTTCGATGGAACTGGCCGCCCGCTGCAGGGAGCTCGCCACGGGCGAGAACATGCCGCTGGTGTGCTCCAGCGAAGCGCTGGCGCACGTGCTGCGCATGATCGGCCACCCGATGGTCGGCAACCTGCTCGGCCTGGCCGCGTTCATCGCGCTGCCTTCGGTCATCCTGATGATGATCTACGGCCAGACGCGCATCTTCTTCACCATGTCGCGCGACGGCCTGCTGCCGCCGATCCTGAGCAAGGTGCATCCGCGCTACAACACCCCGCACGTCGTGACGATGATGACGGGCCTGGGCGTGATGGTCGCCGCCGCGTTCCTGCCGGTGGGCAAGCTCGCCGACATCTCGAACTCGGGCACGCTGTTCGCGTTCCTGGTCGTGTCGCTGGCGGTGATGATGCTCCGCCGCAGCGACCCGACCCGCCACCGTCCGTTCCGCACGCCGCTGGTGTGGGTGATCGCGCCGATGTCGGTCATCGGCTGCGTGGTGCTGTTCCTGTACCTGCCGCGCGACGCCAAGCTCGTCTTCCCGATCTGGGCGGCGATCGGCCTGTTCTTCTATTACATCTATGGCTACCGCAAGAGCCACATGCGCCCGGGCAATGCGCCGGTGGACGACGACGCCCCGGTGCTCCCGGCCGCGCCGGTCTTCCATGAAGGCCCGGAGCCGGGCCCGTAAGGCCCAGCGACAAGCGATACACGGAACGGCGCGGGCAACCGCGCCGTTTCCTTTGGGGCGGGTAAACTCCCCCGCATGAACGCCCCCCTCCCCTTCGACCGCGAAGCACTGCGCCGCGCGGCCGGCGAAATCATCGCCAACGTCACGCAGCTCGCCGCGCGCGGCTGGACGCCGGCGACCAGCAGCAATTTCTCGCGCCGCATCGATGCGCAGCACGCCGCCATCACCGTCTCCGGACGCGACAAGGGCCACCTGACCGAAGACGACATCATGGTCGTCGACCTCGAGGGCCAGCCGGTCGCCACCGACCAGCGCTCCTCCGCCGAAACGCTGCTGCACACCCAGCTTTACAAGCGCTTCCCGGAGATCGGCTGCGTGCTGCACACGCACTCGCAGAACCAGACGATCGCCTCGCGCCTGTTCGCCGGCAAGGGGCAGCTGCGACTGGACGGTTACGAATTGCTCAAGGCCTTCCGCGGCAACGACACGCACGAAACCGAAGTCGTCGTGCCCGTGCTGCCGAACTCGCAGGACATGCATACGCTCGCCGCGCAGGTCGATGCCCTGCTCGACCGCCGCCCGATGTGGGGCTATCTCATCGACGGGCACGGCCTCTACGCGTGGGGCACCGACATGGCCGAAGCGCGCCGCCACCTGGAAGCCTTCGAATTCCTGATCGGCTGCGAACTGGAACTGAGGAAACTGCAACGATGAGCCGCCTGCGCATCTTCGAAGAAGAACATCCCGACCAGCCGGTCGTCGTCGCGCGCACGCTCGAAGAGATCGCGCGCGAACTCAAGCCGATCAACGTGTCGTTCGAACGTTGGGAAGCCACGCAACCGGTGAAGGCCGGCGACGCGCCCGAAGCGATCCTCGCCGCCTACAAGGCCGACATCGATCGCCTGGTCTCCGAGCGCGGCTTCCGCACGGTCGACGTGGTGAGCATCGCGCCCGACAATCCCAACCGCGCGGAAATGCGCAAGAAGTTCCTCGACGAACACTTCCACAAGGAAGACGAGGTGCGCTTCTTCGTCGATGGCTCAGGGCTGTTCACGTTGCATGTCGACGGGCGCGTCTACGAATTGCTGTGCGAAGCCGGCGACCTGGTCGCCGTCCCCGATGGCATGACGCACTGGTTCGACATGGGGCCCGAACCGCAATTCGTCGCGATCCGCTTCTTCACCGAGCCGGACGGTTGGGTCGGGCATTTCACGGGCGCCGACATCGCCACGCGTTTCCCGCGCTACGAGCCCGGGCAGGCGCGCGAGTGATGACCACGCGCATCCTCACCGACATCGAAGGCACCACCAGCAGCATTTCCTTCGTGCGCGACGTGTTGTTCCCGTATGCGCGTCGTGCGCTGCCGGGCTTCGTGCGCGAACACGGCAAGGATCCCGAAGTGCGGCGCTGGCTCGACCAGGTCGCGATGGAAAACGGCGGCGTGTGCAGCGACGAGATGATCGTGGAAACGCTGCAGGGCTGGATCGACGAAGACCGCAAGCACACCGCGCTCAAGGCGCTGCAGGGCATGGTGTGGGACGCCGGTTACCGCAATGCGGACTTCACCGCGCCGCTGTATCCCGACGTCGCGCCGGCCCTGCGTGCGTGGCGCGATGCGGGGCATCCGCTGGCCGTGTATTCGTCGGGCTCGGTCCCCGCGCAGAAGTTGTTGTTCGGGCACACCGATGCGGGCGATCTGACCGGGATGTTCACCGTCTGGTTCGACACCGCGGTCGGGCACAAGCGCGACGCGGACAGCTATCGCCGCATCGCGGCCGAGTACGGCGGGAACGCGGGCGACATCGTCTTCCTGTCGGATATCGTCGAAGAACTCGATGCGGCACGCGATGCGGGCATGCGCACGGTGTTGCTGGATCGCCGCGAGGATTACCCCTCGCCGCGCACCGGCGAGGCGACGCATGGCCACGCGCGCGTGGAATCGTTCGCGGAGATCGCGCTCTAGCGCTCGTCGAGGCGGTAGGTGGTTTTCGCGCGCGTCTCGCCGCGCCACGTATCGAACGCACGCACTTCGACCACGTGCTCGCCGGCATCGAGCTTGGTCGGCAACGCGCCGCGCCACAGATGCGTCGAGGGTGTCGCTTCCGGCGAACGATCGAACCCACGCAAGCGGTCGGCCGTATCGTCGCGCACGTTTTCTTCGACCAGGCGCGGATCGGGCTGCGCCACGTGCTGCATCGGCATCCAGTCGCCATCGTCCACGCGATACTCCACGCGCGTGCCGGCGTGTCCCATGTAGACGTTCGCGTACACGCCCCACGCCGGCCACGCCCCGCGACGCAGCACCTTCGGCGCATGCAGCGCGATCTGCGTGTCGGCCGGGTCGCGCGCCGGATGCCAAGCGAGCGTGTAGCTGCCGTCGCCCTGCACGTCCATCGTCGCGAAACCATTCGGTGTGCCGTCGCTCATCGTCGCGTCGGGAATGCCCTGCGCATCCGGCGCGCCCGACCAGAACGCGCCGCAGGCCGCACCGACGTTGTATTCGTGCAAGGGTTGCGCGCCCTGCCACCCGTCTTTCGCATCGTGGAAGAAGTGCTGCTGGTTGTGCGTGTGTGCGCTGAGCAACAGCACGTGCGGGAAGGGACGCAGCAATTCGAACAGGCGCTTGCGATCGGCCGAACGGAAGCTTTCGATCCCTTCGACCGTCGAAGTCTCGAAGAACGGGATGTGCGCGGCGAACACCAGGAGTTTGTCGCGCGGCAGATCGCGCAACCAGCCTTCGAGCTGCCTGAACTGATCCTCCCGCAGACCGCCGACATAACCGGGCGTCTTCCCCGGCAATGCGATCACATCATCGAGCACGATGACATTCGCCGAAGCGAACTTGCGCAGGTAGGTATCCGCGCCGAAGGCCTTGTGCCACTGGCCCAGCGCCGATGCGTCCGATTCGGCGCCGGCATCCATGTCGTGGTTGCCGGGCGCGAACAGCACGGGAGTGCCGAGGCGCTTCATCGCCCCTTGGATGCCCGGGTACAACGCGGGCGCATCGTTGGCGATGTCGCCGAGGACGATCGTCGCGGCGCTCCCCTGCGCCATGGGAGCCGCCGGATCGACGATGTCGCGCCTGAAGTAATCGATGTCCGTTTCCGACTTCGGCTGCGGATCGCCGAAGACGAGGAAGCGTTGCGGTTGCGCGGCGTGCGACGGCGCCAGCAACACCGTCGCCAACACCGCCGTGCACCACAGGCTCGCGCGCATGTCAGTCGTTCAGGGCTGCACGCGCGGCATCGAGCACGACGTTCTCCGCCACCAGCCGCACCGCCATCGCGACATCGCCGTCGAGCGCGCGGTCGCGCGCCATCGGCTCGATGCGCGTGCGGATCGCGGCATGCGCCGCTTCCACCGCGCGGCCCGGGCGGAAATCGGCCGCCTGCGCGAGTTCCGCGCGCAGCCCATCGACTTCCGCGAGGAAACGTGCGCGCTCGGCCGCGTCCTTCGGCGGGCCGCCCTGCACTTTTGCCGCGAAGCCTTCGGCATCCGCGCGATCGGCGAGCGAACGCGCGGCGTTGATCATGTCGCGGCGCAGATCCAGCGCCTGCGCGGCGGTCATCAGTTCCAGCCCCAGCACCTTGGCCAGGTCGGCGACCATC
Organism: Lysobacter sp. 2RAF19; assembly: GCF_052115395.1. Lineage (NCBI taxonomy): Bacteria > Pseudomonadati > Pseudomonadota > Gammaproteobacteria > Lysobacterales > Lysobacteraceae > Lysobacter > Lysobacter sp. 2RAF19. The sequence continues at coordinate 362,658 of NZ_JBFRGO010000003.1, read as the reverse complement.
GCGAGCACGTGGCGCGCTTCGTTCGCGCCCATCGACACATGGTCTTCGGCATTGGCGCTGGTCGGGATCGAATACACCGATGCCGGCATCGCGCGGCTCGCCAGGTCGTTGACGATGGCCGCGGCGGTGTACTGCACGATCATCAGCCCGGATTCGGTACCGTCCTCGTTGCCGATGAGGAAGGCCGGCAGGCCGTCGTTGGTCGCCGGGTCGAGCAGCTTGTTGAGGCGGCGCTCGCTGATCGAAGCGAGCACCGGGATCGCGGCCTTGACGTAACTCATCGCCAGCGCGAGCGGCATGCCGTGGAAGTGGCCGGCGGAGATCACCTGCTCCTCGACGTGTTCGGCCTGCGCATCAGGGAAAACCAGCGGATTGTCGGTGACCGAATTGAGCTCGACGTCGAACACGCGCTTGGCCTGCTCCACAGCGTCGCGCACGGCGCCATGCACCTGCGGAATGCAGCGCAGCGAATAACTGTCCTGCGGCTGATGCTTCTTGCCGCCGCGGAACGGGCGGAAACGTGTGTAGAACTTCTCGCGGCCGTGGCGCGCGGTGAACGGCACCCAGTTCCAGGCGATATCGAACGCATGCGCGTGCGACGCCTCGTCGTCCCACGCATCGGGCGCCCACGTGCAGAACTTCGGCACGAGGTGATACGGGATGTCGGAGAGCGTCGAACCTTCGAGCAACTGGCGCAGATGCGTCGCCACGTGCACCTGGCCCGGATGCGGGCGCAGCGCGTGCACTTGTTCGGCGAAAGCACCCAGGCGACCGGCGAAGGCATCGATCGTCATCGCCGCGGCGATGTCGGCCGTGTCGAGCAATTCTTCCAGGCGCTGCAGGGCGAGCGCACCGCACGCGAGCATCTGCGCCGTGCCGTTGTTGAGCGCGAGCCCTTCCTTGTACGAGAGCGTCACCGGATGCAGGCCCTTGCGCCGCAGCGCCTCGCCACCGGACACGCGTTCGCCGTCGACGAAGGCTTCGCCGCCGCCGATCAACACGATGGCTAGGTGCGACAGCGGTGCGAGGTCGCCGGACGCGCCGACCGAACCCAGCTGCGGCACGACGGGCACGACCCCCGCATTGAGCAGCGCGGCCAGGGCCTGCAGCGTCTCGACGCGGATGCCCGAATGCCCGCGCAGCAGCGTGTTGATGCGGATGCACAACATCGCGCGCACCACTTCGCGCGGGAAGGGTTCGCCGACGCATACCGCGTGCGTGACGATGAGGTTGTTCTGCAGTTCGCGATGCAGCGAGCGACCGGCATCGGCCTCGCGCACCGGATGGCCGCCGAGCAGCTTGTCGGCATTACTGCCGAAACCCGTCGACACGCCATAGATCGGTTCTTCGCGCGACACCTGCTCGGCGAGGAATTCCGACGCGCGAGCGACGGCCTTCAGCGAATCGACGTCGAGTTCCACGATCGCGCCGTGCGCGACTTCCACCAACATGCGTTGCGACAGCGAGCGGCCATCGAGGCGAACGGGTCTCATCGGATGGTCTCCTGCAACTTTGCCGGCAAGTCTGCTTCGGCGAGCTCGAATTGGTCGCCGCTGCGCATGTCCTTCACCGCGACCACGCCGCGGGCGATTTCCTCTTCGCCGCGGATGGCGACGAAGCGGATGCCGGCGCGATCGGCGTATTGCAACTGCTTGGCGAGCTTGCGCGGCTCCAGTTGGGTTTCCACGTTCAACCCCGCGCCGCGCAGGCGCTGCGAAAGCGCGAGCGCATCGGGCAACTGCGCGTCGTCCATCAACGAGACGAGCACGTCGACCGAGCTCGCCGCCGTCGACACCAGCCCGGCCTTCTGCAATTGGTAGAACAGGCGCGTCAGGCCGATCGAAATGCCGACGCCCGGCAACTTCGACTTGGTGTAGTGGCTGGCGAGATTGTCGTAGCGACCGCCCGAACAGATCGAACCGATCTGCGGGTGCGCGTCGAGGAAGGTCTCGTAGACGATGCCCGTGTAGTAATCCAGGCCGCGTGCGATCGAGAGATTCAAGGCGTAGCGGTGTTCGGGAACGCCGAGGGCCTGGAGTTGCGCGAGGATCGCGCGCAGTTCGGCGCGGCCTTCCTCGAACAGCGCCGTTCCCTGCGGAAAGGCATCGAGTTTCGCCAACGCATCGGCATGCCCGGTCGAACGCACCTGCGAGAACGCCATCAGCGCATCGACCACTGCCTGCGCCAACCCGTAACCCTCGCCCAGCAGCGTGGCGCGCACCGCATCGGGGCCGCGCTTGTCGAGCTTGTCCAGTTCGCGCAGCACGCCGGTCTGCTGCTCGCCATCGCCGATGCCCAGGCCTTCGAAATAGCCGCGCAACAACTTGCGATGGTTGAAGTGGATGGTGAAGTCGCCGATGGCCAGGTGTTCGAACACCGACGCGATGACCGCCGGGATCTCCGCATCGAAGCGCGGCGACAGCGAATCCTTGCCGATCACGTCGATGTCGCACTGGTAGAACTCGCGGTAGCGCCCGCTCTGGGCGCGTTCGCCGCGATAGACGCGCTGCATCTGGTACCGGCGGAAGGGGAAGGCGAGGTCGTGTTCATGTTCGGCCACGTAGCGCGCCAGCGGGACCGTGAGGTCGAAGCGCAGCGCCAGCTCCGGCCGCCCTTCCTTGCCTGCGTTGTCGAGCGCGCCGGTGGACTGGACGAAGTAGACCTGCCGCTCGGTGTCGCCGCCGGATTTGGTCAGCAGCACGTCCGAGAGCTCCATCACCGGGGTTTCCACCGGCAGGAAGCCGAACTGCTCGAAGGTCCGGCGGATCGTGTCCAGCATGCGCTGGAAGGCGATCTGGTCGCGCGGCAGCAGTTCCATGACGCCCGATGGCGTGCGGGGCTTGATCGGCGTGCTCAAAGCGGGCTCCAGGGGTCGAAGGAGGCCGGCACCGGGCAATCCGCCGCGGCCGGCCGCAAGCCGCATAGTCTAGCGGCTGGGCGCCACGCCCCTCGACCACCGCATATCCGCAGCATCCAAGGCTTGCCTCGACCTCGGGCGCCCCGCTAGAATTCGCGGCTCGGCTGTCGGGGTGTAGCTCAGTCTGGTAGAGCGCTACGTTCGGGACGTAGAGGTCGCAGGTTCGAATCCTGTCTCCCCGACCAATTAAATCAAGCCGTTAGCAAAAGCCGCCGAAAGGCGGTTTTTTGTTGGTCAGCACTTGGTCAGCAAAACGCGGTTCCGCTGCCAATTTTCGCGCTCCGCGCCCATTGCTCTGGCTTAGTTTTTCCCGTCGCGTCGCTCGGCGGGACGTTTGATTTCCTCCGATTGTTTTTCTATTCGTCTCTAGATTAGGCGGGCTACACTCAGGCGCGACCGAGACGAGGCGGCGTTTTCCTTATTGCCGCGGGAGCTCGCACCAGACTACTGATCTGCGCTGTTACCAATGGCGGCCTTTTACAGCGTCGGAAAACGCCCGACCGTCGGACCGTCTGACCTGACCAGTCGTACAAGCCCGTCCGACTTGGGTAGCAGGACCAGTTCAGAACGCGGGCAACGTCGGCCTCGCGCAGCCACGTCTCACGAAGAGACCGAATCTATGACGCACGAGGGCCACGTCGAGCTGGTCGCCAGGTTCCAACAAGACGCGATCTGTCTGGATGGACTTCAACTCGTGGCGCTTGAGGCGGCCCTTCACTTCGCCATCCTCGGACACCAACACGCGCTGGAGCGCGAAATCTGGCATTCCGCCCATGTGGTAGCCGCGACGGGCAAGTAAGCACTTTCCCGCGTGAACCTTGCGACCAAGCTCACGGCTGAACTCCGCCGCCATCGCGCGCTTCACGCTCTTAATGACAACCGACATCGGCCCAGGCACATCCCCGAATGGCTCGGCGCAGTACACAACCTCCACGCCTGCCCGCCTGCATACGAATTCGTAGTACGCACTCTCGTCGACATCTTGAAAACGCCCCCACCGGCTCACATCGAATGCGATGACTGCCTTGAAGCGACGCACGGGGCTGTGAACGTCTGCTAGCAGTTCCTGCAGCGCAGGGCGCTCTGCCAACGTGAGACCGCTCCTACCACTGTCCTCGTACGTACGCACGACCTCCATACCGTGTTGCTCGGCGTATTTCGCAATTGCCTCGGCTTGGTTCGTCGTGGAATACCGCTGGTGCTCCGTGGACATACGCAAATATTGCGCGACGGGTATAGGTCGCTGAGTCGATGACGTGCCCACGGCCCGACGCTATCGCGTATCGAAGAAAACTGAAATGACCCGAGATGGGCCTTGGAATGCAGCGCGACTTAGCGCGTGCTAGTGCGTTTTTAGGCGCTGTTCGCGAGCTGCGTTTGCGTCTCCGAAATGCGCGTCACGGCTTTGAAGCATTGGCCAGAAACGAACATTTCAGAACAGACGGCGCTCGATGGCGGCGTGCTACGCCCCGGTACAGAAATATCCATTCTGTTGCCTCTCTCGCTTTGGACGGCGGGCAACCCGGATCACCGCCACCATGCCGACAAAAGAATGAGCACGAGTCCCAAATGAAACAGCATCGTCGCCACAAAATAGAGAATGAACACGACCCGATGTCTATGCTCGATCCCGCCACCTGCCAGCGTAAGCAGGCGGAAATGAAGAAGGTCGCTGTAATAGATGCGTCGTGGGGATCCGGCCTTCTCGAACACTCCGGCCTCCTTGAGCGCGTCGATGACGCGCCCACGCAGCACCACGGACACCAGCCCAAAGAACAGCGTCATCAAGCTAATGAGTGCCATCTTCGACTTCCATTGCCTCAACTTCGAGCGCGTTAATTGTAACGGTCGGCAGCACGATGATCGGGTTGCTGTCCACTAATTGCTGGCTGACGCTAACGCCGAAAGCGCCTGGCCCAACGTTGATGCCCCAAGTACCGTCCGTACCCGATTCGTACGAAAATGTAAAAGCGGGTGTGACCACGTTTGTAACCATTGCCGTCCCGCCCGGCTGCCCGTTAGTCAGGCCAACTTGCCAACCCAAGTCGGCCGAGAGCCCGCCTGCCCACTGCATCGAGTCGGACTGGCCGGCCGTCGAGGCGGACCCTCCAAATATGTTGATCATCGCCGCCTTCTGCTCGTAGACGGTCACGGGTTGATTCGCGGCAAGCGGAATATGGACACCAACTGAGCCTTGCACCGAACCGCTACTGAAGTATGGGACACCGCCCGCAAGGCTGCCCCCGACTGAAGCCGTCAACGCAAGGGTCGACGACGGCGTGGCTTGGCGATGCACGATGTCGGCCGCATCCTGCGGAGTGCGGGGCAAGACTGTGGGCGTGCCAGCGGGTATTTGGAACGGATTCTGACCGCGACCATCTGGGTCGACGTTGTTGTAAGGACTGTTGCCGGCGTACCAGTAACGATTGAATCCTGCACCGGTCGCCTTGTCCGCCGCAATCGGATCGATGGACAGGAACGCGCCGATGCTTGGGTCGTAGTACCTCTGCTGCATGTACGTCAGCCCCGTCTTCTCATCCATGACGTGCCCAGTGAAACCAGGCGCATCCGTGAAGACGCCATCCAGTGGCGAGCCGTACGGCTCGTAGTCCTTGCGTGAAACCAACGTGCCGGCCGCGTTGGTGGTCGCGACCGGGCTGCGAAGCGCATCTGTATGCAGGTATTCGATCGTCGCGGCGCCGCCACCGATTGGCAGCAAGCGCTTGGCGATCAGGCTCCGTCCCAAATACACGTAGCCGATTGCCTGACCACGACGATTCGAGAATTGATACCGCAATACGCCGTTCTGATCGTATTGCGAGCGCAAGATCGTCGCATTGTCGGCGGACTTCCACGAGAAGACGCGACGCCGGTTGCCGTCGTATCGATACTCTTCGATCTCGTCGCTACCATATCGCACCGTCATCAACCGGTTGCCGATGTCGAACTCATAGTGCGTGCCGTTCTTGTTGGTCCGGTTGCCCTGCGGATCGTAGTCCATGCCTACGACGCTGGCGCCGTCTGAATCGCGCACGTTGGTGAGGTGATTACTGCCGTCGTACCAGTACGTTTGATCGCGGCCCGGCGCCCTCACAAAAATGAGGTTGTCCACACTATCGTATCCGTAGCGTGCACCTCCGGCACCGAACATCGGCGAATCCACCTCGATAAGGCGATCGAGATCGTCGTAGGTCATGTCGCGATTACCGTATCCCGAGCGCGCGGCATCCGTGATCGCGATGACATTGCCGAGCGTATCGTAGTCGTAGGTGTCGTCGAGGATCACCGTCGTGCCAATATCGCGGCTGCGCTCCGGCAAGCCGCGCATGTTCTGCGCCATTGTGTGGACGATGCCGTTGCCGTAGGTGAACTGACGCAGAGCGCCGTTCGCAAAGAAACTGACATTTGATGCATACGTCGCGTACTGACTCGAAACGCTGGTCGGCTGACCCAACGCGTTTGGCGAATTGTCGATCATCTCGCCGTCAGGCTGAAGGACGCGCGCCAGGTTGCCATTTCGGTCTGGAAAGTAACTCAGCCCCCATGTACTACCGTCAGGTTGCGACACCGTCTCGCCGATGGCCAATCTGCGCCTGTTGTAGGCATACGTATTGACCACCGTTACCCCGGGGTTCTGCGCCTCGACCCGGCTGGGCAAACCATCTTTTTCGTACTGCCATGACTGATCACCGATACCGTCCGGGAACTGCATCGTCTTCAAGCGGTTTAGCGCGTCGTAAGTGCGGTGCACGACGCGTCCGGACGCCTGCGCGACAGCCTCGTCAGACGCGCAGTTAGTGGCTGCTGTCAACGGCAGGCCCGTCGCGCTCCAATCGACATTGCCACTTGAATCGTAGTGGAACAAAGTTGCGCCCGACTCTGGCTCGATCACTTTGCAGACCCGCTGGTGGGCGTCGTAGACGTAGCGTCTCACCAAACTGACATTGGCCGGTGGCGGGGAGGGAGGCGTAACCGTGATGAGAGAGGCGCCCGTCGTCGTCATTCCGCCCATATTGTCGATAGCACGGGCGGTGATGGCATGGCTGCCGACCTTCGCGGCCCACGTCACCGAGTACGGCGCCGAGTTGTCCTCTCCGACTTCTACGCCATCGACCAAGAATTCCACGCGCTGGATGCTGCCATCGACGTCGCTCGCAGTCGCTGTCATCGGCACTGCCGAGCCAGCGGATACGCTGGCTCCGCTTGCCGGCGACGTCAATGCGACACTCGGCAGATTGTTCGTACCAGTCACAATCACGGCGTCGCTCGCAACGCTTGCGCCGCCGTCGTCGTAAGCCTTCGCAACAACGGAATGCGTGCCCATTACGACGGTCCATACGGCCGAATACGGCGCGGTCGTGTCCTGCGCGAAGAGTGCACCATCGACCCAGAACTCCACCCGTTGGACGATGCCATCGCTGTCGTTTGCAGATGCCGAGAACGCCATCGCACTTAAGGTCGGCTGTGTTGCGCCATTCACCGGCGCGGTGAGTGCGACGGTCGGAGGCGTGTTGGGCGGCGGCAGAACATTGAAAGTGACCGCCGCCGTGGAAGTCATCGTCGAGCCCGCAAAAGCTTTGGCGACGATAGTGTGAGAACCGAGGGTTGCAGTCCACGTAGCCTGATAGATGGGATATGCATCCTGGGCTACCAGAACACCATCGATCCAGAACTCGACGCGTTCAACTCCGTTGAAAAAGTCCGCGTCCGCGGTCAACCAGACCGTCGACCCCACTGTGTACGTCGCGCCGTTTGCGGGCTCGGTCAGGGATACCGATTGCGTTGCATCAGAGTAGACGTTGATGACCACGTTTGGCGTCGTTGCACCGAACCACGTGGTTCCGCTCAACGTACGCCATTGGAAGTTGTAGGCGCCAGGCGTCGACGGCGCGACGATGGTTAGAGGAAAGTTGCCGACCTGGTTCGCACCGGTAGTTGCAGAGACGTTGGCGCGGTTGACGCCCCAGACCAGGTTGTCCTGCGGATTCTGGGATCCGATCTGAATCGCAGTGCTCCATGACCCGAATGCCGCCGTGTTCCTCATCTGCACCAGGGCCGAGTAAGTTCGACCCACTACCATGCGTGTGGGCACACTTTGCCCGACGAATTGGGAGTTCTTCATCTGCGCTCGCGCAGGTTGCGAGCCCAGAGCCAGGAACAGTGAAATGGCAATTATCGCCAGCAACTTCCCCAGCACCGACGAGTTTCCCGAGTCCATTCCAGTTCGCATGCTCATCCCCTGGGCGCCGCGAGAGCGCCATGATGAAGTCGCCACTTCCTATTGGCCGGACGCCCCCGCGACCGGATTCACTTCGCTTCAGCCGCCCGTGCCCGACCGCGTCAGCGCCGTCTCGTTTCCAAAGATGTCGCGCGTGATCGTCGTCATGACACCCTCGGGTTGCGCGATGACCAACGGCTTGTCATAGGCCGAGCCATCCAAGGAGAAGAACGTCGTGGTGGTTTGTTTCTGCCGCGCGTTCGTTACCATCGTCTTGAAACCCGCCTGATATTCGGTCGTCGTCGCAAGGCGCCCGACGTCGGAATCCTGCTCAGTTCGCACAACGCGTCCCAGCGCGTCGTAGAAGGTGTAAGTCCCCTTCAGCGCCGGGTCTGTATACGCACCCAGGCTCGCAACGGGGTACGACTCGAACGCGAGCCTCCCAGCGATGTCGTACCGCCTGATGACATAGCTCGCGGTCGCGATTTTCGTCGCGGCAGTCGTGTTGTCGTAACGCTCTTCGACGACTGGGCGCCACTGTGCGTCGAAATGCACGTTCGTCACGGCCTTGTCCAAGGTCGAGGTCTGGATCCAATGGTTCGGCGGCAATCCAAATGCCGCGGCGCCAGGCCCGAAGGTGATGACACGCTTGTTCCAATCAGATGTGCTACAGGAATTGGCTGCGCTTTCAGTGGGATAGGTTACCCCTGACAGTCGGCCCATCGCGTCGCGGTCAAAGCATTGCTTGGAGCCGGTCTCGTCGATGACCCACGCTACCGAACCATCGTTGTTGATTTCGGTCGTCTGTTGGGCACCCGCGGGCGCTTCGTCAGTGACGGGATAGTGGATAAGGCGCGGCTGTCCGCGATACCAGTTGCCGTAGGTGGTGACGAATCCGCGCGCGTCAGTCGTGCTTGCGATCGTGCCGCGCAGCCCACTGGCAAGGCTTGAGGACAAATCGTAGGAAAGTAGTTGCTGTAGTAGTCCTGGCTCCGCGGGCGTGCCCGGGCCGTAGGTCTTCCACCGCATTCCGTTACTGTCGTATTCGACGCGCGAGAGTACGACGTTCGGCGAAACGCTTGTTGTCGTGACTGATGCCACCTGCCCGAGGATCCATTTCGATGGATTATCGTAGTAGGCTGTCACGTCCGTCCGCGCCAAGCCTTGCGATGTCGACAGGGTTTGGCTCGTCGGCCGACCGAGTGCGTCGCGGGCGTTGACCGTGCTTGTGAAATTCACACCGTCGCGCGTTGTTGTCGTTTGGTTCTCAACGCGCTCGTGAAAGGCAAAGTAGTTGTCGCCGGCAAGTATCCAGAATCCACCGACGGCAGGCAGGAAGGCGTGTGACGAAACACGGGATTCCAGGATCGACGCACTCGTGGCACCTCGGTCAACTCGGAGAATCGCTCCGTCATTGTCGTGATACTTGTTGCCGACGGTGAAGCGTCTGTAGCCGTCCGGACCAGTCACCTCGACGGTGCGGGTGGTCGGCGCGTTCGCCGCGCACGGCTGGGAAGGCTGGAAACCGGTGCCAGCCCACACGTAGCAGTCGTTCGGCGGGCCATATGTCATCGTCCATGTTTGCGTCGCAATCCCGGGGCCGGAGACGGTTTTCGAGTACACCGCGATCCCTTCCTGCACCTTCGGCGTATAAATGCACCATGCGCCTCCTGCTATGCCGTGGTATGGCACGTATGAGACGCCGCGCAACAGCCCGGCGAGCCTGTAGGTCGCCACCGCGCCCGACGGATGTTCGATAGTCAGGTATCGCTCACCGCTGTAGCGAGGCACCCACGCGTAGTCGCAATCCTGCTGGTTCCTACTGATTCCAACTCCGCTGAACGAGGCGCGCCAAACACTCAGGTCCGGGTAAGTCACCTTAAGACCGCTGGTGTAGTCGTAGGTCCATGTACGCGTACCGTCACTGACAGTGGAGAGACGGTCGAGCGCGTCGTACACGAGCGTCAGCTGACGGCCGTCGTTGGACTGGATCGACGTGAGCAACTTCCCGTTGTAGGTGTACGTCACCCAGTTGCCGAACCGATCCTCCACGCGCGAAGGCAGCATGCGGAATTCGTTGCGCGCCAAGTAGGCCATTCCGCCCTGCCAGGCGGGCTTCTTAATACTTGTCGCTGACTCCCACACCACGAGGCGATCGAACCAATACTTGGTGCCGTCCGGCGAACGAGCGAGGAACCCCTCTCCTGCAGCGCCATTGGACGTCGCTCCTAGGCAAGAGACGTACCAGTGCGACTGGGTGACCCACCGATAGACGTCACCATCGGAAGGCCCCTGCCCCGAACTCGGATTCACGGCCTGCAGCAACTGAGGGCCACTACTCGGCAGATTGAGGTAAACGCCGTGCCAGTATTCCTCCGGGAAGAAGCGATCAGGCTTTCCGGCCGACTGACCGACCTCGGGCGCCTGACCGTAGGTGCAACGCGCATTCGGGTCTTGCGTGTTGTCCCCCTGCCAACCGCTGATCTTTCGATATAGGCCGCTCAGATAAGGGATGTCGTAATCAGTCCACTGCAACATTCGCACGCCATCGTCCGAGGCATGGAAAGTGCGCTGGAGCGAAACGGGCAGCCCATTGTTGCCCGGCAGACTCACATCGGTGACCTTGATTGTTAGCCCACCAGAGCCGTAGTCGATGTTGTCGCCGAACAAGTCACTATCGAGCGGCGAAACTTTGCCGGCGCCGATGGTCTGGGTGTCGTAGTCATCCGTAACGGTGCGATCCTCTTGCGCCATCGCCGTCGAGCTCAGCGCCACGCACAACAGCGCCACGATCCATCGCGACATACGACGTTCCCCTTGAGTTGTCCCCGGTGCGACACTCGCGGGCATATGAAAGCCCTGTCAACTCATCGCTTTGCCGTTGCCGAATGCACGGCGAAAAGCTGTCTACATGCGGGCGCTACGCCACCGAAAGCGGGCAGACGCACGCCTACTTTCGGTAGACGCGCCACCGAAAGACACGCCCTTTGGCAACGAGTCATTGGTGCGCCGCACTAGAAACCAGTCGCCCGGCACCTGGTTTCGACACGCCGTTTCGACCTTCACGGGTGGGGGATCGCGGACCAGTTGGATAACCTGTTCTAAGTCGTGACATCGACGTGCTAGTGAGCGTCATGGTGACAGGCCCGGCCAGGGCTTCTGAATTGAGTGGCAGATGCCGCGCCCTACCCGACTTCGCCGAGGTCGCGCGAACCGTTAGCACCTTCGCGGAGAGGTTGATGTCCTCCCTGTTCAGTGAAGTCAGCTCGCCCCGCCGCATCCCAGTGTTGAGCGCGAGCAGCGTCATGGGCATCAGGTGATCCGAGTAGCCTCCTGGGGCGGCTTTTAAGGCGGGCTTTCCTCGTTCCGCCCTCCACTTCGCGCCACTGACGCGGCGGGCCTGAAACCGCCTCTCACGCGCGTCCAATGCCTTCCGGAGCGCGGCTTCCTCTTTGGTCGTCAGGTAGCGGACCCGTTCTTCGATTCCCCGCTTGATTCGTTTAACCCCTCGCAACGGGTTCTCGGCGAGTAAGCCCCACTCGACGGCCTGGGACAACGCCGCCTTGAGCCGGTCCATATCCCGATTCACGGTCGAGGGATGCGTGCCCGCGCTTAGCCTTTTGGCTTTGAAGTCGTCGAAGTCTGCGCGGGTGACTCCAGCCAACGGACGGTCGACCAAGAAACCAAATTGGGCATTGATGGCGGCCAGCGTCTCGGCCCCCGCCTTGTTGACTGCCAGAAGGTGGGGTCCATAGCGTCGGGTGACGAACTCGCCGAACGTCGAGGCCTTCCCGAGCCCACCCTCCACGGTGGCCAGCGGCGCCCCGTGCTCCTCGGTCTCACCAAGGGCGCGAAGGGCCGCCGACCTCGCGCCTTCCAACGTCATTGCGCCATGCGTGCCAAGGACGACTGCCTTATTCCGCCCCCAGTGCAGTTCGTAGGCCTTTCGCCCGGTTGGCCGGACCCGCAGGGCCAGACCGGGCACCTTGGCGTCCCAGACGCGAAACGAGCTGGATTTGGGCTTGATCCCATCCACCAGGAGTTTGGTAAGGACTTGGCGCCGGACTACGGGCATGGCCGCTGGTCAGCAAGTGGTCAACAAATCCGAGCATGGCAGCGAATGCGGGCGGACCCGTGGGGACGGCAATTCAGGCACTTGGCCTAAATCCACATGCCCGCCGGACACCTATCTGTACGTTCGGGACGTAGAGGTCGCAGGTTCGAATCCTGTCTCCCCGACCAATTTTTCATTCGCCGATCCAAAAACCGCCCGCGTGGCGGTTTTTTTGTGCCTGTCGATCGCAGTCACGTTCGCGGAGTCACGCATCGTCGACCGCCGGGGGTCCAGCATCCTTGCGTGCAGTTCAACCGGAGGACCCCGATGGCACGCGACATCCTGAAGACTTTGAAGGAAGAACACGACGCATTGCGCGCGTTGTTCGAACAGATGAAGGACACGACCGACCGTGCCGTGAAAGGCCGCATCGAGTTGCTGGACAAGATCGAGGACAGCCTGATCCCGCATGCGAAGTGGGAAGAACAGGTGTTCTACCCCGCGTTCAAGGAACGCGCCGACCGCGAAGGCATGCAGACGCTCGCCGAAGCCATCGCCGAGCACCATGCCGTCGAGCATTCGGTGATCCCCGAAGTGCACCAGGCCGAACCCGGCACGCCCGAGTTCGCCGGCCGCGTGAAAGTGTTCGGTGAGTTCATCGACCACCACGCCAAGGAAGAAGAGAAGACGATGTTCAAGATGGCGCGCGAGATGTTCAGCGCCGAGGAACGCGCGCAGATGGACGAGGATTACGCGTCCTGGAAGGATTCGGACGTCGCGATGAAACTCGTCGTCAGCGAAAAGGCGAAGGCCGCCAGCGGCGCGGCGCGCCAGGCCACGCGCCAGTAAGACCGGCACACCGGGCAGGCGTGGGTCGGACGACCCACGCCTGTGCGTCCGGGTGATGAAGAAGATACCTCCCGCTTGGGCAATTTCCTCGGCACAGGGTCGCGTGGTGAGCGCTAGATTGATCGCGCGCAACCCACCAACCAGAGGACGTTCCCCCATGCTCCACAAGTCCATCGAAACCGCCGTCATCGCCGACGAATCCATTCCGTGGATTCCCTTCGCGCCGTACAGCAACGAGGTGATGGTCAAGTACTTCAAGCTCGACCCGATCCGCGGCGAAGTCATCGCCATGCTCAAGGCGCCGGCCAGCACGGTGATGCCGCGCCATTACCACTCCGGCACCGTCATCGTTTACACGCTCCAGGGCCGGTGGAAATACCAGGAACACGACTGGGTCGCCACGCCCGGCAGCATCGTGTACGAAACCGCCGGTTCCGCGCACACACCGCAGGCCTCCGACCACGACGGCGAAGTGATCGCACTGAACATCGTCACCGGCGACCTGGTGTACATGGACGAGAACGACCGCGTCGTGGCGATCGAGAACTGGAAGACCGCGCTGGAACGCTACATGGCGTACTGCAATGCCAACGGGATCACACCCCGGGATCTGACCGCGTTCCAGTAACGCGCGTCGTCTTCACGTCGCGCACGCATTGCCTCGACCTTGCTGAATGCGTTGGGGCGCATGCATTTTCCGACCACGCGGCTTTTGGCAGAATCCTTCGCGAGACCCTAGCCAATGCTTTGCGTATGACTTCATCGGACAAGCGCGTCATCGTCACTTTCGTCGGCGGGCCGTTGCACGGCCTGCAACAGGAACTGGATGCACCGCCGGCGCAGTTCTGGCGCGACCTGCCGAATGGATCGGCGCTGTTGTACGGATGCCGGTGGCGTTCCGACGCCACCGGCGGCCACGCCGTCTACAGCCCCGTGGGCATGTCCCCGCATGCCTATCGCGAGTTGTTGCAGACCGTGGACCTGGAACGCCACGGGCCGGTGGCGGCCGCGTTGCAGGATGCGCGGGGCAAGCAGGCCCGAGGCACGAGCTGATTCGAAGTCACACCCCGTCGCAACGGAAAGGATTCCATGCCCCATTCGATTCATACATTGGATGACAGCACCATCGAGGTGCGCTACACCGGCGTCGTCGGTTACCTCGAACGTGCGCAAGCCGTCGAAGTCGCCGCGCGCGCGTTGTTGGCCGAGAAGGCCGACCGCCTGCTCATCGACTTCACGCACGCCACGCCCGTCGAGGAAGACAAGGCGAACCGCGCCGACTTCATCGCGCGCACCATCACCCATCTTGCGATCCCCACGGCGCGCGTCGCCCTCGTCGGGATTCCCACCGTCTTCGCGTTCCCGACGGAACTGGCGTGCGAAATCCGGCACATTCCGGCGCGCACCTTCGATACGCGCGCCGAAGCGCTCGAATGGCTCGGGCGCGAAACGCTCGTAGCCGCGCCGGCGAAGACCCCCTAGCCGGCCCGGTCGCCCGGATACACCGACGCCCGCAACGGGCGCACGCGCACCACGTCGCCGACGCGCGGCACCTGCGCATCCTGCGTGTCGGGCATGTCGAGTTCCATGGTCTGGGGTTGGCCCGCGCATTCGAGTTCGGCGGTGATGCGGTCGGCGCGACGGAACAGGTCGACCACCTTCGCCGCGAACCCTTCGCCTTCGCCGACGATCGCCAGGTCGTGCGGACGCGTCATCAGCACCGCGGGGCCTTCGTAATCGCCTTCCATCGGCAGTGCCAGTGCCTGTCCCTCCATGTGGAAGCGCCCCTCGTGCACCTCGCCCTCCAGGCGGTTCGCGCGACCGATGAAGGCGAACACGAAGGGCGAAGCGGGCGCACGATGGATTTCGTCGACCGACGCGACCTGCTCGATCCGGCCGTTGCGCATGACGACCACGCGATCGGCGAGCTCGAGCGCTTCTTCCTGGTCGTGCGTGACGAAGACCGTCGTCTGCCCGGTTTGTTCGTGCAGGCGCCGCAACCAGCGACGCAGTTCCACGCGGACCTTGGCATCGAGCGCGCCGAAGGGTTCGTCGAGCAACAGCACGCTCGGCTTGATCGCCAGCGCGCGCGCCAGGGCGACGCGTTGTTTCTGGCCACCGGAAAGTTGGTCGGGATAGCGCCCGCCGAGTTCGGGCAACTGGATCAACACCAGCAACTCGTCGACGCGCTTGGCGATTTCCGCGCGCGAGGGCCGCTGCGCGCGCGGCCGGCTGCGCAGGCCGAAGGCGATGTTCTCGGCCACGGTCATGTGGCGGAACAGCGCGTACTGCTGGAACACGAAGCCGACGTTGCGTTCGCGCAAGCGCATCGACGTCGCATCGGTTTCGCCGAAGTGCAATCGGCCCGCATCCGGATGCAGCAAGCCCGCGATGACGCGCAGCAATGTCGTCTTGCCCGATCCCGAGGGGCCGAGCAACGCGACCAGTTCGCCCGATGCGATGTCCAGGTCGACGGCGTCCAGCGCCGCGACGCCGGGGTAATGCTTGGCGATGCCGTTCAGGTGCAGGTCCATGTCCGCTCAGTGTCTCCGATGGGCGCGCGCGAGCGCATCGCCGTGCCGCGCTTCCAGCCAGAAGCGCACGACGAGCGTCACCAGTGCGAGCCCCGCGAGCAGCGAGGCGACCGCGAAGGCCGCGGTGGAATTGAATTCGTTGTAGAGGATTTCGATGTGCAGCGGCAAGGTATTGGTCAGCCCGCGGATGTGGCCGGAGACCACGGAGACCGCACCGAACTCGCCCATCGCGCGCGCACCGCACAACAACACGCCGTACAGCAGCGCCCACTTGATGTTGGGCAAGGTGATGCGCCGGAACATCTGCCACGGCCCTGCCCCGAGCGAGCGCGCCGCGAGTTCTTCTTCGGTGCCCTGCTGTTCCATCAGCGGAATCAACTCGCGCGCGACGAAGGGAAAGGTGATGAACATCGTCGCCAGGATGATGGCCGGGCGCGCGAACAGGATCTGCAGCCCGTAGTGATCGATCAGCGGCGCGAACCAGCCCGTGCGCCCGAACAACAGCACCAGGCACAGACCCGCCACCACCGGCGAGACCGCGAACGGCAGGTCGATCAGCGCCAGCAGGATGCGCTTGCCGCGGAATTCGAAGCGTGTCACCGCCCACGCGGTGGACAGGCCGAAGAAGGCGTTGAGCGGAATGACGACGGCCGCGGTGACGAGCGTCAACTCCAGCGCCGAACGCGCGTCGGGCTCGGTCAGCGCGGCGAACCACACCTTCACGCCTTCCGAGAACGCCGCGCCGAGCACCATCGCCAGCGGCATCACGAGCAACAAGGCCATCACCAGCACGGCGAGCGCGGTGAGCCCCCAGCGCAGCCAACGCGGCGCCTGCAGCGGGTCGATGGGCGCGCCCTTCTCAAACATCGCGCTTCCTCGCGAACAGGGCCGGGATCAGCGTATTGATCGCCAGCAGGCACACGAACGAGGCGGCAAGCAACAACGCTGCGATCGCGACCGCGCCGTCGTAGTCGTATTCCTCCAGGCGGATGGTGATCAGCAGCGGCGCGATTTCCGTCTTGAACGGCAGGTTGCCGGCGATGAAGATCACCGAGCCGTATTCGCCCAGCGCGCGCGCGAAGGCGAGCGAAAACCCGGTGAGCAATGCGGGCGCCAGTTCGGGCAGCACCACGCGGCGGAAGGTCGTGAACCGGCTCGCGCCCAGCGACGCCGCGGCTTCTTCCTGGTCGCGACCGAGCACTTCGAGCACCGGTTGCAAGGTGCGCACCGCGAATGGCAATCCGATGAACACCAGCGCGATCACGATGCCCGCCGGTGCGTAGGCGATCTTGTACCCGTGGGGTTCGACGAAACGCCCGACCCAGCCGTTCGCCGAATAGATCGCCGTCAAGGCGATGCCGGCGACTGCCGTCGGCAACGCGAACGGCAGGTCGACGAGCGCATCCATCAAGCGGCGACCGGGGAAGCGATAACGCACGATCACCCAGGCGATGAGCGCGCCGGCGAGCGATGCGATCACCGCGGCGACGGCCGATGCGCTGAAACTCAACACCAGCGAAGCGCGCACGCGCGGGTCGGCGAGCACGCGCATCCAACCCGCGCCGCCCAACTCCGCCGACCGCACGACGAGCGCGGCCAGCGGCAGGAGCACGATCAACCCGAGCCACGCCATGCCCAGGCCGAGGCTCAGGCCGAAACCGGGCAGCGGATGGCGCATCCGCCGCGCCAGGCGCGTGGCGACGATCGACATCGATCAGCCGCCCGGACGATAGATCTGGTCGAAGAAGCCGCCGTCGGCGAAGTGCGTCTTCTGCGCGTGCTTCCAACCGCCGAAGGCGTTGTCGATGGTCACCATCGGCAGCTTCGGGAAGCGCGCGAGCCCGGCGGCCGACACGCCCGCGGGTTCGGCCGGGCGATAGAAATGCTTCGCCACGATCTGCTGGCCCTGCGGCGTATACAGGAAGCGCAGATACGCTTCAGCCTGCATGCGCGTGCCGTGTTTGTCGATGTTGGCATCCAGCCATGCGACCGGCGGTTCGGCCTTGATGCTGAGCGACGGCACGACGATCTCGAACTTGCCGCGCGTCTGCGCGTCGTTCTGCGCCAGCAGGGCTTCGTTTTCCCACGCGATCAGCACATCGCCGATGCCGCGTTCGACGAAGGTCGTCGTCGCGCCGCGCGCGCCGGTGTCGAGCACGGGCACGTTGCGGAACAACTTGCCCATGTAGTCGACCACCTTCGGGCCGGTGCGATATTCGCGGGATGCCCACGCCCACGCGGCGAGGTAGTTCCAGCGCGCGCCGCCGGAGGTCTTCGGATTGGGCGTGATCACCGCAACGCCAGGGCGCGCGAGATCGTTCCAGTCCTTGATCTTCTTCGGATTGCCCTTGCGCACGAGGAAGACGATCGTCGAGGTGTAGGGCGCGCTGTTGTGCGGTAGACGCGTTTGCCAATTCGCCGGAAGCAGCTTGGCCTTTTCGGCGATGACGTCGATGTCCGCGGCGAGCGCGAGCGTGACGACATCGGCGCCCAGGCCGTCGATCACCGCGCGCGCCTGTTTGCCCGAGCCGCCGTGGGACGTGCGCAGGTTGAGGTCTTCGCCGGTCTTCTGTTTCCACTGCGCGGCGAAGGCGACGTTCACGTCTTCGTAGAGTTCGCGCGTGGGGTCGTAGGACACGTTGAGCAGCGTGGTCTTCGCCGATGCCACGCCGGTGAGCAGGACAAGCGCGAGGGTCGCGAGGAAGGTCTTCGTCATGACGGGGGGCCTCAGAAGGAGAACTGCGCGCGGGTCAACAGGAGGTCTTCGGCATCGCGTTCGAAACCGCCGGGGGCGGCGTCGAAGGTCGTATGCAGGTAATCGGCGACCAGTTTGAAGTGCGTGTTGAAGTACCAGTTGAAACCGACGCCCCAGCTGCGCGCGCCGGCTGCCGCGCTGACGGGATTGGCGAAGATCGGGAAGGCGCGATCGTCGATGTCCAGCTCGCCGTAACGCGCGGTGAGCTCCAGTGCGCCCCACCCGCTTTCGCCGAGTGCGAAGGGATTGTCGGGTTTGACGATGCCCTGGTAACTGGTCGGTTCGCCGGTCACCGCGAAGCTGGTGCTGATTTGCCAGGCGCGGTTGTCGATCGTGTCGCTCGCGCCGTTGCGCGCCACGTCCTGGCGCGAGGCGATGTATTCGCCCAGCACGCCGAAGCGGCCGGCATACCAATACAGTTGCGGCGACCAACGATCCTGCGTGCCCGCGGCGGCGACGTCGTTGCGATAGCTGAAGAACGTCAGCTGCCCCGGCGTGCGATAGCGCGGGAGGAAGTCGTTGCCGAAGCCGTTCTTGTCGCCGTGCGTGGCCGCCAGGCCGAAACCGAGGCCCGACAACGCACCGTCGCCGCCCTTCCACGGTTCGAAGAACACGCGCGCGGCGAGTTCGAAATCACCGTCGGGATTCGTCGATGCGCCATCGCGCCCGTCGACCGTACCGTTGTACACACCCAGTGCGTACGACAGCCCCGGGCCATCGAACTTGCCCTGCAACTGCACGCCGATGTCGCGGCCGGGCGCGAGTTCCGACGGCAGGCCATTCTCGACCTGGTTGGTCGTCGCACTGGATTGCAAACGTTCCAAACCCAGCGGAACTTTGGTCTTGCCCACGCGCACCGTCGCACGCGGATCGAAGCGCACGTCGACGTAGGCATCGACGGTGCTCGCCGAATCACCCGCGAACTGCCCGGTGAAGCGATACGCGAACAACGGTCCGAAGTTGCCTTCGATCGTCGGTTCCAGGCGGCGCAGGAGGAAGGTGTCGTCCTGCACGAGGTTGTCGTCGAACCAATGGCGGCCGTCGTACTGGAACAAGCCGCGCAGGCGCAGTTCGGAGCCACCGCCGACGGTGGATTTCCACGCGATGCCTTTCTCGTCGAAGGTGAAGGTCGGCGATTCCGCGGCCTTCGTTTCTTTCGCCGACGGTGGCGCTGGTGCCGGCGTAACGGCCACGGCCGGCGGTTGCGCGGCGAGTTTTTGCTCCAGCGCGCGCAGTCGTTTGTCGAGCGTGGTCAGGTCGACCGGGGTCTGCGAAGACGGCGGCGTTTCACCGAGCAAGGCTTCGAGGCGACGCACGCGCGCTTCGATGTCCTGCAGGGTGGGCGCGTCCTGCGGCGTCGGTGGATCGGCGGCATGCGCCTGCGGCGTGGCAAGGCAGGCGAGCGCGAGAGTCAGCGGAACGAAGGCTCGGACCATCGGGGGTTGCTCCCTTGTGGGTGGGATCGCCTCCGGTGGTCCGGTCGGCCGGTTGTGGGCAGCGCGTCAGCGCTGGTCGAATCGGGTCTTCTCGCTGCGGACGATCTGCACGATGCGCGAACCGTGCACGGTCACCTCGATGGTGCCGAACGCGGTGTCGCGGATGGCGCGCAGCACCTCCGCTTCCGGGTCGGGAAGGGTCGTTGGTGGAACATTCGCTGGGCGTGATGGCGCGATGGGGGTCATGCGACGGAGTCCACTGCGTGGAGGGGATGCGCGCGGTCGTGCAGCGCCTGCAGCGTGCACGTATCGAGCACCGAGGCGAGCGCTTCGCGTGCTTCACGCATCAGCCCGCGCACGGCGCAATGTTCGGGATCCTTGCAATCGGCGCAGGGCGCGTAGGCGGTGACGCTGGCGCAGCGCACCGGCGCAAGCGGGCCGTCGATGGCACGGATGACGTCGCCGACGACGATCGACTCGGCCGGCCGCGCGAGCGCATGCCCACCGGCTTTGCCGCGCGCGCTGTTCACGAAACCGGCGCGTCGCAGGTCGACGAGGATGGCTTCGAGGAACTTCAGTGGAACGTCGGCGCGGGTCGCGATGGCCTTGGCCTGCAAGGATTCGCCGCGCGCGCCCGCCAGCGCGCACATCGCCCGAATCCCGTACCTGGCCCGGTTGGTCAGCATTTCCTATTTAATTGATAGGAAAAGCCGCCGAGCGTCAAGCGCCTCTCGTCGGATCGCTCCCCTCTTGCCTACCCGGCCCCGGGCGGCGTATTGCTGACGGCCACGCAAAGGAGGGCCGGATCATGCGCGCTTGGCGATGGGTGGCAGTGCTGTCGGTGGCCGGTCTCGCCGCGTGTTCGGGCAACGGCTACATCACGGTGCGGGGTGCATTGATCGTCCCGCCGCCCGGGGACAGCCAATGCCGCCTCTCGCTCCCGCAGTTCAAGGGGACACCGGACGAAGGCGACTACACGCGCAGCCTGAAGGGCGCGCATTTCCAGGAATCCTTCCCCGTCGACAAGAAGGTGCGCGACTACGAGCTCGTGATCGCCTGCGCCGGCTATCAGCCGATGACGCGGCAGGTGCACCTGGACCAGGGCGTGTTCGCGGTGGACCTCGGCAACGTGGTGCTCACGCGCGAGTAACACCGCGCCTTACCCCAGGCGCTTGCGCAATGCGTCCAGTTGCATCGCGCCTGCGCCGCCCGGCGAAACGCGCGCCGACAGGCTCGCCGCCGGATCGCCTTCCGCCCACTTCGCCGGATCGGCGGCCTGTTTGTACGCATCGCGGAACGGCATGCCCTCGCGCGCGAGATCGACGGCCAGGTCGGTGGCGTACATCGACGGTTCCAACGCCTCGCGCATGCGCTCGACATTCCAGTCGAGATTGCGCAACAGGTCCGGCAACAAGGCGAGCGCGGCCAGGCCCTTTCCGAAGCCATGGAACAACGCACCCTTGGTGATCTGCAGATCACGGTGATAACCGCCCGGCAGCGACAGCAGGTGTTCGATTTCGCTGCGCGCCGCGGCCACGCTGGCGTAGGTGCCGCGCATCAATTCGACGACATCGGGATTGCGCTTGTTCGGCATGATCGAACTGCCGGTCGTGTACTGCGCGGGCAGGCGCACGAAGCCGTACTCGGCCGTCGTGAACAGGCTCAGGTCCCAGGCCAGGCGACGCAGGTCGCCCATCGCGCTGCCCAAAGCTTCCAGCGCGGCGAGTTCGAATTTCCCGCGCGAAAGTTGCGCGTACAACGGCGAAACCTGCATGCGCGCGAAGCCGAGCGCTTGCGTCGTGTGCGCGCGGTCCAGTGGCAGGTTCACGCCGTAGCCCGCGGCCGTGCCGAGCGGATTGGCATCGACCCACGCGCGCGTATCGGCTGCGCGCTGCGCGTTGTCGATGAACGCCTCGGCCCACCCTGCCCACCACAGGCCCGCCGAGGACACGACGGCGCGCTGCAGGTGCGTATACCCCGGCATCGGCAACGTGCTTTCCGCCTGCGCGCGATCCAGCGCGATGCCCGCGACTTCGCGGCACAGCGCCTGCACGGTTTCGAGTTTTTCCTTGAGCCACAGGCGCGTGGCGACCAGCACCTGGTCGTTGCGACTGCGTCCTGCATGGATGCGGCGGCCCGCATCGCCGAGACGTTCGGTCAGGCGCGCTTCGATCGCCGAATGCCCGTCTTCGAAGCGCGCATCCAGCACGAATGCACCGCTGCGGAAGTCTTCGGCCAGGAGCGCGAGTTCGCGTTCCAGTCCCGCAAGCTCCTCCGCCGTCAGCATCCCGATGTTCGCCAACCCCTGCGCATGCGCGCGGCTGGCGGCGATGTCGTGCAGGAAGAATTCGCGATCGAGCACCACGTCCTCGCCCGCGAGGAAGGCCTGGATCTGCGCGTCCACCTGGACGCCCGGCTTCTGCCACAACAGGTCGCTCATGCGGCCTCCGCGCGCGAGTCGAGGGGAATGCCGGCGTATTCGTCGAAACCGAATGCCAGGTTGAGATTCTGCAGCGCCTGCGTCGCCGCGCCCTTCAGCAGGTTGTCTTCGGTGGCGACGACGACCAGGCGATGCCCGTCTTCCGACAGCGTGAACCCGCCGAGTTCGACATGCTGCCGTCCGGCGATGCGGCTCACCCAGGGCGCGTCTTCCTGCACGCGCACGAGCGCTTCGTTCGCATATGCCTGGCGATAACGCGCCAGCACCGCTTCGCGATCGAAGGCCGTGCGCAGGTGCAGGTTCGCCGTGATCGTCAGACCGCGGAAATGCGGCGCGACATGCGGCATGAATTCGATTGGATGCCGCAACTGCGTGCTGACTTCGCGCTCGTGCACGTGGCCGGTCAAGGCGTAGGGCATCAGGTTGTCGCGCAGCTGTTCCGGATCGTTCTTGTCCGACGGCGTCGTGCCGGCGCCCGAATAGCCCGAGACACCGAAGCATTGCACCGGACCGTTCAGGAATTCGCGCATCGGAGCGATCGCAAGCTGCATGGCGGTCGCGTAGCAACCAGGGTTGCTGATGCGGCGCTGGTTCGCGTGCCACGGACGCGTGAGTTCGGGCAGGCCGTAATACCAGGCCGGATCGAAACGGAAGTCGGCCGACAGATCGACGATGACGGGATCGACGTTGGCGAAATCGAAGGCCGCCACGCATGCGGCCGCCTTGCCGTTGGGCAGCGCGAGCACCACGGCATCGGCGCCGAGCGTCGGAAGGTCTTCGGTCGCCGGCGCGCTGTAGCGCAATTCGCCGCGATACGCGGGCTCGAATTCCGACACCCGCTGCCCAGCCCGCTCGCGTGAGGACACATACGCCAGATCGAACTGCGGATGCCCGCAAATCAGCTTGATCAGTTCCGTGCCGACGTGACCACGCGCGCCGACGATGCCGATGGTCGTCTTGCCGCTCATGCGTAACGCCCCAGGCGGCCGATCAGGTTCTGCTTCACCGCGGCCCATTCGGCATCGATGATCGAGAAGTTCACCGTGTCGCGCAGCGTGCCGTCGCGATGGCGGACGTGGTTGCGCGTGACGCCCTCTTCCTTCGCGCCCAGGCGTGCGATGGCGGTGCGCGAAGCGAGGTTGAACCAACTGGTCTGCAAACCGACCGACGCGCAGTGCAGTGTTTCGAAGGCGTGCCCCAGCAACAGCAGCTTGGCTTCGGTGTTCAGGCCCGTGCGCTGCACGCTGGATGCGTACCAGGTGTAACCGATCTGCAGGCGCGGGACTTCGGGCGCCAGATCGTAGTAGCGCGTCGTACCGACGATCCGGCCCGCGCCGTCGCGCACGATGAAGGCGAGCTGGTCGCCCTTCGCCTGCTTCGCCAGTGCGCCGTCGATGTAAGCGTCGACGTCCTTCGCTTCGGGCACGTTCGTGTACCACAGCTCGTACAGGCGCCCGTCCTCCACCGCGGCGCGCAGGCCGTCGGCGTGCGCGGGCGTCATCGCTTCCAGCGACACGTGGCGGCCGCGCAAGGTCGGCGGCGTGGTCCAGTCGGCGGTCGTCATGCGGCGTCCTCGAGGGTGGCGGGGCGTGCGGCGCAATGATCGATGCAGCGCGCGATGGCGTCGAGCGCATCGATCCCGTACCAGTACACGTCCCATCGCGCCTGCTTCACGCACCCATCGCTTTCGGCGAAATAGAACGCGTTGACGGGATTGCCGCGGCGCGAGCGCCAGAACAGGCGCGGATTTTCCTCCCGCATCACGTTCCAGACCGCCCGTCCGAGGCCCTCGCCCTGCGCTTCATCGAGCACGGCGAACTTGTCGAGGTACACGCCGGCGTCTTCCTGCGTGAGGATGACCGCGACGCGGTAGTTCTCGCTCACGTACGCGCGATGCAGCGTGGTGCGCTCGAAGTAGTCCGGCAACAGCTTGCGGCCGAACGCCGATTCGATGAGCGGGCGCAGGCGCTCCAGGTCGAGTTCGTCCCAACGCGTCGCGGTGAGCACGCGTTCGCCGCGCCGCACCAGCGTGCCCGAACCGGTGTGCGTGAACAGCTCCTTCGCCAGTTCCGAGGGCCGCGTGATCGAGATCGACGAGGACAGCGGCAAGGTGTCGAGCAAGGCCTTGATCTGCTCGATCTTCACCTTCATGCCGCCATGCAGCCACGGTTGCGCGATGAGATGGTCGTATTCGGTCGACAGGTTGATCGAATCGATCACGTTGCCCGCATCGTCCAGCAAGCCGCCCGTGCCGGTCAGGAACACGATCTTGTAGGGCTGCAGCTTCTGCACGAGTTCGTTGGCGGCGAAGTCGGCGTTGATGTTGAGGATCTGCCCGCCGGCGGTTTCGCCCAGGCTGGCGATCACGGGGATCGAGCCGGCCTGCAGGCTCGCCTGGATCGGTGCGAGCTCAACGCGCTTGACTTCGCCGACCAAGCCGAGCGTCTCGCGATCCAGATAGTCGGCTTCGAACACGCCGCTGACGATCGACGTCGCGCGCGCATCCTGCGCCTGCAGCGCTTCGACGAGCTTGAGGTTCTGCGCATGGAAGACGCGGCGCACGATGGCCAGGGCTTCGGGCGAAGTCACGCGCAGTCCGTCGATCGTGCGCTTCTCGATGCCGGCCGCCGCGAGTTCTGCGTCCAATTGCGGCCCGGCACCGTGCAACACGATGGGCGTAAGGCCGACATCCTGCAGGAAGGCGAGCGACGAGGTCAGCGCTTCGAGATCGTCGCGCAACACCGCGCCACCGACCTTGACGACGGCGAAGCGCGCCGCGTCCAGTTGCGAGAAGCGCTTGAGGTACTGCGAGATCTCCTTCGCACCGGCCATGCTCGAAAGCAGTCGGACGATGGTCTGGCGGGTCTGTGGGTCGTGGATGTGCATGATGTTCATGCCTGGAGGATGCGCACGATGGAGTCCGTGTAACGTTGCAATTGATCGAGGGCGACCCATTCGTCGACCGTGTGCGCCTGCGCGATGTCGCCGGGGCCGTACACGAAGGCCGTCATGCCCGCGCGCGAGAACAGCGAGGCTTCGGTCCAGAAATCGACCGCGTTGCCGATGGGAAGGCCGAGTTCGTCGGCGAGGTCGCGCGCCTCGAGGCGGCGCGCCTCGGCCGCGGCGACGTCACCCGATGGCAAGGACGGACCACGGAAGGTTTCTTCGTAACGCGCGAGCGCGCCCGGTTCGGCGAGTTTGCCGAAGGCATCGTGCAACTGTTCGAACGCCATCGACGGCAAGGGACGAAAACCGAAGCGCACTTCGCCGCTCGGCGCGATCACGTTCGCCTTGATGCCGCCTTCGACGCGGCCGACGTTGAAGCGCAGGCCCGTGAGTCCACCGAAGCGCTGGTGCGATTGCGATTCGACATAGTCCAGCGCGCGGCTGCCCCAGCGCATCGCGTGGTGCAAGGCGCTCGAATGCAAGGCATCGGTGCCGGAGGCGTGGCCCGCCTGGCCCTGGAAACGCAGCAGGACCGAGCTGATGCCGCGATGGGCGAGCACCGCTTCGCATTGCGTCGGCTCGGCGATGATGGCTTCGGCGAACCCGTGGACGGTCCCGAGGAAGGCCTCGATGCAGCGCGGGTCGTTCGCCTCTTCATCGCTACTGAAGAGGAACGCGGCATCGCCCTTGGTCGCGTTGGCCGCGGCGACCAAACCGGCCGCCGCGCCCTTGATGTCGCAGGCACCCAGGCCTGTCGCGCGGCCCTTCGCCACCCACAGCCGATGCGGCGGGCGCGTCCAGCCGGCCGCGTTCGGCACGGTATCCAGGTGCACGTTGAACACGCGCCGCGGCGTGCCGCGCACGGCGAGCATCGACACCGCGCCTTCGCCGTGATCGGTCACCGTGCAACGGAAATCCGGCAACTGCGCGCGCAGGTAATCGAAGATGCCGCCGGTGGTGATCGCGCGAGGCGGATTGCGCGTGTCGAAGGACACGAGCGCTTCGAGATGGCGAAGGACGTGGTCGAGCACCTCAGCGATCCTTTTCGTTCACCTGGGCCCACAGGGTGCTGCTCATGCCGAACAGGCGGATGAAGCCTTCGGCCTCTTCCACGCCCCAGTCGGCCGATTGCGCGTAGGTGGCGCCCTTCGCGTTGAGCAGGTGCGGCGAGCGCACGGCCACGGCATCGACGCGGCCGCCCCGCGTTTCGAGCACGACTTCGCCGTTGACCATGCGCTGGCTGGAGGCGAGGAAGGCTTCCAGGTCGGTCTTCAGCGGGTCGTGGTAGAAGCCTTCGTACACCAGCTCGACCCACTTGCGCGCGACATCCGGCTTGAAACGGTTTTGCTGCTTGGTGAGCACCGCTTCCTCCAGCGCGCGATGCGCCGCGAGCAATGCGGCCAAGCCCGGCGCTTCATACACGATGCGCCCCTTCAATCCGATGGTCGTGTCGCCCGTGTACATGCCGCGGCCCACGCCATAAGGCGCGAACAGCGCGTTGAGCCTGGCGAGCAACTGCGCGCCCGGCATGGGCTTGCCATCGAGGGAAATCGCTTCGCCCTTCGCGAAGGCGATCGTGACTTGCAGCGCTTCGTTTGGCCATTGGTCGCGCGGCGCGCACCAGCCGCGCGCGCCTTCGCCCGGCGCTTCCCACTTGTCGATCTCGCCGCCCGACATCGTCAGGCCGAGCAGGTTTTCGTTGATCGTGTAGGCCTTCTGCTTGGCGCGCACGGCGAAGCCGCGTTCTTCCAGGTAGGCCTGCTCGTAGGCGCGCGTGTGCGTGTGTTGTTTCTGGATTTCGCGGATCGGCGCGACGATCGTGTAGTCGCCGCTCGCCTTCACCGCCAGATCGAAACGCACTTGGTCGTTGCCCATGCCGGTGCAACCGTGCGCGATCGCGCGCGTGCCGAGCGCATGCGCGCGGGCGAGCGTCGCGTCGACGATCAGGTAACGGTCGGAGACCAGCAGCGGATATTGGCCCTGGTAGCCCTCGCCGGCCATGACGAAGGGTTTGACGAAGCCGTCCCAGATCGCGGGGCCGCCGTCGATGGTGACGTGCGATGCAACGCCCAGTTCGGCGGCGCGGGCTTCGATCGTCGCGCGTTCTTCCGCGTCGACGCCGCCGGTGTCGGCGAACACGGTGTGGACGTTCCAGCCCTGTTCCTGCAGGTAGGGAACGCAAAAGGATGTGTCGAGGCCGCCGGAGAAGGCGAGGACGATGTCTTTGTTAGCCATGGGGGATCAGTTCCGGATCGAAAAGTGGATCAGCGACGCTGGCCGATGAGCGATGCCATGACGGCCTTCTGCACGTGCAGGCGGTTTTCGGCTTCGTCGATCGCGATGCAACGCGGGGAGTCCATCACCGCGTCGGTGGCTTTCACGTTGCGGCGCAGCGGCAGGCAGTGCGAGAACACGCCGTCGTTGGTCAGCGCCATCTTGGCTTCGTCGACGATGAAGTGTTGGTGCGCGTCGCGGATGGGCTTTTCCGGCGCCCAGTTGCCGAAGTACGGCAGCGCGCCCCAGCTCTTGGCGTAGACGACGTCGGCGCCGCGATACGCGCTTTCGATGTCGTGGCTGACCTGCAGCGAGCCGCCGCTTTCGGCGACGTTCTGCTCGGCCCAACCCATGTAGCGCTCATCGAGGATGTACTCGGGCGTCGGACACAGCAAAGTCACGTCCATGCCCATGCGCGTGGCGATGGTGAGCGCCGAATTCGCGACGGCCGTGTTGAGCGGCTTGGGATGGTAGGTCCAGGTCAGGACATACTTCTTGCCGCGCAGGTCGCTCGTGCCGAAGTGTTCCTGCAACGCGAGGATGTGCGCGAGCTCCTGGCAGGGATGGGTGATCGTCTCCATGTTGATCACCGGCACCGACGAATATTTCGCGAAGCCCTTCAGGACGCGATCCTCGCGGTCGGTCGACCAGTCGACGAATTTCGGGAACGCGCGCACGCCGATGAGATCGACATAACGCGACAGCACACGCGCCACTTCGGCGATGTGCTCTTCGGCTTCGCCGTCCATCACGGTGCCGAGGTCGAATTCGATCGGCCAGGCGTCCTTGCCCGGCTGCAGCACCACTGCGTGGCCGCCGAGCTGGAAGGCGCCGATTTCGAAGCTGGTGCGCGTGCGCAGCGACGAATTGAAGAAGACCAGCGCGATCGACTTGCCTTCCATCGAACGCAGGCCCAGCGGCCGCTGCTTGTACGCCGCGGCGAGCGCGAGCACGGCGTCGAGCTCGTCGCGCTTCCAATCCTGGGTGTTGAGGAAATGCCGGAGCGGAACCTGTTTCATGGAGCGTCCTGTGGGGTAGGAAATCGCCGGGCCATGAACGAAGAAACCCAGCGCGAGGGCTGGGTTTCTGGCGGATCCGATACGACGCGGCGCGCTACCCAGCGAAAATGTGGGGGAGCGGTCGGCGCGCGCGCGAGGTCATGCCCGCCGCCATGAAGGCGGAGGTCAGGATGTCGGCGTCGGCGCGAAGGGTCTGCATCGGGCGCGCATGGTCGCATCGGCGCGCGGCCGATGCAACGCCTAGGGCTTGCGCGGCGGGATATATGGGACGACGCTCACGCGCACGCGCAGTCGGTTGCCCGGGTCGTAGGGCAGGCGCGAGCGGTACTTGGTGCCGCGATAGACGTAGTCGACGTCGTAGGCGATGGGGCGGCGGAACTCGCGCTGCACCGGGATCATTTCGCAATTGGCCGTCTGTTCGGGCGGATCGGGCTTGCGCGACACCGCGCCCTTCACCGCGCCGACGATCTTCGCCAGGCCCTTGTCCTGCTCCCCGTCGCCATCGGCGGGGCAACGCGGCTCCATGCGCGTGGCGCGCAGCACCTGGTAGATCGGCTGCACCCGCATCACCTGGGCGAAGTCCATCCGCACGTTTTCGTTCTGCAGGACGGTGGTCCCGGCATCCTGCGCAAGCACGGGCATGCCGGCCATGGCGATGGACAGGGAGGCGATGCTCAGGAGGCGGGCAAGGAGGCGCACGCATTCAGTGTAAAGGCCGGACGCGGGCTCGGGCCTGAATCGAGGCTTTCCCGGCGGCTAGAATGGCGCGATTCCCCCATTTGCCGACCCATGGCCCTTCGCCTCCACAACACCCTGACGCGCCGGGTCGAGCCCTTCGCGCCGCTGGACCCCGTCGCCGGCCCCACGATGTATCTGTGCGGACCGACGGTCTACAACTACGTCCACATCGGCAATGCACGCGGCCCGGTGGTCTTCGACGTGCTGGCCGCCCTGCTCCGCCGCCGCTACGGCGCGCTGCGCTACGCGCGCAACATCACCGACGTGGACGACAAGATCAACGCGGCCGCGCGCGATGCCGGCGTGCCGATCTCCACCATCACCGAGCGCTACACCGCGGTTTACCTGGACGAGATGGCGGCGCTGGGCGTGCAACCGCAACCGCTGCAACCCAAGGCCACCGAACACATCCCGCAGATCATCGCGATGATCCAGCGCCTGATCGACAGCGGCCATGCCTACGCCGCCGAAGGCCACGTGCTGTTTTCCGTCGGCAGTTATCCCGATTACGGCAAGCTCTCGCGGCAATCGCCCGAGGACATGCTGGCCGGCGCGCGCATCGACGTGGCCCCCTACAAGCAGGACGCCGGCGACTTCGTGCTGTGGAAGCCCTCGACCGACGACCTGCCCGGCTGGGACTCGCCCTGGGGCCGCGGCCGCCCGGGCTGGCACATCGAGTGCTCGGCGATGGCCGAAGCGCACCTGGGCGACACCATCGACATCCACGCCGGCGGCATCGACCTCCAGTTCCCGCACCACGAGAACGAAGTGGCGCAGAGCGAATGCGCGCACGGCGGCAAACCGTTCGCACGCTTCTGGCTGCACAACGGCATGCTGGTGTTCGGCGGATCGAAGATGTCCAAGTCGCTCGGCAACGTCGAGCGCATCCACACCTTGCTCGAACGTTACCCCGGTCGTTCCGAGGCGCTGCGTTATGCGCTGCTGTCCGCGCATTACCGCCAGCCGCTGGATTGGACGCCGGCGCTGGTCGATCAATCGATCCGCACGCTCGACCGCTTGTACGGCACCTTGCGCGACCTGGCCGACGTCGAGGCCACGCCGGTGATTCCGCAGTCGATCGAGGACATGCTCGACGACGACCTCAACACGCCGCAGGCGCTGGCCGAAATCGCACGCCTGGCCGGTGAGGCCCGCAAGGCCGAAGGCGCTGACGCACGGCGCGAGGCCAAGTCCGCGCTGCTCGGTGCGGGGTTGGCGCTCGGCCTCTTGCAACGCGCGCCCGCCGAATGGATCGCCGGCGAGACGTCGAACGACGACGACGCGCGCATCCAGGGCCTGATCGACGAACGCATCGCTGCGAAGGCTTCGAAGGATTTCGCCCGCGCCGACGCCATCCGCAAGCAACTGGCCGACGACGGCATTCTCCTGGAAGACACGCCGCAGGGCGTACGGTGGAAACGCGCATGAATGCCGTGGCCGACCACCGCGTGTTTCCGCTGGAGCCCACCGCCGCCGATGCACAGGCGGCGATCGCGGAGGAATTCGCGTTCTTCGGCGATTGGTCCGAGCGCTACCAGTACCTGATCGACCTGGGCCGCAAACTGCCGCCCTTCCCCGATGCGCTCAGGAACGAAGAGCATCGCCTGCTCGGGTGCCAGTCGATGGTGTGGATCGTGGGCGAAGGCGATGCGCAGCGCCTGGATTTCCTGGCGACCAGCGATTCGGCGATCGTCGCGGGGCTGTGTTTCCTCGCACTGCGCGTGTATTCGGGACGATCGGCGCAGGAAATCCTGGCCACGCAACCCGATTACGTCGAGAAAGTCGGCCTGGCCAAGCATCTCTCGCCGACCCGCAGCAACGGCCACGCCGCGCTGCTCGCCTTCATCCGCGAGCGCGCGCAGGCCGCCGCGTGAGTGCACTGACGGCCGCAGACTCGCCGCTGCGCAACCGCGCGTTCCTGGGCCTGCTCAGTTATCGCATCCTCACGATGCTGTCCTACCAGATGGTCGCGGTGACCGTCGGCTGGCACATCTACGAAATCACGCACGATCCGCTGGCGCTGGGCCTGGTCGGCCTGGCCGAAGTGATTCCCTACTTCTGCGTCGCACCGTTCGCCGGCTATCTGGTCGATCACCTGAAGCGGCGTCGCCTGGGCGCGTTCGCGTGCGCGGGCCTGGCGATGACCGGCGTGATCCTCGTCGCGATCGCCTCGGGTTGGACAAGCGCCGGCACCTGGCTGATCTACGCGGCGATCGCGCTCACCGGCAGCGTCCGCTCGTTCCTGACCCCGATCTACAACACACTGTTCGCGCGCGTGTTGCCGCGCGAACAGTACGCGCGCGGCGCGGGGCTCGGGAGCGTGGTGTTCCAGCTCGGCCTCGTGCTCGGTCCCGCGTTCGGCGGCGTGATGGTGGCCTTGGCGGGGAAGACGTCCGCTTACGGGATCGCCGTGGTGTTCGCGATTGCGGCCGCCGTGCTGTTGACGACGCTGCGCATCGAAGAGCCGCACATCCCGACCGAACGCGCGCCGATCTTCGCCAGCATCGGCGAAGGGCTGCGCTTCGTGTTCGGCCACCAGATCCTGCTGGGCGCGCTCGCGCTGGACATGTTCGCGGTGTTGTTCGGCGGTGCGGTCGCCTTGCTGCCGGCCTTCATCAAGGACGTGCTGCACGCGGGCCCCGAAGCGCTCGGCGTCCTGCGCGGCGCGCCCGCGGCCGGTGCGGTGCTGGTCGGGCTGTGGATGGCGCGCAAGCCGCTGGAAAAGAATGCGGGACGCATCCTGTTGCTCGCCGTCGCCGGGTTCGGGCTGTGCATCATCGGTTTCGCGTTGTCGCGGCACCTGTGGTTGTCGGTGATGATGTTGTTCGCCTCGGGCCTGTGCGATGGCGTGTCGGTCGTGCTGCGCTCGACCATCCTGCAGCTCGCCACGCCCGACGCCATGCGCGGGCGCGTCTCTGCGATCAACGGCATCTTCATCGGCTCGTCGAACGAGCTGGGTGCGTTCGAATCGGGGCTGGCGGCGAAGTTCCTCGGCCTGGTGCCGAGTGTGATCTTCGGGGGATGCATGACGATGTCGATCGTCGCGGTTACGGCGAAGCTGGCGCCGAAGTTGCGGCGGTTGAACTTGAAGGAGCTGCATTAGGGGGCGTCGTTGGTTTACCCCACCCAAAAAGAAACCCGCCGATTGGCGGGTTTCTTTTTGACCTCCCCTGGAAGGGGAGGTGTTCTCAATCGCCCATCTGCTTTTGCAAGTGTTCCCAGCGTTCCTGCTCGTCGATCGTGCGTTCGGCGGTCAGGCGCGCCTCGAGGCGGTCCAGGCCGATTTCTTCGCCCGAATCCACGCTGTAGCCGTATTCGCCGGCATCCAGGCGCTTGAGCGTGCTGTCGATCTTGCCGATCAGCTTGCGGTAGCGGTCGCGCGTGCGCAGTTCCAGCGAGTTCTCGGTCTCGCGGGTCGCACGTTCGGCTTCGTCGCCGACGTCGCGCACTTCGTCCTTGAGGTTCTCGATGGTCTGCTTGGACTCTTCGACCAGGTCGGCGCGCCAGCTGAGCAGGCGCTGGCGGAAATATTCCACCTGCAACGTGCTCATGTACTCCTCGTCCTGCGAAGGCTTGTAGCCCTGCGGGATGATCGGGCGACCCGTGCCCTCATCGGTCTTGTATTCGACGACTTTCACTTTGCCCCGTGGTGCTGGTGCGGCCGGCTTCGCGGCTACGGCAACAGCAACTTTGCCCTCCGGACGTGGGCGCGACGTGACGGCGGGTGCCGCCGAGGATGCGGGCTTGGGCGAAGTGGCGAGCGCGGGCTTCGCAGTCTTCGTCGTCGCCTGCGGTGCGGGCGACTTGGTTTCGGGCTTCGCCGCGGGTGCGACCGGCGCGCTCTTGGTCGCAGGCTTCGCAGCCGGCTTCTTGACCGCGGCGACGCGCACTTCGGGCTGCTTGGCGACGGGCTGCTTGACCGCTGGCTGCTTCGCCACCGGCGCGGCCTTGGCGGGCGCGGCCTTCGCGACGGGCTTGGCGGGTGCGGCCTTCTTCGCGACTGCAGGCTTCGCGACAGGCTTGGCCACGGGCTTGACGGCCTTGGCCGGCGCCTTCTTCGCCGGAGCGGCCTTCTTGGCAACAGGCTTCTTGGCAGGCGCAGCCTTCTTCGCGACCGGTTTCTTGGCCGGCGCGGGCTTCTTGGCTGCGGGCTTGGCGACGGGCTTCTTCGCCACAATCTTCTTCGCCGCCGGCTTGGCGGCCTTCTTCGCGGCCTTGGCGGCCTTCTTCGCTGGTTTCTTCGCTGCCACGAGCGGTACGTCCCTCGTTCCCTTGAGGCGGGAAAGCGCGCTGTTATACCCTGCCCCGACAAGGGCGGCAACCCGCGAAACCCTTCGTGCGAGGCCGCATTTCAGTATCGTGATCGATCGACTGCTCATCGGGGCCCTGCGCCTGTACAAGCGCTGGATCAGTCCATTGCTGGGTCCGCGTTGCCGTTTCGCGCCCACCTGCTCGGAGTATGCGATGCAGGCCATCGCGCGTTTCGGCGCCGTGCGCGGCTCCTGGCTCGCCGTGCGCCGCGTCGCGCGCTGCCACCCCTTCCACCCGGGCGGACACGACCCCGTGCCCCCCGCTTCGTCAAAATGAACGCCAACCTGCGCACGCATGTGAATGCGTCGCTCCGCCAAGATCGCATCGCCAAGGAACGCCCATGCCCGCGACATCCAAGCCCACGCTGATCGTCAATGCCCGCCTGGTGAACGAAGGCCGCGAGGTCGAAGGCGACCTGCGCATCGAGAACGGCCGCATCGCGCAGATCGGCACGGGCCTGTCCGCGCGCGAGGGCGAGCACGTCGTCGACGCCGCCGGCCGTCGCCTCTTGCCGGGCATGATCGACGACCAGGTGCACTTCCGCGAACCGGGGATGGAATACAAGGCCGACATCGCGACCGAATCGGCCGCGGCCGTCGCCGGCGGGCTGACCAGTTTCATGGACATGCCCAACACCAACCCGCCCACGCTCGACAGCGCGGCGCTGGAAGACAAGTACCGGCGCGCCACCGGTCGCGCACGCGCCAACTTCGGCTTCTACATGGGCGCGAGCAACGACAACATCGAGGCGATTCGCGCACTCGACCCGCTGCGCGCCCCGGGCATCAAGGTGTTCATGGGCGCCTCCACCGGCAACATGCTGGTCGACAACCCCGAGACGCTGGACGCGATCTTCCGCGACGCGCCCACGCCGATCATCACGCACTGCGAAGACACGCCGATGATCGACGCCGAACTCGCCCGCTACAAGGCGAAGTACGGCGACGACATCCCGCCCGAATTCCACGCCGACATCCGCTCGCGCCAGGCGTGCATGAAATCCACCCTGCTCGCGCAGGAACTGGCGCGCCGCAACGGCACCCGCCTGCACGTGCTGCACATCTCCACGGCCGACGAGCTCGCGTTGTTCGAACGCGGCCCGCTCATCCGCG
Source organism: Lysobacter sp. 2RAF19 (assembly GCF_052115395.1). Lineage (NCBI taxonomy): Bacteria > Pseudomonadati > Pseudomonadota > Gammaproteobacteria > Lysobacterales > Lysobacteraceae > Lysobacter > Lysobacter sp. 2RAF19. The sequence continues at coordinate 328,055 of NZ_JBFRGO010000003.1, read as the reverse complement.
CCGATGGCACGCGCAAGAAGATCACCGCCGAAACCTGCATCCATTTCCTGCGCTTCGATCGCGCCGATTACGCCACGCTCGGCAACCTGATCAAGTGCAATCCCTCGATCAAGGAAGCGAGCGATCGCGAAGCCCTGATCGCCGCACTGGCCGACGATGTGATCGACGTGCTCGCCACCGACCACGCCCCGCATACGCTGGAGGAGAAGGCGCGTCCCTACACCGGCGCGCCGAGCGGCCTGCCGCTGGTGCAGTACGCGCTGGTCGCGGCGCTGGAGTTGGTGCACGAAGGCCGGCTGACGAACGCGCAGGTCGTGCAGAAGGTGTGCCATGCGCCGGCGCAGTTGTTCGACGTGTCGCAGCGCGGCTTCCTGCGCGAAGGCTACATGGCCGACCTGGTGCTGATCGACGATGTGCCCTTCACCGTGCGCCGCGAGGACGTGTTGTCGAAGTGCGGGTGGTCGCCGTTCGAGGGCCGCACGTTCCATTCGCGCATCGGCGCGACCTGGGTCAACGGCGTGCTGGCGTGGGATGGCAGCCAGTTGGTCGATGCGCCGAACGGGCAGCGGCTGGAGTTCGCGCGGGTTTGACCGTCAGGGTGCCGCGTTCGTCCCGGAGACGCGCGCGACTGCATCGTGCGGATGCAGGCTTTCGAAGTGCGCAACGCGCACTTCGTATCGGTCGATGCGCTCCTCGCGCGACAACGCACCGGCCACGCGGCGCGCGGCGTCTTCGCAGAACATCAGGTTGGCGGCGTTGAGTTCGGCGAAGGCCTGTTCGTCTTCGCGCTTGACCGCCGTCTGCACGGGCGTGCCGAGCGAGGCTTCGACCGCGTCGACCAGGTCCAGCAACGGCAACTCATCGAACGCGGGGCGCAACACCACGCGGATGTCGGCGCGGCTGCGCTGCGCGTGCGGCGTGGCGGCCAGGCCGCGTTCGGAGGCGAGCCAATCGCTCACGACCTGCGCCGAGATCGGGCGCGCCGCCGCGAAATCGCTGGCGAAACGCTCGGCGTTGACCTGGCGCGACAGCGCCGCCGACGCGGGACACGTACTGGAGTATTCGACCGCGAAACCGAGCGCGAGATGCAGATGGCCATCGGCGAGCTCGGCTTCGATCGACACCGGGTAGCGCTTCCAGCCGACGTTGTCGCTCGCGAGCGCGCGGCGTTGCAGCAAATGTTCGTAACGGATGTGCAGGCGCGCGCGCGTGGAGGCGCCCTTCTGCGATTCGATGAAACCCTGCAACACGCGGCGCAAACCGCCGGGCGTGATCGCTTCGCTCGCGAAGGCCTGCTGCAATTGCAGGTACAGGCGCGACATGTGGATGCCGCGCGCCTGTCCGTCGCGCAGGTCGACGGCGACGTCGACATCGGCCGCCACCTGCACCGGTTGTCCGTCGGCGTCGTGGATGCGCACCGGGATCGCGATGCGGTCCATCCCCACCCAATCCAGCGGGCGTGCCAGCGCCGCCGCTTCGAACGCGACGTCGGGGAGCTGCGCGGGGGGACGGGAGGCGGTCATGAGGGGCGCATTGTAGCCAGCGCGGGCGGTGGCTCGTGACGAAATCGGTGCAACGGTGCGTTCAGCGGCGCGCGGCTTGCCATGCCGTGAACAGCGCCCGCCAGGCGGGCAAGGGGCGCTCGGGCGCGCCGCCGTCGGCGTACCGGCGCAGGCGCTCGCGCACCAGTGCGGCGTGCAGGCGCCCGGGCACCGTGCCGCCGTGCGGCAAGGGCCATTGGTCGAGCAAGGTGCGGGCCCAGAGCCGCGATGCGACGCCCGGTTGCGCGCCCTGCCCGGCCTGGGCGAGCGATTGCAGCGGCGCGGCCGCATCGCCGCCGGCGAGCGCATGTTCGCCGAGCAGGCTCGCCACGACGCTGCGCTCGGGCGCCGGATCGCCGATGCCACTGCCGAACAGGGTCGAGGCGATCGTCGACACGCCGCGTGCGAAGGGTTCGAGTGCACTGAAGGCATCGTCGATGTTCGCCGCGCGTTCGCGGGTCGCGCGCAAGGCGGGCAATGCCGCCGCGAGCACCGGCCATGCGGCGGGCTCGCGTTGCAGCACGATGCCGAGCGGATGGCGACGCACACCCTTCGCCCAACCGTGCAGCTCTTCGGCCCACCACGCGAGTTTCGCGTCGCCCGGCCGCGGGTCGCTGCCGAGCCAGGCCGCATGCGTCAATTCGTCGCGCAGCGCGAACCAGGCGATCGCGCGTTCGCGATGCAGCGGTGCGACGAAAGGTTCGGCGAAGGGCCACTCGGGCCAGCGTTCACGCCACTTCGCCAGCGTCGTGTCGACCGCCGGGTCGCTCACGGCGCTCATGGCCAGCGTTCCGGCGCGCACAGTTCGGACGGCAGGTCGACCATCGTGTCGCCCTTCCAGGCGAGCGGGTCGTCTTCGTCGAGGCGATAGCCCCACAAGGCGACCACCGATCGCATGCCGGCCGCACGCGCGGCCTGGATGTCGCGTTCGTCGTCGCCGACGTAGACCACGTCGGTCGCGTCGAAGCCCATCACTTGCGCCGCATGCAGCAAGGGCAGCGGATGCGGCTTGCGTTCGGGCAGCGTGTCGCCGCCGATCAGCACGGCGCAGCGCGTGTCCCAGCCGAGCATCGGCATCAGGGCGCGCGCGAGGTATTCGGGCTTGTTGGTGACGATGCCCCAGCGGCATCCGGCGTCTTCCAGCGCGCGCAGCATCGCGTCGATGCCTTCGAACAATTCGCCGTGGCGGCCGAGTTCGCGTTCGTAAGTCGCAAGGAATTCCGGGATCCACGCGTTGCGCTCGTCGGCCGGGATATCCGGGAAAGCGGCGGCGGTCATCGCGCGCGCGCCTTTCGACACCACGGGGCGCAACTTCGTCATTTCCATCGGGCCGCGGCCGCGCGCGGCGCGCATCGCATCCACCGTGGCCAGCATGTCGGGTGCGCTGTCGAGCAAGGTGCCGTCCAGGTCGAACAGCACCGCTTTCGGGAACGACATTGCGATCATCCGGGCTTGCGCGCGCAGGCGAGGTAATTCACGTCCGTACGGCGCCCGACGCGTGCGGCGTTGCGCCAGGGCTCGTACACCAGGCCGCTGACGTCTTCGAGTTCGAGCCCGGCGTCGCGCAACCACGCACCGAGCTCCGAGGGCTTGATGAAGTCGCGGTACTGATGCGTGCCCTTGGGCAGGATGCGCGCGATGTATTCGGCGCCGAGGATCGCCAGCGCGAACGCGGCCGGCGTGCGGTTGAGCGTGGAGAGAAACAAACGGCCGCCCGGCTTGAGCATCGTCGCGCACGCGGCGAGGACCGACGGCGGCGACGGCACGTGTTCGAGCATTTCCATGCAGGCGATCGCGTCGAACGTCCCGGGCATTTCTTCGGCGAGCGCTTCGGCGGGCACCTGGCGATAGTCGACTTTCACGCCCGATTCCAGGCCGTGCAGGCGCGCGATCTTCAGCAGGTCGGGCGCCAGGTCGATCGCGGTGACGTCCGCGCCGGCGGCGGCCATCGATTCGCTGAGCAAGCCGCCGCCGCAACCGACGTCGAGCACGCGCGCACCCTGCAGCGGCGTGCGATCGGTGATGTATCCCAGGCGCGCGGGGTTCAGCGCGTGCAGCGCCTTCTGCGGGCCGTTGGCATCCCACCAGCGATGGGCGAGCTCGTTGAAGCGGTCGAGTTCGGCCTGGCGGAAGTTGTCTTCGTTGGGTTGCGCTTGCGTCATCAGGGCCTCGGGAGCGGATTACGCCGTGCGGACCGCGGCGATGCGGTCGCGCCACTGGCGCGCGTTGGCCACGATGGCGTCGACATCCATGTCCACGAGGATGCGGGCTTCCAGCTTGCGCTGCCCGGCGATCCACACATCGCTCACCTGGTGCCGCCCGCAGGCGTAGACCAGTTGCGAGACGACGTGGTGCAGCGGCTGGGTTTCCAGCGCGCCCAGGTCCACGCACACCAGGTCGGCCTGCTTGCCTGCTTCGATCGAACCGATGGCGTCTTCGAAGCCCAGCGCCTTCGCGCCGCCGAGCGTCGCCGCGCGCAAGGCCGAAAACGCATCGAACGCCGAGGCGTCTTCGCCGACCGCCTTGGCAAGCAACGCGGCGGTGCGCATCTCGCCGAACATGTCCAGGTCGTTGTTGCTGGCCGCACCGTCGGTGCCGATGGCGAGGTTGACGCCGGCGGCCGCGAGTTTCGCGACCGGGCAGAAGCCCGAGGCGAGCTTGAGGTTGGATTCGGGGCAATGCGCGACGCTCACGCCGCGTTCGGCGCACAGCGCGATCTCCGCGTCGGTCAGTTGCGTCATGTGCACCGCGATGAGGCGGTCGTTCACCAGGCCCAGGCGGTCCAGGCGTGCGATCTGCGACTGGCCCAGGGTTTTGCGCGCCTCGCTCACTTCATGCGCGGTTTCGTGCACGTGGCAATGCACCGGCACGTCGAGCTGGTCGGCGAGCATGCGGATGCGTTCGAAGTTCGCATCCGACACGGTGTACGGCGCATGCGGCGCGAAGGCGGTGGCGACGAGCGGATCGTTGCGCCACTGATCGTGCACTTGCCCGGCGCGGTCGAAATATTCGTCGGACGTGCGCGCCCACGCGGTGGGGAAATCGATGATCGGCAGCCCGACGCGCGCGCGGAACCCGTGCTTGCGGTAGGTCGCTGCCTGCACGTCGGGGAAGAAATAGTTTTCGTTGCAGCACGTGGTGCCGCCGCGGAGCATTTCGGCGATGGCGAGCGTCACGCCGTCGGCGATGAAATCGGGCGCGACCACCGCGGCCTCGATCGGCCAGATGTGGCCCTGCAACCATTGCATCAGCGGCAGGTCGTCGGCGACGCCGCGCAGCAACGTCATCGGGTTGTGGACGTGCGCGTTGACCAGGCCGGGGGTCAAGACGCCGTCGGGGCGCGAGACGGTTTGCGCGGCGGTGAAGCGCGCGCGCGCCTCGGCGATCGGCAACACCGCGACGATGACGCCATCGCGCACCGCCACGGCGTAATCGGCGAGCACGACGCCGTGCGGCTGCACCGGCACCACGTGGCCGGCTTCGATCAGCAGATCGCAGGCTTCCGGCGCCATCCTTACCAGAGGCCCGCGCCGAGGGCGTAGGTGAGCCCGAAGGCGCCGGCGCCGAACAGCAACCACGCCAGCAACATCAGGCGCAGCGCCTCGCCGTAACGCAGGGCGCGCACGCGACCGGGGAACACGCGCGGCAGCGTCGTGTTCCACAGCCACAGCACCGCGCCGGCGGCGACGATGACGCCGACGAGCCAGACCGCGAGCTGGAGGATTGCGGAGGGATCCATCACTTCACGCGGCTGACGTACTCGCCCGAGCGCGTGTCGACCTTGATGATTTCGTCCTGGCCGACGAACAGCGGCACGCGCACGACCGCGCCGGTTTCCAGCGTCGCCGGCTTGCCGCCGCCACCGGAGGTGTCGCCACGGACGCCCGGATCGGTTTCGGTGATCTTCAGTTCGACGAAATTCGGCGGCTGCACCATGATCGGCGTGCCGTTGAAGAGCGTGACCACGCACTCTTCCTCGCCCTTGAGCCACTTGTCCGCGCCGCCCATGCCGTTCTTGTCGGCCTGCACCTGCTCGAAGGACTCGGGATTCATGAAGTGCCAGTACTCGCCGTCGGCGTAGAGGAACTGCATGTCGGTGTCGACCACGTCGGCCTGTTCCACGCTGTCGGTGGCCTTCATCGTCATTTCGACGACGCGCCCGGACTTGATGCTGCGGTACTTCACGCGCGTGAACGCCTGACCCTTGCCCGGCTTGACGTATTCGGTGTCGATGATGACGCAGGGGTCGTTGTTGACCAGGATCTTCTGTCCGGTCTTGACGTCGTTCATGCCGAGGCTGGCCACGGTGTTGCTCCTGTTAAACGGTGTCTGCGCGCCGGCGACCTGCGACGGGGCCGGCTAGAATGTCGAGCTCGACATGATAGCCGAACCCCTTCCCCTCCCGCCGCTGCCCGCGCCGGATTGGCGCCACCAGTGGCGCGAGTCGGTGCGCGATCCGCGCCAGTTGCTCGCCCTGCTCGGCCTCGATGCGGTGGCCGCGCGCATATCCGACGCAGCCGCGGCGCAGTTCCCGCTGCGCGTGCCGCGTGCCTTCGTCGCGCGCATGCGCCACGGGGATGCGGCCGATCCGCTGCTTCGCCAGGTGCTGCCGTTGGATGATGAGGACCGGATCGTGCCGGGCTTCGGGTTCGACGCGGTCGGCGATACGGCCGCGCGCACCGCACATGGGGTGCTGCAGAAATACCGCGGCCGCGCCTTGCTGGTGGCCACCGGCAGTTGCGCCATCCACTGCCGCTATTGCTTCCGCCGCCACTTCGATTACGCGGGCGATACCGCCGCGGCCGGGGGGTGGGCGCAGGCGATCGCGCAGATCGCGGGCGACCCGACGATCGAGGAAGTGCTGCTCAGCGGCGGCGACCCGCTCTCGCTCGCCACGCCCAAGCTCGCCGAACTCACGCAGGCCCTGGCCGGCATCGGGCACCTCAAGCGCCTGCGGATCCACACCCGCCTGCCGATCGTGCTGCCCGACCGCGTCGACGCCGATCTCATCGCGTGGATGGGTTCGCTGCCCTGGCCGGTGACCGTGGTGGTGCACGCCAATCATGCGAACGAGTTCGACGGGGCCGTCGATTCGGCCCTGGCCCGCCTGCGCGCGGCCGGTGCGACCCTGCTCAACCAGGCGGTGCTGCTGCGCGGGGTCAACGACACCGTCGATGCGCTCGCGGCGCTGAGCGAACGCGGCCATCGCGCCGGCGTGCTCCCCTATTACCTGCACCAACTCGATCGCGTGCAGGGCACGGCCCATTTCGAAGTCGACGATGCGCAGGCCCTGGCCCTGCATCGCGCACTCGCGGCACGGCTGTCGGGCTACCTGGTCCCGCGCCTGGTTCGTGAACTCCCCGGCGATCCGGGCAAGAGACCCCTGGCCTGAGCTTCCGGCGCATGGACCTCGACCGGCCATTCGTGCCATAAGGTCAACCGTCCGTCGCCGGAACCGTTTTCCCTCCCCCGGTCGACCTGCACGACCCAGAGAGCCCCGGATGCGAGCCAAACAGGACAGCGTGCTGCGATTGCTGATCGTCGACGACAGTGTCGAGGCGGCCGAAGCCATCGTCAGCGGATTGCGCAACGCCGGCATCGCCGTGCGCGTGTCGCGCCCCGAGAACGAAGAGTCCCTGCCTGCCCTGGTGGGCGGCGCGCTCGACCTCGTGATCGCCGCGAAGGACGCCAAAAACCCGACGATGGCGGCCGCGATGACGGCCATCGACGCCAGCGGCAAGGACATCCCGCTGCTGATGGTGGTCGACACCGTCGACGACAACACCTTGCTGCAGGCCAGCGAGCGCGGCGTGCGCGGGCTGATCCTGCGCGGCCGCATGCCGCACGTGCTCGCCACCGTGCGCGCCGAATGGGAAGACCTCGAAGCCCGCCGCGCGCAACGCCTGCTCGAAGCGCAGGTGCGCGAAACCGAACGCCGCTGCGACGCCCTCATCGATTCCTCGCGCGAGCCCATCGCCTACGTGCACGAAGGCATGCACATCCGCGCCAACCAGGCCTACCTGGAGATGTTCGGCTTCGAGGCGTTCGAAGACATCGAAGGCATGTCGCTGCTCGACCTGGTCGCGCCCAGCCATGTCGCCAACTTCAAGACGCTGCTCAAGGGCCTGTCGAAGGGCGATGCCCCGCCGCCGCGCTACGAACTCGAAGCGCTCGACCAGGAAGGCAACCGCTTCCCCGCCACGATGGAATTCACCTCGGCCTTCTACGAGGGCGAAGCGTGCATCCAGATCGTCTTCCGCCGCCAGGAAAGCGATCCGGAACTGGCACGCGAAGTCGAGGAACTGCGCCAGCGCGACCAGGTCACCGGCCTGCTCAACCGCCCGACGTTCCTGCAGCAACTCGAATCGGCCGTCGGCGGCACCGCGCAGGGCGGCACGCACCTGGGCCTGTTGCTGATCGAGCCGGACCATTTCGTGCGGCTGATGCAGGAAATCGGGCTGGACGCCGCCGACGATCTCGTCGCCGGCCTCGCCGGGCGCCTGCGCACCGCGCTGGGCCCCGAAGATGTCGCCGCGCGTTTCGGCGAACACCAGTTCGCTGTGCTGTCGAAGAACAGCGACCATGTCGGCACCGTCGCACTCGCCGAGCGCGTGCGCGCGGCCTTCGAAGGCCACGTGTTCGAAGTCGGCGAGCGTTCGCTCTCGGCGACGGTCAGCATCGGCGGCGTGCAGATCGGCGAGAAGATCGCCTCGGTCACGCAAGTGCTCGCCAAGGCCAGCCAGGGCGTGCAGTCCTCGGTCGCGGTGGGCGGCAACCGTGCAGAGATCTTCGATCCGGGCGCGGTGGATCGCGCCGAAGAAGAGCGCGTGCGCGCGTGGGTCGAACGCATCCGCGCGGCGGTGGACGGGGACGGCTTCGTCCTGCACTACCAGCCGGTCATCAGCCTGCACGGCGAACCGGGCGAGACCTACGAAGCGCTGTTGCGCTTGCGTGGCACGTCCGAAGGCGAGCTCGTGGCGCCGCAGATGTTCCTGCCGGTGGCCGAAGAACACGGATTGCTGTGGGAAATCGACCGTTGGGTCGCGGGCCGCGCGATCCAGGTCGTCGCCGAGCGCGCGCGCCTGCGCAAGGACACCACGCTGCTGGTCAAGATCACCCAGGCGTCGCTGGCCGACGACACGCTGGCGAAATTCATCGGCGAGCAGATCGCGCTGCACAAGATCCCGGGCGATCGCCTGGTGCTGCAGCTGCCCGAGTCCAAGGTGTTCACGCACCTCAAGCAGGCGCAGGCCTTCCGCGCGGCGGTGAGCAAGTTCGGTTGCCGCGTGGGCCTGGAGCAGTTCGGCACGGGCCTCAACTCTTTCCAGCTGATGCAGCACTTCGAACCGGCGCTGGTGAAGATCGACCGCGCCTTCATCCAGGAACTGGCGCAGAACCCGGACAACCAGGCCAAGATCCGCGAATTCAGCGTGCGCGCCAACGAACAGGGCGCGAAGACCATCGCCGAATTCGTGCAGGATGCGGCGGCGATGACGTTCCTGTTCACGAGTGGTGTGGATTACGTGCAGGGCCACTTCCTTGCGGCAGCCGGGCCCGAGATGGACTACGACTTCCAGTAACCCCGGGAATGGGGAACGGGGAATAGGGAATAGTAGATTCGCGACGCGTCAAATCGCGTCGCCTCAACTATTCCCTATTCCCCATTCCCCATTCCGTGCTGCCGTCAGGTCACGACATTCTGTCGGACTGCACTCCCAGCCGGCTGCCAATTGCGCAGCGCTTCGATGCGCTCTTCCAGCGGCGGATGCGACATCAGCAGGCGACGCACGCCGTGGCCGACGCCACCGCTGATGCCGAACGCGGCGACCTGCTTGGGCAAGGTGCTTTCGCCGTAGGTCAGCGACAGGCGCTGCAGCGCGGCGACCATCTTGTCGCGGCCGGCGAGCGTGGCGCCGCCCGCGTCGGCGCGGAACTCGCGATGCCGCGAGAACCACATCGCGATCATGCTCGCGAACAGGCCGAACACCAGGTCGAGCACGAACACGATGATGTAGTAACCGAAGCCGCCACCGCTGCCCTCGCGATTGCCGCTGATGTAGCCGTCGACCACGCGCCCGACCACGCGCGCCAGCACGATCACGAAGGTGTTCAGCACGCCCTGCAGCAGCGCCATGGTCACCATGTCGCCGTTGGCGACGTGGCTCACTTCATGGCCGAGCACGGCTTCGGCCTCGTCGCGGTCCATCGCGCGCAGCAGGCCGGTGGAGACGGCGACCAGCGCCTTGTTGCGGTTGGCGCCGGTGGCGAAGGCGTTGATTTCCGGCGCGTCGTAGATCGCCACTTCGGGCATGCCGATGCCGGCGGCCTTGGCCTGGCGCTGCACGGTGTCGAACAGCCAGCGTTCGGTTTCGTTGCGCGGCTGCTCGATGACGTGGGCGCCGGTGGCGCGCTTGGCCATCCACTTGGAGATCAGCAGCGAGATGATGGAACCGCCGAAACCGAACACGGCGGCGAACATCACCAGGCCGGCGGCCGATTGCGGGTTGATGCCGAGAACCGCCATCACCACGCTCAGCAGGCCGAGCACGGCAAGGTTGGTGGCGAGGAACAACACGAGGCGCTTGAACATGGTCGTCTCATCCGCGCCGCCGGAAAAAGCGGCCGTATTGGGGAAGTGAGGCGATGTTCGTTTAAATTCAAGCGCGATGTCGATACGAACCGACCCGAGCGAGCACCGCCTTCGTCCCACGCCCCGTCGTGGACGCTTCGCGCCATCGCCCACCGGGCCCCTGCATCCGGGCTCGTTGCTCGCCGCTTTCGGCAGTTGGCTGCTGGCGCGTCACGTTGGCGCTGAGTGGTGGGTGCGCGTGGAGGATCTCGACCCGCCGCGCGAACAACCTGGCGCGATCGAACGCCAATTGCGCACGCTGGAAGCCTTCGGCCTGGTCTCCGATGGCCCGATCCTGTACCAGAGCACGCGCGAAGCGGCCTATCGCGCCGCGCTCGATCGCCTGCTGGCCAGCGGCGATGCCTTCGAATGCTGGTGCAGCCGCAGCGATCTGTCGGCCAGCGGCGGCTTGCACCACGCCTGCGTCGCCGGGCCGCAGGCCGGGCGCGCGCCGGCGATTCGCCTCCGCATTCCGATCGGCGAGACCGTCGCCTTCGACGATGCGATCCAGGGGCGCGTGGCCCAGGATGTCGGCGCCGAAGTCGGCGATGTCGTCCTGCGGCGCGCCGATGGGTTCTGGGCCTACCAGCTCGCGGTGGTCGTCGACGACGCGGCGCAGGCGATCACCGACGTCGTGCGCGGCGCCGACCTGCTCGACTCCACCCCGCGCCAGATCCTCCTGCAGCGCGCACTGGGCCTGCCCACGCCCCGCTACGCGCATCTACCACTCATCGTCGACACGCAAGGGCGCAAGCTGTCCAAGTCGACCGATGCCCTGCCCATCGACGACGCCAACCCCCTGCCCGCGCTGCGGATGGCCTGGCGTGCGCTGGGCCAGGCACCGGCGGCGTTGGAATCGTGCACCGACGTGGCTGGAACGCTCGCTGCGGCGCAGGCCGCCTTCTCGCCCTCGCGGATTCCGTCGGAATCCGTTGCGTTGCACAACACAGGTGTCGCAATCGCGTCCTAGACTGGACCGACCGGCGTTTTTCGCAGAACGACAGACCAGGGAGCGGCACATGGCATCCAGCAGGGTGGCTTTGGTGACGGGCGGCACGGGCGGCATCGGCACGGCGATCTGCCGTCGGCTGGCGCTGGGCGGGCATCGGGTGGCGACGAACTACCGCAACGAGGAAAAAGCGCGCGCCTGGCAGGCGAAGCTGCGTGCCGAAGGCATCGAGGTCGCGCTCGCGCCGGGCGATGTCTCCAGCGACCAGGACGCCGAGGCGATGGTCCGCGCCGTGGAAGCGCAACTGGGCCCCGTGGAGATCCTCGTCAACAACGCGGGCATCACCCGCGACACCACCTTCCACAAGATGAGCGCGCTGCAGTGGCGCGAAGTCATCGGCACCAACCTGGATTCCTGCTTCAACGTCACCCGACCGGTGATCGAGGGCATGCGCGCGCGCAAGTGGGGCCGCATCATCCAGATCGCCTCGATCAACGGCCAGAAGGGCCAGTACGGCCAAGCCAACTACGCCGCCGCCAAGGCGGGCATGCACGGCTTCACCATCTCGCTGGCGCAGGAGAACGCGAAGTTCGGCATCACGGTCAACACCGTCTCCCCCGGCTACATCGGGACCGACATGGTGATGGCCGTGCCCGAGGAAGTGCGCAACAAGATCGTCGCGCAGATCCCCACCGGCCGCCTGGGCGAGCCCGACGAGATCGCCTACGCGGTGTCGTTCTTCATTCCCGACGAAGCCGGCTGGATCACGGGCGCCAATCTCTCGGCGAACGGCGGCCAGTACATGGGGTGGTGAGCGCGCGCTGGTGAGCGGTCGCTGAAACCGGGTTCACGTTCATGACCTGAGGGTCTTGACAGCCCTGTTGCAATCCCCTGTTGCGGTGCGCCATGCTCGGGCACGCCGTCTTCGGGGGTCGACCGCATGCCACTCCGCGTCATCAAGAAATATCCCAACCGCCGTCTCTACGACACGCGGATCTCCAGCTACATCACCATCGAGGACGTGCGCCAGCTCATCGTCGATGGCGAAGAGTTCGAGGTGCGCGACGCCAAGACCGGCGAGGACCTCACGCGCTGCGTGCTCCTGCAGATCATCACCGAGCACGAACAGGACGGCGAACCGATCCTCTCCACGCAGTTGCTCAGCCAGATCATCCGGTTCTACGGGGATTCGCTGCAGGGCTTCATGGGCAACTACCTGGAACGCTCGATGCAGATGTTCCTGGAGCAGCAACAGCAGTTCCGGCAGCAGATGAGCGGCCTGATCGGCCAGGCGCCGTGGACGATGCTCAACCAGCTGACCGAGAAGAACCTGGAGATGTGGAAGGACTTCCAGAACGGCCTGGTCGGCGGCATGGGCCGCCCGGCGGCGCCCCGCGCCACGCCGGCCCGGGACGAGAAGGACACCAAGGACAAGACCAAGGCCTGAGCCCTCAGGCCTCCCGCGCCGCGAATGTGACCGGCGTGCGTTGACGACCCTGCCTGCCGCTGGCACCCTGCCGGCTGCTGCAGTGCACCAAACATCAGGAATCCCATGAGCAAGCGCGTGGCCGTCGTGACCGGCGGCATCGGTGGTCTCGGTACCGAGATCTGCAAGACCCTCGCCCGCGCCGGGCGCACCGTCGTCGCCGCCGACCTCGGCGCGCGCGAAGAGCGCATCGCGCAATTCCGCCAGGACGTCGATGGCCTGGACGTGCATTTCGAAGCCGGCAACGTCGGCGACTTCGACGCCTGCGGCGAACTCGTCCGGAAGGTCGAAGCCGAACGCGGCCCGATCGACATCCTCGTCAACGCCGCCGGGATCACGCGCGACGGCACGCTGCGCAAGATGGCGCGCACCGACTGGGATGCCGTGTTGAACATCAACCTCGACGGCGTGTTCAACATGTGCCGCCACGTGGTGGACAGCATGACCACGCGCGGTTTCGGGCGCGTGGTGAACATCAGCTCCGTCAACGGGCAGACCGGCCAGTTCGGCCAGACCAACTACTCCGCGGCGAAGGCCGGCATGCACGGCTTCACCATGGCGCTTGCGCGCGAAGTCGCGCGCAAGGGCGTCACGGTCAACAGCGTCTCGCCGGGTTATTGCGAAACGGCGATGGTCATGGCGGTGCCGGAAGACGTGCGCGTCAAGATCGTCGACAGCGTGCCGGTCGGCCGCCTGGGCAAGCCGAGCGAAATCGCGCGCACGGTGGAGTTCCTCACCAACGACGACGCCGGTTTCATCACCGGCGCGAACATCCCGGTGAACGGCGGCTTGTTCATGAGCTTCTGACGATGGCGGCGCTCAGTGCGCCGTCTCGCAGAACTTCTTCCGATATTCCATGGCCTTGGGCATCAAGGCCTGCAGGTTCTGGATGCGCGTGCCCGGGTTCGGGTGCGTGCTGGAAAATTCCGGCGGCGCCTGTCCGCCGCTGGCCTGCTCCATGCGCTGCCACAGCGGGATCGCTTCTTCCGGGTTGAAGCACGCCGCCGCGGCGAGCATCAGGCCCATCTCGTCGGCCTGCGTTTCCTGCTTGCGCGCGTAGGGCAGGGCACGGCCGTAGCCGTACACGGCCATCACCGCCTGCATCTGCTGCTGGTCCATGCCGCTCATCGCGCCGGCCATCTGGCCCATCTGCGCGAGCTTCTGTTCCGACATGCGCTGCGCACCATGGCGCAGCAAGGCGTGCGTGATCTCGTGGCCCATCACCACCGCCATCGCATCGTTGTTCTGCGCGACCGGGATCAGGCCGGTGTACACCGCCATCTTGCCGCCCGGCAGGCAGAACGCGTTGACCTGGTCGGACTGGATCAGGTTCACGTCCCAATCGAAGCTCTTCTCGATGTGCGGCGCCTGCATGCCGTGTTCGGCGGCGAGTGCGTCGGAGACTTCGGGGATCTTGGCGATGAGGCGCTGCGCGATCTGGCGCACGGCCGCGGCGTTGGGATCACTCGGGGGAACGATCTGCTCGGTCTGCTGCAATTCGTTCCAGGCCTGCAGGCCCAGCGCCTTTTCATCGTCCGGCGTGATGCTCTGGTCGATGAGCACCTTCTCGCCGGTCAGCGGATCGTCGACGCGATTGGAAAACCAGTAGAACGCCGCGTACCCGGCGAACAACAGCAGCACCCACCAACGAATCCCGCCGAACCCGATCCCGCGCCGTCCTGACGCCTGGTTGCCGTAGGGACTGTTCATCGCCGCTCCTTGAAATGTGATCGCGCCTTACAGCTCCCGCACCAGACGGAAACCAAGCCGCGCATTGGTGGTGTCGCCATCCGTGGACAGCCGCCAGGCCGAACGCACCTGCGTCGGTGCGCTCACCCACGACCCGCCGCGGATGACGCGCCGACGGCAACCGGGATTGACCCAGGGCTGTCCATCGGCGGGGGCGCGCCGGTACCCGACGTGCCAGCAGTCGGCGACCCACTCGCTGACGTTGCCGCTCAGGTCGTGAAGACCGAATGCATTGCCCGGATACCGCCCGGCCGGCGCCGGGCCCCAATACCCATCGGAATAGCCCCGGAAGGCGTTGCGCCAGGCGCGGCCCGTCGGCGAGCGATCGCCCGATCCGGTGACATTGCCCGCGAAGCGCGGCGGGATCGCGCTGCTCCACGCCAGGCTGCCTTCGCTGCCCGCGCGCTCGGCGTATTCGAATTGCGCCTCGCTCGGGAGCGCATAGCGTTCTCCGGTCTGCTGCGAGAGCCAATGCGCATAGGCTTCGGCGTCGCGCGCGCTGACGTGCAACACCGGCATCGCATCGGTCGCCAGCTCGCCGAGATAATCGTGCCGCCAATCCACGCCACTGCGACGCACGAGCGTGCCGCTGCGTTCGTCGTAGACGATGGAGTGTCCGCGCCGCACCGCACGCGGCTTGTACTGTGTGGCCTGCACGAAGCGGCGGAATTCGCCGACCGTGGTTTCGGTGCGCGCCATCGCGAAGCCGCGCTCGAAACGCACGTAATGCACCGGACGCTCGGACGGGGACGCACCGGTTTCGCCATCGCGCGCGCCCATGCGGAAACCGCCGTGCGGCACGACCACCATCTGCGGCCCGCGCGCGCCGCTTTGCAACGCGTCGGTGAACACCTGGCCCACGCGGAACAGGCCGTAGTGCGCCACCTGGTCGATGCGCGCGCGCAATTCGGCGGCGGCCGGATCGCCCGGCGGCGCGATGCGCAGCATGTCCGACAGGATGCGGCGCGCTTCGGGCAAACCGTTCTCGCGCATGAGCACCGCCATGCCCCTGTCGCGCATTTCGTCGGCGCGCACGCGGCGCTGCATCGCGATCCGCGCGCGCGCATCGTCGACCGTCGTCATGCTCGGCCGCACGCGATCGGCGAAGGCCAGCCATTGTTCTGCGCCGGCGAAATCGTTCTGCGCGGCGCGTTCTTCCGCGCGCCGGATCAGGGCGCTTTCGACCGCGGCGATGCCTTGCGAGGCGCGCGCATCGCCCGGGCGACGCTCGGCGGCTTCGCGGAAATAATCCAGCGCACCGCGGTCGCCGGCTTCTTCGCCGAGCCGGCCCGATTGCAGTTCGCGTTCGCCGCGATGATCCAGTTGCACCGATTGATCGGCGCGATCCACGCGCGAGAGGTAGTCACGCATCGCCGGGTCGTCCGGCGCGGCGGTGCGCCCGACTTCGCCCACTTCGTGCGCGCGGACCAGGCCGTTGGGATCTTCGTCCATGCGACCGAGTGCGGCATCGCCTTCTGCGATCAACAATTTGATTGCGCGCGCCATTGCGCGCATCACACCGGCGTCGATGGGTTGGCGCGCGTGCAATTCCAGGAGCAAGGGCACGGCGTCGCGCGGTCCGCCGAACAGGCGCCCTTCGTCGAGCGCCTTGTTCGCTTCGGCCAGCACGGCGGGCTCCTCGCCTGCCGCGATGATCACCGGCGGCGGTTGCCACGCGGGAACGGCGACCGCTTCCTCGCCGGTGATGGTCACCAGCGGGTTGCGTTCGGCGGTGGGCGTGGCGGCCTGGTCCACGCGCTTGCCATCGCAGGCAGACAGCGCAAGGACGCACGCGAGGGCAAGCAGACGGGGCGAGCGGGTCCGTGGAGGCGTCATGAACGTCCGTGGGGCCGTGACGCGACGATGGTGGGCCATCCTCGCCATCCGGGGCAACCGTGACGTGGAAGCGCTCGCCCGGTTAGTCTGGCGGCCTGTCCTGTCAGCAAGACCCCTCGTGCATCTCTGGATCACCGACCCCACCGACCTCGCGGCGCGCCTGGCGCACCGCCCCACCCGCGTGGGCCTGGACACCGAGTTCATCCGCGAACGCACCTACTGGCCGCAGCTGGCGCTCGTGCAGATCGCGCTCGAGGACGCCGACGGCAACCCGCAGATCCTGTTGGTCGACACGCTGAAGGACGGCATGTGCGAAGCGCTCGCGCCGATGCTCGCCGACCCCGGCATCCTCAAGGTGATGCACAGCGCATCGGAAGACATCGTGGCCTTCAAGCGCAGCTGCGGCGTGGCGCCGACGCCTTTGTTCGACACGCAGATCGCCGCGGGCCTCGCCGGTGTCGGCGCGGGCATGGGGTATCAGCGCCTGGTGCAGGAATTGCTCGGCGTGGCGCTGGAGAAAGGCGAACAACGCTCCGACTGGCTGCGCCGTCCGCTCACCGAATCGCAAATGAAGTACGCCGCCGACGACGTCGTGCACCTGGACGCCTTGTATCGCGGCCTGTCCGAACAACTCGAATCGCTCGGCCGCCGCGCGTGGCTGGACGAAGACAGCGCGCGCCTGGCGCAAGGCGCCGACGAAGCCGGCGAACGTTGGCCGCACCTGTCGATGCGCGCCGCGCAATTCCTCGACACCGCCGGACAACACCGCCTGCTGCGCCTGCTCCGCTGGCGCGATGCGTATGCGCGCACCAGCGACCGCCCACGCAGCTGGATCCTCGACAACGAACTGGCGACGACGCTGGCGCGCAACCCGCCGATCGATCGCGACGCACTCAAGCGTCAATTGGACGCGATCCCGAAATCTCCGCGCAGCCTGGTCGACGTGATCTGGACCGCGCTGACCACCCCGCTCCCGGACGAAGCCGACGCCCCGCCCCCGCGCAGCGAGGATCGCGACAAGGCCGCCCTGCGCAAACTGCAGGACACGACCGCGGAAGTGGCGAAGGAACTCGGCCTGCCCGACGGCGTCCTCGCCTCGCGCCGCTGGCTGGAAACCTTGCTGGACGGCCACGACTGGCCCGGCGCATTGTCGGGATGGCGCCGGCAGCAACTGGAAGCGCGCCTCAAACCGTTGCTGGCCGCGGGCGGCAACTGAACGGGGCGGTCCGCGCACGAACCGCAATGCGGATCGGCGCGCACCGCTTGGCAGCCCTGCGGCGCCTCCGTATACTGCGCGACTTCGTGGGGCGGTAGCTCAGCTGGGAGAGCGTCGCGTTCGCAATGCGAAGGTCGGGAGTTCGATCCTCCTCCGCTCCACCACTTAGATTCCAGATGTGCGAAGGGCCTGCAGCGATGCAGGCCCTTTTTCTTTGCGTTACGGCACTGGCCAGCGCGTCACAGCATCGCGCGATTGCAGTACGTCGCCTTCTCGAACTCGGCGATGTTCACGGCGATGCGATCCAGGCGCGGAAACATGTCCGCCATTTCGCGCACGATGGCCCTGGACAAGGCCGCGCGCTGCTCGACGCTGCGCCCCTGCATGATCCACGCGAAGGTATGGAGGAAGTCCCGCCGCTCGCCTCCAACCGCGTACGTGTCGTAGGGGTTGATGCGGACCTTGATGTCCGATTCGACGAACAGCCCCGACGCATTCGCGACGCGATGCAGGCGGGCGATGATCGATTCCTGGTCGTGGATGCCAAGCAGGTCCCGGGAACAGTCGACGATGAAGTGCGGCATGGTGCTCCATGGGTGAAGCGGAAATCGGGGCGGATCAATCGACCCGCTGCCAGACGGACACCGGGATGCTGCCATCGGCCCGCGGCGGCACCTTGTAACGCAGCTGCGCGCCGTCGAGCGTGTACTGGCGCTTCTGGGTCGTGCCTTCCCAGTTGGGGAAGGACGATCCTTCGATCGAGAACACCAGCACGCCCGCGCGTTCGTCGATCGCCAACGTGCCGTAGTGCGTGCTGCTGCCCATGGCGGCCGACCTGAATTCGTCGACGCTGCCGTCGGCCTTGCTGTCGCTGGCGAACTGCAGGCGCTCGGACTTGAAGATCTGCAGCGAATACCGCCCCTTGGCGTCGACGACGAGCCTGCCCTTCGGGTGCTCGCCATAGTCGTGCGTCGTCTCGCCATCCGGCAGGAGCTTGTCCGCGGCGACCAGGGTCCAGGTCCCTTGCAGCGGAAATGCGGACGTCGGGGCATGCGCATCGCGCGCGCCCAGCCCCGCGAGCATGGCAACGAGTGTGCCGGTGATCAGTTTCATGGTGGCAGGTCCTGTGGATGGGGACGGCCGCATCCTAGGGCGCTTGATCGATCAGAAAAACGCATCTACAACGATATCTGACATTTCAGAATCGAATCTCCAATGAAGGCGATGGACGTCGATGCGGTCAGGGCCTTCCTGCTGGCCGCCGATTTGCAGAGCTTCACCAAGGCCGCCGACGTGCTGGGCACCACCCAGTCCGCGGTCAGCCTCAAGCTGCGGCGGCTGGAAGGCCAACTGGGCCGCCGCTTGCTGGAACGCACGCCGCGGCATGTGCAGTTGTCGGCCGAGGGGCTCGTGTTTCTCGATGTCGCGCGCGAACTGGTGACCTCGCACGATCGCGCGGCCGCCGCCTTCGAGACCGAACAGCGCCGACTGGCGATCGGCATCAACCAGCAATTGGTCGGCAGCGAACTTCCGTTTCTGCTGCGTCGAATGCGGGACCACGATCCGAACCTGCTGGTCGAGATCCGCATCGCCGGCACCGACGAACTGATGCGGCGCCAGGAAAGCGGCGAACTCGACGCCGTGCTGGTGCTGCGCCCCGAGGATCGCGGGAAGCGCGGCAAGATCGTGTTCGCCGAATCGTTTTCCTGGTTCGCGTCGGCCAGTTGGGTGCCGCGCGCCGGTCAAGCCCTGCCGCTGGCGACGCAAGGCGCCTCCTGCCGCATCCGCAACGAGGCGGTCCGCGCACTCGACCACGCCGGCATCCAATGGCGCGAAGTCTTCGTCGGCAAGGGCGCCGCGATCCTGGGCGCCGCCGCGCTCGCGGGCCTGGCGGTCGCGGTGCTGGCGCGACGCGCGGCGCCAGCGGGGACGGTCGACGCCAGCGCGCAGCTATCGCTGCCGCCGATCCGTTCGCAGGACGTGATGCTCTACAGCAACCTCAGCGACCGGCGCACACGCGATGCATTGCGCGTCCTCACGCTCGCATTCCAGTGATGTCGAAGGGCCTGCCGCGATGCAGGCCCTTTTTCTTCCCCGGTTGCGTTGTCACCTGCATGGACCGTCGACCGATCGCCTGCCTTGCGGTGCTCCTCGCGCTCTCGCTGCCAGGCATCGCGCATGCGCAGCACTGCACCAGCGACGAGGCATGCCAGGACGGCTCCTGGTGCAACGGCGTGGAGCGTTGCGAGGGAAATCCGCCCAATGGCATGTGCATGCCGGCGCCGCGGCCGATGTGCCTGGGCAAGAAGGTCTGCGACGAAGGATCGCAGCGTTGCCTGGCGCCGAAGCAGGTCGATCAATTACTCGGGTGTCCCAAGGGACAGGCTTACAACGCGACGGAAAAGAAGTGCGTCGCGAAGCCGCCCGCATAACGCCGGCGCGCCCGCCCCATCTCACGGTGCCGCAGCGGCACTCGACCTGACCACCTTCGTCGGCCGCGCGAACGCATCGAAACACGGCGTCGCACCATTCGCCCCGCAGCTACTCGACACCTCCCACGTGAACGCCTGTCCCTGCTGCGTGATCACGCGCTTGCGCAGGGGCGTGTGTTTCGTCGCGGTCTGGTCGCTCCTGGGATACGGCGATCGACCGATGGTGGCGGGATAGACCTGGCCCACGGGATCGAGCTGATACGTCGCGACTTCCGTGCGCAGCACGTTCGCGGGGCCCGTGCCGATTTGCGTGGACAACAATTTTCCATCCGACACGCGATAGCGATTGCCGAAGGTGTAGCGCCGCCATTCGCTGGGGCCGGTGACATCCAGGGTCTTGGTCTCCGGACACGTATTGCCGGCACAGTCCTGCGCCCAGCTGCGGTTGGCCGGACCGAACGCGTAGGTCCATTGCGCGGTCGTCAATCCCGGGCCGCTGATCGTCTTGCTCGTCAGCCCGACGACTTCGAAGTAGAACGGCTGCAGCGAAACGAAACCTTCGGCGCCGGAGCCGGGTTGCGGCGGGCATTGTTTGTCGACGTAGGACCGTCCATGCATCTGCGAACGGAAGGAGAACTCGCCGACCGCGCCCGATGGATGCGTCAGCTTTCCGGTGTAGGTGCCCTGCTGCGTGGAGGCGGTCTGCTCCGAGCAACGGCGCTCGGCATTGACGCCGGCAGGACTGGTGTATGCCTCGCGCAGGTTCACGAAATCGATGCGCCACTTCGACTGGTCCGGGAGGATCACTTCGGTCAGGCCGTTGCCGTAGACGTAACGCCAGGTGCGCGTGCCGTCGCTGACCGCCGAGATGCGCGCGCCGCTCCAGGTCAAAGTGAGTGCGCGGCCGTCGCTTGCGTCGATGCGGGTCAGGCGACGCGGGTTTGCCGCGTCGTAGGTGTACGTCACGGTATTGCCGAAACGATCGACGATCTTCGTCGGAAGGATGCGCACTTCTTCGCGATCGAGTACCGACGACGTGGTACCCACCGGCGCCCTCGGCACGGCCCGGTCGCCGGTGCCGCCGCCTTCGGCCACGTTCCGCGTGATCCACGGCGCGAAGCGCGTAACGAACCAATCGAAGTGGTAACGCGTGCCGTCAGGCGCCACCGCCAGGAAGGCATCGCCCGGCACGCCGTTGGCGGTGTTCGGGAGGCAGGAGAAATACCACTGGTTGTTCGTGACCCAACGGTATTGCTTGCCGTCCTTCGGCATGTGGGGATTGGCCGCGGCGTCGACCGTCAGCATTTCCTGGTCGCCGATGCCGGGCACGTAGAGCGAATTGCCGCTCCAGTACGTAAACCCCTCCCAGCCGCCGTAAGGGGATCCCTGCGCTTCGGGCGCCTCCGCGGTATTCGCCTGGCTCAGGGAACATCGCAAATGCTTGCCTGCCTCGTTCCAGCCATCGACCTGCCAGCCCTTCCCTTTCGCGAAGACGCCATGCAGGTGCGGAAGATCGAGTTCCCAATCGGCGAAACCGCCATCGCGCGACAACAGGTCGCTGCGCTCCACGCCCACGCGGCTTTGCACGACGAACCGGCGACCGACGGACACCGGCAACGCGTTGTTGCCCGGGAGACTGACGTCGGTGGCGGTGAACGTGGTCGCGCCGGTGTAGAGGCTGGTCGCATCGCCGAACAGATCGTCGCCGAGCGCGGCGATCGCCTCGGCGGTCTTCACGGTCTTGCCGTATTCCTCGGGGATCGTCACCTGCGCCGCGGCCACGCACGGGAAACATGCGATGGCGATCGCCACTGTCCACTTCCGCATACCGGCTCCCGCGATGCGCGATGAATGCGTCAGTAAACGGCGCGTGCGCAGGCGCGGCGGCGCGATGCGTCCGCCGATGCATCCGCGGCCGCCGCAACGCGCATTGGAATCGTCGCATCGACGGGCATAGACTGGGCCCGTGCTGGGCCTGCCCACCATCCGTCTCGCCACTTCGGACGATGCGCCCTCCATCGCGACGCTGTCGCGCGAGGCGATCGAGCACGGCCTGCGCTGGCGCTATACGCCCGCGCGCATCCTCGCCGCCATCCGCAGCCGCACCTCGAACGTGGCCGTCGTCCACGCGCACGGCGGATTGCACGCCTTCGCGATCATGGAATACGGCGACACCACGGCGCACCTGGTGTTGCTCGGCGTGCAATCCACGCAGCGGCGCCAGGGCCTGGGCGGGCGCTTGCTCACGTGGCTGGAGGACGCGGCGCGCGTGGCGGGCATCGAACGCATCGATGTCGAATGCCGCGCCGACAACCCCGGCGCGATCGCGTTCTATCGCCACCAGGGCTATCGCGTGCAGGGGGTGATCCCGCACTACTACGAGGCGCGCATCGATGCGGTGCGCCTGGCGAAGGACCTGGTGCAGCGCGCGTCGATCTAGCGCGCCGCCTTCCCGAACAACACCGACGCCACCATCCACAGCACGACGTAGAGCGCCGTGATGCCCAGCAGCATCACCGGCACGTCGAGCCTGCCGACGATCGCGATCGCACCGACCACGCCCTGCGCGATGGCCGTCGCGGTCATCGCACGCGCCATGCCCCGTGCACGGAAGCGCGCGGCGATCGCGCCGACGATCGCGACCAGCAACACGCCGGCGTACATCAGGTTCGCCGGATTGCGCTCGTCGCCGATCAGGCCGACCGCGAGGTTCGCCCACAACAGGAAGAACCCGGTGCCGATGGCCGCGGCGGCGCCCGCGCGATACGCCAGGCTGGCGCTCCTGCGCGCGAGCAATTCGTACGCGCCGCACGCCGCGGCGAGCATGATCCCGAAGGTGGTGAAGTCCAGCGCGGTCCACTGCACCTGGTCGGTGAAGCGCATCGCGACCGCGGGCACGGCCAGCAGCGCGGCGGCGCCGGTCCAGATCGCCAGGCTCCAGCGGTTGCCGGCGCTGCGAAGGTGTTCTGCCATGACGGTGCTCCCTGCGATGGATGTGGGCGCAGCTTCGCGATGCCCGGTGAGCCGCCGATGGGGCGTGTGTGAAGCCGGGACGAAGTGGCCGTACACTCCGGCGATCCGAGGGGAGCCACGCCATGCCGCACCGCGCCATCGTGCAACGCCTGTTGCTGGGAGCCGCCGTCCTGCTGGCGGGTTGCACCACTGCGAGCCATCCCGCCGTGCCCGACCGCCTCGACACCCTGATGCACGATTACATCGGCGATGGCCCGGGCGCTTCGGTGCTCGTGGTGCGCGACGGAAAGGCGATCGAACGCCGCAGTTACGGCTTCGCCGATCTCGAAGCGAAGACGCCGGTCACGCCGGAGACGAACTTCCGCCTCGCCTCGGTCAGCAAGCAATTCAACTCCGCCGCGATCCTGCTGCTCGCGCAGGACGGCAAGCTCTCGATCGACGACCCGATCAAGCGCTTCCTGCCCGCCCTGCCGCCGGAAGACGACGGCATCACGATCCGCCACCTGCTCACGCACACCTCGGGCCTGATCGATTACGAAGACCTGATGGATCCGAAGGACACGTCGCAGATCCACGACATCGGCGTGCTGCAGTTGCTCGAGAAGGAACCCAAACATTACTTCGCGCCGGGCACCGGCTACCGCTACAGCAACAGCGGTTATGCCTTGCTGTCGCTCATCGTCGAACGCGCATCGGGCCAGCGTTACGCCGATTTCCTGCACGCGCGCATCTTCGCGCCGCTGCACATGGACCACACCCTCGCGTACGAAAACGGCATCTCGACCGTCGCCCATCGCGCCTACGGTTACACGCAGGAAAACGGCGCGTGGACGCGCACCGACCAAAGCACGACCAGCGCGGTCCTCGGCGATGGCGGCATTTATTCGTCGATCGACGACCTGCAACGCTGGGACGCGGCGCTGTACGACGATCGCCTGCTGCCGCAATCGGTGTGGAAACAAGCCTTCACGCCCGCGACCAAAACCGACGATCCGACCGTCGAATACGGCTTCGGCTGGCGCATCACGGGCGAAACCCTGTGGCATTCGGGCGAAACGGTGGGCTTCCGCAACGTGATCGTGCGCTATCCGCAGCGCCATCTCACCGTCGTGGTGCTCACCAATCGCAACGAACCCGAACCTTATGCGATGGCCAAACGGATCGCCGCGCTGTACCTGGATTCAGCGCACGGGAATGTCGAAAGCCACGCGCGGTGAGGGCTCGGGGTCGAGCGTGAAGTGCCACCACTCCATCGGATAGGGACGGAAGCCGCCCGCCACCATCGCGTCGCGCAAGCGGTGGCGGTTCGCGCGTTGCGCGTCGGTGGCCTTCTTCGAATCGGTGTTCGCCAGCGTGTCGAAGAAATCGAAGTGCGTGCCCATGTCCAGCGGCGTGCATGCAACGCCGGTGTCGTCGCAGTCCAGCAGGTCGAGGTCGACGGTCGCGCCGCGGCTGTGCCCGGAGGTCGGTGAGATGTAGTCGCCGAGCAGCGCGGGCTTGTCGAACCCCGGGTAGTACGCGGCCTTCGTCCGCCCGTCTTCCGGCGCGTGCGCCCATGCGACGAAGGCCCGCACCGCGCGCACGGGGCGATAGCAATCGTAGAGGCGCAGGCGCATGTGGTCGTCGCGCAGCTTGCGTTCGACGCGGGCAAGCGCTTCGGCCGCGGGGCGCAGCAGGAAGCATTTGGGCGCCTCGTAGCCGGCGACCGGGCCGCCGGTGAAGTTGTCGGCGCCGGCGTAGCGGATGTCCAGGTCGATGTCGGGCAGCAGGCTGCGGATGTCGACGAGGTCGGCTTGTTCCGGGGTCGTCGCGGGGGACAGGGCCGGCGCGGAATCGTGTTGCGTTGCGCAAGCGGTGGCGAGCAGGGCCAGGCTAGAAAGGAGCGCGTGTTTTGCGGGTCGCATGCAGTTTTTCCGAAGCTTTTTGCCACGGTAGCAAAAGCGGCCGCGCCGTCCGGCTCCCGGCTCGTGCCGCTCGGCCGGCGGGGCGCGCGATTCTCACCCCGCATTCACCGGCGTAGCTCATCCTTGGCGCGTCACGTTGCACAGGGGGAAGGCCCATGAACATCAAGACACTCGAGACAGTCCTGGAGGAAATGCGCCAGGCCAACCACGCCGACGAACGCACGCTCCGCGACTGGGAAGCGCGCATCGCCGAGGCGATCACCGACGATTTGGTGGCGCGGATCCAGGCCCAGTTCGGCGCGCCCGCGCTGGCCAAGGCCCCGGGCGGGCACGACTGGGAATGACCTCGTCCCGGGGCGCGTGAGGCGTTCGGGATCGCCTGTCGGGTGCGCCGGTTGAACCGACGCGGCGCATGCCAGTATTGGTGCGCATGTCCTCGCACCTGCCCAGCTGTCTCGCCGCCCTGTTGGTCTTCGCCTCGCTGCCTGCCGCCGCGCAGGAAGTCATCCGCGAAGACGCCACCCTCGACGGCGACCGGCCCGAAGCCTGGGCCATGCATTACCGCACCGCCTCGACCCTGAT
The DNA here is from genome assembly GCF_052115395.1 of Lysobacter sp. 2RAF19. NCBI lineage: Bacteria > Pseudomonadati > Pseudomonadota > Gammaproteobacteria > Lysobacterales > Lysobacteraceae > Lysobacter > Lysobacter sp. 2RAF19. The sequence goes on along the minus strand of NZ_JBFRGO010000003.1, from coordinate 302,758 downwards.
GACGGCCTTCGGCCCGTCTCCGGCGCTCGCGCCGGGCCAATGGCAGGCGGCATTCGAACTCGGCGACGTGCCGCACATCCCGGCGCGCAAGAGCGAGATCGGGTTCAACGGACAGAAGAACGAAGATCTCAATAAGTCGCCGGTGTTCGGGCGCATGCGCGGTTGGATCGGATTGCCCGGTGGGTTCGTGGCCGAGTTGGCCTGGACGCCGCCGGTCGAGATCCAGGGTGCGAAAGCGCGCGACCTGTGGGCCGCCGCGATCGCACGGCGCGTGGTGGATGCCGATGGCGTGGTCGTGTCCCTGCGCGCGTTCGGCCAGCACGGCGCAGTGGTCGGCGATGTCACCTGCCCTGCGGAACTGGCGGGCATCCGGGACTACGCCATCAACCCCTACGGCTGCGATGCGCCTTCCAGCGACACGCTCCAGTTGAACTACTACGGCCTGGAATCGACCGCTGCCTTGGCGCACGGCCCGTGGACCTGGCACCTGAGCGGCGGCCTGGTGCGGATGGAAAACGAAGTGCAAGTCGACGCGATCACCTACGGATTCCGAGATTACTCGCGGCTGACGGCGACCGACGATCTGGGTTATGTCGCCTTCGGCGTGGGTCGCGCGTTGCGCAAAGGTTGGGGCGCCGCCGTCGAAGTGCTCTACATGCCGCTCACGGTCTTGCGGGAGCCGAACGGCTCGGCCGACAGCGACCCCCTGCTCTCCTTCCGCCTGCAGTTGCGTTACGCCTTCGACGCCCGGTGACGCCCGCTTCGACGCGTGGCGGCGATACTGCGACGCATGCCCAATGCCCTGGTGTGGTTCCGCGACGATCTCCGCCTCGACGACCAGCCCGCGCTGCAGGCGGCGCTCGCCCAGGGTTTCGCGCCGGTTCCCGTGTATGTGCATGCGCCGGGCGAGGAAGGCGATTGGGCGCCGGGTGCGGCCTCCGATGCGTGGCGGCGCCGTTCGCTGATCGCGCTCGATGCGGCGCTGCGTTCACGCGGATCGCGATTGGTGTGCGTGCGCGGGCCGACGCAAGCGGCGCTTGAACGCCTGGCGCGCGACACGCAAGCGGAAGCGGTGTTTTGGACTCGCCGCTACGAGCCGGCGATCGAAGCGCGCGACACCGTGTTGAAGCGCGCATTGCGTCGCGCGGGCCTGTTCGCCGAGAGCCACAACGGTGCGCTGCTGATCGAACCGTGGGAGGTCGCGACCAAAGCCGGCGACCCGTACAAGGTGTTCACGCCCTTCTGGAAGGCGGCTGCGGCGACGATGCGGACGCCGCGTGTGTTCGATGCGCCTGCGCGATTGCCGGCGGTGACGATCGAAGGTGCGTCGATCGATGTGCTCCTTCCTGCGCCGACTCCTGCGTGGGATCGTTCATTCTGGACGCACTGGACGCCGGGCGAAGCCGGTGCGCGCGCGGCGTTGGACGCATTCGTCGGGAAGGTCGCCGCCTATCCCGAAGCGCGCGACCTGCCCGCGGTCGATGGCACTTCCACGTTGTCGCCGCATCTGCATTTCGGCGAGGTGTCGATCCAGCGCGCCTACGCGACGATCGCGCAATGCGATGCGCCGAAGGAGGCGCGCATCGCCTTCCTGCGGCAATTGTTCTGGCGCGAGTTCGCGCATCATCTGCTGCATCATTTTCCGCGCACGACCGATCACAACCTCGATCCGCGCTTCGACGATTTCGATTGGGCGCGTGTCGACGAAACGCAACTGGATGCGTGGAAATCCGGCCGCACGGGCATTCCCATCGTGGACGCGGGCATGCGCCAGCTCTGGCAGACCGGCTGGATGCACAACCGCGTGCGCATGTTGGTCGCGAGCCTGTTGACCAAACATTTGCGGGTGCATTGGCTCGAAGGGGCGCGGTGGTTCTGGGACACGCTGGTGGATGCGGACCTTGCGAACAACACGCTCGGCTGGCAGTGGGTCGCGGGTACCGGGGCCGATGCGGCACCGTATTTCCGCATTTTCAATCCGTTGTTGCAGGCAAAGCGTTTCGATCCCGATGGCGCGTACGTGCGCCGTTGGGTGCCGGAAGTGGGAACCAAGGGCTATCCGCCGCCGATCGTCGACCTGGCGGCGGCTCGGGAGTTGTCTTTGCAGGCGTTCCACTCGCGTCATTGACGCGCCGCCCGAACGTCGTGCGTTCCAAATTTTTTTGGGAAAAAAATTTGAAACGCACAACGCTGGGGCATCACCTTTCGTGCGTTGGCTCTCGATCAGGGGCTTCGCCCGAGCAGTCACTTGTGCGGTGCGAAGCAAGCTTCGCACTGGGCCGATCCTTGTCGAGAAGTCAGAAGCCTGACCGCCGAAGAGGACAACAACGCAGTTGAGGTGAGCCTCGACGCGTGGCGTGGTGTGGTTCACCAGAGCAAGGCCATGGATGGCCTTGCGCCCGCGACTTGGTGGCCATGGATGGCGTTCCAGGAGCGGCAGGGGAACCACACCACGTCACGCGGCGAGGCGTCCATCCGAAGTGGTCGCTAGGCGACTGACGATCGGCCGAATTTGCGCTCGACGTAGTCGTCGATCATCGCGACGAATTCCTGCGCGATGTTGTCGCCGCGCAGCGTCTTCGCTTTTTCGCCGTCGATGAAGACCGGCGCGGAGGGCGCTTCGCCGGTGCCCGGGAGCGAGATGCCGATGTTGGCGTGGCGCGATTCGCCGGGGCCGTTCACCACGCAGCCCATCACCGCCAGGGTGAGGTTTTCCGCGCCCGGGTGGCTGACCTTCCACATCGGCATTTTGTCGCGCACGTGTTCCTGCACGGTCTTCGCCAATTCCTGGAAGAACTCCGAGGTCGTGCGCCCGCAACCGGGGCATGCGGTGACCATCGGCGTGAATGCGCGCAGGCCGAGTGTCTGCAGCAATTCCTGCGCGACGATGACTTCCTGCGTGCGCGACGCGCCCGGATCGGGCGTGAGCGAGATGCGGATCGTGTCGCCGATGCCTTCCTGCAACAGCACGGCGAGCGCCGCGCTGCTGGCGACGATGCCCTTGCTGCCGATGCCGGCTTCGGTGAGGCCCAGGTGCAGCGCGAAATCCCCGCGCGTGGCGAGTTCGCGATACACCGCGATCAGTTCCTGCACGCCGCTGACTTTCGCGCTGAGCACGATGCGGTCGGCGGGCAGGCCGATCTCGACGGCACGATGCGCCGAATCCAGCGCCGAGCGGATCAGGGCTTCGCGCAACACGCGCCCGGCATCCCACGGTTCGGCGCGCAGGTGGTTTTCGTCCATCAGTTGCGTGGCGAGGGCCTGGTCGAGCGAGCCCCAGTTCGCGCCGATGCGCACGGGCTTGTCGTTGGCGATCGCGAACTCGATCAACTGCGCGAACTGCAGGTCCTTCTTCTTGCCGAAGCCGACGTTGCCGGGGTTGATGCGGTACTTGGCGAGCGCTCGCGCGCAGGCCGGTTCGCCGGCGAGCAACTGGTGCCCGTTGTAGTGGAAGTCGCCGATGATCGGCACGTGCACGCCCATCATCTCGAGCTTCTCGACGATGCGCGGCACGGCGGCGGCGGCGTCGGGCGTGTTGACGGTGACGCGGACCAGTTCGGACCCCGCGCGCCAAAGGTCGGCGACCTGCTTGGTCGTGGAGGCGACATCCGCGGTGTCGGTGTTGGTCATCGACTGCACGACGACCGGCGCGTTGCCGCCGACGGCGATCCCGCCCACGTGCACTTGCCGCGTCTGCCGGCGCGGCGCGAGGCCGAAGCGCGTGGCGTGGCAAGGCAGGTGGTCGTTGGCGGCGGGCATGCGGGTATCGATCGACATGCGCGCATTCTACCGTGCGTGACCGGCGGCCCCGCCTGCGCTACCGTGTCCCGCCGTCACCCGCCCCCGCATGTCCTCCCGCGACGACGCCCGCCGGATCCTTTCGCCCAGCCAGCTCAACACCCTGGCGCGGGACCTGCTGGAAGGGTCCTTCCCGTCGGTCCTGGTCGAAGGCGAGCTGGGCAACCTCTCGCGCCCCGGGTCGGGGCACCTGTATTTCACGCTGAAGGACGCGCGCGCCCAGGTGCGCTGCGCGCTGTTCAAGCCCAAGAGCCAGTGGCTGAACTTCGTCCCGCGCGAAGGCCTGCGCGTGCTCGCGCGCGGCCGCCTCACGCTGTACGAGGCGCGCGGCGACTACCAGCTGATCCTGGATTCGCTCGAGGAAGCGGGCGAAGGCGCGCTGCGCCGCGCATTCGAGGAACTGAAACAGAAGCTGACCGCCGAAGGCTTGTTCGAAAGCGAGCGCAAGCGGCCGCTGCCCGCCTTCGTGCGTCGCCTGGCGGTGTTGACCTCGCCTTCGGGCGCCGCGGTGCGCGACGTGCTCAGCGTGCTCGCGCGGCGCTTTCCGCTGATGCAGGTCGACGTGCTGTCGGTGCCCGTGCAGGGCGAAACCGCGCCCGCGCAGATCGTGGCGATGTTGCAGCGGGCTTATCGCTCGCAACGCTACGACGCGATCCTGCTGGCGCGCGGCGGCGGGTCGCTCGAAGACCTGTGGGCCTTCAACGACGAGCGCCTCGTGCGCGCGATCGCGCAATCCCCCGTCCCGGTGGTGTCCGCGATCGGGCACGAGACCGACTTCAGCCTCAGCGATTTCGTCGCCGACCTGCGCGCGCCGACGCCGTCGGTCGCGGCCGAGCTCCTCGCACCCAGCGGCCACGATCTCGCGCTGCGCCTGCAGGGCTTGCAACGTCGCGCGACGCGTTTGCTGTCGCATCGGATGCATCGCGATGCGCAACGCGCCGACCGTGCCGCCCTGCGCCTGCACGCGTTGCGGCCGCGCGCGCGGCTGGATCTGCTGCTTCGACGCCAGGTCGAAGCGCAGCGCCGCCTCGACCATGCATTCCGCAAGCAGCTGGAACGTCTGCACTCGCGCATGCGCCACGCCGACGCGGTGTTGCGCACCATGGCGCCCAAGCGTCGCATCGCCCTGCTCCATCAACGTTTGGAAGCGCTGCGCCCCCGTCCGCTCGCCGCGATCGCACGCCGCCTCCGCCACGACCACGTCCACCTGCGCGGCCTGGCGCGTTCGCTGGAGGCCGTCAGTCCGCTGGCCACCGTGGCGCGCGGCTACGCGATCCTGCAGCGCGACGACGGCCACGTCATCCGCAGCGTGCAGGATGTACAGGCCGGGCAACGCCTGCGGGCGCGGCTGGGCGACGGCACGCTGCCGTTGCGGGTGATCGACCCGGAAGACTGAGCCACCAAGGAGACCGCCATGGCGAAGCAAGGTTTGTCGAAGAGCTACCCCTGCTATCTCGCCAATGCGCCGATCCCAGGCGCGTCGGAACTCGACGTCCTGGACAAATTCACCGGCAAGCGCGCCACGCGCGTGGGATTCGCCGACGCCGCGCTGGTGCGCAAGGCAATCGTCGCGGCACACAAGGCGCGCGGTGCGATGGCCGCCTTTGCGCCCGACCAGCGCCGCGACGTGCTCGAACACTGCGTGCGGCGATTCACCGAACGCCAGGAAGAACTCGCGCTCGCGCTGTGCATCGAAGCCGGCAAGCCGATCAAGGATGCGCGCGGCGAAGTCACGCGCCTGATCGACACCTTCCGCATCGCCGCCGGCGAAGCCACGCGCATCGACGGCGAAGTCCTCGAACTGCAGATCTCGCCGCGCACGCGCGGATATCGCGGCATGGTCAAGCGCGTCCCGATCGGCGCCTGCGCCTTCATCACGCCCTTCAATTTCCCGCTCAACCTGGTCGCGCACAAAGTGGCGCCCGCGCTGGCGGCCGGCTGCCCGTTCGTGTTGAAGCCGGCTGCGAAGACGCCCGTCGGCGCGCTGATCATCGGCGAAGTCCTCGCCGAAACCGACCTCCCGCGCGGCGCGTTCTCCATCCTGCCCTGCTCCAACGAAGACGCCTCCCTGCTGGTGGAAGACGAGCGCCTCGCGTTGCTGAGTTTCACCGGCGGCCTGGTCGGCTGGGACCTCAAGGCGCGCGCCGGCCGCAAGAAGGTGACGCTCGAACTGGGCGGCAACGCGGCTTGCATCGTCGACGAGGACCCCGGGCAATCGCTCGATGCCGTCGTCGAACGCATGGTCTTCGGCGCGTACTACCAGTCCGGGCAGAGCTGCATCAGCGTGCAGCGCATCTTCGTGCACCGCGCGCAATATGCGAAATTCAGGAAGAAGATGGCCGACGCCGTCGCCAGACTACGCATGGGCGATCCGAAGGACGAACGGGTCTTCATCGGCCCGATGGTCGACGAAGCCGCCGCCAAACGCGTGGACGCGTGGATGGATGCCGCGATCGCCGGCGGCGCAAAAACGCTCGTGCGCGGCAAGCGCAAAGGCAACCTGGTGCCTGCTGCGCTCCTCGAAAAGGTGCCGCACGACAGCGACCTGTACCGGCAGGAAGCCTTCGGCCCGGTTGCGCTGATCGAAGCCTTCGATGATTTCGACGCGGCGATCGACCTGGTCAACGAAAGCGACTTCGGATTGCAGGCCGGCGTGTTCACCGGATCGATCGCGCACGCCATGCAAGCGTGGGACGGCATCGAAGCCGGCGGTGTGATCGTGGGCGATGTGCCGAGCTTCCGCGTGGACAACATGCCCTACGGCGGCGTGAAGCACTCCGGGCTGGGGCGGGAGGGCGTGCGGAGTGCGATCAGGGATATGACGGAGGAGCGGTTGTTGGTGGTGCGGGATGTTTGAAGCAAGGCGTCAGTGCCCTGCACGAGTTCATCGCCTTGCACAACCAGATTGAAGAAGTTCGAAAGCGGCCTTGTTACTAGCCCTTGAAACTGTGAAACACGCCGAACTCGATTGGGTTCTGCGCGCTCAGCGTCGATAGCTTTTCCCGCAGGCTGTCGTCTGCATTGATCCAACGCTCCACTGTCGGAATGAGCTCTCGCTCCGTCAATTCAAGCATGTCGAATTCCATCGCGGATAACGCGGCCTTTGCATTCGCGATGAACTCTTTCTCTGACTGCGCAACGCCTACGACGCCAACGTAAGCACCGTCTGCGCCTTCCAGCAAATGGTTACCCGACATCGGAATGACCTCTGCCACTCCCGCCCAGTAGTGATGCTCAACGGTCGTACTCATGATGAACTCGACTGGTTTTTCCCGACTGAGTGGTCCCGTGATAGTGATCTTTACCGACCTTTGGACTTACGTGATTGTCCGTGCTTCCACCCGTGCCGACTTCGCGGCGTGCAGCCTCTTTTGCCTCACCGCGTTTTCCGCCATGGTCAACAACGTGGATCTTTGGCTTTCCAGAGGGACCTAGCTGACTCTCAGGAATGCCCTTTGCAACATTCTCGGCACGATTGACAGCAGCAACATCGTTGCCGGCAGCGATCGCCTTATCTGCAGCCCTCGCACCTTCGGCCGCGTGGGAGCCCGCCCTGACGGCAGCCCCCAAGCCTGTCGCGAATGGTACTGCGGCACCAACAACGTCTGCGCCGAGCGCCGCCGCATTCGTCCAACTCGGCTCCGTCGCCAGTTTGTAACTGCTGTAGGCGATGAAGCCGACATCTACGATCAGGTCGATGGCGCGACCGTCGGGATCCCGGAATTTATACGGGCTGTTGGCGGCGTAGCAGTAGCGGCAGAAGTTCCAGCCGGTCCTCCGGTCAACCACCACCGGATCGATACTCAAGAACCGCCCGATCTCCGCGTCGTAATACCGCTGCTGCATGTACAGCATCCCGGTCGCGGCGTCGCTGACGTGGCCGGTGTAAGCCGGCCCGTTGGAAACGGGACGATTGAGCAGCAAGCCATAGGGTTCGTACTCGCTGCGCTCCACGACCGCGCGATGGGCATCGGTCACCGCGACCGGGCTGCCGAGTGCGTCGGTGTGCTGGAAGCGAACCATCGAAGCGCCTGTCGCAGGCGTCGTTTCGCGCGTCGCGATCAAGCGTCCCGCGAGATACACGTGGCGCGCGTGGATGCCGCGGCGCGCGTCGTCCTGGTAGCGCAGCACGCCGTCGCGGTCGTAGAAGGAAAGGATGTTGCCGGCGGTCGGGCTCCACGCCAGGAGGCGGCGGCCGTGGCCGTCGTAGCGGTAGTGTTCCTTCCCCGCCGCTTCGCGCAGGCGGTTGCCGAAGTCGAACCGGTAGGCCTGGCCGTTGCGGTTCTCGAGGTTGCCTTGCGCGTCGTAACCCAGGCCCAACACGCTCTGGCCGGTACAACTGGCGACCTTGACGTTCGTCAGGCGCCATTTCGCGTCGTAACAGTAGTAATGGTCGCGGGCGTGTGCGCCGCCGATGGCGACGTGGGTGAGGTTGTCGAGCGCGTCGTAGGTGTAGCGCGCGCTCCCGAACATCGGCGACTGCGTGCCGACGAGGCGGTCCAGGCCGTCGTACTCCATCGTGCGATCGCCACGGGCACCCGGCGTGGCGTCGCTGACCGCGGCAAGGTTGCCTGCGGCGTCGAAGTCGTAGCTCTCGTCGAGCACGAGGGTGCCGCCGTGGTAGTCGCGCGCCCGGTCCGGCAACTTGCGCGCGCCCTGCACCACCGAATGCACGATGCCGTTGCCGTAGGTGAAACTCCTCAGCGCACCGTTGGTGTGGAAACGGACGTCCGTCGCATACGTGTGCGCACCGATGGCCTGCCGCGGTTGCCCCAGTGCATTGGGCTGGTAAGTGACGGTCTCCTTCGGATAGACGTGCGCCGCGATGTTCCCGAGCGCGTCGTACTGCGTCGCGAAAGTCCAGTCGTGCCAGCCCGGCTGGGCGAGCGTTTCGGCCGACGGCAAGCCGCGCGCGTTGTAGGCATAGGTGTTGACGGCGAGCGTCGTGCCGTTGCGCGTCTCGATGCGCGCCGGCTGGCTGTCCGGCGTGTACGTCCAGGCCTGGTCGCCCGATCCATCCGGGAACGCGAGTCCGGTGAGGCGGTTGCGCGCATCCCACGTGCGATGCACGGCGCGGGCATCGAACGCCGTCGCATCCACCGCGCAGGACGTCGTCTCCGACCACGGCAGGCCCGTGGCTTCGCGCACGAGGTTGCCGGCCGCGTCGTATTGCATCGACGTCGTGCCGGTCTCCAACTCGACCCGCTTGCACAGCCGTTGCTGTGCGTCGTAGACGTAGTAGCGCCCGTTCCACGCATTGGGCGTCCCGCCGCTGCGCGAAAGCGTGGTCGGCTTGCCGAAGACATCGCGCACGAAATCGGTCCGCGCGCCTTCGGGATGCAGCAGCACCGTCGGCAAGTCGTGCGACGGCGTGTCCCAGGCCAGGTAACCCGTGCGCGTGGCGTTCCCGCGCGGATCGGTCGTCAGCGTGATGAAGCCCGCCAGGTACGCGTGGCGCGTGGCGAGGATGCCGAGTTCGCTGTCCTGCTCCACGCGCGTCGTGCGGCCGATGGCGTCGTAACTGGTGCGCACGCCCAGCGTGATGTCGTCCACGCTGTGCAAGGCATGCACCGGATACGAAACGAAAGTTTCGCGCCCCTGCGCATCGAAGCGCCGCACGGTCCGCCGCGCCGTGTTGCCGATGTCGGTCGTGTCGTGGAGATCGACGAGCACCGGCCGCCAGAGCGCGTCGAAATAGGTGATCTCACGGCGTTCGCCGGTCTGCACCGTGCGGCGCCAATGCCCCGCGGGAAGACCGAGCTGGGCGTGCGTGGACTGCACGAACGACGCCACCGTCGGCTGCCACGTGCTCGCATCGCACACGCCGGGCTGTGTTTCGGACGGGAACGTGGTCCCGGCCCAACGCCCCAGTGCGTCGTACGCATGGCAGGTCTTCGCGCCGGTTTCGTCGATCGTCCAGGCGATCGTGCCGTCGGCGTTGACGCCGGCGTGGGCCTGCGTGCCGTCCGGAGACGCCACGCGCCGCGGCGTCCCGCGATGCCAGTCGAGGTAATGCACCGTCGTATCGAACGCGGCACTGTCGCGTGCGTCGGAAACGCTGGCGAGCGTGCCGTCGGCGTGGTGCGTCAGCGTCTGCTGCAACGCGCCGAACGCGTACTGCCGAACGGGAAGCGCGGTCGTCGCGTCGTAGTCGGTGCGTTCGGTCTCGACCCAGGCGTTCTTCGCCGGATCGAAAGTCTTGGCCGACGCGACCTGCCCCAAAACCCAGGCATCGAGATCGTCTGCGTACGTCGTCGTTTCGTGGCGCGCCGCCTGCGCGTGCACGCCGAATGCGAACACGCCCGCCAGCAGCGCAAGCCGCGCCCATCCCTGTGCCGTCATCGTCCGACCTTGCGTGCGCGCGCAACCGCGCGAAGGCCTTACCTTCGCGAGTCGGCGCGCAGGGCGACTAGCAGACGATTCCCGAATCGATCAGGCGTTGCGCGCCGCGGGACGTGCGAACAGATACCCCTGCCCGCTCTCGCACCCCAGGCCGATCAATGCATCGCGTTGCGCTTCGGTCTCGATGCCTTCGGCGATCGTGTCGATGTTGAGCGTGCCGGCCAGCGCGAGGATCGCGCGGATGACGGCGAGGCTCTCGGGCTGCGCCGTCGACAGGCCGGCGATGAAGCTGCGATCGATCTTCAGGCACTCGATCGGGAAGTGGTGCAGGTACGACAGCGCCGAGAACCCGGTGCCGAAGTCGTCGAGCAAGGCGAGCACGCCATGGCGGCGCAGGTCGCTCAGCGTGCGCAATGCACGCGGTGCGTCGTCGAACAGCGCGACCTCGGTGATCTCGATGCGCAAGCGCGCCGGATCGACGTTCGATCCTTCGAGCAGGCCCAGCAGGCGCTCGGCGAAGTCCGCCGAACGGAAGTGCCGCGGCGAGACGTTGACGGACACGTAGCCCTCATTGTTCCAGGTGGCCATGTCCTGGATCACGCGTGCGTACAGCAGCCAGTCGACCTGTTCGATCAGGCCGCTGTCCTCGCCCACGCCGATGAACTCGGCCGGCGAGAGGACGCCGCGCTTCTCGTGGCGCCAGCGCAACAGCGCTTCGTGCCCGAGCACGGTGCCGTCGGCGATGCGCACGATCGGCTGGTAATGCGGTTCGAAACCATCGGCGTTGATCGCGCGGCGCAGGTCGGCTTCCAGGTCGAGGATGCGCGTGGCTTCGTCGCGCATCGCTTCGTCGAACACCGCGCTGCGATCGCGGCCGGCGCTCTTGGCGCGGTACATCGCCGCGTCGGCGTCGCGCAGCATGTCTTCGCCGCTGCGATAGCGCGGGATCCATTGCGCGATGCCGATCGAAGCGGTCGGGAACAATTCGCGCCCGGCGATCCACACCGGCGCGCCGAGCGCACCGAGCACGCGCCCGGCCAGTTCCTCGGCCATTTCCTGGCCGTCGATCTGTTCGACCAGGATCGCGAATTCGTCGCCGCCCAGGCGCGCGACGGTATCGCCCGCGCGGACGGCCGCGACGATGCGGCGGCCGGCTTCGATCAGCAATTCGTCGCCGACCGCGTGGCCGACCGAATCGTTGACCAGCTTGAAGCGGTCCAGGTCGAGGAAGAGCACCGCGAACGTGCGTCCTTCATCGGCCCCGCTGCGCGCGCGCTGGATTGCGTGGCCCAGGCGTTCGAGCAACTGCGCGCGATTGGGCAGGCCCGTGAGCGTGTCGTGTTGCGCCTGGTGCGTGAGGCGGCGTTCGGCGTGCATGCGTTCGCCGATCTGCGCCATCAGCTCGGCGTTCGCCGCGGCCAGTTCGCGGGTGCGTTCTTCCACGCGTCCTTCGAGCTCGGCGTGCGCGGCCTTGAGGTTTTCCTGCGCCTGCTTGCGTTGCAGGCCGGCGCCGATGTGGTGCGCGACGAACGTGAGCAGCTCCTGGTCGCGCGGTGTGAACGCCACCGCGGGCGAGTAGCTCTGTACGGCGATCACGCCGACCACCGATTCGTCTCGGAACAGCGGCACGCCGAGCCAGTTGTGCGACAGCGTACCCATTGTCTTGACCTTGCCCTCGCGATCGAGCGCTTCGATCGCATTGCGATCGGCGAGCACGGCGCGGCCGGTGCGGATGACGTATTCGGTCATGCCCATGCCGAACTTGCGGCGCGGGCGGTTGGGGTCGCGTTCGTCGATGGAGTACGGGAATTCGAGCTCGTCGCCCTCGCCGGCCAGCAAGGCGATGTAGAAGTTGCGCGCGTAGAGCAACTCGCCGACGACATCGTGCACTTCGGCGTAGAAGCGCTCCAGCGTTTCGGAAGTGATCGACAACTCGGCGATGCGGAACAGCGCGCGTTGCAGGCGTTCGGCGCGCTGGCGCTCGACGATCTCGGCCTGCAACACGCGGTTGGCTTCCTGCAGCGCGTGCGTGCGTTCTTCGACGCGGCGTTCCAGTTCGCTGCGTGCCTGGCGGCGGTCGAGCGCGGTGAGGATGTGTTGCGCAACATAGCTGAGCAGCGCGCGGTCTTCGTCGCTGTAGCTGGCGCGGTGTTCGTAGGACTGCACGACGATCGCGCCGCACACGGTGCCTTCGCGGCGCATCGGCACGCCGAGCCAGTCTTCCGAATCCGGGCCGTGCACCGGATCGGGCGGAATCTGCAGCTTCGCGCGCAGCGCGGCCGAGGGGCCGAGCAAGGGTTCGCCGTGGCGGAGCAGCGCCATCGTGAGGCTGGTGGGCACTTCGGCGACCGGGATCTCGTGCGAGGGGTCGGCGATGTAGGGATCGTGGCGGTCGGCGAAATACAGGAAGCGCAGCGACTGCCGCACTTCGTCGTACAGCACGATGAAGCAGTTCTCGGCGTACATCAGCGAGCCCACGACCGCGTGGATGCGGCGGAGCATCTCGTGCATCTCGAGGCTCGATCCGGCGAGATCCGCGATTTCGTACAGGGCCTGCTGGAGGCGTTCGCTCTTTTCGAGCGTGGCGATGCGATTGCGGGCCTGCCAGGCTTCCAGCGAGGCGGCGACGGTGCGGCGCGCCATCGCCTGCCAGGCATCGCGCAGGGGCGTCACGACGCCCGAGGCGCTCTGCGCGGCGAGCACGATCTGCGTGCCGTGCTCGGTGGTCCAATGGTCGAGGATTTCGGCGTCGCGCGCGCGGCCCTTGGTGCCGAGCATCGACAGGGCGCGCGCGACCAGCGCCGCCGGTGCCGCGTCGTCCGCCGAATAGGCGTCGCCGCCGGCATCGCGCCAGCACACCACGATGCGGGTATCCGCCGGCAGCAGTTCGCGAACCGCGCGCACCAGCGCCGGCCCTGCGGACGAAGCCGCGACCCCTGTCGCTCCAGCCAACTCCGGGCTGCGCACGTTTACGTCGTCCCCCCAGACATGGGACCGAGCATACAGGCTTCGTGCCATGGGCAACGGCCGGTCCGCAAGCGGGTGTCGAGAGGGTCCATGAACCCGATGAACGGAAATCGGCGCCGCTCCCGGAACCCCACGCGGCCGCCCTGCCCGTTCCTTCCCGCGTGACCGCCGCCGCCCTCGCCCCCGACGGCCGCTTCCCCGCCCCCTCGCCAGCCCGTACGCTGCGCGCCATGGACGACGGGCTGCAGGCCAGCGACGAACAACTGATGCTCGATTGGGTGTCGGGCGACGGCGCTGCGTTCGAGCAGTTGTACGGCCGGCACCGCACCCGCCTGTACCGGTATTTCCTCCGCCACTTGCGCGACACCGCCCTGGCGGACGAATTTTTCCAGGACGTGTGGCAGAAGGTGATCGCCGCGCGGGCCGGATGGAAGCCCGACGCCCCCTTCGGCACGTGGCTGTATCGCATCGCGCACAACCGCCTGGGCGATCATTGGCGCGCGGCGAAGTACCGCCCGCCGGCGCCCGAGGACGGCGACGAACGCGCCGCGCGCATTCCCGACCCCGACACGCCGGAGCGGCAGTTGTCGGAATTCGAACAACGCCGGCGCCTGCAGCTCGCACTCGATGCGCTTCCGTCGGAACAACGCGAGGTGGTGCTGCTCCGCCTCGAACAGGAACTGACCCTGGAGGAAATCGGCACGATCACGGGTGTCGGGCGCGAAACGGTGAAGTCGCGACTGCGTTACGCGATGGACAAGTTGCGCACCCACCTGGCCGGCGAAACGCCAGGAACGGATCGGGAAGCGGAAGCCTCATGAATGCTCGCGACGACAACGGATTGACCCCGGAAGAGCGCGCGCTCGCGCAGCGCCTGGCGAAAGTCGGGCCGCAAGGCGAGCCCTCGCCGTCGCTGGATGCGCGCATCCTCGCGATGGCGCACGCCGCTGCCTCGGAGGTTCCGGCCGATGCGGCGCCCGCGCGCGCCACGCCGATCCGCAGGCGCAAGCCGCAGACCTGGGTGACGACGCTCGGCTTCGCCGCCTCGCTGGCCGTCGCATGCGGCATCGCCTGGAATTTGCGCGAAATGTCCGATGCCCCGGCGCCCGCGCCGGTGGTGCAGGCGCCCGCCGACGAGGCCGTCGAATATCGTCCGCCCCCGCCGCCGTCGATGTCGGCGCGCGTGGTGCCGCGCCGGCCGTTGAACGTGCCCGCGCCGCCGCCGGAGGAATCGGTTGCGACGCAACCGCGATCGACATCGCGCGCACCGGCGCGCGTGAAGGTCGAACCCGAACTGAAGGCCTTCGCATACAAGCCGGCGATCGTGCTCGACGAGGCGGTGCACGCCGCACCGGCGGCGCCCGCGCCGCGGCAGGTCACGACGGTCGACAGCACGACGGTGTTGAGCGCCGAACAGATCGAACGCCAGCCGGAAGTGCGCGGCAACGCGGCGCCCGCCGCTGCCGCTGCCGCGCCGGCACCGGTCGCTGCGCAACGCGAGGCGGCCGACGTCGCCGCGAAAGCCGCCCGCGCCGAAGAACCGGTGTTCGACGAATCCGACGACGCAGACGTGCCGCCGGCGACCGCCAACGATCCGGCCGTGCGCGATGCATGGTTGCTGCGCATTCGCGAACTCGTGCAGGCCGGCCAACTCGACCAAGCGCGCGAGAGCCTGCAGGCCTACCGCGCGCGCTATCCGGGCCAGCCCTTGCCCGAGGACCTGCGCGCGCTCGGGCAATGAGCGACACGCTCGCCGCACCCGCCTCGCACACCATCGAGGTCAAGCACAGCCGCTTCCTCGCGCAGGCCGCGCCCGTGCAATCGCCCGCGCAGGCGCTGGCCTTCCTCGAGGACATCGCGCGCACGCCCGCCACGCACCACTGCTGGGCCTGGCGCATCGGCGGCGATTACCGCTCCAGCGATGACGGCGAACCGGCGGGCACCGCGGGCCGGCCGATCCTCGCGGCGATCGACGGCCAGGGCTTCGATCGCGTCATGGTGGTGGTCACGCGTTGGTACGGCGGGGTGAAGCTCGGGGCCGGCGGCCTGGTGCGCGCCTACGGCGGCGCCGCGGCCGAATGCCTGCGCACCGCGCCGCGGCAGGCGCTGGTGGACTGGCGCGAGTTCGAGATCCTCGCCGGCTTCGACGACACCGGCCCCGTGCACGCCGCGCTCGCGGCGCATGGGGCGCAACGCCTGTCCGAAGCCTTCGACGCGGACGGATTGCGCCTGCGCGTGCGTCTTCCGGCCGACCGCGTGGACGCGCTGGCGGCCCAATTGCGCGATGCCACGCGCAATCGCGCGCGCATCGGGGACAATGGCTGATGGCCGACGCTTCCGCAGACATCGAGAAAACCGCGCAGTCCAAGGGCAAGGTGGTCAGCCTGCGCGGCCTGTGGCCCTTCGTGCATCGCCAGCGCGGCCTGTTCGTGGCGTGGTTGCTGGCGCTGTGCGCTTCCTCCGCCGCGACGCTCGCGCTGCCCGTCGCGGTGCGCGGGATGATTGACGACGGCTTCCACAGCGCCAGCAACATCGATGCGACCTTCGCGCTGCTCTTCGGCGTGACCGCGGCGCTCGCGCTGGCGACGGCGGCGCGCTTCTATTTCGTCTCGCTGTTGGGCGAGCGCGTGGTGGCCGATCTGCGGCAGCGCCTGTACAGCCATCTGCTCGGCCTGGACCCGGCGTTCTTCGAAGCCACGCGCAGCGGCGAACTCGTCTCGCGCCTGTCGGCCGACACCGAGTTGCTGCGCAGCCTCGTGGGCTCGAGCATCTCGGTCGCCTTGCGCAGCCTGATCATGGTGCTCGGCAGCATCGGGATGATGTTCGTCACCAGCCCGCGGCTTGCGACGTACACGATGGTCGGCATCCCCTTGTTCGTCGCGCCGATCGTGATCGGCAGCCGGCGCCTGCAGAAGATGTCGCGGCAAAGCCAGGATCGCGTCGCCGATGCCAACGCGCTGGCCAACGAAGTCCTCGGCAACGTGCGCACGGTGCAATCGCATGCGCGCGAACCCTACGAGCGCGGCCGTTTCGTCGACGCCGTCGCGCGCGCCGTGGCCACTGCGCGCCGCCGCATCGGCATGCAGGCGATCGTCACCGCGGTTGCGATCACCGCCTTCTTCGGCGCGATCATCATCGTGCTGTGGTCCGGCGCGCACGACGTGGTGGCCGGGCGCATGAGCGCGGGCACGCTGGGGCAGTTCGTGTTGTACGCGATGCTCGGCGGCGGCTCGGTCGGCGCGCTCGCCGAAGTCTGGAACGACGTGCAGCGCGCGGCCGGCGGGATGGGCCGCATCAACGACCTGTTGATGGAACGCGCGCTGCTGGTCGCGCCGGCGGACCCGACCCCGTTGCCGCTGCCCTTACGCGGCGACATCCGCCTGGACGATGTCGTCTTCCACTATCCCTCGCGCGCGGACGCACCGGCGCTGGAAGGCTTCTCCCTGCACGTGCGCCCGGGCGAAACGGTGGCGCTGGTCGGGCCTTCGGGCGCGGGCAAGAGCACGGTGTTCGCCCTGTTGCTGCGCTTCCACGATCCGCAGCGCGGCGGCATCGCGATCGACGACATCGACCTGCGCAAGCTCGACCCGGCGCGCCTGCGCGAATCGATCGCACTGGTCCCGCAGGCGCCGACGATCTTCGCCACGACCGCCGCCGACAACATCCGCTATGGCCGGCTGGAAGCCACCGACGCCGAAGTCGAACAAGCGGCGCGCTCGGCCGAAGCGCACGAATTCATCGCCGCCCTGCCCCAAGGGTACGAGAGCGAACTCGGCGAACGCGGCGCGCGCCTGTCGGGCGGGCAACAGCAGCGCATCGCCATCGCGCGCGCCCTGCTGAAGGACGCGCCGGTGTTGCTGCTCGACGAAGCGACCTCCGCGCTGGACGCGCAGAGCGAGCGCGCCGTGCAACACGCGCTGGAAAACCTCATGCAGGGCCGCACGACGCTGGTGATCGCGCATCGCCTGGCCACCGTGCTGAAGGCCGACCGCATCATCGTGATGGACCGCGGCCGCATCGTGGCCGAAGGCACGCACACCGAACTGCTTGCGCAGGGCGGGCTCTATGCCGACCTCGCCCGGCTGCAATTCCTGGATTGATCGCATGCAACATGTCGTGGACTTCATCCTCGAGCTCGATCGCCTCAAGGGCGTCACGCGCAAGTCGCGGCCCATCGGCCTGGACCGCTACGAGAATTCGGCCGAGCACAGTTGGCAGATCGCGATGCTCGCCGGCGCGATGGCGGAGTTCGCCGAGCCGGGCGTCGACGTGCATCGCGTGATGCAGATGTTGCTGGTGCACGACATCGGCGAGATCGATACCGGCGACACCATCGTCTACGACGACACGGGCCTGGCCGAGCGCAAGGCCGCCGAACGCGTGGCGGTCGAGCGCATCTTCGGGATGTTGCCGAATGCGCATGGCGCGCGCTTCCTCGCGCTGTGGGAAGAATTCGAAGCCGGCGAAACGCCCGAGGCGCGCTTCGCACATGCGGCCGATCGCGCGATGCCGGTCTTGCTCAACCTCGCCAACGGTGGCGGGAGCTGGGTCGAGAACGGGATCGCCTACGAGCGCGTGATCCGCAAGGTCGGTCCGCCCATCGAAGCGGGCTGCCCTGCGTTGTGGGCATGGCTTGCGCCGCAGTTGGAAGACGCGCGCGGGCGCGGGTTCTTCGCGGGCTGATCAAAGCGCGCGCGACAGGATCGATTCGAAGGCCGCGTCGTCGACGGGCAAGGTACCGAACGCGAGGCCGTGCGCAGCGGCCAGGCGGCTTTCGCAGAACAGCGGCGCGATGGGCGACTGCGCACGCAACACGATCGCGGCCTGCAACGCGAGCGCCATGCGCTCGACCAGCAGGCGCGCGGTGGCTTCGTCGGGCCTGTGCATCCTCTGGCGCAGCCGCGCGATGGCCGCATCGAGCGCGGGATGCAGCCCTTCGCCGAGCTCGGCGAAAAACGCCTCGCCGGTTTCCGGTTCGCGATGCAAGGCGCGAAGGACGTCGAGGCATTGGATGTTGCCGCTGCCTTCCCAGATCGAATTGAGCGGCGCCTGGCGATACAGGCGCGGCAGCAGCGACTCCTCGACGTAACCATTGCCGCCGAGGCATTCCTGCGCTTCGTTGACGAAGGCCGGCGCCCGTTTGCAGATCCAGTATTTGCCGATCGCCGTGGCGATGCGCGCGAACGCGGCCTCGCGCGAGTCGTGCGCGGCCGCATCCACCGCGCGTGCGACGCGCATCGACAACGCGAGCGCGGCTTCGGATTCGATCGCAAGATCCGCGAGCACGTTGCGCATCAGGGGCTGCTGCGCGAGCAGCTTCCCGAAGGCCATGCGATGCCGCGCGTGATGCAGCGCCTGCGCGAGCGCCATGCGCATCTCCGCCGCCGAGCCGAGCATGCAATCCAGGCGCGTGAGCATCACCATGTCCAGGATCGTGGCGATGCCGCGTCCTTCCTCGCCGACGCGCGTGGCACGTGCGCCCTGGAATTCGACTTCGGAAGAGGCGTTGGACCAATCGCCGAGCTTGTCCTTCAGGCGCATCAGCGTGAACGCGTTCTTCGCGCCATCGGGCAGGCGACGCGGCAACAGGAAGCACGTCAAACCGCCCGGCGCCTGCGCGAGGACGAGGAAGCCGTCGGACATCGGCGCGGATAAGAACCACTTGTGGCCCGTCAGCGCGTAGTCGTCGCCGCCGAGGGATTCGGCGCGGGTCGTGTTCGCGCGCACGTCCGAGCCGCCCTGCTTCTCCGTCATGCCCATGCCGAGGGTGAGGCCACGCTTGTCGGCGATCGGCACTTCGCGCGGATCGTAGTGCGGCGCCGCCGCCTTCTCGGCCCACTCCGCCAACGCCGGTGCGCGACGCAGCGCGGGCACCGCCGCGTGCGTCATCGTCAACGGGCAACTCGTGCCGGGCTCGACCTGGTGATGCAGATAACTCAGCGCCGCGCGCGCGACGTGCGCGCCGGGGACGGGCTCGTGCCATGACAGGCCGGCGACGCCATGTTCGATCGCCGCCCGCATGAGCGCGTGGTAGTTCGGATGGAATTCGACGCGATCGATGCGCGTGCCGAAACGATCGTGCGTGCGCAGGCGTGGGCGGTCGCGGTGTGCATCGAAGGAGAGTGCGTGGAGCTTGTCGCCAGCCAGTGCGCCGTAGGTGGCGATGCGATCGGTGAAGGCGACGCCCGCTTCGCGGTCCAGGGCCTCGCGCAGCGCGAGGTCGTCGCGCCAGAGGTCACGCGGGGCGAATTCCGTCGGTTGGTTGTCGGCGGCCACCCATCGACGATACCCCAATAAAAAAGCCCCGCTATTCGCGGGGCTTTCCGAGCGAAACGATGCGCTCGAGACTCAGGCGACGGGCACCACGCCGGCGGCCTGGGCACCCTTCGGGCCCTGGACGACGTCGTAGCTCACGCGCTGGCCTTCCTGAAGGCTGCGGAAGCCCTTGCTGTTGATCGCCGAGTAATGCACGAACACATCGGCGCTGCCGTCTTCCGGGGCGATGAACCCGAAACCCTTCGCGTCGTTGAACCACTTCACGGTGCCGTACTGCATAACCTGTGTGACCTCGTCTGGATGCGGTTGCGTGTGCGTGCGCCGGCGCGGGGGCTCGCTGCGCACGGCGCGAGTATGCATGAGTGTGAACGGTTGGCAACAGCCGTTCAGCCCCCGAAACCGCCCAACAGCGCCCTCAACAGGGGTGGGATGCCGCTGGAAGCGGTTTCAACGTTGGCCAGCACTTCGGCCATCGTGATCTCTGCTGCATCGCCGCATCCGGCGGCCCAGTTCGCGACGATGCCCAGGCACGCGTACTCAAGGCCCAGTTCGCGGGACAGGCCCGCTTCGGGCATGCCGGTCATGCCGACCAGGTCGCAGCCGTCGCGCCGCATGCGGGCGATCTCGGCCTTCGTCTCCAGGCGCGGGCCCTGGGTCGCTCCATAGCAACCGCCGTCGACCAGCGCGACACCCGCACGCTGCGCTGCAGCGAGGACCTGTGCGCGCAGACCCGGCGAATAGGGATCGCCGAAGTCGACGTGCAACACCTCGGTGCCGGGTTCCTCGGACAGCGTCGAGATCCGGCCCCAGGTGTAGTCGATGAGTTGGTCGGGGCATGCGAGCACGGTCGGGCCGAAGCGCTCGGTGATCCCGCCCACCGTGTTCAATGCGAGCACGCGCTTCGCACCGACCATCTGCAGCGCGACGAGGTTGGCGCGGTAGTTGATCTTGTGCGGCGGCACGCCGTGTTCTTCGCCGTGGCGCGCAAGGAAGGCGACGCGTTGCCCGGCGATGCGACCGACCCGCACGGGGCCCGAAGGAAATCCGTAGCGCGTTTCCGGCAAGTGGCTCTGCACGTCTTCCAGTTCGGCGATCCGGTACACCCCGGTGCCGCCGATGACGGCGAGCGCGAGATCGGCGTGGTGCATGCTCACTCCAGCGATGCTCATTCGAGTGCGTAAATGGCCGGCAGGTTGCGGCCCTGTTCGTGGTAGTCCATGCCGTAGCCATAGACGTAGCGATCCGGCACGACCAGGCCCGAGTAATCGGCCGTCAGGCCCGGCACGCAGCGGTTGTGCGCCTTCACCGCGAGCGCGGCGATGCGGACGTCGGTGGCGCCTTCGCTGCGGCACCACGCGCGCACTTCGGCCAGCGTGTGGCCTTCATCGACGATGTCGTCGACCAGCAACACGCGGCGCCCGCGCAAGGGCGTCGCGGGCCGGTGCTTCCAGTGCAGGGTGCCGCCGGACTGCGCGCCGCGATAACGCGTGGCATGCAGGTAATCGAATTCCAGGTCGAGCCCGCGCGCGCCCAGTTCGAGCGCCAACTGCGCGGCGAACGGCAAGCCGCCATGCATCACCGTCAGATACACCGGCACGCTGCCCGCGAAATCGTTGCGGATGCGCACCGACATGCGCGCGATCGCTTCTTCGATCGCCTGCCGGTCGTGCACGACGACCGAACGCTTCAGGGCATCGGCCAGGGGCGCGGCGTTCATGCGAGGTCGCCGCCGAAGCGCGCATGCGCGTCGGTATAGCGCGCATCGGCCAGCAGGCCTTCCCACGCGAGCGGGCCGCGGCCGATCAGGCCGGCGAGCGCCATCGTGTTGAGCTTGCGCCCTTCCACCGCGGCGAGCGATTCGGGCACCAGCTCGGGATGGCAGACGAGCACGACATCGCAACCGGCATCCAGGTGCGCATCGATGCGCGACTTCACGCCACCGGCCGAGAAGGCCGCGGCCATGCCGATGTCGTCGGAGAACACCACGCCCTTGAAGCCCATCTCCTTGCGCAGGATGTCCTCGATCCACAACGGCGAGTAGCCCGCCGGTTCCGGCGCGACCTTCGGATACACCACGTGCGCCATCATCACCGCGTCGGCGCCGGCGTCGATGCCCGCGACGAAGGGCATCAGATCCAGCGCGCGGATTTCGTCGAGCGTGCGGTTGTCGATCGCATCGTCGAAGTGCGTGTCTTCCAGCACCGAACCGTGGCCCGGGAAATGCTTGAGCGTCGCGGCCATGTCGGCTGCGTGCATGCCTTCGACATACGCGCGCGTGAACTCGGCGACGATCTGCGGATCGGCGGAGAACGCACGGTCGCCGATGGCGCGGTTGCCGCGGCCGAGGTCGACCACCGGCGCGAAGCTCAGGTCCACGCCGCTGGCGCGCACTTCACTCGCCATCACCCAGGCGTGTTCCTTCGCCAGCGCGATCGCACGGTCGGGTTGGCTGCCGTAGAGCTTGCCGAACTGTTCGAGCGAGGGCAGCGCGCTGTACCCCTCGCGGAAGCGTTGCACGCGCCCGCCTTCCTGGTCGACGCAGACCAGCTGCGGCCGCGGCGCGGCTTCGCGGATGGCCTGCGACAACTCGGCGATCTGCATGCGCGAGGCGAAGTTGCGGGTGAACAGGATCACGCCGGCGCAGGCATCGTGCTGCAGCCAGTCGCGCTCCTGCGCGGAGAGTTCGGTGCCGGCGACGCCGATCACGAGCATGCGGGGGACTCCTTCGGAATTCTTCGGATCATACGTTCAGCGCGGTTCGAACATCGCGATGCTTTCCACGTGCGCCGTGTGCGGGAACATGTCCATCACGCCGGCGGCGCGCAGCTTCCAGCCGCGCTCGTTCACCAGGTAACCGGCATCGCGCGCCAGCGAGGCCGGGTGGCAGCTCACGTAGACGATGCGCTTGAGCCCGTCGAGGGACAGTTGTTTCAGCACGACATCGGCGCCCGAGCGCGGCGGGTCGAGCAGCAGGCGGTCGAACCCGGCGCGCATCCAGGCATGCGAGGACAAGTCCTGCGCCAGGTCGGCGGCGTGGAAGTCGACGTTCGTCAGTTGGTTGTGCGTCGCGTTCTCGCGCGCCCGACGGATCAGGCCCGCATCGCCTTCGACGCCCACCACCTCACCGGCGGTACGCGCCAGCGGTAGCGTGAAATTGCCGAGGCCGCAGAACAGATCGAGCACACGCTCGCCCGGCTGCACGTCGAGCAGCGCGAGCGCCTTGGCGATCATGGTTTGGTTCAGGCCCGCGTTGACCTGGATGAAGTCGAGCGGACGGAACAGCAGTTCGATGTCCCACGCCGGCAAGGTGAAGGCGAGCTTGGGCTGGTGCGGCCAAAGGGCATGCACCGAATCGATGCCGCCGGGTTGCAGGAACACCGCGAAGCCGTGTTCCTTCGCGAAATCCTCCAACGCCTGCGTATCGCGCGGCGACAGCGGCGCCAAGTGACGGAACACCAGCGCGATGCCGCTCCCATCGGGCGCGATGTCGCCGGCGATGAATTCGATCTGCGGAATGTCGCGCCGGCCATCCATGCCATCGACCAGCGCAGCGAGCGCTTCGATCTTCATTCCGATCTGCGGGATCACCGTATGGCATTCGCGCAGGTCGGCGACGAAGCGCGGATCCTGTTCGCGGAAGCCCACGAGCGTCTTGTCCTTCTTCTCCACGCGGCGCACGGAAAAGCGCCCCTTGCGGCGATAGCCCCATGCGGCGTCGACCAGGGGTTCGAGCACCGTGTCGGGCGTGACGTGGCCGATGCGCTCGAGGTTTTCCATCAACACGCTTTGCTTGGCGTGGATCTGCCTGGCTTCATCCAGGTGCTGCAAGGCGCAACCGCCGCACACGCCGAAATGCGGGCAACGCGCGGGCACGCGATCGGGCGAGGCCTCCAGGACCTCCAGCGTCCTGGCTTCATCGAAGCTGCGATGGCGCGCGGTCTGCTGCGCGACGACGGTCTCGCCGGGCAATGCGCCCGCGATGAAGATCGCCTTGCCCGCACCGGGCACTTTGGGATCGGGCCGGCGGGCGACCCCGCGACCGTCGTGGGTGAGGCCGGAGATCTTGATTTCGAAGGGGGTCTGGTCGAGGCGGGCCAAGGCGGGGGGAATGGGGAAAGGGGAATGGGGAATTGTACTTTCGCGGGCAGCCCGCCCCCATTCCCTATTCCCGATTCCCCATTCCCGCTCTTCCGCTTACTTCTGCTTCCAGCTGCCGCCGGCGTCCTGGTACCACCAGCCGCCGCGGGCGCTGTCGACCCACTGCTTGGCGAAGACGCTGCGGATGTTCTTTTCCCAATCAGGGTGACCGTTGGCGACCGCGATTTCCTTGTAGACCGCTTCGCGGTCGCGGTTGTCGTCGGCCACGGCCTTCTGCATGCCGACGCGATCCTTCAATTCCAGCGAGCCCGGGTCGCGCAGCACCACCAGGCCGTCCTTGCTGAAGCCGAGCGCGCCCAGGTCGAAGCCCTTGCGCAGCGAGGCATCGAAACGCGCCGCCATGCGGGCCTGGATCGCCTGGATGGCCGGCGTCTTGATCGTGATGTCGGGTTGCGATTGCGCGTAGGCGCTGCCGATGCCGATCAGGCTCAGCGGATCGATGCGCTGCAGCAGGCTGGCCATGCCGCCGCCACCGCCGGGCTTCTTGTCTTCAGGCTTGGCTTCGGGCTTGGCACCGGGCATGTCGTCCCCGATGACCTTCTCGACGAACTCCTTCGCCGCTTCCTTCGCTTCCGCCGCGGGGAAATACACGTTGATGGTGACGCAGGCGCTGAGCAGCGCCATGGCGGCGAAACTCGCCGCGGTCGGCGCGAACTTGCTGCGGACTTTGCGCGTGGCGGACATTGAAACGCTCCTTGGATCGACAGGGTTGCATTGGTTGGTTGCATCGTCCATCAGCGGACCTCGGGTGTCACCTCGCCGCCGGCGACCGCCGCGAGGCGCTCGACCAGCGTAGGCCAATCCACGTTGCCGTGGATGCCGACGACCGTCAGCCGAGGGAGGCCCGCGCCTTCGACGATAGTAAAGGTGTCGCCTGCTGAATGAAGGCCACGCATCCGGCAGACCTCGTTGGCCAGCAGACAGCCAATGCCGATGCGCTTGTAGCCGAAATCGTCGAACAGCCCGATCACCTGCCCCTGGAGGCTGGAGACGAAGGAGCTGTCGCCGACGCTGGAAATGCTCTGCACGGCGCGCTGGCTGATGCGCTGGCGGGTCTTGTGCGTGGGGTCGGTGTGCAGGTCGGCGTCGAAGGCGGTGACGGTCCAGTCGACCAGGCGGAGGGCGTCGATGCGCCCGTCCAGCCGCCCGCTGATGCTGCCGAAGTCGAACACCTCGGTCAGCGGGAGCAGGTCGAGGTCTTCGATCTTCAAGTCGGCCGCCAGCGTGGGCGCGACACCGAAGGGACGTTCCATCGACAGCGAGGACACATCCACGCGGCCATCGAACGCCGCCAGCGACAGGCCGCCTTCGAAATCCAGGCGCTCGTTCGCGTAATGCGCGCGCGGCAGGCGACCGGTGAGTTCGCCGCGGAAGGCGGGCCAGCCGAAGGTCGTCGCGAGCTTGCCGATGTCCAGGTGTTCGACGCCCAGGCCGAACACGGCATCGGCGCCCTGCTCGCCCGACGGTGGACGCAGGGTCATGTTCTCGAAGCGCAGCGTGCCGCCGAGGAAGGGAACGGGCACGGCGTCGGTGAGCGCGATCGCGCCCTGTCCGCTGCGCATCGGCAAGCGCGCTTGCGCGAAGGGCAATTCGTACAGCGATCCCTCGCGCCAGGTCAGCGCGCTTTCCACCGGCGCGGTCGCCGAATAACGCAGGTCGCCACCCAGGCCGATGAAGGCGAAACGATGCGCATCGCCGTCTTCGATGTCGACCGCGTGCGGAACGACGCTGAAGGATTGCAGCGCATCGCCTTCGTAATGCAGTTGCGCATCCAGCGCGCCGGCGAGCGTGATGTCGGACAGGCCCGCGGTGCCGAGCGGGCCGGAGAGATAGCGGTCGCGCACGGGCGCCAGGTCGCCGCTGTGCAGCGCCACGTCGAGCAGGCGCAGCGTGGCGTCTTCGGCGAAGGCGGCGCGGCCGCGCACGGAGAGCGTGTCGCCGTCGGTCCACGCGATCGACGGCAAGGACCAACCGGCGCCGTCGCGATGTTCGCCGCTGATCGACAGGCGCACGGGCGAAGGCGGCAACGCGATGTACGCGCTGCCTGCAAGCACTTCGCCGCCGTGCAGCGTGCCGTCCAGCGTCAGCAACGAAGGGCGCGGTGCATCGACGATGCGATAGTCGAAATCGAAGGTGCCGCGCAGGTGATCGGTGGCGATGCTCGCATCGGTGGTTTCGAGTTTGACGTCTCCGGCCTGCAGGCGACCGGAGATGCGCAGCGGGCCTTTGGTCGGTGCGGCGACATCGACGCGCCCGTCCAGCGTCCCGCCTTGCAGGCGCGCGTCGGCCCAACTTTTCGACAGCAGGCTCTGCGCCCAGGCGATCGGGACGCGGGTGAGGTCGATGCGCGTGAGATCGGGCGTCGCGGTGCCGCGTTGCACGGCCATCGTGCCGCGGCCTTGCCGCAGCGTCCCCGACAGGCCCGCTTCGTCGAAGGCGATGCCGAGACGGAAGGTGTGCTTGCCCGCACGCAGTTCGCCGTCGCAGCCCCAGCCGTGCGCGTCGATGCGCTGCAAGGGGCATGTCCATGCCAGGTTGCGTGCGTCGACGCCGAGATCCGGGGCCTGCAGGCGCGCGGTCTGCAGGCGCAGGGTGCCTTGCGGTGCGGTCGCGGGCCACTCCAGTTGGACGTGGACGCCTTCGAGCGTGCCGAGGGGCAAGGTGATCTTCGCGATGTCCGCTTCGAGCGTGCGCGCGTGGGCGTTGGCCGCGAGGGCCACCAGGCAGACGAGAGTCAGCGCGCGTCTCATTGGGGCGGGAGGATAGCGGCATACGCGTGAGCTTTATCCCCCTCGAGCGCGCCCGGGCGCGCTCGATCCCCCTTGGAAGGGGGATCAGGGCCGCGGCTTCGGCATGGGGGACTACAATGCCCGCCATGGATACCCAACCTTTCCGCGCCGGCCACGTCGCCGTGATCGGCCGCCCGAACGTGGGCAAGTCGACCCTGGTCAACGCGCTCGTCGGCTTCAAGATCAGCATCACCTCCAACCGCCCGCAGACCACGCGGCACCGCTTGCTCGGCATCGCGACCTTCCCGCACGGGCAATTGCTGCTGGTCGATACTCCCGGCCTGCATCGCGAGCAGAAGCGCGCGATGAATCGCTGGATGAACCGCGCCGCGCGCGGTGCGCTCGAAGGCGTGGATGCGGCCCTGCTCGTCATCGAAGCCGGGCGCTGGGACGACGAAGACACGCTGGCGTACGACGCACTGAAGGAAGCCGGCGTGCCCGTCGTGCTCGCGGTGAACCAGGTCGACCGCATCAAGGACAAGACCACGCTGCTGCCCTTCCTCGCGAAGATCGCGAAGGAACGGGACTTCGCCGCGGTGCATCCGATTTCCGCGCTGAAGAAGAAGGGCCTGGAGCCGCTGGTCGACGACCTGCTCAAGCTCGTGCCCGAGCAGGCCGCGCTGTACGGCGAAGACGAGATCACCGACAAGAGCCAGCGCTTCCTCGCCGGCGAACTGGTGCGCGAACAACTCATGCGCCAGCTCGGCGCCGAATTGCCGTACGCCACGACCGTGGAGATCGAGAAGTTCGAACTCGATGGGCGGATGTGGCGCATCAATGCCGTGATCTGGGTCGAACGCGACGGGCAGAAGGCCATCGTGATCGGCAACAAGGGCGAGCGCCTGCGCGAAATCGGCACGCGCGCGCGCGAACAGATGGAGCGCCTGTTCGACGGCAAGGTCTTCCTGGAGACCTGGGTACGCGTGCGCGAAGGCTGGTCGGACGACGAAGCCGCGCTGCGTACGCTCGGATACCACGACTGACGCGTGCGCATCGCCGGCGAAGCGGCGTACGTGCTGCACGCGCGCCCCTGGCGCGAGACGAGCCTGCTCGTCGAAGTCCTCGCCGACCAACAGGGCCGCATGGGCCTGATCGCGCGCGGCGTGCAAGGGCCGAAGCGGCACGTGCTGCGCGCGGCGCTGCAACCGATGCAATACATCCGGCTGGATGCAGTGCTGCGCGGTGAACTCGCGCAACTGCGCAGCGCCGAAGCGCTCGATGCCGCGCCGGTGTTGCAGGGCGACAACGCGCTCGCTTCCTTCTACGTCAACGAACTGGTCCTGCGCCTGGCGCCGCGCGGCGATGCGCTGCCGGAATTGTTCGATGCCTACGGCGAGGTGCGCACGCACCTGGCGAGCGATGCGCCGCTGGCGTGGACGCTGCGTCGATTCGAACGCGACCTGCTCGAAGCCCTGGGCTTCGGTTTGGTCCTGGATGCCGACACCGACGGCGTGCCGCTCGATCCGGCCGCACGCTATCGCCTGGATCCGGAACAGGGCGCGCGGCGCGTCCGCCACGACCGCGGGCAAGCCGATCGCGACAACGCGGCCACCGGTCGCGCGTTGCTGGCGCTTGCCGGCGACGTGCAACCCGAAGGCGACGACCTTGCGAGCCTGCGACGCACGATGCGCGAGGTGCTGGCGTATCACCTGGGGGCGCGCGGCCTGAAATCCTGGGAGATGCTGGCGGACCTGGGGCGCTTGTCGAAGCCGCGCTGATTCAGGGCGCGATCTGTTGCAGCACCGCTTCGGCCGCCAGTTGTTCGGCTGCGCGGCGCGAGGTCCCCTCGCCTTCGCATTCCACCGCGGGCTCGGCCACGGCGCAGGCGACGCGGAAGATCTTCGCGTGCTCGTCGCCGCTTTCGGACACCAATCGATAAACCGGCAGCGGTTTGCCGCGCCCCTGCAACCACTCCTGCAGACGCGTCTTCGCGTCCTTGCCGATCTTGTTCGGCGGCGGCAAGGCATCGATGGCCGCTTCGAACCACGGCAACACCGCGGCGCGACACGCCTCGAAACCGGCATCCAGGTGGATCGCGCCGACGATGGCTTCGACCGCATCGGCGAGGATCGAGTCGCGGCGATGCCCGCCCGACTTCATCTCGCCGGGGCCGAGCACCAGGTACGCGCCGAGATCGAGCGTGCGGGCGATCGATGCGAGCGCCGATTCGCGCACCAGTTCGGCGCGCGCGCGCGTCAGCGTGCCTTCGTCGGCGCGCGGCCAGCGTTTGTAAAGGGCTTCGGCGACGAACAGATTGACGAGCGAATCGCCAAGGAATTCCAGCCGCTCGTTGTGCAGCGGCGCGGCGCTGCGGTGCGTGAGCGCCTGCGCCAG
Organism: Lysobacter sp. 2RAF19; assembly: GCF_052115395.1. NCBI lineage: Bacteria > Pseudomonadati > Pseudomonadota > Gammaproteobacteria > Lysobacterales > Lysobacteraceae > Lysobacter > Lysobacter sp. 2RAF19. The sequence continues at coordinate 274,094 of NZ_JBFRGO010000003.1, read as the reverse complement.
CAGGCCCGGATCGACGAAGTCGTATCCGGGCAGGCGGAGGGCGTCAGTCGGCCGGACCACCGTGGGTCATGTCCTTTTCCGCGACGAAATTCCCCACCACATCCAGGTTGGCGATCAACGGACGGCGCACTTCGTACGACACCGTCATGTGCCAGCCGCCTTCCATGCGCTCGATCGAAACGTTCTCGGGCTTCACGTTTTCCGAGTAGTTCACGTCGAGGCGGCGGAAGAACATGGTCTTGAGGCGATCGGGCGGGGCGTTGTTGACGCCCGGCTCGAGCGAGACGCCCTCGAGCGACTTCTTCACCGTGTAGAACTCGATGTACATCGGGATGGTCTTCATGCCGACGTACACGCCGACGCCCACGACCGCGAGGATCATGATGAATCCCAACATCGAGATGCCGCTCTGCGAACGCTTCATGTTGTCCCCTTCCCCTCGGGTCGATCGAAATGCGGCGACGGTTACGGGATGTTCGAGCCGATCCTCGAGAAATCCACGCCGCCGGCCTGCTTGTCCCAGTTGAACCAGATCAGGAACGCTTTTCCGCGGAGGTTTTCCTCCGGCAGGAAGTGCACGGCCCAGAAACGGCTGTCCTCGCTATTATCACGATTGTCGCCCATCACGAAATAGTGACCGGGCGGGACCACCCATTCCCCTTCCCCCTGCATGGAGAACGGAGAGTCCTCGCGTTCCAGGACGGGGTGCGGCCGACCCGGCAGCCCTTCCTGCCGAAGGTCCGCGCCGGTCATGTCCGCCCCCTGCCCCTTGCCGGCATATTCGCCGATCTGCTGGTACTTCAGCGCGACGCCGTTCACGAACACGGTGTTGTCGCGGTAGGCGACCGTGTCGCCCGGCAGGCCGATGACCCGCTTGATCCAGTCCTGGTCGGGGTGGTGCGGCGGGCGGAAGACCACCACGTCGCCCCGCTTGGGCTCGCCGATGGCGACGAACTTCTTGTTGGAGATCGGCAGCCGGAGGCCGTAGGCGAACTTGTTGACCAGGATGAAGTCGCCGATCAGCAGCGAGGGCATCATCGAACTGGAGGGGATGCGGAAGGGCTCGGCCACGAAGCTGCGCAGGCCCAGCACGATCGCCAGGACCGGGAAGAAGGCGCGCGAGTAATCGACGAGCAGCGGCTCCTTCTCGTCGAGCAGGCCGGCCTCCTGCTTGCGACGCTTCGCGAACAACAGTTTGTCCCCCAGCCAGATGATCCCGGTGAGCAGGGTCAGCACCACCAGGATCGTTTCGAACCACACCATGCCAGCTCCTTGTTGCCGGTCCGTGCCGGGGCAAGCTTACTTGTTATCGACCTGCAGGACGGCGAGGAAAGCTTCCTGCGGGATCTCGACGCGTCCGACCTGCTTCATCCGCTTCTTGCCCTCTTTCTGTTTCTCGAGGAGCTTCTTCTTGCGGGTGGCGTCGCCGCCGTAGCACTTGGCCAGCACGTTCTTGCGCAGCGCCTTGACCGTGCTGCGCGCGATGATCTGCGAGCCGACCGCGGCCTGGATGGCCACGTCGAACATCTGCCGCGGAATCAGTTCGCGCATCTTCTCGGTGAGGTCGCGTCCGCGGCGGTCGGCGTGCGCGCGGTGGGTGATGATCGACAGCGCGTCCACCTTGTCGCCGTTGATCAGCGTGTCCACGCGGACGAACGGGCCGGGCTGGAAGCGGACGAAGTGGTAGTCCAGCGAGGCATAGCCGCGCGAGACCGACTTGAGCCGATCGAAGAAATCCAGCACCACTTCGGCCATCGGCAGCTCGTAGCTGATCTGCACCTGGCTGCCCATGTACGTGATGCCGACCTGCGAGCCGCGCTTTTCTTCGCACAGGGTGATCACGTTGCCGACGTAGTCGGGCGGCGTGAGCACGTTGGCGCGGATGATCGGTTCGCGGATTTCCTCGATCTGGTTCACCGGCGGCATCTTGGCCGGGTTGTCGAGCGGCATGACGCTGCCGTCGGTCTTGAGGATTTCGTAGATCACCGTCGGCGCGGTGGTGATCAGGTTGAGGTCGTACTCGCGCTCCAGGCGCTCCTGCACGATCTCAAGATGCAGCATGCCGAGGAAGCCGCAGCGGAAACCGAAGCCCATCGCCTCGGAGCTTTCCGGTTCGAAACGCAGCGCGGCGTCGTTGAGGCGCAGTTTTTCGAGCGCTTCGCGCAAGGCCGGGTAATCCTCGGCATCCACCGGGAACAGGCCCGCGAACACGCGCGGCTGCATTTCCTGGAAACCGGGCAGCGGCGTGGTCGCCGGATCGGCGGCCAGGGTGAGCGTGTCGCCGACCGGCGCGCCATGCACGTCCTTGATCGACGCGGTGATCCAGCCCACTTCGCCCGCGCCGAGTTTCTTCAGCGGCTTGCGCTTGGGCGTGAACACGCCGACGCCTTCGACCTGGTGCGTGCGGCCGGTGGACATCACCAGCATCTTCGCGCCCGGCACGATTTCGCCCTGCATCACGCGCACCAGGCTCACGACGCCGAGGTAGTTGTCGAACCACGAGTCGATGATCAGCGCCTGCAGCTTGTCGGTGTCGCGCGGCTTCGGCGGCGGGATGCGATGCACGATGGCTTCGAGCACGTCGGCGACGTTCAGGCCGGTCTTCGCGCTGATGGCCACGGCATCTTCGGCGTCGATGCCGATGACCGCTTCGATCTCTTTCTTGACGCGGTCGACGTCGGCCGTCGGCAGGTCGATCTTGTTCAGGACCGGCACGACTTCCAGCCCCTGCTCCACCGCGGTGTAGCAGTTGGCGACCGACTGCGCTTCCACGCCCTGCGCGGCGTCGACGACGAGCAGCGCGCCTTCGCACGCGGCGAGCGAACGCGAGACTTCATAGGAGAAGTCGACATGCCCGGGGGTGTCGATGAAGTTCAATTGATAGGTGATGCCGTCCTTCGCCGTGTAGGGAAGCGAGACGGACTGGGCCTTGATGGTGATGCCGCGCTCGCGCTCGATGGGGTTCGAGTCGAGGACCTGCGCCTCCATCTCGCGGGCTTCGAGGCCGCCGCAGAGCTGGATGATGCGGTCGGCCAACGTCGATTTGCCGTGGTCGACGTGGGCGATGATGGAAAAATTGCGAATGTGCTGCATCGAGCCTGGGCCGGGGAAAAAGCTCGCCATTATCGCACTGATTGGAGCGGGCACTGATTACAGCGACTTAGCCCGCGCCCGCCCCTTGGGCGGGGTGGACGCGGGTGCAGCTCGATGCGGCGGACGGATTTACTGCGTCTCGGCCGCCGGGCGCGGGGAGACGGCGACGTAGCGGCTGGTCCCGCCGCGCTGCACCAGCAGCATGGCGGTGTCGCCGGGCTTCACGGCCGCCAGTTCGCGATCCAGTTGCGCTGCCGAACCGACCGAATTGCGGCCGACCGCCAGGATGATGTCGCCCGGCTGCAGCCCCGCCTTGCGGGCGGCCAGGCCCTCGATGCGGGCGATCGCCACGCCCTCGTTGTCCTCCAGGCCGAGCCGGCGGCGCTGCGCGGCGTCGACGTCTTCACCGACGATGCCCAGCGGGTTGCGGTAGGTCGGCGCCGGCGTGGCGGAAGTCGGGATCACGCGCGGTTCGGCCACGGCGAGTTCGCCGAGCACCACGGTCACGTCGCGCGCCTTGCCGTCGCGCAGGATCGAGAGCGTCGTCTTCGCACCCGGCGGCAGCGCGCCCACCAGCGGCGGCAACGACGAGGCATCTTCGATCGGCGTGCCGTTGAACGCGCGGATCACGTCGAGCCGCTGCACGCCGGCCTTCGCCGCGCCGCTGCCCGGCTGCACTTCGCGCACGAGCGCGCCGCGTGTATCGGGCAGGCCGAGTGCGCGGGCCTGGTCGTTGTCGATGCCTTCCAGGCCGATGCCGAGCAGGCCGCGGCTCACGCGGCCCTTCGCCTTGAGCTGGTCGACCGCGTTCATCGCCACGTCGATGGGAATGGCGAAGCTCACGCCCATGTAGCCGCCGGAGTTGCTGAAGATCTGCGAATTGATGCCGACCACCTGGCCGCGCGTATCGAGCAAGGGACCCCCGGAGTTGCCGCGGTTGATCGCGACGTCGGTCTGGATGAAGGGGACGTACTGCTGGTTGGCGTAGGGATTGGAACGGCCGACGGCGCTGACGATGCCCGCGGTGACCGAGTGGTCGAGCCCGAAGGGCGAACCGATCGCGACGACCCACTGGCCCGGACGCAGTGCGCGCGAATCGCCCGCGCGCAGGAACGGCAGGTTGGTGGCGGCGATCTTGAGCAGCGCGACATCCGACTGTTCGTCGCTGCCGACCACCTTGGCCTTGTACTCGCGACGATCCGACAACCTCACCGTGACTTCGTCGGCGCCGTCGACGACGTGGTGGTTGGTCAGCACGTAGCCGTCGTTGGAAATGATGAAACCCGTGCCCATCGACACGCCGCGATCCTGGCCGCCGCCGCCGGGCGGCATCTGCGGCATCGGCATGCCCGGACCGAAGAAGCGCTTGAAGAACTCCGGCATTTCCTCTTCATCGTCCATCGCCGGCTGGTCGCCGGTGTCGGCGCCGATGTTGGCGGTGACATTGACGACCGCGGGACCGACCTGGTCGACGAGATGGGTGAAGTCGGGCAAGCCCGTGACCATCTGCGGCGCGGGCGCGGCCGCGGGTGCCGTGGTCTGCGCGGCCAGGTCGGTCGACAGCAGCACGGCGGAGGTGGCGGCCGCGGTCATCGCGACCAGGAATGCGTTGCGAGCGGGGAAGTGACGGAGCAGTTTGCGCATCGGGACCGGGGCCTCGAAATGGCGTGAACGAAGGGATGCGTGCGCCGGCGTGGCGTCAGGGTTCCGGCGGCGACGCCGGTGCGGTGTCGTCGTTCGCCGGTTGCAGCGTCGGGCCGGGCGAGAAGGGATAGAACGACGGGCCGGCGAAATCCGCCGACAGGGTGCCGCCGCCGTTCAAGCGCGGCAGCACGGCACGCGGCCACGGACGCGCGGGCTCGGCCTGGAGCGCTTCGCCCTGCAGCAAGCTAGTTTGCAACGTGCCCGGCTGCAGTGCCTGGCTCGCATGCACCTCGGGAACATCGGCGACCAATGCCGTGTTGATCGCGGTGACCGGTTGCGGCGCTTCGCCGGTGAACGGTGCGTTGGATTTGGACGCGCCCGAATGCGCGCCGACGGCGGCGCTCACCACGCGATCGGTGGCGGCGCGTGCGCGTTCGACGTTGCGCGAACGCTGCGCGACGCGCTCGGACAAGGGACGCGCGACGGCGGCGATCGCCACCGCGGCGGAGGCTTGCTGCAAACCCGGATCGGGCGTCGACGGCGATTGCGCGGGCGCCTGTTGCAGCGACTGCGCGGCCACTTGCGCAGGCGATGCCTTGTGCGCGGCGTCCAAACCGATCGGCATGCGCGCCAGCACGAAGGCGACCAGCGCGGCGGAGGCCGCCATGCCGACGCTGCCCCAGCGGATGCCACCACCGGCCGCGCGACGTGCAGGCACGGCGGCGACGGCGGCTTCGTCGCGCAAGGCATCGCGCACGCGCTCGGGGAAGGACAGCGGCAGCGCGGCGCTCTGCCCGCGCAGCGCATCGCCGATGCGTTGCCAGCGATCGCAGGTGCTGCGCCAGTTCTGGTCGTGGTCCAGGCGCTTGAGCGCGAAGCGCGCGACGTCGCCGACGAGCTCGCCATCGAACAATGCGCTGAGCGCTTCGCGATCGGAATCGAAATGGTTGTTCGGGGTCGTCGTGTTCATCGGGTGGCACGCTCGCGTTTCGGTTCGGTGTCGAGCACGGGGCGCAATTCCGCGTCGATGGCCTCGCGCGCGCGGAAGATCCGCGAGCGCACCGTGCCGATCGGGCATTGCATCCGTTCGGCGATGTCTTCGTAACTCAGTCCGTCCACTTCCCGCAGGGTGATGGCTTCGCGCAGTTCGGTGGGCAGGCGCTCCACCGCACGCATCACCGTTCTTTCGATCTCCTGCCGCATCAGCTCGCGCTCCGGGGTGTCGGTGTCGCGCAACCGGATGCCGGAATCGAACTGCTCGGCGTCGGAGACGTCGATGTCCTCGGTCGGCGGGCGGCGGTTGTGCGCGACAAGGTGGTTCTTGGCCGTGTTGACTGCAATCCTGTGGAGCCAGGTGTAGAACTGCGCATCGCCGCGGAAGTTCCCGATCGCGCGATACGCGCGGATGAACGTCTCCTGTGCGACGTCCTGGACTTCGCTCCAGTCGTGGATGTAACGCGCGATCAACGCCTGCACGCGATGCTGGTACTTCCGTACCAACAGATCGAAGGCGACGCTGTCGCCACGCTGCACCCGGGCGACGAGCGCCTGGTCCAGCTCCTGCGATTCGTTTTCGGTGGCCATGGCCGCGCCGGGGACTCCTGGATGCTCAGCTCGGCCGAGGCCGGGCATATGGACAAGTCGGCGGCGGGAAAGTTCACGGTGCCCGCCGCGCGCCGGTTCGGGCTTCACCCCCGCCTTCGCCCGACACGAGAAGACTAATGGGGGCGGCATTGACGGCATCCAAACCTCGCCGGGATCATAGACGCCTCTCCCGTACCTCGACGAATGGTGGCCGCATGCTTGCTGGTCTCGACGGTTTGCGCTTCAGCCACTGGCGTGCCGAATCCGCCGCCGACGGCATCGTCGTGCTCAGCTTCGACCGCGCCGGCGAAAGCGTGAATACGCTCGCGCAGGACGTCCTGCTGGAGCTCGACGCCATCCTCGAGCGCCTGGCGCTGGATCCGCCCAAGGGCCTGGTGCTGCGCTCGGCGAAGGTCGCCGGCTTCATCGCCGGCGCCGATATCCGCGAATTCGCGGCCTTCGACGCGAAGGGTACCGTCGGCGATGCGCTGCGCCGCGGGCAGCAGGTGTTCCAGCGGCTGGCGGAATTGCGCTGCCCCACGGTCGCTGCGATCCACGGCCATTGCATGGGCGGCGGCACCGAACTGGCGCTCGCCTGCCGCTATCGCGTGGCCTCCAACGACGCGTCCACGCGCATGGGGCTGCCCGAGGTGAAACTCGGCATCTATCCGGGCTGGGGCGGCAGCGTGCGCTTGCCGCGCCTGGTCGGCGCCCCCGCGGCCTTCGACATGATGCTGACCGGCCGCGCGTTGTCGGCCAAACAGGCCAAGGCGATCGGCCTGGTCGACAAGGTGGTCGAACCGGCGATGCTCACCGACGCGGCGATCGAACTCGCGCGCAAGGGCGCGGTGCATCCGTTCAAGCAGCGCGCGCTCGCATGGGTGACGAATACCTTCCCCGTGCGGCAGGCGCTGGCGCCGATGCTCGCCAAGCAAGTCGCACGCAAGGCGCGCAAGGAACACTACCCCGCGCCGTACGCGTTGATCGAAACCTGGCGTCGCGCGAGCGGCGGCGTGCAGTCGCTGCTGTCGGCCGAACGCAAGTCGGTGATGAAGCTCGCCTCCACGCCGACCGCGCGCAACCTCACGCGCGTCTTCTTCCTGCAGGAGCGTCTGAAAAGTCTCGGCGGCAAGGATCACGGCATCGTGCGCGTGCACGTGGTCGGCGCAGGCGTGATGGGCGGCGACATCGCGGCGTGGTCGGCCTACAAGGGCTTCGAAGTCACGCTCGCCGATCGCGAGCAACGCTTCATCGACGGTGCGCTGACGCGCGCGCAGGACTTGTTCGCCAAGCGGGTCAAGGAGGAGGCCAAGCGCCCGGCGGTGTCGGCGCGCCTGCGCGGCGACCTGCTCGGTGAAGGCGTGCACAACGCCGACCTGGTGATCGAAGCGATCATCGAACGGCCCGACGCGAAGCGCGCGTTGTACGCGGAAATCGAGCCGCACCTCAAACCCGATGCGTTGCTGACGACGAACACCTCGTCGATTCCGCTGACGGAGTTGCGCGAGGGCCTCGCGCAACCGGCGCGCTTCGCGGGCCTGCATTACTTCAATCCGGTGGCGTTGATGCCTCTGGTGGAAATCATCCGCCACGACGCGATGGCCGAAGACACCGAGCGTCGCCTGGCCGCGTTCTGCCGCGCGATCGACAAGTTGCCGGTGCCCGTCGCGGGCACGCCGGGCTTCCTCGTCAACCGCGTGTTGTTCCCCTACATGCTCGAAGCGATGGCCGCGTATGCCGACGGCATCCCCGGCCCTGCGATCGACAGGGCGGCGGTGAAGTTCGGCATGCCGATGGGGCCGATCGAATTGGTCGACACCGTCGGGCTGGATGTCGCGGCCGGTGTCGGTCGCGAACTGGCGCCCTTCCTCGGGTTGCCGATTCCCGCGGGACTGGAGAACAAGCTCGAATCGGGCAAGCGCGGCAAGAAGGACGGCCAGGGCTTTTACACCTGGGAAGAAGGAAAGCCGCGCAAGCCGGAGTTGCCGAAGGATTACAAGGCACCCGACGATCTCGAGGACCGCCTGATCCTGCCGATGCTCAACGAATCGGTCGCCGCCCTGCACGATGGCGTGGTCGCCGACGGCGATCTGCTCGATGCGGGCGTGATCTTCGGCACGGGCTTCGCGCCCTTCCGGGGCGGCCCGATCCAGCACATCCGCGCGGTCGGCGCCGATGTGATCGTGGCGAAGTTGAAGGCGCTGGAAGGCAAATACGGTGCGCGTTTCGCGCCGCGCGCGGGATGGGATTCGCCGGCGCTGCGCTGAGGCGCGGTTACATCGTGTGCGTCGGCTTGTCCGCCGTGAGCGTGCCCGCGAGGATCGTCTCGATCTTGTGGCGCACCGCTTCGCCTTCGGCGCTGTCGGCGAACTGCACGCCGATGCCCGCGGCGCGGTTGCCCTGCGCACCCGGTGGCGTGACCCAGACGACCTTGCCGGCGACCGGCAGGCGGTCCTTCTCTTCGAGCAGCGTGAGCAGCAGGAAGACCTCGTCGCCGAGGAAGTAACGCTTGGGCGTCGGCACGAAGATGCCGCCGGATTTCAGGTACGGCATGTACGCGTTGTACAACGCCGACTTGTCCTTGATGGCCAGCGACAGGATGCCCTGCCGTGCCCCGCCTGCCCCTGCGACTGCGCTCATCCCCTGCCCCCTCGTGCGACCGGCACCGGCGCATCGCCGCGCCAGGCCAACAACAATTCCGTGACCGCAAGATCGGCGCGCACCGTGGTGCGCAGCAACTCGCGGGTGCGGTTCGCTGCATCGAACCACGCGGCCAGACTGCGGGTTCGCCCCGGATCGGTCAAGCGCGTGGCGCGTTGCAAAGCCAGGTCCGCCGCATGTCTTAGACGCATTCCGGCGTATTCATCGGCCACCCACGCCTGCGCGGTGGCGAGCGCGCCGGCGGTGCCCTGTTCCAGTTTGTCGAGGTCGGCGGCGACCTGTCGACGCAACGCGAGCCCGTCGTTGCGCAACCAGTCGTCGGCCAGGCCCGGATGGCCGCGCGCTGCGTCGAGCGCTTCCTCGGCGGCCGCGGGCTTGTGGCCTTGCGTGGCAAGCCAGGCCAAGGATTCGTCGCGCGGGGGCAGATGGAATTCGACGCGGTGCGTGCGGCTGCGGATCGTCGCGGGCAGGCGCGAGGGATGCGCGCTCAGCAACCACAGATAACGACCGGGTTGCGGTTCTTCGAGCGTCTTGAGCAATGCATTCGCGGCGGCGTGGTTGATCGCGTCGGCCGGCGTGATCAGCGCGACCTGCGCGCCGCCGTACTGCGGCGTGAGCGCGAGGCGCTGGGAGAGTTCGCGGATCTGCTGGATGACGATCTCGGTGCGCAGCTTCGTGCCTTCGGTATTCGGCAGGAAACTCACGAAGCTGTAATCCGGGTGCGTGCCTGCGACGAACAACTGGCAGCTCTTGCACGTGCCGCAGGGGAGCCCTGAATCGGGCGGTTGACGGCACAACACGCGCTGCGCCAGACGTTCGACGACCGCGCGCTTGCCGATGCCCGCCGGCCCGACGAACAACACGCCATGCCCGAGCCGGCCGGCTTCATGCACCGACAGCAGGTGCGAATAGATGCGCTGCTGCCAGGGCGCGAGCGGCGTCACAGGGCGCGCTCGATGTAGTGCTGCAACAGTGCCGACGCGCGCAGGGCGACATCCTCGGCGGAGGCCGACGCATCGATGACGCGGATGCGCTCGGGCTCGGCGCCGGCGCGCGCCAGGTAGGACGCGCGGACGCGCTCGAAGAATTCGTCGCGCTCGCTTTCGATGCGGTCGGGCACCAGGTCGCGCCCGCGCGTGCGCTCGCGGCCCTGCTGCACGCGCAGGTCGAGCAGCAGCGTCAGGCCCGGCTGCACGACGACAAAACGGCGTTCGAGTTCGGCGATCAGCGCAGGATCCAGCCCGCGTCCGCCGCCCTGGTAGGCGTAGCTGGAATCGGTGAAGCGATCCGACAACACCCAGGCATTGCGTTCCAGCGCGGGCAACACCGTTTCGCGCACGTGCTGCGCGCGTGCTGCGAACATCAGCAGGAGTTCGGTTTCCGCGCAGGCCGGTTCATGCGTGGGATCGAGCAGCAGCGCACGGATGCGTTCGGCCAGCGGCGTGCCGCCCGGTTCGCGCGTGCAGACCACTTCGGCGCCGGTGGCCGCCAACGCATCGCGCAGCGCGTTGAGCACCGTGGACTTGCCCGCGCCTTCGCCGCCTTCCAGGGAAATGAAGCGCGGTTGCGTCACCAGGCCGTTCACTGCGCACGATTCCTTGCGCGATAACGCGCCATGTACGCGCGCCACGCGGCCTGGTGGTCGGCGTAGTTGCTGCTGAAGACGTGGCGCCCGCTGCCGTCGCCGACGGCCATGAAGTAGAGCGCGTTTCCGCCCGCAGGATTGACGACCGCGCGTAGCGCGTCGATGCCGGGCATCGCGATCGGCGTCGGCGGCAGGCCGGCGATCTTGTAGGTGTTGTAGGGCGAGTCGGCCTGCAGGTCCGCCTTGCGGATGTTGCCGGCGTAGGCGCTGCCCATGCCGTAGATGATCGTCGGGTCGGTTTCCAGGCGCATGCCGAGCCGGAGCCGCCGCGCGAAGACGCCCGCGATCTGCGGACGCTCATCGGCCACGCCGGTTTCCTTCTCGACGATCGAGGCGAGGATGAGGGCTTCGTCCTTCGACTTGAGCACCGTGTCCTTCGCGCGCGCTTCCCATGCCGCGTCCAGCGCGCGCGTCATCGCATCGTGCGCGCGTCGCAGGATGTCCAGATCGCTGTCGCCGCGGACGTACTGATAGGTCTCGGGCAGGAAGCGCCCTTCGGGATGTTCGCCCGCGTGGCCGAGCTTCGCCATCAGCGCGGCATCGGTCATCTCCGCGGTTTCGTGCTGCAGCGTGGTGTCGCGCGCGAGGGCGGCGCGGACATCGCGCATGGTCCAGCCGGGCACGATCATGAAGCCGCGGCTGATGACCCGGCCGTCTCGCAAGGCCTGCAGCAGGTCGCGCGGCGACATGTCCGGTTCCAGCGCGTACTCGCCCACCTGGATCTTGTTGGCCGCGCCGAGTTCGCGCGCGAGCGCCAGCCATTCGACCCGATGCCCGGTCTGCACGCCCGATGCGCGCAAGCGCGCGACGACCTTGGCGAGCGAATCTCCGGGCTTCACCACCAGGGTTTCCCCTTGTTCGATGCCCGCCATCGGCGCATCGGAGAATCCGGTGTAACGCTGCCACGCCCAGAAGGCGGCGCCCGCCAGTGCGAGCAGCACGACGAGCACGAAAAGCTTGGATATGCCGCGACTGCGGCGTGGGCCGGGCGGACGCCGGCTGCGTCGACTGCGTGTCACGCCACCTCCATGGTCATGGCAAAGGTCCTGCGGAGAAGCCCGGATGCGCACGCGACAAGTGCTGCACGAGCTCCGCCACGGCCGGGTGCGGTGCGAAGGTGCGCGCCTGAAGCCGGGCCACGGGCAGGATACCCCGCACGGCGTTGCAGAGCAGGACAGCGTCGGCGGTTTCGACGTCGACCGGGGCCAGGCGGTCTTCCGTCGCGCCGGTTTGCGACAGGAGCCACGCACGGCAGGTGCCGGCCACCCCGCATCGGTCGATGCGCGGCGTGGTCCAGCGATCGCCGCGGAGCACGAACAGGTTCGCGGCGGTCGCGCAGACCGCGTCGCCGTCGGTGCTGCACATCAGGCCTTCGTCGATGTCGGCATCGTTCCATTCGGCCCGCGCGAGGACCTGCTCGAGGCGATTGCAATGCTTGAGGCCGGCGAGCGCGGGTTGCACCGCGAGCCGGGTTTCGCACCAGCGCAGGACCAGGCCGCCTTCGCGCGCGGGCGCGGGAAGCGGATGGCGCGACAGCCGCCACACCGGCGGCGCATCGAAATCGGGCGCGTACCCGCGACCGCCTCCGCCGCGCGTGACGATCAGGCGCGCGACGCCGTCGCCCAAGTCGTCGAACAACTCGGCCAGCACGCCGTCGATCGCGGTGTCCGACGGCAACGACAGGTGCAACCGTTCGGCACCGGCTTCCAGGCGCGCACGATGCGCCGCCCACCACGGCACCGTGCCTGCCTGCACGCGCATCGTTTCGAACACGCCGTCGCCATAGGCGAATCCGCGCGCGTCGCCCGGCAAGGCATCGACGCGGTGATCGCCGATGAACGAGCGCCCGCTCATTCGCCCGCGCCCAGTGCGCGCAGCAACCCGCGCGCCTTCGCCCGCGTTTCGTCGAGCTCACGCTGCGGAATCGAATCGATGACGATGCCCGCGCCCGTGCGGAAGCGCAGCGTGTCGCCTTCGAGTTCCGCACTGCGGATCAGGATGTTGAGGTCCAGGTCGCCGTCGCGGTTCAACCAGCCGAATGCGCCGGTGTAGGCGCCGCGCCCCTGCCCTTCCAGCGCGGCGATGATCTGCATGCAGCGCACTTTCGGGCAACCGGTGATCGTGCCGCCGGGAAATACGGCGCGGATCACGTCGCCGGGGGTGGCGTCCGCGCGCAGGCGTCCGCGCACGTTGCTCACGATGTGGTGCACGTGCGCGTAGCTTTCGACCGTCATCAACTCGTCGACCTCGACGCTGCCCGGCGTGCACACGCGGCCGAGGTCGTTGCGCTCCAGGTCGATGAGCATCACGTGTTCGGCGCGCTCTTTCGGATGGCCGACCAATTCGCGGATGCGCGCGGCTTCGTCGTCGCCGGGCAAGCGCGGGCGGGTGCCGGCGATCGGACGCGTTTCCACTGCATCGCCGCGAATCGACACCAGACGCTCGGGTGAGGAACTGACAATGGCCCAGTCGGGCCCCGCGAACAGGCCGGCGAACGGCGCCGGATTCGCGGTACGCAAACGCGCATGCAATTCGGCGGGTGGCAACGGCGCATCGAAGCGCGCACGCCAACCGCGCGAGAGATTCACCTGGAACACATCGCCCGCGGCGAGGTGTTCGATCACGCGTTCGACGCCGCGCGTGAAGCGCTCCGGTTCGTCTTCTTCGATCGACGCGGGCGCGCGCCATTCCGGCAAAGGCGGCAACGAAGCCGCAGCCTGTGCGTCGGCGAGGAGCGTTTCGATCCACGCGCGTTGCCCCGCTTCGGCGATGGCGAACACTTCGCCCGTCGCGTGATCGCGCAACACCGCCGCGGGGCTGCGCATCGCATACGCGACGGGCACGTGGCCCTGCGCTTGCGGCAGGCGGAGCACGGGTTCGACTTCACCCGCGAGTTCGTAGGCGAGGAACACCACCCAGCCGCCGCGGAAGGGCCAGCGCGGTTCGTCGCGCGGCACGCGCGCGGCCTGCCACTGCGCATCGAGCGCCGCAAGGAAATCGCCGTCGCGCGCGGCGCCGTGCTGGTCGCGCACGACACCGTCGCGATCCAGCCGCACGGTTTCGCCGCCATCGACGAACAACATGTCCCAACGCCCCTGCGCGGTGCCGTGTGCGCTGGATTCCAGCAGCACCGGATAGCGCGCCGGCGCCTGCCGGTGCAGGGCCAGCAGGTCGAGGGCCGGGTCGAGTTGGTGCGTGACGAGCACGGGCCCGTCTCCTGCCATCAAATGCGGCGGAACACCAAGGTGCCGTTCGTGCCGCCGAAGCCGAAGCCGTTCGACACCGCGATGTCGATGTGCTTCTCGCGGGCCACGTTGGGCACGTAATCCAGGTCGCAGCCTTCGCCCGGGTTTTCCAGGTTGATGGTCGGCGGAATGATGCCCTGGTGCAGCGCCATCACCGAGAACACCGCTTCGGCACCGCCAGCCGCGCCGAGCAGGTGGCCGGTCATCGACTTGGTGGAGCTGACCATCGTCTTGTACGCGTGTTCGCCGAGCGCGCGCTTGATCGCGAGCGTTTCGGCCACATCCCCAAGCGGCGTGGACGTGCCGTGCGCGTTGAGGTACTGCACCTGGTCGGCGTTGATCTTCGCGTCGCGGAAGGCCGCGGCCATGCAACGCGCGGGGCCGTCGCCATCTTCGCTGGGCGCGGTCATGTGGAAGGCATCGGAGCTGGCGCCGAAACCGGCGAGCTCGCAGTAGATGCGCGCGCCGCGCGCCTTCGCGAATTCGTATTCCTCCAGGATGAGGATGCCGGCGCCGTCGCCGAGCACGAAGCCGTCGCGGTCCTTGTCCCACGGGCGCGAGGCGCGCGTGGGATCGTCGTTGCGCGTGGACATCGCCTTCATCGAGCAGAAGCCGCCCATCGAGGTCGGCGTCGAGCCGCGTTCGGCGCCGCCGGCGAACATGACGTCGGCGTCGCCGTGCTGGATCATGCGCATGGCGATGCCGATCGAATGGTTCGACGTCGCGCAGGCGGAGACCGCGGAAAAATTCGGACCCTTGGCGCCGGTGAGCAGCGACACCTGGCCGGGGACCATGTTGATGATCGTGCTGGGCACGTAGAACGGCGAGATCTTGCGCGGGCCGCCTTCGTGCGCCTTGATCGTCTGCTCTTCGATGCCGAGCAGGCCGCCGATGCCCGAGCCGATGATCGCGCCGATGCGCTCGGCATTGGACTCGTCGATGACCAGGCCCGCGTCGTCGCGCGCCATCAGCGAAGCCGCCACGCCGTAGTGGATGAACTCATCCATCTTCTTGGCGTCCTTCGGCCCCACCCAGCGGGTGACGTCGAAGTCGCGCACTTCGCCGGCGATGCGCGTGGTCAGGTTGGACGCATCGAAGTGCGTGACCGGGCCGATGCCCGAACGCCCGTTGACGATGCCGTCCCAGGTGCTTGCCAGGTCGTTGCCCAGCGGCGAGACGATGCCCATTCCCGTTACGACGACGCGACGCATAGAGTGCTCCTCAACTTCTTGGACCCGCCGTACGAGAATTCACGTACGGCGGCGAATGCAATCGCAGAAACACACAGGGCCGCGAAAGCGGCCCCGTGGCTGCGACGTCATGCCCTGCTTCAGGCCTTGACGTGCGCCTTGATGTAATCGATGGCCTGCTGCACCGAGGTGATCTTCTCGGCCTCTTCGTCCGGGATCTCGCACTCGAATTCCTCTTCGAGCGCCATCACCAGTTCGACGGTGTCGAGCGAGTCGGCGCCGAGGTCGTCGACGAACGAAGCGCTGTTGGTCACTTCTTCTTCCTTGACGCCAAGCTGTTCGATGACGATCTTCTTGACGCGTTCTTCGATGCTGCTCATGGATCGTGCTCCTCCAGGGAGTCTGTTCAGGCGGGTAGTGTAGTGGAAGCCGGGGGGCGGCGCGTGGGGGCCTGGCCCGGCAAGCCGGTGGGTGGAATTGGTGTGGCGGCTTGGCCCAGCCGTCAGGGCATGTACATGCCGCCGTTGACGTGCAGGGTCTCGCCGGTGATGTAAGCCGCCGACGGCCCGGCCAGGAAGGCCACGGCGCGGGCGATGTCGGCCGGCTCGCCGAGGCGGCCCAGCGCGATCTGGCCCACGAGCGCGGCCTTGGCGTCCTCGGGCAGGCCCGCGGTCATGTCGGTGGCGATGAAGCCCGGGGCGACCACGTTCACGGTGATGCCGCGGCTGCCGATTTCCTTCGCGAGCGACTTGCTGAAGGCGATGATGCCGGCCTTCGCGGCGGCGTAGTTCGCCTGCCCCGCGTTGCCGGTGACGCCGATGACCGAGGCGATGTTGATGATGCGGCCCTTGCGCGCCTTCATCATCGGGCGCATGACGGCCTTGGAGGTGCGATACACGCTCGTCAGGTTGGTGTCGAGGATCGCCTGCCAGTCTTCGTCCTTCATGCGCATCAACAGGTTGTCGCGCGTGATGCCGGCGTTGTTGACGAGGATGGAGACGCCGCCGAATTCCTTGCCGATCGCATCGATGAGCGCTTCGACCGACGCGCCGTCGGTGACGTTCAACATGCGGCCGTGGCCGCCCTTGGCCGCGAGGCGTTCGCCGATGGCGGCCGCGCCGTTGTCGGTGGTGGCCGTGCCGATGACGGTCGCGCCCAGTGCGGCGAGTTCGTCGGCGATCGCCGCGCCGATGCCGCGGCTGGCGCCGGTCACCAGCGCGACTTCGCCCTTCAAGGTTTGTTCGCTCATGCCTGGCTCCATTCGGTGAGCGCGGATTCGAAGTCGGCGGACGTGCCGATCGCACGCGCGTCGAGCGTTTTGTCGATGCGCTTGACCAGCCCCGTCAACACCTTGCCCGGCCCGCATTCGACGATGCGCGTGGCGCCGCGCGCGGTGAGCGCCTGCACGCAACCGGTCCATTGCACCGGCAGGTAGAGCTGGCGCACGAGCGCATCGCGGATCGATTGCACGCCCTCGTGCACTTCGGCGTCGACGTTCTGCACCACCGGGCGATCGGGCGCCGACCACGCCAGTGCATTCATCGCTTCGGACAGGCGGTTGGCGGCTTCGCGCATCAGCGGCGTGTGCGACGGCACGCTGACGGCGAGCTTCACGGCCTTGCGCACGCCGCGTGCGGCGAGCAACTCGAGCGCGCGATCCACCGCGGCCGCATGGCCACCGATGACGATCTGGCCCGGCGAGTTGAAGTTGGCGGGCACGACGATGTCGTCGCCCGAGGCTTCCTTGCAGACTTCCAGCACGAGCGCGTCTTCGGCGCCGAGCACGGCGGCCATCGCGCCGGTGCCGGCGGGCGCGGCGTCCTGCATCAGTTGGCCGCGCAGGCGGACGAGCTTGGCGCCGTCGTGCAGCGACAACGCACCGGCGGCGACGAGCGCGGCGTATTCGCCCAGGCTGTGGCCTGCGAACAACGCCGGCTGCGCACCACCGCGCGCCTGCCACGCGCGCCATGCGGCGACGCCGGCGGCGAGCAGCGCAGGCTGCGTGAATTCGGTCTTGTTGAGTTGCTCTTCCGGGCCCTGCTGCGAGAGCGACCACAGATCCGCGCCTGCGCCTTCGGAGGCTTCGTCGAACGCCGCGCGCACGCGCGCATCGCCCGCGGCCAGGTCGGAAAGCATTCCGACCGATTGCGAGCCCTGTCCGGGAAATACGAAGGCGAGTTGGGGATTGCTCACGCGGTCACCCGTTGCAAAGAGGGCGGCATGATAAGTGCGTTCGCCGCGGGGCGTCTGTACGACGACGTATGTAACGTGTGAACTGCGGAGTCCGACACGCCGCCGATGCGGCGCGAACGATCAGTAACGAAGCAGCGCCGAGCCCCACGTGAAGCCGCCGCCGAAGGCTTCCAGCAGCACCAGCTGCCCGCGCTGCACCTTGCCCGTGCGCACCGCTTCGTCCAGCGCCAGCGGCACCGAACCCGAAGAGGTATTGCCGTGCTTGTCGACGGTGACGACCACGCGGTCCATCGGCATGTCCAGGCGCTTGGCCGTGGCTTCGATGATGCGCAGGTTGGCCTGGTGAGGGATCAGCCAGTCGATGTCGTGGCGGTCCATGCCGTTGGCTTCGAGCGCTTCTTCGACCACCGAATCCAGCGCCTTCACCGCGTGCTTGAACACGTCGTTGCCGGTCATCTGGATGCGTACGCCGCCGTTTTCCTCGGCCTTGAAGCCGACCGAGACGCCGACCGGGCTCCACAGCAATTCCTTCCTGCTGCCGTCGGCGTGCATGTGCGTGCTGAGGATGCCGGTCTCGGTGTCGGCCTTGAGCACGACCGCGCCGGCGCCGTCGCCGAACAACACGCACGTGGTGCGGTCGGTCCAGTCGACCATGCGCGTCAGCGTTTCCGAACCCATCACCAGCGCGGTTTTCGCCGCACCGGAACGGATGAACTTGTCGGCGACCGTGAGCGCGTAGATGAAACCCGAGCAGGCGGCGTTGACGTCGAAGGCCGGGCAGCCGAGCGCGCCGAGGCGGTGTTGCACCAGGCACGCGGTCGACGGGAACACCAGGTCCGGCGTCGTCGTGCCCAGGATGATCAGGTCGAGCTCGGAGGCCTGCACGCCCGCGGCTTCGAGCGCGCGAACGGCTGCGTGGTACGCGAGGTCGCCGGTGGTTTCGCCTTCGGCGGCCACGTGGCGCTCGCGAATACCGGTGCGCGCGGTGATCCACTCATCGCTGGTATCGACGAGCTTGGCCAGATCGTCGTTGGTGAGGACCTTTTCCGGCAGATAGCTACCGGTACCGGCGATGCGCGCGAACACTTGCTGGGTCATGCCCCTGCCCTGGATGGAATTGGCCCGGGGGCGCCGGCGCTTTGGCGCGCCGGCGCCGCGATCGTCACTCTTCGACGACGCGGTTCTTCGACGGCACGACCTTCTTGCCGCGGTAGTAGCCGTCGGCGGTCACGTGGTGGCGCAGGTGCGTTTCGCCCGTGGTCGGGTCGGTCGACAGCTGCTTGGCCGTCAAGGCGTCGTGCGAACGGCGCATGCCGCGCTTGGACGGGGAAACACGGGACTTCTGGACAGCCATGGTCTTGCTCCGATGAAAGCTTTTTGAATTGTCGAAGGGCTGCGATCAGCCTTTCGGTTTGTCCTTCAGCGCCGACAGCCCGGCAAACGGGCTTGCGCGCTGCATTTCTTCTTCCGATGCGGTCCAGTCGCGCTCGACCGCCTCGGTACCGGGCGCCACGGGGACCACGGGGACGGCGAGGATCAGTTCGTCCTCCACCAGCTCCGCGAGCCGCAGCAGGCCATCGTCGCCGACCAGCAGCGCCTCGTAGCCTTCCGGCAATGCATTCTCCCCTTCCTCGTCGCGGATCAGACCGAGCCGTTGCACGATCGATACCGGCAGTGCGAATTTCTTCAGGCTGCGCTGGCATTCCAGCGGGAGCCTGGCATCGATCCGCAACTCGACGAAGGGGATGCGCAACATGTCCTGGCCGAATTCGACCTCGACGCGTGCGCTGCCTTCGGTGTCCGCGAGTGCGCCCTTCAACCGCTGCATGCCGGCCAGCGGCAGCGCGCCTTCGAAGGTGCGTTGCGCGGCGACCATGCGCCAGGCGTCCAATTGTTCCGGAAGCCCGCGTGGGTGACCGGCCGAATGGGTGGGCGTATCGGCGGACATAAGCCGGGAATTGTTAGGCACGCACCCCATCGGTGTCAAACCGCCGGACTTCGAACTGCTTGATAAGGCAGGGAATCGGACGGCAGACTGCCGAGCAGATTGTCCTCGGAAGCCTGCGTGACCACCACCCTGCTCATCCTCATCCTTGCGGTGGTCGTCACGGCCGCATTCATCCTGGCCCTGCGGCGCCGGGCGAACCGGGGCCGCCAGCGGGCCGTGGCCGCGCTCCTGGACTCCGCCGACGCCCTGGAAGCCCGCCTGCGCGTGGCCCGGGCCGAGATCGAGGCCGTCGCCGGCGACGACGACAACCCGGTCCAGCAGGCCCTGCGTGAAATGCTCCGCCAGCGGCTGTGGCTCCAGAAGCACGGCCAGACCGCCTCGCTGGGGGAACTGCAGACCGTGCGCACGTCGATCGACGCCGCCCGCGCCCGCATCGAGGCCCAGCTGGCCCTCATCGAACGCGCCCGCGCGCCGCTGGCCTGACCATGCACCTGATCCTCGCCTCCACCTCGCCCTACCGGCGCGAGTTGCTCGGCCGCCTGCGCCTGCCCTTCGATGTCGTGCGGCCCGAGGTCGACGAAACCCCGGCCCCGGGCGAATCCCCGGCCTCCCTCGCGCTCCGCCTGGCGCGCGCGAAAGCCGAAGCCGTCGCCGCCGCGCACCCCGGAAGCTGGGTGATCGGGTCGGACCAGGTCGCCGACCTCGACGGCACGCCGCTCGGCAAATCGGGCGATCGCGACACGGCGATCGCGCAACTGCTGTCGATGTCCGCGCGCACCGTGGTCTTCCGCACCGCGGTGAGTGTGCGGTGCGACGATGCCGCCTTCGATTCGGTCGATTGCACGCGCGTGCGCTTCCGTCGTTTGTCCCTAGATGAAGTGCAACGCTACGTCGATGCCGAGCAACCCTTCGATTGCGCAGGGAGCTTCAAATCCGAAGGCTTCGGCATCGCGTTGTTCGATGCGATCGAAACGCACGATCCCACGGCGTTGATCGGCCTGCCGATGATCGCCACGGCGCGCATGCTGCGCGCCGCGGGCTTCGCGCTTCCCTGAGGATCAGTCGACGATCCGCAGCGGTTGCTCGGACCATTGTTCGACACTGCCGTCGCGCCCGGTCAGCCGCAACCCGAGCCAATGCATGCCCGGCGACACGGCGCCCACGCGCACGCGCGCGGTCCACGCCACGTAGGGGTGTTGCGGATCGTTCGAATCGCGCCAGTAACCGCGGATGCCGACGTGTTGCTGCCCGTAATCGGCCAGGCCGACCACTTCGCCATCCAGCGTGACTTCCACGCGCGCGATGCCCACGCCATCCTTGAACGCCCAGCCCGCCGCTTCGAAATCGCGCGACACGCGCGCCTTCGCCAGCGGCGAATCGATGTAGGCCATCGCCGGCGCCGTGCATTGGCCCGCCGCGCGTTTGGCGGGCATGCGAAACAACAGGAACCGCTGCCGCCCGTGGTCGATGTTCACCACGCGCGGCGGCGGCAGCGGACCGAGCATGTCGCACAGGGCGTGGTAGTGCTGCAGCAAGTCGCGATACCGCACTTCCGAGGCCCCCACCACGAGCAGCAGTTCACGTGCGCCCAGCGACGCGCGGTCGTGGACGCTCAGCTTCCACAAATCCAATTGCGGCGCGCGCCCGTGCGCCATGTTGAGCGCATGCGGCAGGACTGCGATGTCCGGATCGTCGAGCGCGAATCCGAGTTCCGCGCCGACCTTGAAATTGTCGGCGACGATGCGCGCATCGGGCCGCAGCTTGGCGCGTTCC
Source organism: Lysobacter sp. 2RAF19 (assembly GCF_052115395.1). NCBI lineage: Bacteria > Pseudomonadati > Pseudomonadota > Gammaproteobacteria > Lysobacterales > Lysobacteraceae > Lysobacter > Lysobacter sp. 2RAF19. The sequence continues at coordinate 253,118 of NZ_JBFRGO010000003.1, read as the reverse complement.
TCGCGCACCGCGTCGGCGAGCGCACTCCAGCCGGCGAAATTGGCCGGATACCATTTCGCCGCCGCGAACCGCGCACGCGCGACCGGACTGGAAACCACCAGGTAATACCCGAGGATCGCGACCAGCCCCGCCACCGCGAGCGCCCAGGTCGCGCGCCGCCAGCCGCGCGGCCATTGCGCGAGCGTCGCCGGCACGAGCGGCACCAGCGCGTACAGGCCGGCGAGCGTCCAGTGGAAACTGATGCGCTCGTTGTCGGCGAAGAAGCCGAGCAGGCAGAACGCCACCACCGTGCCGCCGCCGAGCAACGCGAAATACCGGGCATGGTTGCGATCGTCCGCGCCCTGCCCGTGCCAGCCGCGCACCGCCGCGTGCGCCATCGCGGCGAACAACAGCGGCGTGGCGAGCAGCGCCTGGATGACGAAGAACCACGCGCCGTCGAAATGGAAATTCCACGGATGGCGATCGACGAGCTGGAAGCGCAGGCCCGCATCGGCGTTGTCGAGGTTCCACACGACCAGCGGCGTCCATGCGACCGCGCCGATCGCGAGCGCGACCCACGTGCGCACATCCTTCAACACATGGCGCCCGCGCGGGATCATCAGCAACGCGACCAGGCCCACGCCGATCACGGCCGCGAAGCGATAGTGGCTCAACGCGCCGATGGCCAGGCCCGCGGCGAGTTCGAGCGCGCCGGCGGGATCGACCTTGCGCAACAACCGCGCACCGGCATCCACGCACAACAAGGTCGCCAGCGCGAGCGGCACGTCGGGCACCGCGAGCAAGCCGAGCGTGCCGCCCAGCGGCAACAACACTGCGAGCAAGCCGGCCTGCCATGCGAAGACATCGCACGTGCGGTCGCCATCCTTCGGCGCGCACGCATGCCGGGCGATGCGCACGATCAGCCACGGCAAGGCCATGCCGATCAACAGGAACGGCCAGCGCAACCCGAAGACGTTGGTGCCCGCCACGGCCGTGCCCAGGCGCGCGAGCCACGCGGTGAGGCCCGGAACGTCGGAATAGGCGAGCGCCAGATGCCGGCCCTCCTGCCAGTAGAAGGCTTCATCGACGAACGGCGGCAGGCGCACCGCGACCCACAACTTGATCGCAGCCACCACGGCCCATGTCCACAGGAACGCGCGTCGCGCGCGCCGTGCGTCTTCTTCGTTCCGCATCGACCCCGGCCTCGTTAGACTCGAACTCGTACACTCCATCGAACATCGTGCCCAACCCAGCAGGAAGCGTATGTCTGCACTCCCGGCCGCGAAGATGCTACCCGATGCGCTCCGCCAGACCCTCGGGGATGCCCAGGGCCAGGTCAACACGCTGGTGCTGGGCAAGCCGCAGGCGGTCCGGCTGGCCTTCGTGGCCTTGCTGTCCGATGGCCACCTGTTGATCGAAGACCTGCCCGGCCTGGGCAAGACCACGCTCGCCCATGCGATGGCGGCCACGCTCGGCCTGGGGTTCCAGCGCGTGCAGTTCACCTCGGACCTGTTGCCTGCCGACATCCTCGGCGTCTCGGTGTTCGATGCGCAATCCCGGCGTTTCGATTTCCATCCCGGACCGATCTTCGCGCACGTGCTGCTCGCCGATGAAATCAATCGCGCGCCGCCACGCACGCAGAGCGCGCTGCTCGAGGCGATGGCCGAACACCAGGTCACCGTCGACGGACGCACGCATGCCCTGCCCTCGCCGTTCTTCGTGATCGCCACGCAGAATCCGGTGGACCTGGCGGGCACGTATCCGTTGCCCGATTCGCAGCTCGATCGCTTCCTGCTGCGCCTGACGCTCGGTTATCCGGGCGAAGAGGCCGAACGCGCCTTGCTCGCGGGGACCGACCGACGCGAGTTGATCGCGCAGGCCAAGCCCGTGCTCGGCAACGCCGACGTGCTCGCGCTGCGCACTGCCGCGAACGATGTGCACACCGGCGAGGCGCTGGTGTCCTACGTGCAGGCCTTGCTTGCGCGCAGCCGTCGCCATCCGGGCGTGCGCGTCGGGCTGTCGCCGCGCGCCGGCCTGGCCTTGCTGCGTGCGGCGCGCGCGTATGCGTTGTTGCTCGGTCGCGAACACGTCGTTCCCGAAGACGTGCAGGCCTTGTTCGCGCCCGTCGCCGCGCATCGCCTGGGCGCGGACGCCGATGTCGGCGATGGTGCGTCGCTGGCGCGCGCGATCCTGCACGCGGTTCCCGTCGACTGACGATGCGTGCCACGCTGCACGCGCTGCGCGCATGGATCGAGACCTTCGCGCGCCCGCGCGGGCCCGAGGCGGTGCCGATCCAACTCCATCGCGGCCGCATCTACGTCCTGCCCACGCGCTTCGGGCTGTTCTTCTGCGCCGCGCTGATGGCGATGGGGCTGGGCGCGCTCAACTACAACAACAATCCGGCGCTGTTGCTGATGTTGCTGCTCGCCGGCGCCGCGATGACGAGCCTGCTCAGTGCGCACCTGCAGTTGAGCGGCATGCGCTTCGTCGCCGTCGGCGGCGACCCGGTTCCCGCCGGCACGCCGATCCTGGTGCGCATCCATGCGCGCGCCGATCATCGCGGCCGCGCGCGGCGCGGCTTGCGCGTGGATTGCGCCGGCGGTGCCGGCAAGTTGTCGCTGCAAGAAGGTGCGGGCGAGGTGGAAATCGCGCTGCCGACTTCGCAGCGCGGCTGGTTCGACCTTCCGCGCCTGCGCGTGTCGACCACGCGCCCGCTCGGCATCGTGCGCGCGTGGTCGTGGATCTGGCCCGAGCAACCGTTGCTCGTGTATCCGCATCCCGAAGCCGATGGCCCACCGCTGCCCGAAGGCGCGGGCGAGGCCGCCGCCGCGCGGTTGCATCCGCTCGGCGACGACGTGCACCACCTGCGCGCGTACCGCCGCGGCGATCCGCCGCGCACCATCGCGTGGAAACCCACCGCGCGCCTGGGCAACCTGCTGGTGCGCGAATACGAACGGCCGCAATCGGCGGACATCGTGCTCGACTGGCAGGTGTTGGCCGGGATGGACACCGAGGCACGCATCCGTCGGCTCGCGCGCTGGGTCGATGAAGCCGAACGCGATGCGCGGCGTTATCGCCTCGTCGTGCCCGGCCATGCGCCGATCGGCCCGGCGCACGGGCCCGCGCATCGCCACGCATGCCTGCGCGCCCTCGCCCTGCTGCCGGGGCACGCATGAGCGCCTCGCCTTCCACCTCGCGCATCCGCCTGGATCCGCGCTCGCGCGCGACGGTGCTCATCGCGGGCGCCGCGTGCGTCGCACCCTTGTTGCTGCGGCTGGATCCGAAGCTCGCGACCGGCATCCTCGTTGCCGGCATCGCCGTCGCGGTGGGCGCATGGCGGCGTCCGTTGCCGGCGTGGTTGCGCGTGATCCTTGCGCTGGGCATGTCCGGTGCGGTGTTCGCGACGATGGGCGTGAACTTCGGCCGCGACACCGGTTGCGCGATCCTCGCCGCGATGCTCGCGGTGAAACCTGCCGAGACCGACAGCGTGCGCGATGCACGCAGCCTGCTGGGCTTCGCGCTGTTCGCGCCGTTCGCGACTTTCCTCCTCGACCAGGGGCCCTTGTCGCTCGGCCTGGGCCTGGTCGCCGCGGTCTGCGCTTTGATCGCGATGCAGCGCCTGTCGGACCTGGAATCGGGCGAACTGTCCGACGCCACGCCGTGGTTCAAACGCCTGGCGAGCACCGGACGCATGATCGGCCTCGGGCTGCCGATCGCCTTGGCGGCGTTCTGGCTGTTCCCGCGCCTGCCTACGCCGCTGTGGGGCGTGCCCGACCGCGCGATTTCGCGCCCGGGCCTGGCCGACAGCATGTCGCCCGGCCGGTGGGAAGACCTGATGTTCGACGATACGCCCGCCGCACGCGTGCGTTTCTTCGGCCGCACGCCGCCGAAGGACGCGATGTATTTCCGCGGGCCGGTATTCAGCGATTTCGATGGGCGCACGTGGTCGCGCGGCGCATGGGCGTCGGGCTATCCGGCCGCCGCGGTGGCGGGCGCGCGCGTGCAGTGGAACTACGAGTTGTCGATGGAACCCACCGACCGCCGGCAATTGATCGCACTGGACGTGCCGCTGTCGGCGCCGGCCAACGCGACCCTCGGGGAAGACCGCGCATTGCGCGTGGAGCGGCCGCTGGATTCGGTGACGCGCTGGCGCATGCGATCGGGCAACGTCGCGCAGTTCGGGGCGCAGCCGCTCGCGCCGTTCCTGCGCGCACGCAACCTTCGCTTGCCTGAAGGCTTCAATCCGCGCGCGGTCGCGCTGGCGCAGCAATGGCGGCGGGATGCGGGGAACGACGACGCGGCGATCGCCCGCCGCGCGCTCGCGTGGTTCCACAAGGAGTTCGGATACACGCTGGCCTCCTCGCTCGCGGGACGCAATGCGGTCGACCAGTTCCTCTTCGTCGACAAGCGCGGGTATTGCGAGCAGTTCAGCTCGTCGTTCGTCGTGCTCATGCGCGCGGCGGGGATTCCGGCGCGCGTGGTGGGCGGTTATGCCGGCGCGGACTACAACCCGGTCGGCGATTACTGGATCGTGCGCCGCTCCGACGCGCATGCCTGGGCGGAAATCTGGATCGCCGGACGCGGGTGGGTGCGCATGGACCCCACCGCGGCGGTGGCGCCCGAACGTGTGTTCGGCACCATCGCCGATCGCGCGGGCGCGGGCGACCTGCTGGCCTCGCTGCAACCGGTCTTCAATGTCGGCGACTGGATGTTGAATGGCTGGAACGACTTCGTGCTGGGGTTCAACGCCGATCGGCAGCGGGCGCTGTTCCGTCCCTTCGGCCTGGGCGACATCGATACCGAGATGTTGTTGATGCTGTTCTCGCTGGTCGCGTTGTCCTGCCTGGCCGCGACGGTGTGGCTCCTGAGCCGCGACGTGCGGGAGCGCGACCCCTTGCTGCGCGCCTGGCATCGCCTGGCGGGTCGTTACGGAAAACTGGGCCTGGGCCGTGCGTCGCACGAGCCGGCGCTGGATTGGGCCGAGCGGGTCCACCGTGCGCGGGCCGGGGGCGACGAGGGGCTGCGGGCCCTCGGCGTCCGGTTCAGCCGATGGCGGTATGGGCCGGGCCGGGGGGAAGCCGACGAATCGCTGAACGCCCTGCTCCGGGACCTGCGCGCACACCGCCCGTAACGCCGGCTGCGCGTATCGTGTGCATCATCAAGCCCCGGGCGGGCGGATTTCCTGGAGACGTGCCATGACAACGTTTCGATATGCGGCGCTGGTCGTGGCGGGTGTCCTGCTCGCTGCCTGCGCGACTCAGCCGACGCCCTTGCAGGGCGAGTATCTGGCGATGACGCCGCGCGATGCGGCCGCGGCGCAGCAGATCGGTTCGGTCGTGCGTTGGGGCGGGCGGATCGTGCAGACGTTGCCGCGCGACAACAACACGTGTTTCGAGGTGTTGGCGACGCCGTTGGATTCCAGTGCGCGTCCGCATTACAACTCCGACACCGACGACGGGCGTTTCATCGCGTGCCGCAACGGGTTCTACGATCCGGCGGTGTTCGAGCCCAATCGCGAGGTCACGTTCACGGGCCGCATCGAGGCGTTCGATACGCGCAAGATCGGGGACCACGATTATCGTTTTCCGCGCGTTGCGGCGGATGTCGTTTATCTGTGGCCGATCCGGGATCGCGTGGATGTGCTGACGTATCCGGCGCCTTGGCCCTGGTGGGGTTACTGGTAACTGCAAAAGCGGTAACGCCCGTCAGGGCTTTACACCCTCCGCTTTCGCGCCGCCCGAACGTTGTGCGTTCCAAACTTTTTTGGGAAAAAAATTTGAAACGCACAACGCTGGGGCATCACCTTTCGAGCGTTGGCTCTCGATCGGGCGCTTCGCCCGAGCAGTTGCTTGCCGGTGCGAAGCAAGCTTCGCACTGCCCCGATGGCTGTCGAAGAGGCAGCCATCTCAGTTGAGATGAGCCTCGCCGCGAGGCGTCCCACCGAAGGAGGTGCGTCAGCGAAACGCCAAGCTACTTCGGCGTTCCGAAGCGGCCTAGCTGTGCCCCGGCCAACAAGTGCAGGTGCAGTTGGAACACCGTCTGCCCGCCGTGGGCGTTGCAGTTGATGACCACGCGATATCCATCGTCGGCGAAGCCTTCCTGCCTCGCATACTCGGCGGCCGCGTAAGCCAGCTTGCCGACGATCTGCGCCTGCGACGGTTTCATCGCATCCAGCGTCCGCACCGATTCCTTCGGCACGAACAGCACGTGCACCGGTGCCTGTGGCGCGATGTCGCGGAAGGCGAACACCTCGTCGTCTTCGTAGACGATGTCCGCGGGAATCTCGCGGCGCGCGATGCGATGGAAGATCGTGTCTTCGTTGCTCATGTCCGACTCCTTCAAGGCATCTCGCTCCGCGTCCCGAAGGCGTGCGACAGCGTGCCGCGGTCAACGTATTCCAGTTCGCCACCCAACGGAACGCCGTGCGCGAGCCGGCTCGGCCGCACCTTGTGCCGCCGCGCGAGTTGCGCGAGGTAATGCGCCGTGGCTTCGCCTTCGACGGTCGGGTTGGTGGCGATGATGAGTTCCTGCACCTCGCCCTCGCCCATGCGCGCGTCGAGCTGGTCCAGGCCCAGTTCGCGCGGGCCGATGCCGTCGAGCGGGCTCAGCCTGCCCTGCAGGATGAAGTAGAGGCCGCGGAAGCCCGTCGCCTGTTCGATCGCGAGGCGATCGGCCGGCGATTCCACGGCGCACAGCAAGTGCGCATCGCGCGAGGCGCTGGCGCAGATCGCGCAGACTTCGGTTTCGCTGAAGTCGCGGCAGCGCGCGCAGTGGCGGATCTGTTCGACGGCCTGCGCGAGGACTTCGGCCAGGCGTTTGCCGCCCACGCGTTCGCGTTCGAGCACGTGATAGGCCATGCGCTGCGCCGACTTCGGGCCCACGCCCGGCAGTACGCGCAACGCTTCGATGAGTTGGTCGATCAGTGCCACGCAGCGGCGCCGATCAGAACGGCATCTTCATGCCCGGGGGAATCGGCATGCCGGCCGTCGCGGCGGACATGCGCGACTGGGATTCGGCGTTGACCTTGTTCACCGCGTCGTTGAAGGCGGCGGCGATCAGGTCTTCGGCCATTTCCGGATCGGCCATCACGGACGGATCGATGCGGACCTTGCGGCATTCCATGCGGCCGCTGATCGTCACGCTCACCATGCCGCCGCCGGACTGGCCGGTGACTTCGAGCTTGGCGAGTTCTTCCTGCGCGCGCTGCATGTTTTCCTGCATCTTCTGCGCTTGCTGCATGAGCTGGGCGATGTTTCCACGCATGGGGGCGTTCTCTCGTGTTTGGCGACGAGGCTCAGGCGTCGTCGAAGGGTCGGATGGAATCGGGCACGACGCTCGCGCCATGGCGCTGCATCAGGCGCTGCACGTCGGGGTCGCCGAGGAAGGCTTCCTCCGCGGCCACCTGGCGCGCGTCGCGTTCGCGGGCGGTGCGCTGGTGCAAGGTTTCGCCGCGCGCGGATTCGGCTTCGAAACGGATCTGCGGCGTCACGCCGAGCGTGCGCGCCAGCGCATCGGCCAGGCGCTTCACCAGGCCGTCGGCCTTGAGATGGTCGTCGGCCGGCGAAAGCGAGAGGCGCAGGATGCCGTCCTCGTAGGCGATGAAGCCTGCGTGCGCCGCGAGTTCTTTCGCGGGCCCGCCGAGGCCGAGGTTGGCGGCGAGGTCGGGCCAGGTGGTGGCGTCGATCGTCGTGGAAGAGGCGGGAATGGGGAGCGGGGAATGGGGAATGGGCGATTCGACGCGGGGTTGGGGTGCGTCCGTCGACGAGATGCTGGGTTTCGGGGGCGCGGGGGCCGCGACTGGCGCGGCTTGTTTTTCCATGAGCGCTTCGCGCGCGGCCTTCGGCCCGCGCACTTCACCGCCCTGCGGAATGCTTCCCTCCCTATTCCCTATTCCCGCTTTTCCATCCCCCGCACTTGGCCGAAACGCCAACATCCGCAGCACCGTCATTTCGAACCCGGCGCGCGGGCTCGGTGCGAGCGACAAATCGCGGCGACCGTTCAAGGCCATCTGGTACCAAAGCTGCACGAGTTCGGGCCGCAGCTTCGCCGCAAGCACGTCGACCGGCACGCTGTCTTCGTCGATCTCCGCGCCCGGCACGAGCTGGCGCACCTGCACGCGATGCAAGGCATCGGCGAGTGCATCGAGCACGCCGTTCCAGTCGGGCGAGAACTCGGCGAGCGTGCCGACGATATCGAGCATGCGCGCGCCATCGCCCTGCGCGAGTGCGTCGAGCAGGCCGGCGACCTGCGTGCGATCCACGGTGCCGAGCATGGCGGCGACGGCGTCATCGTCGAGTTGGCTGCCGGTGTAGGCGATGGCCTGGTCGAGCAGCGAAAGGCCGTCGCGCAGGCTGCCGTCGGCGGCGCGCGCGAGCTGGCGGATGGCGCCGGGCTGCGCGGGAATCGCCTCGGCTTCCAGGATCTTCGTGATCTGGCCGGTGATCTGCGCCTCGTCCAGCCGCTTGAGGTTGAACTGCAGGCAGCGCGAGAGGACGGTGACGGGGAGTTTCTGCGGGTCGGTGGTCGCCAGCAGGAACTTCACGTGGCCCGGCGGCTCCTCCAGCGTCTTGAGCAGTGCGTTGAAGGCCGACTTCGACAGCATGTGGACTTCGTCGATCAGGTAGACCTTCACCCGGCCGCGGCTGGGCATGTATTGCGCGTTGTCGATCAACTCGCGGACGTCATCGACGCCGGTGTTGCTGGCCGCGTCGATCTCCAGCAGGTCGACGAAGCGGCCCGCGTCGATGTCGCGGCACGCGTTGCATTCGCCGCACGGTTCGGCGGACGTGCCGCGTTCGCAATTGAGCGACTTGGCGAAGATGCGCGCGATCGTCGTCTTCCCCACCCCGCGCGTGCCGGTGAAGAGGAAGGCGTGGTGGACCCGCCCGGAATCGAGCGCATTGGTGAGCGCCCGCACGACGTGTTCCTGACCGACGAGCTCGGCGAACCGCCGGGGCCGCCACTTCCGCGCAAGGACGAGATAAGACATGGGCGAATGATGCCACGTCGCCGGAATGGCGATGACCCCGCCAGCTGACCTCGGCACCCGCATCGACCGATACCGTTGCTGCCTTCCGGCCCTGGCGGGATTTTCGATCTAGCGTCGCGAGGGGCCGACGGGGCCACCATAGGACTGTTCAGCGCAACGGCCCGCCTGGCGGGCCGTTGCCGAATGTGGCGGAGAGAGCGGGATTCGAACCCGCGAAGCGGGGTTTAGCCGCTTACACACTTTCCAGGCGTGCTCCTTCAACCGCTCGGACACCTCTCCGCTGGAACCCCTGGGACGGCTTGCGGCCGACGTTCGGGCCGCGAATTCTAGCCCCCGCCCCTGCGCCGAACAAGCGCGGGCGTTCCAGGTTCACTCCGGATGCAGCCAATCCGCATCGCCCTGCGCGTAGCGTTCATGCTTCCAGATGGGCACGCGCTGCTTCACTTCGTCGATGATCCAGCGGCAGGCGGCGAAGGCGGCGTCGCGGTGCGCGGCGGCCACGCCGACCCAGACGGCGAGTTCGCCGATGGCCAGATCGCCCGTGCGGTGGATGCAGCGCGCGTCGAGGATCGCGAAGCGTTCGCGGGCCTCGGCCAGCACGCGCTCACCTTCGGCCTCCGCCAGCGCGGCGTAGGCCTCGTAGCGCAAACCGATGACCGCGCGCCCGGCATTGTGGTCGCGCACCCAGCCTTCGAAGCTCGCGTAGCCACCCACGCGCGCGTCCAGCAATTGCGCCCGCAGGGAAGCGACGTCGAAGGGGGTGTCCGACAGCGCGAACCGATGCATCTAACCGCCCGACACCGGCGGGATGAATGCGATCTCGCTGCCATCGCGCGGCACGTCTTCCCAGCGCGCGAAATCGCCGTCGACCGCCACGCGCAGGCGCTCCACGGGCAAGGCGAAGCCGTAGCGCGCGCGCAGTTCGAGATACAGCACGCGCAGGTCCGGTGCATTCGTATCGAAGGTCTCGTGGTCGACCTCCGCCTGGTCGCGCAGGGAGGCGAAGTACAGCACGGTCACGTGGGCGCTCATCCGACGTCTCCCACGTCGCGCTTGCCGCCGCGCTTGGCCGTCAGTTTCGCCGGGCCGATGACGATCGCGTGCGAAAGCGCCTTGCACATGTCGTAGACGGTGAGCGCGGCGACGGTCGCGCCAGTCATCGCTTCCATCTCCACGCCCGTGCGGTGGATGGTGCGCACCGTGCAGGTGATGGTGAGTTCGCTGGCGTGCGACCAGTCGATCGCGATCGCACAGCCATCGATCGGCAGCGGATGGCAGAACGGGATGAGTTCCCAGGTCTTTTTCACCGCCATCGTGCCGGCGATGATCGCGGTGTCGACGATCGCGCCCTTCGCGCTGCGCAGGCCGTTGGCGCGCAGTTGCCGCGCGACATCGGCGGGGAATTTCACGCGGCATTCGGCGCTCGCCACGCGTGCGGTGACCGCCTTGTCGGCGACGTCGACCATCGCGGGCCGGCCGTCGGCGGACACATGCGTCAGGGACTGCTTGCGCGTCATCGTTCAGCCTCCGACCAGGTACATTTCGACATGGCGCCGCGATGCCGTCGCCGCGCCGCGGATTTCGCTGTAACGGTCCGCGCGACGCGACCAGGCTTGGGCGAGCGCATCCACGACGGCGTCTTCCCCTTGTCGCGCGACCGTGCGCAAGGGTTGCCCGTCGGCGGCGAACAGGCAGGTGTAGAGCGTGCCGTCCGCCGAGACGCGCGCGCGATGGCAATCGCCGCAGAACGGAACGGTCACCGAACTCACGAACCCCACTTCACCGGCGCCGTCGTCGTAGGCGTAACGCGCCGCGACTTCGCCGCGGTAATTCGGGTCCAGCGCGCGCATCGGCCAGCGGGCATGCAGGCGGTCGCGCAATTGCGCCGAGGGCACGACGTTTTCGCGACGCCAGCCATTGCACGTGCCGACGTCCATGTATTCGATGAAGCGCAGCACGTGCCCGTTCGCACGCGCGAACTCCGCGAGCGGCAACACTTCGCCTTCGTTCACGCCGCGCTGCACGACGCAGTTGAGCTTGATCGGCGCGAAGCCCGCGGCGCGCGCGGCGTCGATGCCTGCGAGCACCGTTTCGATGCGCCCGCGGCCGCCGGACATCGCGGAAAACATGGCAGGCGACAGCGCATCCAGGCTCACCGTGATGCGATGCAGGCCGGCCTCGCGCAAGGCCTGCGCATGCGCGGCGAGCAGGCTGCCGTTGGTGGTCAGCGCCAGATCTTCGAGACCCTCGATGCGCGCCAGGCGCCGCACGAGATCCGGCAAACCCCTGCGCAACAGCGGTTCGCCGCCGGTCAAGCGCAACTTGCGCACGCCCAGGCGCACGAACCCGCGCACCAGCGTTTCGATTTCGTCGAAGGACAAACGCGCCGCCGCATCCAGGCCGTGATCGTCGGGAATGCGGTCGGCCGGCATGCAATACGGGCAACGGAAGTTGCACGCGTCGATCACCGACAGGCGCAGGTCGCGCAACGGGCGACCGAGCGCATCCAGCGGCTGCGTGCCTTTTTGGGGCGCGTGCACCGGCGCGAAGGGCACCTGCGCGCTCATCGCATCGGCGCCATCGTCGCCGTCGTCGGTGCCAGCGCGATCACTTCGCCCGCGCGCGCGATGCGATGCCCACGCACTTCCAGGTGCGCGCCGTCGGTCTGGCTCGCGTAGTGGTACAGGCAGCAGCGCGCGAGCAGTTCGGCGGGATATTCGCGTTCCAGATCCTCGATGCCGCTATGCGAGGGATTGCCGTGCAAGGCGCAATCGTGGAAGACGATTTCATTGTTGTCGGCGAATTTCGCGAGCTGTTCGGGGATCGGCCGCGTATCGCCCGTCCACACCATGCTGCCGCGCAGGCGCAGGCCGAAGCTGGTGTCGGGCCAGTGGTGGCGCGTGGGGAAGACTTCCATGCGCACGCCGTCGTGCCAGAAGTGATCGCCGACGGGCACCAGATGGAAGGCATCCCAGAAATTCGCGCCGCCCTCGGCGAGCACGTTCGGATACGAGGCGATGCGCTGCTGCAGGATCGGCACCAGCGGCGCGGGGATGTACAGGGCGACGCGGCCGCGCCGTGCATCGTCCCAGTAGCTGGCGCCGAAGAGGCGTTCGAACCCGCCGACGTGGTCCAGGTGCGCATGCGTGATGAACACCGCGCGCGGCGCGGTGCCGTAGTGCGCCAGGTAATGGGTGAGACCGTCGCTGCCGCAATCGATCGCCAGCCACGGCGCGCCGTCGCGTTCGATCGTCGCCATCGCCGAACCCAGTTCGGTGGCGAAGGCGTTGCCGACACCCTGCAGGCGCAGGGACCATGCCGCGGCGGTCATTTCAGTAGCCCTTGTTCCATTGCGCTTCGTAGGCCTGCAGCAGGCGCTGGAAGTCGCGTTCGACATCCTCGGTGCCGCGCTCGCCGCGCAGCTTGAGCAAGGATCGCTTCAGGCGCGCGAGGTTGCGTTCACGCCACTTGGTGGCGGGGATGCGCAACACGCAGCGGTCCAGGTCGATCATCCAGCCGTTGCCCGCATCGTCGAAGAGCAGATTGTGGGCGTTGAGGTCGATGTGGTCGAGGCCGGCGCGATGGAAGCGCGCGACCAGGCGGCCGGCTGCTTCCCAGGGCGCGGTATCGCCGGGGGTGTTGGCGCGGTGGCCGAGGGAATGCACGTGTTCGATGCGTTCGAGCAGGATCGCCGCGCGATAGCGGTGGCCCTTGCGCACGTAATAGGCCGCGATCGGCACGGGCACGGGCAACTGCTTCCTGCGCAGTTCGCGCAACAGGCGGAACTCGGCGAAGCTGCGCACGCGGGCGTTGCCCCGCCACAGGTGGCGGTCGCGGCTGATGCGCGCAGCGAGCCCGCCGCGCAGGTAATGGCGCAATACCGCGCCGCCGAAGGGCCCGTCCACGAACCATGCCGCGCCGCGCCCACCGGAGGAAACCGGGTGCGCGTGGCTGCCCCAGTGCTGCGGATCGAACCATTCGGGCACGGCGTGTTCCACGCCTGCTTGCCGCAGGTATGTGCGGTCGAACAGAATCGCCCCATACCCCATCCCTTCGCGGAACGGCGTCAGGCTTTCATTGGCGTCGAACGCGGCCATGTCCGAACGAGTCTAGCAAGCATCGTGCCCGCAACGTCGCCCCCGCCCCGCTCGCTCTGCCTGCTGCGCCTTTCGGCGCTGGGCGACGTGACGCACGTGGTTCCGCTGGTGCGTACCCTCCGCCAGGCCTGGCCGGAGACCGCGATCACCTGGGTCATCGGGACGGGCGAATTCAAATTGCTCGAGGGGCTGCCGGGCGTGGAGTTCCTCGTTTACGACAAGCGCAGCGGCCTGCGCGGCATGCTCGCCTTGCGCCGGGTGCTGGCGGCGCGGAAGTTCGATGCCTTGCTGCAGATGCAGGTGGCGATGCGCGCGAACCTGCTTTCGGCGTGCATTCCGGCAGAGCGGCGCATCGGTTACGACGCGGCGCGTTCGAAGGATCTGCACGGCTTGTTCGTCAACGAGCGCATCCCCGATCGCCCGGGCATCCACGTGCTCGATGCGATCGGGAGTTTCTGCGAGCCGCTGGGCATCGTGCAGAACGAAGTGGTCTGGAACATGCCGGTGCCCGAGTCGGCGCACGCGTGGGCGCGCGCGCAGTGGGACGAAGATGGGACGCCGACCTTGGTCGTGTCGCCGTGTTCGAGCCACGTGTTGCGCAATTGGCGGCCGGAGCGTTACGCCGCGGTGGCCGATCACGCGGTGTCGAAGGGTTGGCGCGTTGTGTTGTGCGGGGGGCGCAGTGCGCTGGAGCGTTCGGTCGCCGACGCGATCCTCGCGGCGATGAAGGCGCCTGCGCTCGACCTGGTCGGCAAGGACACGTTGAAGCAGTTGCCGGCGTTGCTGGCGCGCGCGGATCTGGTGATGACGCCCGATTCGGGGCCGACGCATATCGCCAATGCGATGGGGACGAAGGTGTTGGGGTTGCATGCGCCGAGTAATCCGCGTCGCAGCGGGCCGTATTCGGATCTGCGGTATTGCGTGGATCGTTATGACGATGCGGCGCGGAAGTTTCTCGGCAAGTCGGGCGAGGAGCTTCCGTGGGGGACGAAGATCGAGCGCGAAGGGGCGATGGATCTGATTACCGTGGACGATGCGGTGCAGGCGTTTGATCGGTTTTGCTCCGATCGTCGCGCGGGGCGGTATTAACGTCTTGGGCTGATGGAGCTACACCCTCCGCTTTCGCGCCGCCCGAACGTTGTGAGTTCCAAATTTTTTTAGGAAAAAAATTTGAAACTCACAACGCTGGGGCATCACCTTTCGAACGATGGCTCTCGATCAGGCACCTCGCTCGAGCATTCTCTTGCCGGTGCGAAGCAAGCTTCGCACTGCCCCGATCTTTGTCGAGAAGCGGCTTTGCCTTTCCAACCCAAAGACGGCAAAAAAAAACGCCCCGTTCAGGGGCGTTCTCTTTACATGGCGGAGAGGGAGGGATTCGAACCCTCGGTGCGCTATAAACGCACGCCTGATTTCGAGTCAGGTACATTCAACCGCTCTGCCACCTCTCCTGGAAGCGGGCGTGCCCAATGGACCGGGCTGCGGGGCGTGCATGATACGGGCGTGCCTCCCGCGGGACAAGCGCGGGTAGACTGTGCGCCCCCGTTCCCTCATCGCGGCGCGCCCATGTCCGAACTCCTGGTCCCGGTCTCCTACGGCGAACTCCTCGACAAGATCGCGATCCTGCAGATCAAGTCCGAGCGCATGACCGACCCCGCCAAACTGGCGAATGTCCGCAACGAACTGTCCGCGCTCGAGAAAACCTGGATGGCGCACCCGGCCGCCGGCGGCGACGTCGCCAAGCTGCGCGCCGATCTCAAGGCCGTCAACGAACGGCTGTGGGTGATCGAGGATGACATCCGGGTGAAGGAGAAGGACCAGGCCTTCGACGAGGAATTCGTGCGCCTGGCGCGCAGCGTGTATTTCGAGAACGACGAACGCGCGCGGATCAAGAAGGACATCAACCTGGCGCTGGGCTCTGCCTACGTCGAGGAGAAGTCGTACCAGGACTACCGCACGGGCGCTGCGCCCTGAAGCGGCCCTGCTCCGTGGGGTGGCGTACGGACAACGTGACCGCCTCCGCGGATCGGCAGGTTCGCGTGGCATGCACGGCCGGATCGCAACGATCATGCCGTTGATGAATGCAACTCCCCTTGCGGGCCCTCCCTCCTCGTCATCCGCCATGATCGAATTCGGACACCTGACCCACGTCGGCCTGCGTCGGGAATTGAACGAGGACACCTACTACGGCGACAGCGAGTTGGGGTTGTGGCTCGTTGCCGACGGAATGGGCGGCCACGAATACGGCGAAGTCGCCAGTGCCCTGGCGCGCGAGACCATCGTGCGCGAAGTGCGCGACGGCACGCCGCTCGCGCAGGCGATCCGCATCGCCGACGAGGAAATCATCCGCGCCTCGCGCCGCCGCAACGACGCGCTGCCCATGGGCACGACCGTCGTGGCCGCGCGCATTTCCGGCAATCGCTTCGAAGTGGCATGGGTCGGCGACAGCCGCGTGTACATCTGGCGCGAGGGACACCTGGCGCAGTTGTCGCAGGATCATTCCTACGTGCAGGAGTTGATCGCGCAGGGCGCGATCTCCGCCGAGCAGGCGCGCAGCCACCCGCACCGCAACGTGGTGACGCAGGCGCTGGGCGTGACCGATCCCAACCAGCTCAACGTCGAAACCATGACCGGCGAACTCCGCCCGGGCATGCAGCTGCTGTTGTGCAGCGATGGGCTGACCGAGGAAGTCGAGGACGGCAACATCGCCGACGTGCTCGGGCACGATGAGTGC
Organism: Lysobacter sp. 2RAF19; assembly: GCF_052115395.1. Taxonomy (NCBI): domain Bacteria; kingdom Pseudomonadati; phylum Pseudomonadota; class Gammaproteobacteria; order Lysobacterales; family Lysobacteraceae; genus Lysobacter; species Lysobacter sp. 2RAF19. The sequence goes on along the minus strand of NZ_JBFRGO010000003.1, from coordinate 237,322 downwards.
AGCGCGCAGGAATGCGTCGACACCCTGGTGGCGGCGGCGCTGGACGGCGGTGGGTCGGACAACGTGACCGTGGTGCTCGTCCGGCGCCACTGACTTACGCGGGGACGGCCTCCATCGGCGCGTCTTCCTCAAGCAACACATCCCACACCGCCCGCCCGGCCTTCTTCCGAAGCGTCGCCAGCCGCGCATCGTGCGCGGCCAGTTCGTCCACGGTGGCCGTGATGCGCGGGCGCGGGCCGCCGGTGGCGGCGAATTCGGCGACCACCACGCGCGCCGGATCCTCGGCGGCGGCGAAGCCGATTTCGCCCTGGCCGGAGGTCAGTGCAAGGTAGGCCTCGGCGAGCAGCTGGGCGTCGAGCAAGGCGCCGTGCAACTGGCGATGGGAGTTGTCGACGCCGAGGCGGCGGCACAGCGCATCGAGCGAATTGCGCTGGCCGGGAAACCGCTGGCGCGCAAGGGCCAGCGAATCTTCGACGTTGCAACGATCGCGCACGCAGCCCAGGTGCGCGCCGATGCGCGAGAGCTCGTAATCCAGGAAGCCCAGGTCGAAGGCCGCGTTGTGGATCACCAGTTCGGCGCCGTCGATGAAGGCGAGGAATTCCTCGACGATGTCTTCGAACTTCGGCTTGTCGGCGAGGAATTCCAGCGTCAGGCCGGTGACTTCCTGCGCGCCGGGTTCGAAGCTGCAATCGGGCTTGAGGTAACGCTGGAACGTGCGGCCGGTGGGGCGGCGCTCCACCAGTTCGACGCAACCGATTTCCACCACGCGATTGCCCTTGTCCCAGGACAAGCCCGTGGTTTCGGTATCGAGCACCACCTGCCTCATTGCGTCGCCATCCCCTTGAACTTCAATGCCTGGTCGCGTGCGAGTTGATCCACGCGCTCGTTGTCCGGATCGCCGCTGTGCCCTTTCACCCAGCGCCAGTCGATCGCGTGGCGTTGGGTGGCGGCATGCAGGCGCTCCCACAGGTCGCGATTCTTGACCGGATCGCCTGCCGCTGTCTTCCAGTTTCGACGCACCCAGTTGGGCATCCAGTCGCAGATGCCCTGGCGCACGTACTGCGAGTCGGTGAACAGGACGATGGTGCACGGCTCGCTGAGCGATTCCAGGCCGCTGATGGCGGCCATCAGTTCCATGCGGTTGTTGGTCGTGTGCGCTTCGCCGCCGACGACTTCGCGTTCGCGGCCCTTATAGCGCAACAGCGCCGCGTAGCCGCCGGGACCGGGATTGCCGAGGCAGGCGCCGTCGGTATGCACTTCCACCTGCTTGTTCGTCATGCGGCGGAGACACCGTTGGAAAGGCGCACGACCGGACGGGGGCGGATCGGGATCAAGGGCACGACGCGTTTCTCCGCGCGCAGCAGGAAGGCGGCGCGCATGCCTGCGCCCTGTTGCAGGGACGCATTGGGGATGGGATTCCACCGCGGTCCCACGCCTTGCGACACCGCTTCGGGCTCGAGGCCGGCGGTGCGCAGGCGGCGACGCCAGCGGACGGGTTCGGACGCCGACGGCCCCTGTCGCAGCCAACGCATGCGATAGGGCGCCAGCGGGTTGAGCGTGAACAGCCACAGCCGGCCGCCGGGGACCAGGACGCGCGCGATTTCCTCGAGCAGCGCCGCCGGCAGCACCGCGCCGTCGGCGACATGCTGGACGACGACAGTGCCCATCGCCTCGGATGCGAAGGGCAGCGGCAGCGCGCACCGCACCGGTCCGAGGAACGCGCCGTCGGCGACGTGGAACGCCAGCTCGCGTTCGCCGACCGCCGCCAGCCCTTCGACCGGCATCAGGCGCAGCCAGGGCTGGCCGGGGCGCTCGGCGGCGGCCCTGCGGACGATCTCGTCCTCGCTGTCGAGCACGGCGCGGCCGGCAACGCTGGCGAACCAGGCGCCCGCGGGCGGGGCTTGTTCAGGTTGACGGGGCGTTCCGGGGAGCGGCATGGTCCCTATTCTGCGGGATGCCCCTTCCGCGTGGAGAGGCCATCGATGCGATTGCGACCGCTGCCGGCGTTCGAGGACAACTACATCTGGGCGCTGGTCGACGACGACGGGAGCGCGCTGGTCGTGGACCCGGGCGAGGCCGCGCCGGTCCTGCGGGCGGTCGGCGAAGGCCTGTCGCTGCGCGGCATCCTGCTCACGCATCACCACAACGACCACATCGGCGGCGTGCCCGCCCTGCTGGCCGAGTATCCCGACTTGCCGGTCATCGGCCCGAACGACGAGCGGATCGCGACCGCCACCCAGCGCGTCGGCGCCGGGGACACCGCCCGGATCGGCGACTGGGTCTTCGAGGTCCATGAGATTCCGGGCCACACCGTGAGCCACATCGCATTCCACGGCCATCAAGTCTTGTTTTGCGGGGACACCCTCTTCAGCCTCGGCTGCGGCCGTTTGTTCGAAGGGACTCCCATGCAGATGCTGGACTCGCTGGACCGCCTGGCCGCGCTGCCCGGTTCGACCCGGGTGTGCTGCGGCCACGAGTACACCGTGGCCAACGCGGCCTTCGCGCTGACGGTCGAGCCATCCAACACCGCGCTGCAGGATCGGAGCACGCAGGCGCAGCGCCTGCGCCTGGCGTCGCAGCCGACGGTCCCGACCACGCTGGACGACGAACGGGCCACCAATCCGTTCCTGCGCATCGACATCCCGGACGTGCGCGGTGCGGTGTCGAAGCACGTCGGCCGCGCGCTGCTCGATCGGGTGGATGCGTTCGCGCAATTGCGGCGCTGGAAAGACGGGTTCCGCGCATGAGGTTGCGCCGGCGCCTGGCGTTCGGCCTTGCCGCGAGTCTCGTGCTCGCGGCGTCGAATGCATCGGCCGCCTCGCAGGAAATCCCCCGCACGCCGCCCCACGCCGAACAGGCACCGGTCGACGATGTCATCGCCGCGCGCAACACCCGCAGCGGCCGCGAGATCTACGCAAGCTTCCGCGAGGGCCTGGCCGATCCCACTTGTCCGTCGGGCGGCAACGCACGTTGGAAACAACACTTCGCGAACGCACCGCGCCGCATGGCCAGTGCGAACGACGATGTCCTGCCCTTGTTCGGTTACGTCGTCGACGCCGTGCGCGAAGCCGACCTGCCGACCGAATACGCACTCATTCCCTTCGTCGAGAGCGGCTACAAGGCCGGCGCGCGCAGCCCGAGCGGCCCCGCGGGCCTGTGGCAATTCATCCAGTCCACGGCGCGCAACCACGACATCGCCATGCGCGCCGGTTACGACGGGCGCCTGTCGCCGGTGGATGCCACGCGCGCGGCGGTGCGTTACCTCAAGACCTTGCACGGCATGTTCGCGGGCGATTGGCGCCTGGCGGTGATGGCGTACAACGCGGGCGAATATCGCGTGCTCGGTTCGCTGCGCAGCGCGGGCCAGAACGCGCGCAACGCCAAACCCGAAACGCTGCCCGGCCTTTCGCCGATCACGCACGCCTACGTACAGAAGTTGCGCGCGCTCTCGTGCCTGCTCGAACAGGCCGACGACCGCGAGGAATGGTTGCGTTCGCTCGATCGTCCGGTCGCGCACCTGGATGCGCAGGTGCTGCCGGCCGGCGTGAAGTCGCTCGATGCCTTCGCGCAGATGCGCGGGCTCGATGCGGCACAGTTGCGCCGCTTCAATCCCGCGTTCGAAGGCGGCCGCGTCGTCGCACGCAAGGACGGCGCCTTGCGCGTGCTCGCACCAGTGCCGATGGACGATGGCGTGCGCGTCGCGCTGGATGCGCCGGACACGGCCGCCAAGGTATCGACGCCCTCCCCCATCGTGGGTGAAGCGTCGCCGCAGGTGGCCGCGTCGAAGCGTTCGCATACCGTGGCGCGCGGCGAATCGCTGTGGACCATCGCCCACCTTTATGGCCTGGAAACCGGCGAACTCATCGCACGCAACAAGCTCGACAAGGGCGCGAAGATACGCCCGGGCATGGTGCTGCGGATCGATGCGGAAGACGCGCCGGCGACCGCGGCGGCTGGCCCCTGAGGCGCGGCACAGGCACACTTGTCGCCCCCGCCGCCCCGCCGGCGCGCAGCAACATCGGAGGTTCCATGGGTTTCCTGCAGGGCAAACGCGCGCTGATCACCGGCGTCGCCAGCCAGCGCTCCATCGCCAGCGGCATCGCCGAGGCGATGCATCGCGAAGGCGCGCAGCTCGCCTTCACCTACCAGAACGAAAAACTGAAGTCGCGCGTGGAAGACGCCGCGAAGGAATACGGCAGCGACATCGTCATTCCGCTCGACGTCGCCGACGACAAGCAGGTCGAAGCCTGCTTCGACGAGTTGAAGAAGCACTGGGATTCCTTCGACATCCTCGTGCACGCGATCGCCTATGCCCCGCGCGAAGCGATCGAAGGCGAATTCCTCGACGGCCTCACGCGCGAGACCTGGAACATCGCGCACGAGATCTCCGCCTACTCGCTCGCGGCGATGGCCAAGGCCGCGCGTCCGATGATGGCCCACCGCAACGGCGCCATCGTCACCCTGAGCTACCTGGGCGCCGAACGCGCGCTGGCCAACTACAACGTCATGGGCGTGGCGAAGGCCAGCCTGGAAGCGACGGTGCGTTATCTCGCGCTCAACCTCGGCCCGGAAGGCACGCGCGTCAACGCGATCTCCGCCGGCCCGATCAAGACGCTCGCCGCCGCCGGCATCGCGAACTTCCGCAAGATGCTCGGCCATGTCGAAGCCTACGCACCGATGCGTCGCAGCGTGAAGATCGAAGACGTCGGCAACGTCGCCGCGTTCCTGTGCTCGGACCTGGCCGCGGGCGTGACGGGCGAAGTGACGTACGTGGACGCCGGTTACAACATCCTCGGGATGACCGGGATCGAGTGATCGCGCGCACGTCGCGATAAAAAAAAGCCCGGCGATCGCCGGGCTTTTTTGTTGCGCTTGGGTGCGGCGCGCTTACATCCGTTCTTCGGCGACCTGCACCTTCATCGACTTGCGCATCGTCGCAACGTAGGCCTTCGCATCGTCGGTACCGCCCGACTGCGCGAGCTGGCGCTGCAACTGCGCGCGTTCTTCGGCCGTGGCCTTCGCCGGATCGCCCGCGATGACCTTGTCGACGACGAACACGACATGGCTGCCGTCGGGCAGACGGACACTGCCGGGCGACACCTTGCCCGCGGCGGGCGCCGGCACGGAGAAATACGCTTCCGATGCTTCGCGCGTCGGCAGCGGCGCGCCGCGCGGAACGGCCGGCATCGCGGTGGGTGCCAGGCCGCGTTCGGCGGCAACGGCGTTGAGCGGCGTGCCGGCCTTGAGCTTGGCGACCATCGCATCGGCGACGGCCTGCGCGGCCTTCAGCGAACGCTCGAGGCGGATCGCCGAAACGATCTGGCCGCGCACCTGCGCCGCCGGCAATTCATGCGCCGGCGAATGCTGCGTGACGCGCAACATGACGACGTGGTCGGTGCCGACTTCGATCGTGTCGCTGACCAAACCGTCCTGGATCGCCGAATCGGCGAACGCGGCGCGCTGCACTGCGCGGTTGCCGGCGATGCCGGGACCACCGCCGCGCGGGAACGGTCCGAGCGTCTTCACTTCCAGGCCCGAAGCCTTCGCGGCCGGATCCAGCGCGGTCGGATTCTTGTTGACCAGGTCGACCATCTTCGTGGAGAGGTCGTTGAAGATGCGTTCGCGATCGGCATCGGCCTGTTCGGTGGCCAGGCGTGCGCGCACTTCATCGAAGTTCGCATCGGTCGCGCCCTTGACTTGGCGCACCTGCACCACGTGCCAGCCGTACTTCGTGCGCACCGGACCTGCGACCTGCCCGCCCTGCATCGCGAACACCGCGTCTTCGAAGGGCTTTTCTTCCATCCCGCCCTTGGCGATCCAACCCATGTCGCCGCCCTTGACCTTCGACAGGGCGTCGTCGGAGTTGGCGGTCGCGAGCGCGGCGAAATCCGCACCCGGCGCCTTCGCCTGTTCGGCGAGCTTCTTTGCCTTCGCTTCGGCGGCCTGCTGCTGCGCGGGCGTGGCATCGGCCGGCACCGCGACGAGGATTTGCGAGACCAGGCGTTCACCACCGCTGCCCAGGCCGCTCTTTTCCTTGTCGAAACGCTGGCGCAACGTGGCTTCGTCCGCCGGCGGCACGGTGAGTGCGTTGGCGTCGATGTCGACGTATTCGATGGTGACCTGTTCTGGCGCGCGGAATTCGGTGCGATGCGACGCCCAATACGTATCGATTTCCTTGCCCGACACCGGGCCGGTGTCCGGCGTCGGCGCCGGCAACTGCACCCACGCCACGCTGCGCTCTTCGGCGAGCAGCTTGAGCAGGCGATCCATTTCCGAATTGGTGACGAACGCCGACTGGGCCAGGCCCTGCGGCAGGGCGTCGACCGCCAGGCCGTCGCGCACTTCGTTCTCGAAGCCCTTGGGCGTGAGGTTCTGCGAGGCGAGCGCGATCTGGTAACGCTCGGGGCTGAACTTGCCGTCGACCTGGAAAACCGGCATTTCCAGGATCGCGCGCTTGACCTGCGCATCGCTCGCGGCGATGCCGGCGCGGCCCGACGCCATCTTCAGCACGCGCTGGTCGATCAGTTGTTCGAGGATCGCGCGCTTGTTGTCGACGGTGTCGAAGGCCTGCGGATCGTAGTTGTCGCCCAGCTGCTGGCGCTGTTCGGCGCGCGCGCGCTCCAGCTGCTGGCGCCAGTCGCGCGAATCGATTTCGTCCTTCGACCACAGATAGGAGACGGGCCAGACGTTGGGCGCGCCCTCCCACCACGTCGGCGGCGCTTCCACCTTCGCGACCCAGTCTTCGTTCTGCTGCTGCATGTATTGCTCGACGCCGAAGAAGGCGAAGGGAATCGTCAGCAGGCCGAGGATGGCCGATGCGATCCAGCCGGAGGTTTTGTCGCGGAGTTTCTGCAGCATGGTCGGCGGTGAGGGATTCGTGAGCCGGGCAGTTTAGCCGCTTCGGCCCGCGCGCGCCGGAATGCACGGGAGGCCCAAAACAAAAGCGCCCTTTCGGGCGCTTTGGTCTGGAACTAGTGGCGGAGTGGACGGGACTCGAACCCGCGACCTCCGGCGTGACAGGCCAGCATTCTAACCGACTGAACTACCACTCCGCTGAGCCCGAAATGATACAAGAGCTGAGTTCGTTCCTGCAACACTTCGATCGAACAACAACACGCATCGGCATCGGGTGGTGGGTGCTGAGGGGATCGAACCCCCGACCCTCTCCGTGTAAAGGAGACGCTCTACCGCTGAGCTAAGCACCCGTCCCGAACGTTGAATCAGTTGACCGCGTCCTTCAGCGCCTTGCCGGCCTTGAACGCGGGGTTCATCGACGCGGCGACCTTGATCGTTTCGCCCGTGCGCGGGTTGCGGCCTTCGCGCGCGGCGCGCTTGCGCACCGCGAAGGTGCCGAAGCCCACGACGGTGACGGTGTCGCCCTTCTTCAGGGCCTTGGTGATCGCAGCGATGACGGCATCGACCGCGCGGCCGGCATCGGCCTTCGTCAGTTCTGCGCCTTCGGCGACGGCATCGATCAATTCGGCTTTGTTCATGCTTTGGGAACTCCCGGAAATAAACCGCGGATGGGGACCGGGGCAGGCCGATGCGCGCGCGGGTTGCGCGGGCATCCTGGCTGGCGTTCCCCGGTCGACGAGCCGCAATGCGCTTCACGCATTGGCGGCGGACGCGGTCGTTATACCAGCGGGGTATGGCCCGAGCAACCGGAAAACCGCGCAACTGCGCGGTTTCCGGGATATGCCGATTGTCAATGGCCGATTGGTGCGGCGATGTTCAGTGGCGTGCGGTTCAGTCCCGCAAGCGTCAGTGAGTGATGTCGTGCTGCTGCGAGGGCGGCGTGGCGGGCGGCGCGACCTCGCTCTTCGCACCGGCCGGGGTGGCGGCGGTGTTGGGCGAGAGCGGGCGTTCCAGGGCGAGGTCGAGCACTTCGTCGATCCACTTCACCGGCACGATCTTCATGCCCGAGGTCACCGCCTTGGGGATGTCCGCGAGGTCCTTGCGGTTCTCCTCGGGGATGATCACCGTGCGGATGCCGCCGCGCATGGCGGCCAGCAGCTTTTCCTTCAGGCCGCCGATGCCCAGCACCTTGCCGCGCAGGGTGATCTCGCCGGTCATCGCGACATCCGCCTTGACCGGGATCTTGGTGAGCGTCGACACCAGCGCGGTCGCCATCGCGATGCCGGCGCTCGGACCGTCCTTCGGCGTCGCGCCTTCGGGCACGTGCAGGTGGACGTCGTAGCGGGTGAGGAAATCCAGGTCGATGCCGAAGCGATCGGTGCGCGCGCGCACCACCGACAGGGCCGCCGACGCCGATTCCTTCATGACATCGCCGAGCTGGCCGGTGAGGATCAACTGCCCCTTGCCCGGCACCAGCGTGGATTCGATCTGCAGCAGGTCGCCGCCGACTTCCGTCCATGCCAGGCCCGTGACCAGGCCGATCTCGTTTTCCTGTTCGGCGCGGCCGTAATCGAAGCGGCGCACGCCCAGGTACTTGTCGAGGTTCTTGGAGGTGACGGTGACCGTGCTCGCCTTGCGCTTGGGGCCGGCCAGCGCGAGTTCCTTGACCACCTTGCGCGCGATCTTCGCCACTTCGCGTTCGAGGTTGCGCACGCCCGATTCGCGCGTGTAGTAACGCACGATGTCGCGGATCGCGTTCTCGGAAATCTTCAGCTCGTCTTCCTTCAGGCCGTTGGCCTTCAACTGCTTGGTGACGAGATAACGCAGCGCGATGTTGAGCTTCTCTTCCTCGGTGTAGCCCGGGATGCGGATCACTTCCATGCGATCGAGCAGCGGGCCCGGGATGTTGAGCGAGTTGGAGGTGGCGACGAACATCACCTCCGACAGGTCGAGGTCGACTTCCAGGTAGTGGTCGTTGAACGCGCTGTTCTGCTCGGGATCGAGGACTTCCAGCAGCGCCGAGGACGGATCGCCACGGAAGTCCATCGACATCTTGTCGATCTCGTCGAGCACGAACAGCGGGTTCTTGCTGCCCACCTTGTTGAGGTTCTGCACGATGCGGCCCGGCATCGAACCGACATAGGTGCGGCGATGCCCGCGGATTTCCGCTTCGTCGCGCACGCCGCCGAGCGACATGCGCACGAACTTGCGGTTGGTCGCCTTCGCGATCGATTGGCCGAGCGAGGTCTTGCCCACGCCGGGCGGGCCGACGAGGCACAGGATCGGGCCGCGCAACTTCTGCACGCGCGCCTGCACCGCGAGGTATTCCAGGATGCGTTCCTTGACGCGCTCCAGGCCGTAGTGGTCGGCGTCGAGTACTTCCTGCGCGACCTTGAGGTCCTTGCGCACCTTGGTCTTCTTCTTCCACGGCACGCCGAGCAGCCAGTCCAGATAGTTGCGCACGACCGCGGCCTCGGCCGACATCGGCGACATCTGCTTGAGCTTGCCCAGTTCGGCGCGCGCCTTGGCTTCGACCGGCTTGGGCATGCCGGCTTCGGCGATCTTGCGCGCGAGTTCATCCAGGTCGTTGGGCGCTTCGTCGATCTCACCCAGTTCCTTCTGGATCGCCTTCATCTGTTCGTTGAGGTAGTACTCGCGCTGGCTCTTCTCCATCTGCGACTTCACGCGGCCGCGGATGCGCTTCTCCAGCTGCTGCACGTCGATCTCGCCTTCGACCAGGCCCACCAGCAATTCCAGGCGGCCGCCGATGTCGAGGGCTTCGAGCAGCTTCTGCTTGTCGGACATGCGCACGCCCAGGTGCGCGGAAATCGTGTCGCCCAGACGGCTGGGATCGTCGATGCCGCTAAGCGTTTGCAGCAGTTCCGGCGGCAGCTTGCGGTTGGTCTTGACGTACTGTTCGAACAGGGACAACAGCGAACGCGCGATCGCTTCGACTTCGCGCGTTTCGCGCGCCGATTCGGATTCGACCACGGTGCCGGTGCCCTTCAGCGCACCGTCGTGTTCCTCGACGTCGGTGACGCGCGCACGCGACAGGCCTTCGACCAGCACCTTGATCGTGCCGTCGGGCAACTTCAGCAATTGCAGCACCTGCGCCAGCGTGCCGATCTCGTGCAGGTCCTTCGCACCCGGCGCATCGGTGTCGGCGGACTTCTGCGCGACGAGGAGGATGCGCTTGTCGGCTTCCATCGCCTGGTCGAGGGCGCGGATGGATTTGTCGCGGCCAACGAACAGGGGAATGACCATGTGCGGAAACACCACGACATCGCGCAGCGGCAGCACCGGCAGGTCGAAGGTTTCGGCGGTCTGGGTCATGGGATCTCCGGCAAGAAAAACGCGATGGACGAAATTCGGCGCGACCGCCCCCGGACCTTACCGGGGAGCGAGTCAAGGCGGCGCACACCCTGCGCCGTAGCCTCGGTTATGGGGCGCGAAAGACGGGGATGCAAGCGCCCGTAGGCGCAATCGTGACCGCGTCCGAACGCGTTCATGCAGCTGTCCGGACAAGCGGCGGCGGCGCCCATCCGGGGGACGGGCGACGCGATGCGGCGGTGGAGGCGGACCGGCGGGTTCCACGCCGGTCCGGGGCTCATTCGGCGCCTGCGGCCTTGGGCGTGGCGGGCGGCGTCTGGTAGATCAGGTAAGGCTCGGACTTGTGCTCGATGACCGACTCGTCGACCACCACCTTGCTGACGTTTTCCAGCGAGGGCAGTTCGTACATCGTGTCGAGCAGCACCGACTCCACGATCGTGCGCAGGCCGCGCGCGCCAGTCTTGCGCTTGAGCGCCTTGCGGGCGATCGCGTTGAGCGCGTCGGGGCGGATTTCCAGTTCCACGCCTTCCATCTCGAACAGCTTGCGGAACTGCTTGCTGATCGCGTTCTTGGGCTCGGTGAGGATCTTCACCAGCGCCGGCTCGTCGAGTTCCTCGAGCGTGGCGACCACCGGCAGGCGGCCGACGAACTCGGGGATCAGGCCGAACTTGATCAGGTCTTCGGGCTCGACTTCCGACAACACCTTGCCGATGTCGGTCTTGCGCTCGGCGCTCTTGACCTTCGCGCCGAAGCCGATGCCGCCGGCTTCGGTCGAACGCTGCTGGATGATCTTGTCCAGGCCGGCGAACGCACCACCCACGACGAACAGGATGTTGCGCGTGTCGACCTGCAGGAATTCCTGCTGCGGGTGCTTGCGGCCGCCCTGCGGCGGGACGCTGGCCACGGTGCCTTCGATGAGCTTCAGCAGCGCCTGCTGCACGCCCTCGCCCGACACGTCGCGCGTGATCGACGGGTTTTCGCTCTTGCGCGAAATCTTGTCGATCTCATCGATGTACACGATGCCCTGCTGCGCCTTCTCGACGTCGTAGTCGCACTTCTGCAGGAGCTTCTGGATGATGTTCTCGACGTCCTCGCCGACGTAGCCGGCCTCCGTCAACGTCGTCGCGTCGGCGATGGTGAACGGCACGTTGAGCAGGCGCGCCAGCGTTTCGGCCAGCAGCGTCTTGCCCGAACCGGTCGGACCGACCAGCAGGATGTTCGACTTCGCCAGTTCGACGTCGTCGTTCTTCTGCCGGCTCTCGATGCGCTTGTAGTGGTTGTACACGGCCACGGCCAGCGTCTTCTTGGCGCGCGACTGCCCGATGACGTACTGGTCCAGCACGTCCAGGATCTCGCGGGGCTTGGGCAGGTGGCTGCGAGCCGACTGCGCCTTCTCCTCGAGCTCCTCGCGGATGATGTCGTTGCACAGCTCGACGCATTCATCGCAGATGAATACGCTCGGGCCCGCGATCAGCTTGCGGACCTCATGCTGGCTTTTCCCGCAGAACGAGCAATACAGGATCTTGTTGCTGTCGCCGGATCGGCCTTGACGGTCTTCGCTCATTCCCCACACCTGCTTCGGCCACACGGTAGCGGCCCGAGAATAGCATCCGCGGCCCGGTTGTCCACCGAGCCGAAGGTGCAATGATTTGGTTCCACGATCAGGAGGCCGGGCCCGACTCAGGCGGCCTGGATCGAATCGTCGGGCCTGCGCTCGAGGACCTGGTCGACCAGGCCGTATTCACGCGCGGCCTCGGCGCTCTTGAAGTTGTCGCGTTCGGTATCGCGGGCGATGGTCTCGAGGGCCTGGCCCGTATGGCGGGACAGGATCTCGTTCAGGCGCTGGCGCAGGGTCAGGATTTCGCGGGCATGGATGTCGATGTCCGTGGCCTGGCCCTGGAAGCCGCCCAGCGGCTGGTGGATCATCACGCGGGAATTGGGGAGCGCATAGCGCTTGCCCTTGGCGCCCGAAGCCAGCAGCAGCGCGCCCATCGAGGCGGCCTGGCCGACGCAGATGGTGCTCACGTCGGGCTTGATGTACTGCATGGTGTCGTAGATCGCCATGCCCGCCGTGACGATGCCGCCCGGCGAGTTGATGTACAGGCTGATGTCCTTTTCGGGGTTTTCGGCCTCGAGGAAGAGCATCTGCGCGACGATCACGTTGGCCACGTGGTCGTCGATGCCACCCACGAGGAAGATCACCCGCTCCTTGAGCAACCGCGAATAAATGTCGTACGCGCGCTCGCCGCGGCTGGTCTGTTCGACCACCATCGGCACGAGGTTCAGGGCTTTCGTTTCGAGGCTCATGGGTGTCCGGTTCTCGTTGTTACTGGCGGATGGCGTCCTGGAAGGATAGTGCCTGCTCCGTGTGCGTGGCGCGTTCGGCGATCCAGTCGATCACCTGCTCCTCCATCACGCGATTCTGCAGACCTGCCATGAGCTGGGGGTCGTTGCGGTACAACTCAATGACCTGCTCCGGCTGTTCGTAGGTGGATGCGATCAAACGCATCGTCTCGTTCAAACGGCGCTGGTCCAGGCGCAGCTCGTTGCGGCGGGCGATCTCGCCCACCAGCAGGGCCACGAGCACGCGCTTGCGCGCCGGCTCCATGAACTGCGACTGGTCGACGGCCACCTGCTGGCCCTGGCGGCGGGCCTGGTCGGCCATGCCGTTGGCCAGCGAGCGCGCTTCGGCCTCGACCAGGCGCGGCGGCATTTCGACCGAGGCGTACTTGGCGACGAGCTGCTCGCCCACTTCCTTGCGCAGGCGCTGCATCAGCGCGCCCTTGAGCTCGCGCGCCAGGTTGCTGCGGATTTCGGCGCGGAACTGCTCGGGCTCGCCCGACTTCACGCCGAAGCTGCGGATGAACGCGGCATCGACTTCCGGCAGCACCGGCTCGGAGACTTCGAGCACCTTGACGGTGATGGCCACGGTCTTGCCGGCGAATTCGGGGATGCGCCAGTCGGCCGGGAAGTCGACCTGCACGGTCTTCTCTTCATCGGGCGACATGCCGACGACGGCGGTTTCGATTTCCTTGAGCATCGCGCCGGAACCCACGACGGTGCTGCCCTTCTCGGCGCCTTCCGGCGGACGGCGCACGCCGTCGACTTCGGAGAAGTTTTCCATCGTGACCAGGTCGTTTTCCTTCGCCGCGCGCTCGACGCGGTTCCAGCCCTGGCGCTGCATGCGCAGGTTGTCGATCATGCGATCGATGTCGGCGTCTTCGACTTCGGCCGTGTGGCGCACGACTTCCAGACCGGTGACATCGACGTCGCCGAAGTCCGGCACGATCTCGAAGGTGGCGACGAACGCCAGCTCGCCTTCGCCGGCCACGTCGCTGCTCGGCTCGATGCGCGGGGCACCGGCGAGGCGGAGTTCGTTTTCGCGAACGGCACCGTCGAAGCTCTCGCGCAGCATGCCATCCAGGATTTCCTGGCGGACCTGGTCGCCGTAGCGCTGCTCGATGACCTTGGTCGGCACCTTGCCGGGGCGGAAGCCCTTGATGCGCGCGGTCCGCGCGATTTCCTTCAGGCGACCACCGACCTGGGTGTCGATTCGCTCCGCCGGCAGGCGGAAGGTCATGCGGCGTTCGAGGTTGCCAAGGGTTTCGACCGAGACTTGCATTGCTGGGAGCTCTTCGTGATGAGTGGCAGGCCCGGCGCGGGAGCGCGGCGGGCGGAACGAGGTAGTTTGGCCGAAAGCGGCCCGGGCCGCCACCCGGCGGCCGTCCGGATCGTGCGAAAGGCGGGACTCGAACCCGCACGCCTTGCGGCGCTGGAACCTGTCTCCCGTACGTTTTCGCCTAAATCCTTGCGGCTTCTGGAAATAAGCAGCGGAACTGTGCCCAACGGCAGCTGGATGCGCCTCCAGCACCGGATTTCGGTCCGTCAGTGGAGGCACATCCGCCTTGGACGTCGTTTTTGGACTTGCGGTGGGCGGGACTCGAACCCGCACGGACTCTCGCCCTACGGCACCTAAAGCCGCCGCGTCTACCAATTTCGCCACCACCGCACAGCGGCTTCAGTCTATCAACGCATCGGGGCGCCATGGCGCGGGTTCATGCGCGGGTCTTTGCGTCTCCTCCGACCGAGTCTTTAGCCACTGCCCCGCAAGCAGCGCAGAACGCTGCCCGCGGCGTGCGAAGTGGTTTGCCACAGCCGTTGCATGGAGGACCGTACATGGAAGATCGGTGATGCCAGATCGCATCTGCGTTCGTTTCAGCGTATCCCGTCATCTCACGGTACAGGTGAAGCGCAGACGCGCCGTAGTTTTGACGTAGTGCTTCCGACAGCGTCGAGCCATGCAGGGACCGATACGCCTGCACATCTGCAATTGCCCGGTGGAGGACTGGTTCCATGGCCTCCCACTCTTTCTCGGTGAGCATCGGAACCACCATGTCGCAACGCCAGCAATAGAGGTCCTGCGCCATCTTGTCCTCGAAGGGAATCGACGTTTGCGACGGATCGAAGGCCGAAGTGGGTGTGTCAACGCAGGCACAGTCGTGGCACAGAAGGTGTTCCCGTGTGCCCGCTGTGCCGGGAGTAGCCGGGCTAAGCCGCTGATGCAGCTCAAATTCCCCGGGAACCTAAATCCAGTGCGTCTACCAATTCCGCCACTCTCGCGAGCCCGCATTGTGCCCGCCGCCGGCACCCCGGCGCCACGGCGGGGCCCGGGCTATTCGCGATGGACCGAAGCGCGCGTGGCCACGTCATCCTTGAAATCGACCTGCAGGACGATCGGCGCCCCGGTGTCCTCGTCCAGCCCCACGTCCCAGGTACACATCTCGTGCCCGCGCGTGCGCCCGGGGCCGAGCATGTGCTGCACCTCGCCCCAGCCTTTCCCGATCAACAGCCGCCGCGCGATGAGATCGGAGGTGAAGGCCTGCCGCTGGAACCGATCCTCCTGCGCCCAGGCCTCCGGCGAGAAACGGCGCGCATCGGAACAGGCGGCGAGCAGCAGCAAACCCAGGATGAGCAGGGACCGGCGCATCGGGACCTCCAAAGCGCGGAGGCGCTCAAGGACTCCTACGCAAGCTACCGATCATGGCGGACGCGTCCGTGCCGTGCGTCGCGCCAAAGAACTCGCGCCAAAGAAAAAGGGACCTGGCATCGCTGCCAGATCCCTCTTCTTTTTGGTGGGCCGTCAAGGATTCGAACCTTGGACCTATTGATTAAGAGTCAACTGCTCTACCAACTGAGCTAACGGCCCGTAGCGGCGCGCATTGTAAACGTGCGGGCTGCGAAACGGAATGGGGTGGCTGAGGGGACTCGAACCCCCGACATCTGGAATCACAATCCAGTACTCTAACCAACTGAGCTACAGCCACCACGGCGCACGCGATCCACTGCGGGCGGCCGGCTATTCTTCAGGAGTCGGCGTGGGGATGCAAGCCGCCGGCCTCCGATCTCCCCTTTTGCGATGCCACGATCCTTCAGATCGCAACGCAACCAAGAAGTCGAAGTAGCCCCTTTCGGTAAAAAAGTTCGCACGCCAAATTGCTTCGCAATTTGGCGCGCCCGACAGGAATCGAACCTGTAACCGCCGGCTTAGAAGGCCGGTGCTCTATCCAGTTGAGCTACGGGCGCTTCGATTGGTCGGGGTAGAGGGATTCGAACCCCCGACATCCTGCTCCCAAAGCAGGCGCGCTACCAGACTGCGCTATACCCCGATGTTTGACGGCCCGGGCTGCCGGGACGCGGGATTCTGGGAACCCGCCGCCCCGCCTGTCAACGCGGGCGGTCCACGCTATGCTCCATCGATCGTTCATACAAGGGGAAGAGGCATGCTTCGCAGCGGAAATCCGGCGCTCAAGGACTCCACGTTCCTCGACATCGGCAGCGGCGCGGTCGTCACGCGCGACGGCCAGGCGATGACGCTCAACGGCACGGTCAACAAGACCGGCCTGCTGCTCCTGCTCGCGGTACTCACGGGCGCCTACGCCTGGAACGCCGTCGCGCCCACCGAAGCCAGCATGTCGCCCCAACTTCCGATCTTCCTGATCGGCGGCATGGTCGGCGGGCTGGTGTTCGCGCTGGCGACGATCTTCAAGAAGACCTGGGCACCGGTCACCGCGCCGCTGTACGCGCTGTCCGAAGGCCTGTTCCTCGGTGCGATGTCCGCGGTCTTCGAAGCGCGGTATCCGGGCATCGTGATGCAGGCGGTGCTGCTGACGATGGGCACGCTGTTCGCGCTGTTGATGGCCTATCGCTCGGGCCTGATCCGCGCGACGGAAAACTTCAAGCTCGGCGTCGTCGCGGCGACCGGCGGCATCGCGCTGATCTACCTCGCCACGATCGTGATGCGCATGTTCGGCACCGACATTCCCTACATCCACGAATCGGGCGTGATCGGCATCGGCTTCAGCCTGTTCGTCGTCGTGGTCGCCGCGATGAATTTGGTGCTCGACTTCGATTTCATCGAATCGGGCGTCGCGGCCAACGCACCGAAGTACATGGAGTGGTACGGCGCGTTCGGCCTGATGGTCACGCTGGTGTGGCTGTACGTCGAATTCCTGCGTTTGCTGTCGAAGTTGCGCGACTGAGGTCTGCACGCAAGGTTCGCGGTGGCTTGACCCCACCCAAAAAGAAACCCGCCATCGGCGGGTTTCTTTTTGACCTCCCCTGGAGCGGAGGTATTACACGCGCTTGGCGATGGCCTTGGCGAAGGACATCGTGTTGCCCTCGCCGCCCAGGTCGGGCGTGAGCGAATCCTTCGCTTCCAGCGTGGCGATGATCGCCTCGCGCAGCTTGGTCGCCTTGTCCGTCATGCCGAGGTGGTCGAGCATCTGCGCCGCGGCGAGCAGCAGCGCGCACGGATTGGCCAGGCCCTTGCCCGCGATGTCCGGCGCCGAGCCGTGCACGGCTTCGAAGATCGCCGCATCCGTGCCGATGTTCGCGCCCGGCGCGAGGCCCAGGCCGCCGACGAGGCCGGCGCACAGGTCGGAAATGATGTCGCCGAACAGGTTCGTCGTCACGATGATGTCGAACTGTTCGGGCTTCATCACCAGCTGCATGCAGGTGTTGTCCACGATCATCTCGTTGCACTGGATGTCGGGATATTCGGCCGCCACGATGCGCGCGGTCTTGAGGAACAGGCCCGAGGTCGACTTCAGGATGTTGGCCTTGTGCACCACCGTCACCTTCTTGCGACCGGTGCGGCGCGCGAGTTCGAACGCGTAGCGCACGATGCGCTCCGAACCGCGGCGCGTGACCTTCTGCGTGAGCAGCGCGGTCTCGCCGTCTTCCGACACCGACTGGCCTTCGCCGATGTACGCGCCTTCGGTGTTCTCGCGGACGGTGATCAGGTCCACGCCGGTCGGGAAGCGCGACTTGGTGTTCGGGAAGCTCTTGGCCGGGCGCACGTTGGCGTAGAGGTCGAAGCGCTTGCGCAGCTCGACGTTGATCGAGCTGAAGCCTTCGCCGACCGGCGTGGTCAGCGGGCTCTTGAGCGCGATGCGGTTCTTGCGGATCGATTCCATCGTCGCCGCCGGCAGCAGTTCGCCGACCTTCTCCAGCGCCGTCATGCCCGCTTCGGCGAACTCGTACTGAAGCCCGAGGTCCATCGTGTCCAGCACGTGGAGCGTGGCCTCCATGATTTCGGGGCCGATGCCGTCGCCGCGGAGGACGGTGATGGTGTGCGATGCGGGGGTCTGCGTCATTGGAGGCGTTCCGGACGTGCGGACGGCACGCAGGCGCGTGCCGTCGGGGTGTGGGAGCCCGCAATTATGCCAGACCGGGGCGGGGCTCCGTCCGGGGGCGTAGGGTCAGCCGTGATCGTGGGCGGACGCGGACGCGGCTTCCCCGGACTCGAGCTTGTCGAGGAAATCCACCGCGCGCCGCAGGTGCGGGATCACGATCGAACCACCGACCACCAGGCCGACCGAGAAGGTTTCGAACATCTCGTCGCGGGTCACGCCCGCCTCGCGGCACTGCGCCACGTGGTAGCTGATGCAGTCGTCGCAACGCAGGACCATCGAGGCGACCAGGCCCAGCAGCTCCTTGGTCTTCACGTCGAGCGCGCCGGCCTGGTAGGTCTGCGTGTCCAGCGCGAAGAAGCGGCGGACCACCTGGTTGGGCTCGGCCAGGATCCGCTCGTTCATCCGCTTGCGGAATTCGGTGAATTCGCGGACGCGATCCCCGCTCTCGCCGGAATCGGCGCCGCCCTCGCCGCTCATGCGCCCACCAGCAACGGTTCGAGCTTGCCTGCGCGATGCAGCGCCATCATGTCGTCGTAGCCGCCCACGTGCGTATCGCCCACGAAGATCTGCGGCACCGACGTGCGGCGCGTGCGCTCGACCATCTTGTCGCGCTCGCCCGGCGCGGTGTCGATGCGCACTTCGTTCCAGGCCAGGCCCTTGCTCTTCAGGAAGTTCTTGGCGGCGACGCAGTACGGGCAGATCGCCGTGCTGTAGATGGTGATGATGGGGTTGGTCATGGCGGCTCCGGAAACTTGTGGCGCTGTGCGATGGTCGGGAATATGGGACGACACGCCGCGCATTTCCACCCCTTTGGGGAAGCATGGGTGCAACACTGCGTAGGCGCACGCGGCCCGAAGCGTGGTTAGATGAATTAACCGGTGGTTCACCGGCCCCGTGCGAGGAAGCCTGCGTGCAGACCCCCATTCGATTCCGACCACGCCTGGCCCCGCTCGCCCTCGCCGTGCTGGCCACCCTGTCCTTCGCCGCGCCCCTGCTGGCGCAGAACACCATCAACAAAACGCGCCTGCCCGACATCGGTTCGTCGGCCGGCGAAGTCCTCGGCCCGTCGCAGCAGGCCGAATACGGCGCGATGACGCTCAGCCAGCTGCGCCACTACGGCTACATCCTCGACGATCCGCTTTTGGAGGACTGGCTGCAGGCGGTCGGCCACAAGCTGGCGGCCAACAGCGACAAGCCGCGCCAGAAATTCACCTTCTTCCTGATGAAGGACCGGCAGATCAACGCCTTCGCCACGCTGGGCGGCTACGTCGGCACCAACGCCGGCCTGGTGCTCGCCGCCTCGCGCGAGGACCAGGTGGCCAGCGTGCTGTCGCACGAAATCGCGCACGTCACGCAGGACCACGTGCTGCGCGGCGTCGAACGCGCGCAACGCGAAAGCGTGCCGATCCTGCTCGCGATGCTCGGCGCGATCCTCGTCGCGCAGCAGGCGGGCGGCAATTCCAGCGACGATGCGACGATGGCCGCGTTGTCCGCCGGCCAGGCGCTGATGTACCAGCGCCAGATCGACTACACCCGCGACAACGAAGCCGAAGCCGACCGCGTCGGCATGCAGACCCTCTGGCGCAGCGGCTACGACCCCAAGGCGATGGCCGAATTCTTCACCACGCTGCAGGGCTGGGTGCGCGCCAACCAGGGCGGCTCGCGCGAACGCACGCCCGATTACCTGCAGACCCACCCGATCACCGTCACGCGCATCAGCGAAGCGAAGGAACGCGCGGCGGCGCTGAAGGACACCAACAACTTCGCCGCGCCCACCACCGCCAACGTGATGCTGCCGGGCAACATCCGCCTGCCGCAGGCCTCGCTTTCGGCCGCGGGCACCGGCAACTTCGGCTGGGCGAAGGAACGCATGCGCGTGCTCAGCGCCAACACGCCCGCCGAGGCCGTGCGCGAATACGAGCAGATGCGCAACAAGGCGCCGCTCGACGACGCCCAGCAATACGGCCTTGCGCTCGCACGCCTGCAGGACAACCAGCCGGCGGCCGCGATGTCCGATCTCGACCCGGTGCTGAAGAAATTCCCGAACGACACGTGGCTGCAACTGGCGATGGGCGAAATGGAAGCCCGCGCCGGCAAGAAAGCCGATGCCGATGCGCGCTTCCAGCGCCTGGTCGACCGCATGCCGCGCAATCGCGCGGTGGTGCTGACCTACGCACAGGTTTTGGGCGAACGCGGCGATGCGGCTTCGGGCAAGAAGGCGCAGGGCATCCTGCGCGCACTGGCTGCGGTGGCCGCGGACGACCCGGTCTACCAGGAGACCTTCGCCCGTGCGAGCGACCTGGCCGGCGATCCCATCCGTGCCGGCGAAGCCCACGCCGAAGCCGAGTACCTGAACGGCCGCCCGGAACGCGCGCTGGTGCAACTGGAAAACCTCAAGAAGCGCGGCGACCTCGACTATTACGCCCGCGCCCGCATCGACGCGCGGATCGCACAGATCACCCCGACGGTGCTCGAACTGCACCGCCAGGGCGTGAAAGACGACAAGGTCGATCGCGATTGACCCGATGACCGTGTCACCCCACGGTCACAAAACCGTCGTCTACTGGCACCATGGTCCGCAAGACGCGGGCTCCATGGGCCCCCGACGCCAACACCATGCTCAAACGCATCCTCATCGTCGACGACGAACCGGCCATCCGCGACATGGTGGCCTTCGCCCTGCGCAAGGCCGAGTTCGAACCGGTCCACGCCGGTGACGCCCGCGAAGCCCAGTCGGCGATTGCCGACAAGGTCCCGGACCTGATCCTGCTGGACTGGATGCTGCCCGGCACCAGCGGCCTGGAACTCGCCCGCCGCTGGCGCAAGGAACACCTCACGCGCGAGGTGCCGATCATCATGCTCACCGCGCGCGGCGAGGAAAACGATCGCGTCGGCGGGCTGGAAGCGGGCGTGGACGATTACGTCGTCAAGCCCTTTTCCGCGCGCGAATTGCTGGCCCGTATCCGCGCGGTCATGCGCCGCTCGCGCGAAGACGACGAGGACGGCAGCGTCAAGGTCGGCGGTTTGCGCATCGATGGCGCGGCCCACCGCGTGTTCGCCGAGGACGCGCCGGTGCAGATCGGCCCGACCGAATATCGCCTGCTGCATTTCTTCATGACCCACCCCGAGCGGGTCTACACCCGCTCGCAACTGCTCGACCACGTGTGGGGCGGGAGCGTGTACGTCGAGGAACGCACTGTCGACGTCCACATCCGCCGCCTGCGCAAGACGCTGGAACCCCACCAGCTCGACCCAATGGTCCAGACCGTGCGCGGCGCAGGCTACCGCTTCTCCGCCGCGGTCTAGACTGGCGGCATGCCACCCCGCGCACGACAGACCTGGACCCGCACGCTCGGCCAGCTCGCCGCCGTCCTCGGTGGCGCGGTGGTCGTCGGGCTGATCGTCGGGTATCCGTGGCCGGTGGTGACGCTCGCGGCACTGGGCATCGTCGCCTGGCACTACACGCGCCTGCATGGCGTGCTCTCCCGTCTGTCCGCGGGGAGCCGCGTACCGCCGCCCCAGGGCGAAGGCGTGTGGAACGAACTCGACCGCCAACTGCACCGCAGCCAATCCGACGTGCGCGCGCGCAAACGCCGCCTGATCGCGATGCTGCGCGCCTATCGCGCCGCGGCGATGGCCCTGCCCGACGCGGTGGTCGTGATCGAACGCAACAGCCAGCGCGTGCAATGGTTCAACCCCGCGGCGACGACGCTGCTGGGTTTGCGTTATCCGCGCGATGCCGGCGCGCCGCTCGGCGAACGCCTGCATTCGATGTCGCTCTCGCGCTGGCTCGCCGCCGGTCGCAACGCGGAGCCTCTTCAAGACACGCCCTCGCCCGTCGACGCCACCACGCGGCTGAGCCTGCGCCTGATCCCGTACTCGGAAGACTTGTGGCTGCTCGTCGCGCGCGATGTCACCAAGCTGATGCGCCTGGAGCACATGCGCCGCGACTTCGTCGCGAACGTCTCGCACGAACTGCGCACGCCGCTGACCGTCGTCCACGGTTACCTGGACCTGCTCGATCCGGCCGACCAGCCCGAGTGGGCGCCGATGCTCGCCGAGATGCAGCGCCAATCGCAGCGCATGACGCAGCTCGTCGAAGATCTGCTGACGCTCTCGCGCCTGGAAGCGCAGGACGGTGTCGTCGACGATCCGGTGTCGATGGCCTCGATGCTCGCCACCCTGCGCCGCGAAGCCGAAGCGCTGAGCCAGGGCCGCCATCGCGTCGTCGTCGACGACATGACGCTGGCGCGCGGCACGCCGCTCGACCTGCGCGGTTCGACGAAGGAACTGCACAGTGCCTTCTCCAACCTGGTCAGCAACGCGGTGCGCTACACGCCGGTCGGCGGCACGATCACCGTGCGTTTTGCCCCCGAAGCCGACGGCGCGGTGCTCGCGGTGAACGACACCGGTTACGGCATCCCCGCCGCGCATCTGCCGCGCATCACCGAACGCTTCTATCGCGTGTCCACCAGCCGATCGCGCGAAAGCGGCGGCACCGGCCTGGGCCTTGCGATCGTCAAACACGTGTTGAACCTGCACGGCGCCCGCCTTTCGATCGACAGCGAAGTCGGCCTGGGCAGCACGTTCGCAGGCCACTTCCCCGCCGATCGCGTCCTGCCGCGCGACCCCCACGACGGCTTCCTTGCCCCGGCTGAGGCAGAATCCACGCACGCCCCGTCGACGCAGCCATGAACGCCGCCATCGAAACACCCCAGGACGTCGACCCGCTCCGCGACCCCGCGATGTACTTCAATCGCGAGCTGTCGCAGCTGGACTTCAACTTCCGCGTGCTCGCGCAAGCGCGCGACCCGCAGGTCCCGCTGCTCGAGCGCCTGCGCTACCTGTGCATCTCCTGCACCAACCTCGACGAGTTCTTCGAGATCCGCGCGGCCACCGTGCGCCATTCGCAGGACTTCGGCGTACCGCCCGGCCCCGACGGCATGGCGCCGGCGACGGTGCTGAAGGAAATCCATGCGCGCGCGCAGGACCTGGTCGATGCGCAATACCGCTGCTGGAACGAAGAGCTGCGCCCGCAACTGACCGAAGCCGGCATCCGCATCGCGCCGCGCGACGCGTGGACCGCAAGGCAAACACGCTGGCTGCGCGATTACTTCCGCGACGAAATCCTGCCGGTGCTCTCGCCGCTGGGCCTGGATCCGGCGCATCCGTTCCCGAAGATCCTCAACAAGTCGCTGAACATCGTCGTCGTGCTGAAGGGCAAGGACGCGTTCGGCCGTGCGGGCCACCTTGCGATCGTGCGCGCGCCGCGTTCGTTGCCGCGCATCATCCAGATCCCGCCGGAAGTCTCCGGCGGCCCGACCGACTTCGTGTTCCTCTCCGCCGTGCTGTCGGCCTTCGTCGACGAGCTGTTCCCGGGCATGCAGGTGAAGGGCGCCTACCAATTCCGCGTGACGCGCAACTCCGAGTTGATCGTCGACGAGGAAGAAGTGGAAAACCTCGCGCTGGCGTTGCGCGACGAACTCGTCGGCCGCGGCTACCTGCGCGCGATGCGCCTGGAGATCGCCGAGCAGTGCCCGACCGAGATCGTGCGCACGCTGCTGGTGAATTTCGATTTGCCGGAGAACGCGGTCTATCGCATCAACGGCCCGGTCAACCTCAATCGCGTCATCCAGGTCTACGACCTGGTGCAACGCGCCGACCTGAAATACGCAGCCTTCCAGCCGCGCAACCTGCGGGACATGGACGCGATGTTCGAACGCGTGTCCGAAGGCGACGTGTTGCTGCACCACCCCTTCGATTCCTTCGCGCCGGTGCTGGAGTTGATCAAGCAGGCGGCCGAAGACCCGAACGTGCTGGCGATCAAGCAGACGCTGTATCGCGCGGGCAAGGACTCGCCGATCGTCGACCAGCTCGTGCAGGCCGCGCGCAACGGCAAGGACGTCACGGTCGTCGTCGAGTTGCGCGCGCGTTTCGATGAAGAAGCCAACCTCGGCCTGGCCGATCGTTTACAGGACGCGGGCGTACAGGTGGTCTACGGCGTGGTCGGCTACAAGACGCACGCCAAGATGTTGCTCATCGTGCGCCGCGAAGGCCGCAAGCTGCGCCGTTACATCCACCTGGGCACGGGCAATTACCACTCCGGCACCGCGCGCGCCTACACCGACTTCGGCTTGATCACCGCCGATCCGGATATCGGCAACGATGTCGACCTGATCTTCCGCCAGCTCTCGGGCCTGGCCCCGGCGGTGAAGCTCAAGCGCCTGCTGCAGTCGCCCTTCACCCTGCATGCCGGCGTGTTGCAACGCATCGATCGCGAAACCAAGCACGCACGTGCGGGCAAACCGGCGCGCATCGTCGCCAAGATGAACGCACTCAACGAGCCGCAGGTCATCCGCGCGTTGTATGTCGCCTCGCAGGCGGGCGTGGAGATCGACCTGATCGTGCGCGGCGCCTGCGCGCTGCGCCCCGGCGTGCCGGGCGTGTCGGAGAACATCCGCGTGCGTTCCATCGTCGGGCGCTTCCTCGAACATCATCGCGTGTACTGGTTCGCCAACAACGGGGATCCGGAACTGTTCTGCTCCAGCGCCGACTGGCTGGAACGCAATCTGCTGCGGCGCATCGAAACCGGCTTCCCGGTGCTTGCACCGGACCTGGCCGAACGCGTGCGCGAAGAAGCGCTGGTCAATTACCTGGCCGATAATTTGAACGCGTGGGCGCTCGACGCCGACGGCCGTTACGAGCGCGTTCGCGCGCAGGGCGATGAAATGCCGCATTCGGCGCAGAACTGGTTGCTGGCGAAAATCTGCACGTGAACGAAATCCTCGCCCGCCCCCGCGCCACCGCCCTGCCCTTGCAGGACGGCGATCTGCTCGCCGCCGTGGACCTTGGGTCCAACAGTTTCCACATGGTCGTGGCGCGATACGTGCTCGGCCAGTTGCGCGTGGTCGACCGCATCCGCGACATGGTGCGGCTCGCCGAAGGCCTCGATGGCAAGGGCGGCCTGGATCCGGCCGTGCTGCGGCGCGCCTTGGTCAGTCTGGAGAAGTTCGGCCAGCGCCTGCGCGAGATTCCGCCGCAACGCGTGCGCGTGATCGCGACCAACACCGTGCGGCAACTGGCAATGCCGCAAGTGTTCCTGTTGCCCGCGGAAACCGCGCTCGGCCATGCCATCGAAGTCGTGTCCGGCCGCGAGGAAGCGCGCCTGGTCTACCTCGGCGTCGCGAATGCGCAGCCACCCAATCCGGGCGAGTTGCGGCTGGTGATCGACATCGGCGGCGGTTCCACCGAATGCATCATCGGCTCGGGCATGGATGCGATCGAACGCGAAAGCCTGCAGGCCGGTTGCGTCGCCAGCACGCGGCGTTTCTTCCCCGACGGCAAGCTCTCGCGCAAGCGCTGGAACAAGGCGCTGACCGAAGTCGCCGCCGAATTCCAGCAGTTCTCCAACACCTATCGCGCGCTGGGTTGGCACGAAGCGCTCGGCTCGTCGGGCACCAACAAGGCGATCGGCGAGATCTGCGCGGCGATGAAACTCACCAAGGGCGCCGTCACCGCGCAGGCCCTGCCGCAGGTGCGCGATCGCCTGCTGCAGGCCGAGACGATCGACCAGATCGATCTGCCCGGCCTCTCGGCCGAACGCAAGCCGATCATCGCCGGCGGCCTGCTCGTCCTCGAAGCGGCCTTCACGGTGCTGGGCCTCGAGCGCATGGCGGTGAGCAAGGCCGCGCTGCGCGAAGGCGTGTTGGTCGACATGCTCGGCCGCGGCGGCGCGGACGATCCGCGCGATGCTTCCGTCGCCGCGCTGATGCAGCGTTACGGCATCGATCCTGCGCAAGCGGCGCGCGTGAAAGAAACCGCGCTGAGCCTGTTCGACCAGGTCGCCGCGGAATGGAACCTGCCGATGGAAGCCCGCGCGATGCTCTCGCGCGCGGCGCAACTGCACGAACTCGGCCTGGCCATCGCGCACAGCCAATATCACGTGCATGGCGCCTACGTGCTCGAGCACTCCGATATTTCGGGCTTCTCGCAACAGGAACAACGCGTCCTCGCATCGCTCGTGCGCACGCATCGGCGCGGCATCCCGAAATCGGCCTTCGATCAGATTCCCGATCGACTGCTCGCACGCACCAAGCGCGCCGCCGCGCTGCTGCGCATCGCCGTGTTGCTGCACCGCGCGCACGAACCCGACGACATCCCGCGCGTGGAAGCCGTCGCCAACGGCGATAATCTGCTGCTCACGCTCGACAAGCGCTGGATGGACCAGCGCCCGCTGCTGCGCGAAGACATCAGCGGCGAGCCAAAGGATGCGGCCGACCTGGGCATCACGCTGCGCATCGGCGCGGATTGATCAATCGCGGAAATCGCTGCCCTTCAGCCGCATCTGTTTCGCAAGCGTGGCACGCAGCCCCGCATCCGGCGGCTCTGGCGCATCGCCTCCCAGGCGGCGGTGCAGCATGCGTTCGATGAGATACAGATAGGCCTCGCGCGTGCGCGGGTCGGCGACCGAGTGACGCGCATCCTGGTCGACGAACAAGCTCACGTCCTTGCCGTGCGACTGCAAGGCCGCCGCATAGTGCAGCACGCTCCGGATCGGCACGCGCTCGTCGTCGCCGCCGGCCAGCAGCAACACCGGACGCGAGAGTTCGGCGGCATGCGCGATCGGCGACTGCGCGCGCAAGCGCGCGGCGACGCCCGCATCGGCGGGATCCATGTCGAGCAGGCGCATGCTCGTGGACATCGGGATGCCCGGCGCCATCTGGTCGACGCTGCGCGAATACCAACGCAACACCCATCCCAGGTCGGCCGGCGGCACCGCGGCGACGCCGGCGCGGAACAAGTCCGGCTGGAACGTCACGCCCAGCAAGGTCGAGTAGCCGCCGAACGAAGCGCCCACGATCCCCGCGCGCGAGACATCGCCCATGCCGTTGCCGGCCAGGAAGCGCACGCCTTCGACGATGTCCTGCTGCACGCGGCCGTTGCCGAAGTCGCCTTTTCCGGCGCGCATGTAGGCGCGACCGAAACCGGTCGACCCGCGGAAGTTGGGTTCGAACACGACGTACCCGCGATTGGCGAGCAGTTGCGAAACGCTGGAGAACTCCGGCCCGACATGTGCGAACGGCCCGCCGTGGACGTTCGCGACGATCGGCGCACGTGCCGGATCCACGCCATGCGGCACCAACACGTAGCCGTGGAGCGCCATGCCGTCGGAGGCGCGGTAAACGAAAGGAATCTTTCGAGAAAGCGCGCGTTCGGGCAGCACGGGCGCGGGCTTGCCCCGCCAGAGCGTCGCGTTGTCGTTCAACAGATCGGCGAACGCGCCCGTCGCCGGATCGTAAACGTGCAGGCGCTCGCCCTTCATCGTTCCCGCGCGCTCGCGAACGAGCCAGCGCGTGGTCCCGACTTCGATGCGCAGGTTCCGTTGCGGCCAGTGCGCCTGGATGCGCGCGACGTGGCGTTGCGCGTCGGGCGTGAGGCCATGGTTTGCCGGCGTCGGCGTGCGGTAGCCGGCGATGATCGGTTGCTGCGTGCGCGCGTCGATCGCGACATCCTGCATGTCGGCCACGCCCTGCGGATCGACGTGCAGCGTGGTCAGGGTGTCGTCGGCTTCCAGGCGTGCGAGGCGGCGCAGGTTCGATCCGACGTCCGTGAGCAGCGTGGCGGTGCGGCCGTCCGCGGACGCCGCAAGCAAGGTGCAGCGCTCGAGGTCGACGCATCGCAGCGCGGGCGCAATCCGCGCACCGCGCACGCGGAACACGGTGTACTGCGCATCGGCCACGCGCGTGAAGAACGCCAGTTGCCCGCGCGCGTCGAAGGCAACGTCGACGATCTGCCGCGTGTCCTCGCGCAACAGCGTTTGCTTGCCGTGCGCGTCGATGCGGAAGACGCGCCAGCGACGTTCCAGGCGCGACACCACCGGCGGGCTTTCGAGGACGAGGATCGCCGCCGGCAGCACCGGATCGGCGGCGATCAAGGTGCGCGGCCAGCGGCCACCCAACTTCGCGATCGCGCCCGAACCGCCCTGCCCCGCCATCGCCAGCGCGAACACCTGTCGCGTCGATTGCAGGAACAACCAGCGCCCGTCGCGCGACCACGCCAGTTCCTGCGCATCGGTGTTGGCAAGTGTGCGCACCGGTGCGCCGCCGCTGGTCGAGGCGATCCACAGCGCACGATTGCGCCCTTCATCCCGCAGCCACGCCACGCGGCGCCCATCGGGCGACAACCAGGCGGCGTCGAGACTGGAGGTCGCGAGGAACGCGATGCGCGGCAGCTGTGGTGCGCGTGGCTGCGCACGTTCGGCGGCGACGGCCGCCTGCAGCGCATGCACGTCGAGCGCCTCCTGCGCCATCGCGGTGCCGCAAACGGCCATCGCGAAGGCGAGCAAGCCCTGCCCGAACCACTTCGGGATCCTGATCATCGTGTGTTCTCCGGACTCAGGCGATGGCGGGCTGCGCGGCGATTGCGATGTCGTCCACCGTTTCGCGCTTCGGATACAGCAGCCACAAGGCCATCAACGCAGGCAGGCTCACCACGCCGCAAACGATGACCCAACCGATGCGTGCGCGCGTCGACAGGTCCGTCTGACGTGTGCGCCACACTGCGCCGAACAGCGATACGAGCATCAGCAAACCCGCAAGCCACTGCATCGCGATCGGCACGGGCGCGGGGTGTTTGGGCAACGGCGCCATGCCGCCGGCGAACGCATTCTTCGCGGCCTTCTGCACCGCATACAACACGGGCGACGGGAACCAGTTCTGGTAGCGCCACGCATCGAAGTAATCGCGATCGACCTCGCGTCGCGCGACGGCATGGACACCGCCCTTGTCGTCGACGCGCACGATCTCCTGGAATGGCAGCGCACCTTCCGCGTTGTAGGACGAGCGCACGAAGGAGAAGGAGAGCAGCCAACCATCGAGCAACTCCATCGCATCCACGCGCTGCAGGTCGCCGGGCGCACCGGGCAAGGCGACGCGCTGGCGCGGCACGAGCACGCCATCGTCGCTCTCCAGCTCGCGCGCATCGTAGAAATACAGGGCGCGATCGCTCAATACGGCGACGTCGTCGCCCGCTTCGCCGACACCGGCCAGGCGTTCGCCCTGCGGCAGGCGCACGCGCGGCAGCACGAGCTGCGCGTCTTCGTCGAACTGATACACCGTCGCGCGATCGAACAAGAGGTTCTTCGGGCCCGGCATCACCGGGGCCGGGAACGGTTTGTCGCCGGCGATGCCGAGCGTCCCGACGCGCCGCCGATCACTGAGCCGGTAGCCTTCGAAATGCATCGTGTCGTGGCTGAACACCCAGCGGATCGTGCGCTCGCTGTCCGGCGCTTTCGCGTCGAACTCCATCGGCGCCAGGTTCATCAACTGTCCGCGCGCGGGTACGGTCCGCAGGCTCGGCCCGACTTCGAAGATTTCCGAGATCCGCGCCTGTTCGCGCCAGAGCGGTGCTTCGAGGTCGTGGCTGTTGGCGAGGCCGAGCCGGAACACATCCTTGCCTTCGGCATTCTCCAGTTCCTTTTCGCCACCCGCCTTCGGCACCTCGACGTTGTTGGGATGCGAGCCCTGCGCGATCCACGCGAACTCGAAGCCGAAACCCACGAGCACCAGCGCGATCCACATCGCGACCTGCAGCGGCGCGCCCACGATCACCGTGCTCACCAGGCCGCGCGGTGCCGCGCTGAGATCGGGCTTGAACGCCGCGAACACCATCGCCGCCAACCACGCGAGCGCCAACAATTGCAGCAACAGCGCGCCGGTTCCCGTGGCTTCGGACCCCGCGAACAAGGCCAGGAAGACACCGGCGCTGAAGCCGACGCGACGGTTCGAAAGCATCACGTAGCAGCCGGCGAGGTACGCACACGTCGCGATCAACCAGGCCGAAACGAGCAGCAACACATGGCGCGTATCGACGACGCGCGGCGTCATCCATTCCTGCCAACCCGCCACCACCAGCGCCGGCAGCAGGAGGCCGATCGCGAGCAGCAAGGCCGCCGCACCGGTGAGCGCGAACGCGATCTTCCCCGGCGGGATCGGACGATGCAGCAGGTTGAGCCACGTGTTCGGCCGGCGATATCCGCCCATCTGGTACAGGCCGAGCAACAGGCCCACCGCGCCGTATGCGATGGCGAACACTTGGTAGACCATCTCGGGTTGTTGCGCGAGATCCACCACGCGCGTGAGGAAGCCCAGCACGATCAGCTGGATGGCGGCGCATCCAGCGGCCCACCAGCGAAAGCGCAGCATTTCGGCTTTGAACAGATCGATCATGGGGAAGTGTTCCGGAGGCTTCATGCATGCGCCTGCGTGGGCGCTGCGTGGTTCTTTGCGAGGAAACCGTTGACGGCGCGATCCAGGCTCACCGGCATGCTCTGCACCGAGCGCGCGCCGCTGGCGCGCAGGAACTGCGCGAAGTCTTCGTCCTGGTCGAGCACCAGGTAATGATGCAAACCGTCGAGCCGCTGCAGTTGCAGCAGGCCCGGCACCGATTGCGGATCGGGGCCCTTGAAGGGAATGTCGGCCACCCAGTGCGTCACGCGCGCACAGAAATCGTCGGGCGCCGACATGTGCATCAGGCGCCCGCGCTCGAGGATGATCAGGTTGTCGGCGACGCGCTCGATCTCCTCCATCTGGTGCGAGCAATAGATCACCGTGCAGTCGTCGGTGGCGTTGCTGTACATCAGCGATTCGAGGAACGCGCGCTTGGCCACGACGTCCAGGCCGAGCGTGGGTTCGTCGAGCACCAGCAGTTCCGGGCCCTGCGCGAGTGCTAGCGCGAGGTTGAAGCCCGCGCGTTCGCCGCGCGACAGCTGCGAGACCTTCTGCTCGGGCAACACGTGGTAATGGCCCAGCACGCCCTGGAAGGCGGCTTCATTCCAGCGCTTGTATTGGCGACGATGCATGTCGATCACCGCGGCGATGCGCATCCACCCGGGCAAGGTGTGTTCTTCGTTGACGAAGCCGATGCGGCCGCGATCATCGGGGGTGAGGCGCTGCGAATCCACGCCGAGGATGCGCGCCGTGCCGGCCGTCGGCGGCAGGAAACCGAGCAGGATGCGGAAGAGCGTGGACTTTCCGGCGCCATTGGCGCCGACCACGGCGTGGATGCGGCCGCGCGGCACGCGCAGGTCGAGATGATCCAGCGCCAGCTTGCGCCCGTAGCGCTTGCTCAGCGCCTGCGTCTCGATCACGTAATCGTTCGAAGTCATGGATTGCGCACTCATCGCGAAGGCGGGTCAGGCGGACTTGCGGGGCGCAAGCGCGAGAAACTCGTGGATCAGGCGCGCCTGCACCTCGTCAGGCGCGAAGTCGAGCGCGATCACGTCGTGCAGGAAGCGCTGGATCGCTTCGTCCAGGCGCCGGCTGCGCTCGGCATCGCTCAATCGCTGGCGCGGCGGCGCGACATACAGGCCCAAGCCCTGCCGCGATTCCACCCAACCTTCGGCGATGAGCTCGGCGTAGGCCTTGGCGACCGTGTTCGGATTGACCGTCAGCTGTTGCGCCAGGCCGCGCACGCTGGGCAGTTGGTCGCCCGGCGAGAGCTCCGCGGTCGCGACCTTCATGCGCACGGCGTCGACGATCTGCTTGCTGATCGGCCGCGGGTCGCCGGTGGCGATCTGCAGCATCAAGGCCTGGGTGCGGGGCATCGGGGTGTCCTAGGTGTACTGTGGTGATTAGTACAGTACGAACACCGCGCGGGTGTCAAGCACCCGGCCGACGAGTGGTCGCGCGGAACTGTCACGCGCGAGCAACCGGCCCGTCATCGCCGCCGACCACCCTGCGCCCCATGCGCTACGCCATCGTCACCGAAACCTGGCCGCCCGAAGTCAACGGCGTTGCGCTGACCGTCGAAGGCCTGGCGTTGGGCCTGCGCGCACGCGGCCATGCGATCGACCTGGTGCGCCCACGCCAACCGGGCGACGGCGATGCACCCGATGACACCCTCCTCGTGCGCGGCTTCCCGCTGCCGCGCTACCCGGGCTTGCGATTCGGTGCGCCCGCATTGGGCGCGCTCACGCGGCATTGGAATGCGCAACGCCCCGATGCCGTCTACATCGCAACCGAAGGTCCACTGGGCTGGGCCGCGCGCCGCGTCGCGCGCCGCATCGGCGTGCCGGTCGCCACCGGTTTGCACACGCGCTTCGATCACTACATGCGCGATTACGGATTCGGATTCCTCGAACCGCTCGCGCTGCGCTGGATGCGCCGCTTCCACAACGCCGGCGACGCGACGATCGTGGCGACGCGGGAATTGCAGGACGAACTCGCACGACGCCGCTTCGACAACCCGTTGCGACTGGCGCGCGCGGTCGACGGCACACAGTTCCATCCGGTCAAGCGCGACGCGCAACTGCGCGCGACCTGGGGCGCGGGCGACGGCACGCTGGTCGCGATCCACGTCGGCCGCATCGCCGCCGAAAAGAATCTCGCACTGGCGATCGCCGCCTTCCGCGCACTGCAACGCGTGCGCCCGGAGTCGCGCATGGTCTTCGTCGGCGACGGCCCGTTGCGCGCATCGCTCGCGCAGGCGAATCCCGACCTGATCTTCGCCGGCCTGCAGCGCGGCGAAAACCTCGCAAGCCATTTCGCGAGCGGCGACGTCTTCCTCTTCCCCAGCCGCAGCGAAACCTTCGGCAACGTCACGCTCGAAGCGATGGCCAGCGGCGTGGCGACGATCGCCTTCGACTACGGCGCCGCGCGCGAACACCTGCGCCACGGCGAACACGGCCTGCGCGTCCCCGACGGCGACGCCGCCGCCTTCATCGCCGCCGCCGTGCGCCTGGCGCGCGACGAAGTCGGCCTGCGCCGCATGCGCGTCGCCGCGCGCGGCGCGATCGAACACCTGCACCCCGACCAGGTCGCCGCCGAATTCGACGCCCTGCTCCAACTGCTCGCCCGCCGCAGGAGGATCGCCGATGCCCAGCTTGCCCCGGATTGACTCGGCCTGGTGCCTCAAGGCCAATCACTGGTGCGAACACCGCGGTGTCCGCGCCGTCTTCGCCCTGGTCAGCCGCCTCGGAGACGGCGGCGCCTGGTATGCACTGATGGCCGCGATGGTCGTCTTCGATGGCCGCCACGGCCTGTTCGCCGCGGCGCACCTTGCAGTGACCGGCGCCATCGCAGTCGGCTTGTACGCGCTTCTGAAACGCTGGACGAAACGGCCGCGCCCATTCGCCTCCGATGCACGCATCCACGCGTGGGTCGCACCGCTCGACGAATTCAGTTTCCCATCAGGGCACACCCTGCACGCCGTGGCATTCACGCTCGTCGCGCTGGCGCATTACCCAATCCTTGCATGGATCCTTGTGCCGTTCGCATCGACCGTCGCAGTTTCGCGCGTCGTCCTCGGCTTGCATTACCCAAGCGACGTATTGGCCGCAACGGCGATCGGCACGGCAATCGCATCGATATCGTTGTGGTGCGTCCCAGGCGTAACCCTGTTCTAGCACCTGCTACGGCAACGATCAGCTTCCTGCAAAGCGCGCTTTGCAGACCCCAATGAAGGCTCGAGCGAAAGCCCACTGATCGAAGCGACCCGCAAGGTAATGCCCCAGCGTGGGGAGTTTCAAATTTTTTTCCCAAAAGAATTTGGAACTTCACACGTTCGGGCGGCGCGCCAATGACGCAAGTCGAGCTCTTGCTGCGAACGGACGCCTCGCCACCTGATGTGGCGAGGCTAGTCCGAAGTCAACGCTGCAACGCGTACCAATCCACCTTGCGCGTCACCACCATCACCGTCGCCAACACCACGAACAACAGTCCCGCGCCAAGCACCAACGCGTTGTCCTCCGACACCAACACCCCATACAACGCCGCGTACAACGTCGCCAACATCCCCGCGAAACCCAACCCGCGCACCACACTCCGCAACACCGCACTCAGATAGAACCCGAGCAACCCGATGCACACCGCAGCCGACGCCAGGTAAGCCGAACCAAACGGGATGTGCTCACTCAGACTCACGAGCAACAGGAAGAAAATCGCCAACGCCAGACCGACCAGCCCGTACTGGATCGGATGGATCGGCAACTGCTTGATCAACTCGAACATGAAAAAACCGACGAACGTCAGCAACACGAACAGAATCCCGTACTTCGTCGCGCGATCGGCCAGCGTGTAACTGTCCACCGCGTCGAACAGCGTCACGCCCACCGCGTCGATCCCCGACGACGCCGTGTCCGCACCGCGCATCGACGCCAACCGCAGCAGGTTCGCCGGCTCGTTGCTGTCGAGGAAGGACGTCTGCGCACTGGTCGCGAGCGAGGAGATCTCCCACTGCGCGCGAAATCCCTTCGCATCCACCGTGCGCGTGCGCGGCAGGAAGCTGCCGCCGAAGATCGGATCGGGCCACGTCGACTTCAACGCGAACCGGTTGTCGCGCGCGATCGGCACCAGCGCGAGCGCTTCGGTGCCGCCGATCACCGCGTCGAAGGCCAGGTCCATCGCAAGCTCCTGTCCCGCCACCGGCGCATCCAACCGCGCATGCACGCCGCCGATCGGCTGGCTGCCGAAACCTGCCTTCAAGGGCAGCGCCTTGCCATTCAAGCGCAAGGTCGGCGTACCGACGAACCCGCGCACGTCCGAAGCACCGACGCTGAGGTAGGGACGCCCGATGCGTCGCGGATGCACGCCATCGGCAGGAATCTGCGCGCGAATCGCCGCGACCGCATGCATGCCCAGTTCGTACACCGGCACGCGATACAGCCCGCGCTTGCGCGTGTCGGGTTTCATCGTGCCGTCGATGACCAGCGTTTCGGGGAAGAAGGTCCACTTGCCCGCCTGCTCCTTCAGCACCTTTCGCGTGCCCTGCGGCGTGACCTCGTCCTGTTCGACGAGTTCGACATAGGGCACCACCAGCACGGGCCCCAGCACCGCCTGCCTGCCGGCGCTCGTGGCGGCCACGTTGGCCACCGCCTCGGCGCGATAGGCCTCGCGCTCCTCGATCGTGCGATGGATGAGCATCAAGGGGATCAGCAAGCCGAGCGTGAGGAAGAAAACGACGACCGCTTTGAAGGCGAAGCGCATGGCAGGTCCTTTCCTGGCCTTGGGATGCGCGCAGCTTCGCGCCGGTGCGTGCGGCGCCGATGGCGAATGTGTGTGGCGACGGTGAAGTCAGGCTTCGGGCAATTCGAGCGTGGCGATCGCACCGCCGTTCGGGGCGTTTTCCAGCGTCGCGCGGCCACCGTGCAATGCGGCCACCTCGGCGACGAAGCACAGGCCCAGGCCGCTGCTGCGGCTGCCGCCTTCCGGGCGCGGCAAGGAGTAGAAGCGTTCGAACACACGCGGCAATGCATAGTCCGGGATGCCGGGGCCGGCATCGATCACGCGCACGAGGCACTGACCCTGTCCGTCCGATGCGACTTCGACATCGATGCCGCGGCCCGTCGGCGAGAACGACACCGCGTTGTCGAGCAGATTGACGATGGCCTGCCGCAGCAGGAACGGATCGCCTTCCACGTGACACGCGCCGCCCTTGAGGCGGATCTCGACATCACCTTTCGCGCAGTGCGCGATCGCATCCTCGGCCACGTCGTTCAAGGCGAGGCGATCGCGCACTTCCAGCGTCTGCTGGTGTTCGACGGCAGCCAACGCCAGCAACTTGTCGATCATCTGCGCAAGGCGCTCGCTCTGCGCGCGAATCGCGCCGGCGAAACGCGCGCGGTCGGCTTCGGCCATCGGCGCTTCGAGCAACTCCGCGCTGCCGCGGATCGCGGCGAGCGGGCTCTTCATCTCGTGCGTCAACGTGTGCACGTACTGCTCGACGTATTGCTTGCCTTCCAGGCGCACGCGCATGGTTTCCAGCGCCTGCCCGAGATCGCCGAACTCGCCGGCGGCATCGGGCAGCGTCGCGCGCTCACCCGCAGTCACCGCATGCGCGTAGCGCTGCAACGCGCCCAGCTGTCGCGAAAACCACCACGCCGTCGTCAGCCCGATCAACAGGGCCACGCCCATCAACAACCAACCCCAACGCATCACCTTCGACTGGCTGCGCGCGATAAACGGCGCGAGTGTCTGATTCGGCTTGGCGACGGTGAGCACTCCGACGATGCGGCCGTTCGCATCGCGCAAGGGCGCCGCGACGTGCATGACCGTCGAATTCGGATCCGCGGGATCGCTGCGCGTGGACCGCGCGCCATAACGCCCGTGCAGCGTGAGGTAGACGTCGTTCCAGCGCGAATAGTCCTTGCCGACATCGCGCCCCGCGCTGTCGAACACCACGATCCCCTTCGCATCGGTGACGTAGATGCGCGTGGTCACCGCGCGCTTCTGGAACCCCCAGATCTGCGCACCCGGGTCGCGCGAGCGCACGGCCTTGACGCGTTGCGCGAAGTGCCCGTCGGCGATGTGCCCTGCGAGGAAATCGTCGGTGGCGATCTCCGCGAGCACGTTGGCCGTTTCCGCCAACGTATCTTCCATTGCCTGGCGAACGCCGGGCTTGACCTCGGCGACGAACACGCGTGCGAGCAGCAGCGCCGCGAGCGCGACGATCGCGAAGTACCCGAGGAAAACGCGCAGGCCGATGCGCATGCCGCGTCAGGCGTCGATCGAATAGCCGATGCCGCGGTGCGTGCGGATCGGGTCGCAGGAAGGGTCGAAGGCGTGCAGCTTCGCGCGCAGCGTCTTGACGTGCGTGTCCACGGTGCGATCGCCGCTTTCCAGCGCGTCGCCCCACACGCGGTCCATCAATTGCGCGCGCGTGAGCACCGCACCGGGCCGTTGCAGGAGCGCGGCCAGCAGGCCGTATTCGTAGCGCGTGAGGTCGAGCCAACGCCCGCGCCAGCGAATGCGGTGGCCTTCGGCATCGTGCGCGAACCCGTTGCCCGGCGCCGGTTCCGGATGCGCGGCCACGCGCCGCAACACCGCGCGCACGCGCGCCACCAGTTCGCGCGGCGAGAAGGGCTTGGTGACGTAATCGTCGGCGCCCAGTTCGAAGCCCAGTACCCGCTCGGCCTCGGCCGCGTGCGCGGTGAGGAAGATCACCGGCAGGTCGCCCCCGCGGCGCAATTCCCGGCACAGCGCGAAGCCGCCGAGGTCGGGCAGGCCGACATCGAGGATCGCCAGGTCGAAGGGCGTTTGTCCCGCGGCCTGCAGCGCGTCGCCGGCGGTCAGGCAATGGCGCACGTCGAAGCCGTCCTCGCGCAAGGCGTAGGCCACGGTGTCGGCGATGGCGGTCTCGTCTTCCACAAGCAGCAGGCGCATGCGCGGAGCATAGCCGCCCAACGCGTATCCTGCGCACCATGAACTACCGCCACGCCTTCCATGCCGGCAACCACGCCGACGTGCTCAAGCACGTCGCCCTCCTCTCCTTGTGCGAGGCGCTGCGCGCCAAACCCGCCGCATGCTTCGCGCTGGATACCCACGCCGGGCGCGGCCTGTACTCCCTCGATGCCGTGGCGGCCAAGCGCACGGCCGAGGCCGAGGGCGGCGTCGCGAAACTGCGCGCCACCGGCGACGTCAACATCACCCGTTACCTGGCCGCCATCGAAGCCTGCCGCGCCGCGCACGGCCCGCGCGCCTACCCCGGTTCGCCCTGGCTGCTCGCGCATGCCCTGCGCGAACAGGACCGCATCACCTGCTGCGAATTGCAGCCCGATGAAGCGTCGATCCTCGGGATCGAGTTCCGCGACGACCCGCGCGTGAACGTGCAACGCGGCGACGGCTATGCGGCGATGAAGGCCCTGCTGCCTCCGCGTTCGGGCCAGACGCGTCTTTCGCGTGGGCTGGTGCTGATCGATCCGCCGTACGAAGCGCAGCTGGAGGAATTCGATTTCGCGATCACCGCCCTGCGCGATGGCCTGCAACGTTGGCCGCAGGGGATGTTCGCGCTGTGGTATCCGATCAAGCTGCGGCGTTCCCTGCCGCCGTTCTATCGGCGGGCCGCGGCACTGGAAGCGAAATCGGCGCTGGTCATCGAGTTGCTGGTGCGTCCCGACGACTCACCCTTGCGCATGAACGGCAGCGGCTTGCTCGTGTTGAATGCGCCGTGGCAATTCGACCGGCATTTCCGGCCGACGCTCAACGCACTGCGCAATACGCTGCAGGAAGCCGCGGGCGGCAACGCGCACATGGAGTGGTTGCGCGCGCCGGCTTGAAGCGCGCTCGTGAATCAGAGCGTCGCCGGCCCGTAATCCTGGTCGCGCGTGCTACATCCGGGCATTTCCGGTTCGAAGAAACTCCAGCGCACCGTCTGGAAACGCGCCTTCAGGTCCTTCTCGATCGCGTTGATGCCGTCGATCAGCGCACGCGAGCTGCCGGTTTCGTGCATCTCGGCGTGCACCGACACCATCATCTCGTTGCCCAGCTGCAGCGTGATCAGGCTGATCACGCGCGAGATCTCCGGGCGACCTTCCAGGAAGGTGCGGATGTCGGCCTGCACTTTGACATCCACGCTCTGCCCGATCAGCAGCGCCTTGACCTCGACGGCGACGAATATCGCCACGACGATCAGCAACACGCCGATGCCGATGGTGCCGATCGCATCCCATGTCGGGTTGCCCGTGACCACCGAGAGACCGATCGCGACGAGTGCGAACACCAGGCCGAGCAGCGCCGCCAGATCCTCGCCGAAGATGACGACCAGTTCGGCCTGCCGGCTTTCATGGAACCACTGCCACAGCGAACGTTCGCCGCGGCACTTGTTCACTTCCTGCAGGCAGGCGCGCATCGAGATGCCTTCGGCGACGATGCCGAAGGTCAACACGCCGGCGGCCCACCACCAATGCAGGATCGGCTGGGGGTTGTGCAGTTTGTGCACGCCTTCGTAGAGGCTGAACATCCCGCCGACCGAGAAGAGCATCAACGCCACGAGGAAGGACCAGAAGTAGATGGCCTTGCCGTAGCCCAGCGGGTAATCGGCGTTGGGCGGCTTCTTGGCCTGCTTCAGGCCCAGCAGCAACAACAGCTGGTTGCCGCAGTCGGCCAGCGAATGCACCGTCTCGGCGAGCATCGCGCTGGAATTGGTCATGTAAGCCGCAAAGCCTTTGGCGCAGGCGATGGCGAAATTGGCCCCGAGGGCGAAGAGGATTGCGCGATTGGAGTCGCCGCTGCCGGCCATTGGCGTTTCGATACATGAATGGGAGAGCGCGCAAGCATAACAATCGGGTGCGTTAGGCTCGGTGTTGGCGGCCGCTTAACACGCGTCTAGAGCTGGGCTTCACCTGCCCTCTGGCAATGTCGCTGAATGGCGGCCCGCAACCGACTTCCCCCGTGGCACGAACAGATCCGGCTCAGCAATGGGCGTGAGGTGCTCATCCGTCCGATCCGGCCGGCCGACGCCGATCCCTTGCGGCAGGGCTTCGCCCTGCTCGAGCCCGACGAAATCCGACAACGCTTCCTGCACGCGGTGCGCGAACTCACGCCCGAGATGGCGGAGAAACTCGCGCGGCCCGACGCCAAGCGCGAATTCGCGCTCGTCGCCGCCGAACCCCTGCCGCCGGGCGAAGCCCTCGTCGGCGCAGTGGCGCGCGCATCGATCTCCGAATCCGGCCGCGAGGCGGAGTTCGCGATCCTCGTCAGCCACTACATCTCCGGGCTGGGCCTGGGCCGACACCTGATGCGCCGCCTGGTGCGCTGGGCGAAGGGCCGCCGCCTGGAACGTCTGTGGGGCGACGTGCTCGAACACAACCAGCCGATGTTGGCGCTCGCCGCCTCACTGGGGTTCCGTCGTGAACCCACGCAGCAGCCCGGATTGGTGCGCGTGGTGCTGGACCTGCAGCCCAGTCGCGACACGCACGTGCACGACGAACCGCAAGCCGCCTGAGCCCCGGTAAACTCGCCGTCCTCCTTCCCGCTGGCCGCGAAAGCGTCCGGGCGATGCGCTGCTTTTCTTCGCGGACACGATGAACGACATCACCGACTCCCTGACCCCGCCCCTTCCCCGCGCCGGCCAATCGCGCGCCTGGTGGCGCGCGCCCGCCTCCGCCTCCGCGCTCGCCTTCCACATCGCGCGCGCCGCGCGCGTGCACGAGGGCCCGGTGCTCGTGGTCGCGAAAGACAACCACGGCGCGCACCAGCTCGAATCCGACCTGCATACGCTGCTCGGCGACGACGCATCGCTGCCCGTGCTGCCCTTCCCCGATTGGGAAACGCTGCCCTACGACCAGATCAGCCCGCACGCCGACATCGTGTCGCAGCGCCTTGCCGCGCTGCTGCGTCTTCCGACGCTCAAGCGCGGCATCGTCGTCGTGCCGGTGCAGACGCTGCTGCAACGCGTGGCGCCGGTGCGTTACGTGGTCGGCAACACCTTCGACGTGCGCGTCGGCCAGGTGTTCGACCTGGATGCGGAGAAGCGCCGCCTGGAAAGCGCGGGCTATCGCAACGTGCCGCAGGTTTTCGATCCCGGCGACTTCGCCGTGCGCGGCGGTTTGCTCGACGTCTATCCGATGGGCGCGCACGAACCGTATCGCGTGGAGTTGTTCGACGACCAGATCGATTCGATCCGCGCCTTCGATCCCGAATCGCAGCGTTCGCTCGACAAGGTCGACGCAGTGCAGATGCTGCCCGGCCGCGAAGTCCCGCTCGACGAAGACGCGCGCAAGCGTGCGATGGACGCCTTGCGCGATCGTTTCGACATCGACACGCGCCGCAGCGCGCTGTTCCAGGATCTGAAGGTCGGCCTGGCACCGGCCGGCATCGAGTATTACCTGCCGCTGTTCTTCGAAGCCACGCGCGGCGAAGGCACGACCGCGACGCTGTTCGATTACCTCGGCGATCGCATGTTGCCCATCGTGACCGAAGGCGCGCTCGCCTGTGCGGATGTGTTCTGGACGCAGACCGCCGAGCGTTACGAACAACGCCGGCACGACATCGAACGGCCGCTGCTCGCGCCCAACGAGATTTACCTCTCGCCCGACCAGTTGCGCGAAACGCTCAACGCACGTCCGCGCGTGGATGTGGTCGGCGGCGAAGATGCGAAGGCCGCGAAGGCACAAGCGCTCGGCGACCAGCCCGCGCCCGACCTGCCCATCGCCGCGCGCGAAGCCGGCGCCGGCGCGCTGCAATCCTTCCTCTCGACCTATCCCGGCCGCGTGCTCATTGCCGCCGATTCCGCCGGCCGTCGCGAAGCCTTGCTCGACGTGTTGCATGCGGCGGGCGTGAATCCCGAAACCATCGCCGACTGGCAAGCCTTCCTCGCCGGCACGATGCGCTTCGCCATCGCGGTCGCGCCCCTGGAAGATGGCTTCGCGCTCGACGGCGCGCTGGTCGGCGGCACACCGATCGCCCTGCTCACCGAACGCCAACTCTTTCCCGAACGCGCCTCGCAACCGCGCCGCCGCAAGCGCGCTGGCCGCGAACCCGAACAGATCATCCGCGACCTCGGCGAGTTGAGCGAAGGCGCGCCGATCGTCCACGAAGATCACGGCGTCGGCCGTTACCGCGGCCTGGTCACGCTCGAAGCCGGCGGCACGCCCGCCGAGTACGTCGAAATCGAATACGCCAAGGGCGATCGCCTGTACGTGCCGGTGGCGCAACTGGATCGCATCTCGCGTTACTCCGGCGCCTCGCCGGAAACCGCGCCGCTGCACAACCTCGGCGGCGAGCAATGGACCAAGGCCAAGCGCAAGGCCGCCGAGAAGGTGCGCGACGTCGCCGCCGAACTGCTCGAAATCCAGGCCAAGCGCCACGCGCGCGCGGGCATCGCGCTCGACGTGGATCGTGCCCTGTACGAACCTTTCGCCGCGACTTTCCCCTTCGAGGAGACGCCCGACCAGCACGCGGCGATCGAAGCGGTGATCCGCGACCTCGCCTCTTCGCAGCCGATGGACCGCGTGGTGTGCGGCGACGTGGGCTTCGGCAAGACCGAAGTCGCGGTGCGCGCGGCCTTCGTGGCCGCGACCGGCGGCAAGCAGGTCGCGGTGCTCGTGCCCACGACGCTGCTCGCCGAACAGCATTACCGCAACTTCCGCGATCGCTTCGCCGATTGGCCGCTCAAGGTCGAAGTGCTCTCGCGCT
The DNA here is from genome assembly GCF_052115395.1 of Lysobacter sp. 2RAF19. NCBI lineage: Bacteria > Pseudomonadati > Pseudomonadota > Gammaproteobacteria > Lysobacterales > Lysobacteraceae > Lysobacter > Lysobacter sp. 2RAF19. Next base: position 195,534 of record NZ_JBFRGO010000003.1, on the reverse strand, counting down.
TCAAGAGCACCAAGGAGATCAAGGCCGAACTCGACAAGCTCGCCGAAGGCAAGATCGACGTCATCGTCGGCACGCATCGCTTGTTGCAGAAGGACGTGCGCTTCAAGGACCTCGGCCTGGTGATCGTCGACGAGGAGCAGCGTTTCGGCGTGCGCCAGAAGGAAGCCCTGAAGGCCCTGCGCGCGAACGTCCATCTGCTCACGCTGACCGCCACGCCGATCCCGCGCACGCTCAACATGGCGATGGCGGGCCTGCGCGACCTGTCGATCATCGCCACGCCGCCGGCGCATCGCCTCGCGGTGCAGACCTTCGTCACGCCGTGGGACGGCGCCCTGCTGCGCGAGGCGCACCAGCGCGAACTCGCGCGCGGCGGCCAGGTGTACTTCCTGCACAACGACGTGGAGACCATCGGCCGCATGCAGCGCGACCTGCAGGACCTCGTGCCCGAAGCGCGCATCGGCATCGCGCACGGCCAGATGCCCGAGCGCGAACTGGAACGCGTGATGTTCGATTTCCACAAGCAGCGCTTCAACGTGTTGCTGTGCACGACGATCATCGAGTCGGGCATCGACATTCCCAACGCGAACACGATCATCATGAACCGCGCCGACAAACTCGGCCTGGCGCAGATGCATCAGTTGCGCGGCCGCGTCGGTCGTTCGCACCATCGCGCGTACGCCTACCTCGTCGCGCCCGACAACCGCAGCATCACCGTCGATGCGCGCAAGCGCCTGGAGGCGATCGCCTCGATGGACGAACTCGGCGCCGGCTTCACGCTGGCCACGCACGACCTGGAAATCCGCGGCGCGGGCGAGTTGCTCGGCGAAGACCAGAGCGGGCAGATGGCGGAAGTCGGTTTCAGCCTGTACACCGAACTGCTCGAGCGCGCGGTGCGTTCGATCAAGCAAGGCAAGCTGCCAGACGAAGATCCGAACTTCGAGCATCGCGGCGCGGAAGTGGTGCTCAACGTGCCGGCGCTGATCCCCGACGACTATCTCCCCGACGTGCATGCGCGCCTGACGCTATACAAGCGCATCAGCAGCGCGCGCTCGGCCGACGAACTGCGCGACCTCCAGGTCGAAATGATCGATCGCTTCGGCCTGTTGCCCGATCCGGCCAAGCATCTGTTCGCCATCGCCGAACTCAAGCTGCAGGCAACGCGCATCGGCATCCGCAAGATCGACCTCGGGCCGGCGGGCGGTCGCCTGCAATTCGAATCCAAGCCCGACGTCGACCCGATGACGGTGATCCGGATGATCCAGAAACAGCCGCAGCACTACGCGATGGACGGCCCCGACAAGCTGCGCCTGAAGCTGGACTTGCCCGATGCCGCCGCCCGGGTGCAGGCTGCGCGGGGGTTGCTGACGGCATTGCAGCGGGCGGCTTGAGCCGGCGGCCGGGCCTGGGCGGGCTTGCGTGACGGCCGCTTGGCCGGCACCTTCGCGCGCGGCCGGTATGCTCTGACCCATGACCAATCTCGAACACAATCCCCTCGACCCCTGGGACGGCAGCGTCGCCCAGGCGCGCGCCCTGCAGGACATGATGGCGCGGCGCGTGTTGTTGCGCGACGGATTCCGCTCGCCCTTGCGCGCCGTCGCGGGGTTCGCGGTGGCGATGGAGGACGAGGGCACGCGTACGCGGGCGGTCGCTGTGTTGATCGACGCCGAGTCGATGGACCTGATCGATGCGCAGGTGGCGCATGTATCGGCGTCGACGAAGTACGTGCCGGGGTTCCTGTCGTTCCAGGTGATGCCGGCGTTGTTGCGGGTGCTCGACATGTTGCCGCAGGCGCCGGATCTGGTGTTGTTCGACGGGGACGGGATCGCGCATCCGCAGCGGTTCGGGATCGCGTCGCATTTCGGCGTGGTGTCGGGGTTGCCGACGATCGGGATCGGGAACAAATTGTTGTTGGGCACGGCGGCGGATCTGCAGCAGGTGCGCGGGGCGTATACGCCGTTGCGGGATCACGGTGAGCAGATCGGTTGGGTGTTGCGCAGCAAGCCGGAGGTGTCGCCGATCATCGTTTCGCCGGGGCATCGGGTGGCGATGGCGTCGGCTGCGGATCTGGTGAAGCGGTTTGTCGCGGAGGAGCGGATGCCGGAGCCGGTGCAGATGGCCCAGCATCTGGGCGCGCGGGGGATGCGCGTTTAGTTGCGTAGGTTTGTGTTTTGTTGCGCCACCAGATTTGCGCATCGGCACGCCGTGCTGGATGTCCTTTTGACTGCGCTGAAAAGCAAACGCTCCGCAAAAGGACATCCAACACGACGCACCGCTGCGCTCGCGGCTGATGGTCTCGCGACAGCACTTGATGAGTGTGTGCGTCGCGGCTGATGGATCCGCGCCTACTGCCAGCACACCAGATGGACGGAACGTCGCCCACCTCGGCGCTCGCGTCGTCGCGCATGGTCGCCTCTGGCAGGCGACGTTCCTCGCAGCGATCTGATCGGAAAGCGGAATGCGAGGATGTTCAACATTACGCAGAGGCTGGGCCGTGCAGAATTTCGAATCGATGGAAGACGCAGTTCGAATCGCCGGGCAAATCCTGGCCGGCGTCATGGAGCCGAATTTGGGGTGCGGCTTGATCGCAGGAATCGGCCAGAAGCTCGGTCTTCCTCCGGAGCTGGATAAATTCATGGTCCTCGACCACGAGCAGCACGGCCATGAAGGCCTCGGCATGACAGCCGAATCGTGCGTCCCACAAATCCTGGAAGCGTGCCGCGAACTGACAGCACCACGCTAACCCCGCTCTCAATCAGATCGCCGCGAAGGCGCCGACGCCCGAGAGAGGACATCGCGCTTGCGAGGACCAGCACCCACGCAAGTCGTGATGTCCTCGACGGGCGAGGCGCCGGCCCGTCTGGTGTGCTGGCTGTACGCGCGCAGGCCTGAATTCGCGACGCCCCCGTTCCCCACAGTGCTGTCGCGCAACCCGACGCCTGGTGCGCGGTGGTCGTCGCGTTGGAGGGCCTCATTGCGGAGCGTGAGCTCTTGCGGAGCAATGAGGCCCTCCAATGCGACGGCACGCCGCGCAATTCTGGTGGAGGCGAACCCGCCAACGCGATGCAAGATTCAACGAACCCCGCTTCACCGCTCAGGCAAAGGAATGAACTCCGTCTCCCCAGCGATCTTCCCGAACTTGTCCTCGAGCCAATCCTGCTTGGCCTGCTCGATCCGCTCCTTCGACGAAGAAACAAAATTCCACCACATATGCCGAGGCGCATCCAACGGCTCACCGCCCAACAACATCGCCTTGACGATGCCGAGCGCACGCACGCGATGCTTCACCCCGCGATCCAGAACCACCAGATGCTGCTCGGGAATATCCGCACCATCCAACTGCAACTTCCCTTCGAGTACATACAACGCACGCTCCACCGCACGCGCATCGACCTCGAACTCCGCGTCCGGCGCCATGTCGACCGCCACGTTGAACGTATCGGTGAACACCGCCACCGGCGACTCCTCGCCGAACGCACGCCCCGCGATCACCCGCAACGTGACACCCGGCCGCGTGATCATCGGCAACGCATCGGCTGCGTGATGGAAGAACGCAGGCGCGACTTCCTCGTGCGACTTCGGCAACGCGACCCAGGTCTGCATCCCGTGCACCGGATGCGGCGCCTCGCGCAAGCCCGGGGGCGTGCGCTCCGAATGCGCGATGCCGCGCCCCGCCGTCATCCAGTTGACATCGCCCGGACGAATGTCCTGCACGCTGCCCAAGGTATCGCGATGCGAAATCGTGCCCGCCCACAGGAAGGTCACCGTCGCCAGCCCGATGTGCGGATGCGGCCGCACATCGATGCCGCGGCCCGGCTCGAACAGAGCCGGGCCCATGTGATCGACGAACACGAACGGCCCCACGCTGCGCGCCTGGATCGAAGGCACGGCGCGGCGCACCTGGAAACCGCCGAGATCATGGACACGCGGAGCGACGATCGTGGTCATTGCATTGCCTTTGTTATTGGGCCGGATCCACGCGGATCGTGACCGCCGGCTTTTCGTTGAATTCGAGGGCTTCGACCGTCAGGCGCCAGGCGCCCATGTTCTTCGACGGCGCCTCGGGCAGGTTCGCCTGCACCGTCGCCTGCGCGCCGTTGGCGAACACGAACTCGATGTCGGCATCGCCGGCGCGGATGCAGCGCGCGTTCGGCGGGCAGCGCGAATCCTGCGTCACCGACACGTACTGCAACGTCGCGCCGTCGGGCAAACGGACGGTTTCCTTCGGCGCGAGTTTTTCCGAAGCACCGGCGGTGATCGAACGCATCGTGCTCTCCTGCGAAGTCGTGCCGCCGCCATCGGATGCATTGCTGGCGCAGGCGGTCAGGGCGCAGGCCGCGAGGAACGCGGCGAGGGTCGTGCGAAGCATCGGCAACTCCGTTTGCTGGGGTGTGACGGCAAGTCTAGGACGGGTTCCTGAACGTCGCCGTCATCAGAACTGGCCGCCCTGGAAGTCCGCGAAGGCCTGCATGATCTCTTCCTTCGTGTTCATCACGAACGGGCCGTAGCGTGCGACCGGCTCGCGCAGCGGGCGGCCTGCGACGACGATGAAACGCGCGCCCTGCGCACCCGAGGATGCAATCAGCGTATCGCCGCCGCCGAGCACCGCGAGTTCCTGCTTGTCCAGCGCACGCGCGTCTTCGCCTTCGCCGATCGTCGCATCGCCTTCGAACACATACGCGAATGCGTTGTGGCCTTCGGGCAAGGCATACGACCAGCTCGTCGACGGCGCGAGTTCGATGTCGAGGTAAACGGGCGAGGTCGCCGGCTGCACGATCGGACCGCGCACCTCACCGACACTGCCGGCGATCACTTTCACCGACACCCCCGGCGCGGGATGCGCCACGGGAATGCGATCGGGCGCGAACTCCTGGTACTGCGGCGCGTCCATCTTGTTGGCCTTGGGCAGGTTGACCCACAACTGGAAACCGCGCATGCGGCCTTCCTGCTGCTCGGGCATTTCGCTGTGCACCAGGCCGCGGCCGGCGGTCATCCACTGCACGCTGCCCGGCACGAGCAACCCTTCGTTGCCGTGGTTGTCGCGGTGGCGCATGCGGCCGTCGAGCATGTAGGTCACCGTTTCGAACCCACGATGCGGGTGGTCGGGGAACCCGGCGAGGTAATCCTCGGCCTTGTCGGTGCCGAATTCATCGAGCATCAGGAACGGGTCGAGCATGTCGAGCTCGGGCGTGCCGATGACGCGCGTGAGCTTCACGCCGGCGCCGTCGGACGTCGGGCGGCCGCGCAGCTTGCGGGCGACGCGGGCGGCGGACTGGGTCGTGGTGGACATGGAGACCTCCTTCGTTGCGAAGCCGGAACGATGGCGGTGGGGCGAAGGCGAAACCAGTGCCGTGCGTGGAACGCAGGGTTTGGACGCCCGCCAGCCGCCGGGTAAGCTCTTCAGCCATGCAAGATGACTTGCCGTCGGAAGAATACCTCCCGCCTCGCCCGTGGCCGTGGCCGATTCGCGTCCTCGCCGGTTTGTTCGTTGCATTCGTCGCGCTGTGTTGCCTGGTCGTCTCGTCCATCCCCCTGTACCTCGATCCCCAGCCAGACGGCGCCGGCCTGGGCAGGTTCGGCGGCACGGTGCTGGCGTTGGTCAGCCTCTGGGTGCTCTCCCTCGCCCTGCGCTTGATCTTCAATCGACCCGACCATGGCGGACTCCTTCCACCCTGGTTCTTCCGGCTTTTCGCGGTGTACCTGGTGGCGTTCCCCATCTTCATCGTGCTGACCGGCCGCGACGCCGGTTGGTCGATCGGACAATACGTACAAGCGGGGTGTGCCGTGTTTACCGGCGTCGGTTACTGGGGGTTGGCGGCTTGGCGCAAGGCGAGTCAGATCCGGGCTTAGGAACTCCAACCGCGCCCTTGGCGACAGCGCTCAGAACTCGACGACGGTGACAGGCCCGCCCAGTTCCTCCGACAGTCGCTCCGCAAGGAAGACCGCGTCGTCGAGCGTTTCGTCCGCACCGTGGGAGGCCGTCAACATGAAATATGGAGTTGCGCCGTCACCGATGCACAGATCATCGATTGCATCTTCGATCCGCGCGGCCTCAACACCCACGACCCCGACATACTTGACCCCTTCCCGAATCCAACTCGCGATCAACGTGTTGAGTTCGGGCCGATAGCCCAGAGTCGAGTGCAGAACGATTTTTCGAGGACTCGTCATTGCATTCGGTATCTGCAAGCGCTCAAAAGGCGATATAGAGCATGACGAAACTGGCCAACGATGCGACCAGGCACGCGATGGCCAGCACGCGTCGACGCCGATCGAGCGTCCGCCATGCGGGAACGCACCATGCCAGGCACCACATCGACCAAACCACGGTCGTCGCTGTTGGCGGTAATCCCAGGAGGGGGCACAACATCTCGCATCCTGGCGGGCGCGCGAACAAAACCAGATAGTTCGAGTAAATCGCGAAACCGGCGATGCCCAAGCCCACGAGCAGGCTTGGAATCGAGAGTGCGATCCTTGCGAATGGATCTTGCTCCATCGCTCCTGCCCCCGGCACCGACTGTCCTAGTCCCTCATGAGTTTGCCAAACGCCTCCGGTGAATACACCCGGATATCCGAGATCTCCGACGTATTTCCGGGAGCGAACGCCCGTTCGAACTCCACGACAGGTCCGTAGGCCGTGCCGTGAACCTCGCCGAAGTCGGACAGGCTGATCAGGATCGTCAGCCGATAGCCCTTCCCCTGGTAAAACGTCGTACCGCCATCGGCAGGGAGCGGCGCATCTTTGTCGAAGACCGCGTGGACCGGCTTTTTTCCCTCCACGACGGCGCGGAAGTCCTCGGATGCCTCGGTGATGATCCTGCGGTCACCCTCTGGCAGCTTCGGGAGGTCCAGCCCAACGAAGGGCCCCGCGGAATTCGGCGCTTGCGGGGTCTGCACGCAACTTGCCGCGAGCAACACGATTGCCATGGCGACGATCAGCTTGGTCATGGACGGATTGTGCCCTGATGTCTTCAGCGCCGCTCATACACATACACGGTCGCCGGCGGCACGTTACGCAGCACGAAGCCCCCGCGCCGCACCTTCAGGCGCAAGGCCTGCTGCACCGATTCGGACACCGGAGCCTGCGGGCCGTAGGTGAACTGGATGAAGCGCCCGCCCGGGCGCAGGCACGCGAAGGATGCGGCCAGGATGCGTTGCTGCAGGTCCTCCGGCATCGCGAGCAGGCCCAGGCTCGACACGATCGCATCTGCCAGGCCGCCTGCGAGGAATCCACAGTGCGCGGCGATCTCGGGCAGGTCGCTCGCATCGCCCAATGCGACGCGCACCGCCGGGAATCGTTTGCGCAAATGCGCATGCAGCGATTCGCTGAGTTCGATCACCAGTAGATCATTGCCACGCAATCCATGCGCCATCAACGCGCGCGTGACCGATCCGGTGCCGCCGCCAAGTTCGATGACGCGGTGTGTGTCGTGCGGCAATTCATCGACCATCGCCTGCGCGAGATCGCGGCTCGAGGGCGCGATCGACGCGGTCTGCAGCGGATTGCGCAACCACTGTCCGAACAGCGCCCACCAGCCGGCGCGCACGTTCATCCGCGCGCGTCCATGCCCAGGCGCCGCAAGCGCCAGCAACGGTGGATGCGGGCGTCGCGTGCGAAATCCGGCGGGATCGTCGAGGCGGTGACGTCTTCGATCGAGGCGATGTCGGACAAGGCCGCTTCGTCGAGCTTGAAGCGGCGGAAGTTGTTCGAGAAGTACAGCGAGCCGCCCTGCGCCAGGCGCATGAGTGCGGCGCGCAGCAGGCGCACGTGTTCGCGTTGTACGTCGAAGTCGTTGGCCCGCGCGGAATTCGAGAACGTCGGTGGATCGCAGAAAATCAGGTCGTAGTCCCCGCGGTCGGCGAGGAGCCATTGGATCGCGTCGGCCTGTACGAGGCGGTGACGGCCGCCGCCGATGCCGTTCTCGGCGAGGTTGTCGGTCAACCATTGCAGGTAGGTGCCGCTGAGGTCGACGCTGGTGGTGCTCGATGCCCCGCCGCGCGCGGCCTGCACGGTCGCAGCGCCGGTGTAACAGAACAGGTTGAGGAAACGTTTGTTGCGTGCCTCTTCCGCGATGCGCAGGCGCAGCGGGCGATGGTCGAGGAACACGCCGGTGTCGAGGTAATCGAACAGGTTCACGCGCAGGCGCGCGTCGCCTTCGCGCACGACGAGATATTCACCGCGGCGGTCGAAGCGCCCGTACTTGCTGCCGCCCTTGCCGACGCTGCGCGTCTTCAGCGCGATGCGTTCCTTCGGAATGCCGAAGACCTCGCGCGTGGCGGCGAGCAAGGCGTTGAGGCGCTTGCGCGTGGTCTCTTCGGGGATCTCCGCGGGCGCCGCGTATTCCTGCACGTGCAGCCATTGTTCGCGCGAGTCGGCGTCGGTGTAGACGTCGATCGCGGCGGCGTATTCGGGCAGGTCCGCATCGTAGGCGCGGAAGTTGTCGACGCCTTCGCGCTCGCGCCAGGCCTTCAGTTTCTTCAGGTTCTTGCGCAGGCGGTTGGCGACCATCTGCGCGCCTTCCGACAACACCGGCGCGGGTGCGTCGACCGAACGCTGCGGCGGTGCGATCGGGTCGCACACGATCAGCGTGCATTCGATCGCGCCGTTGAACAGTTGATAGCGCTTGTTCGCGCGCAGGCCGGTGGCGCGTGCGAGATCGTCGTCGCCGCACAGCAGGCTGGCGCGCCACTCCGGCGCGTTGCGGCGCAATGCGTCGCCGAGTGCGCGATACAGCGCCGGATCGGCGGCCAGGCGCGCGTCGTAGGGCGGGTTGCAAACCACGAGGCCGCGCGGGCCGAAGTCGGTTGCGCGCGTGAGCGATTCGACGGGCGTCGGGCGCAGGTCGAGCACATGGCCGACGCCGGCGGCCTGCGCGTTGCCGCGCGAGGCTTCGAGGATGCGCGCATCGGCATCGCTGCCGAAAAAGGCGGGGCGCAAGGCAAGCAGACCGGCATCGCGCCGGCGCATTGCATCGTCGACCAGCGATTGCCATGCCGAGTTGTCAAACCCGCGCCAACGCGTCGGCAACGCCGCACCGTGACGCTGCAAGCCCGGCGCAACATCGCCGGCCATCAATGCGCCTTCGATCAACAACGTGCCGCTGCCGCACATCGGATCGAGCAGCGATGCGCCTTCGCGATACAGCGTCGGCCATTGGCCGCGCATCAACACCGCGGCCGCGAGGTTTTCCTTCAGCGGCGCTTCGCCTTGCGCGCTGCGCCAGCCGCGGCGATGCAGCGGGCCGCCGCCGAGGTCGATCGAGAGGATCGCGCGGTTTTTGCGCACGACGAGGTTCAAGCGCACGTCCGGCGATTCGATGTCGACATCGGGCCGCGCGCCGGTCTTCTGGCGCAGCACGTCGACGACGCCATCCTTCACGCGTTGCGCTGCGTAGCGTGCATGCGTCAGCGCTTCGCCCGAGACGTGCGCATCGACGGCGAGCGTGTGCCCCGGGCCGAGGTGCGTTTCCCAATCCACGGCCGACACGCCTGCGTACAGCGCATGTTCGTCCGCGCAATCGAATTCGGTGATCGGCCACAGCACGCGGCTGGCCAGGCGCGACCACAACACGGCGCGTTGCGCGTCGAGCAGCTCGCCTTCGACGTTGACGCCCGCCATCGTCGCGGTGGCGCGCGTGCAGCCGAGCGCGATCAACTCGTCGGTCAACAGGTATTCCAGGCCCTTTCCGCAGCTGGCGAAGAATTTCATGTCAGAGCTTCGCAAGCAGCGCGGCGAATGCGTCGGCGCTGGCCTGCACGTGCGCGGAGAGGCGATGGCCGTCGTCGACCATCAACAAGGCCGCGCGACGCGACTGCGCCCAGGCGACGACATCGCGTGCGGGAATGAGTTCGTCCTCCCATCCGTGGATGATCGAGGTCGGAACGCCGGCGGCATCGAAGGGATGGGTCTTGTCCAGTGCGATCGGCGGCGCCATGAGGAACAAACCGGCGACCGGCACCTGCAGCGACACGCGGCCGGAGATCCATGCGCCGAGGCTCGAACCGGCGAGCACGACCGGCCCGTTCGCGGCGGCCTCGCTGGTGATGCGCAGCAAACGTTGCACGCGCGCGGCGACATCGCCGAGGTCGCTGACCTCGCGCTTGCCGTCCAGATCGGTGAAATCCGGCCGCTCGTGGCTCCAGCCGAAACGCTCGGCCACCTCGGCGAGCGCCGTGACCTTGGTGGCATCGGGCCCGCTTTCGAACCCGTGCGACAAAATGCAATGACCGCGCATCAACCGTCCTTGTCTTCGATCGCCGACACCGCGTCGCCGATGCCGAACCGCCCGCCTTCCACGATGCGCGCGCACAGGCCGCCCATGTGGCGCATCGCGTTGAACCCGCCGGGGCCCAGCGCTTCTTCCATGCGCGAACACGGATCGCAGGCGTCGGTGCCTTCCAGCACGACCTCGCCGATGCGGAAGCGCCGGCCCTTCAACGCGATCAGGGGAATGCCGGAGACCACGACGTTGCGGCGGAGCAAGGCCGGCGAAACCGATGCATGCCCCGACAGGGCCGCGATGGCCGGCAGGTGTTCGGCCTGGATGAGCGTGACGCCGCGGTTGCCGCTGCCGCCGGTGTAGCGGTCGCCGACCAGGCCTTTGCCCGTCTTGGCTTCGACCGATTCGGCAGGCGCCATCGGCACGTCGCGCTTGGGCCGCAACCCGATCCATTCCACGCGGCCGGCGCGCGGCAACGTCGCCATGAGGCGGCCGAGCGCGGAACCGGGGGGCGGAATGGCGGGCATGCTTGCTTGTGGGGGAGGAAACATCGCGATGCTAGCATCGCGGCCATGGTGCCCATGCCGCCGCCGGAGCTTCCGGTCGAAATCACACCCCTGCCCTACGAGGCCCGGCTCGACGCGCGCCCCCGTGCGCAAATCGACCTGGTCGTCATCCATTGCACGGAGCTGCCGGACCTGGCGACCGCGCGCGACTACGGGCAGCGCGTGCTCTATCCCGATTCGGGCCAGGGCAACAGCGGCCACTACTACATCGATCGCGACGGCTCGGTGCACCTGTGGGTCTCGCCCGAGCGCGTGGCCAACCACACGCGCGGCTACAACCCGCGTTCGATCGGCATCGAGCTGGTGAACACCGGGCGCTACCCGCGCTGGCTCGACGCGAACCACCAGGCGATGGACGAGCCCTACACCGATGCGCAGATCGTCGCGCTGATCGCCTTGCTGAAGGTGTTGGCGCAGGACTATCCGGCGCTGCGCTTCATCGCCGGGCACGAGGACCTGGACACGACCACCGTCGCGGCCGAAGACGATCCGACGAAGACGGTGCATCGCAAGCTGGATCCCGGACCGTTGTTCCCGTGGGACCGCGTGCTGCGCGAAGTCCGGCTCAAGCGCTTCGAACCGAACCCGTTCGAGCCTTGACGCCAGGGGCGCCGTCTATACTCCGGCCATGAACGCGCCCCCCGTTTCCGAACTCATCGAACTGCTTTCCCTCGAACGCCTCGAGGACAACCTGTTCCGCGGCCAGAGCCGCGACATCGGCACGAAATACGTGTTCGGCGGACAGGTGCTCGGGCAGGCGCTGTCGGCGGCGCAGGCGACGATGGATGCGGTCACCGAGCCGCGCAGCGCGCATTCGCTCCATGCGTATTTCCTGCGCGCGGGCGACATCGATGCACCGATCGTCTACCTCGTCGACCGCACGCGCGACGGCGGCAGCTTCTCCGTGCGGCGCGTCACCGCGGTCCAGCACGGCCAGCCGATCTTCTTCCTCGCAGCGTCTTTCCAACGCGCGGAAGAGGGCCAGGGCCAGCATCAATTGTCGATGCCCGAAGTGCCCATGCCCGAGGACATCGCGCCGACCGCCGATCTCACGCCCGATCATCTGGCGCGTTTGCCCTCGAAGGTGCAGCGCTGGTTGTCGCGCCAGGGGCCGTTCGAATTCCGCCATGTGTATCCGCGCGACGAACTCAATCCGCCCAAGCGCCCGCCCTTCCAGCACGTGTGGTTCCGCCTGGGCGAACGCGTTGGCGATGCGCCGGAATTGCATCGCGCGTTGCTGGCGTATGCGTCGGATTTCCATCTGCTCGGCACCGCGACTTTCCCGCACGGGATCAGTTACTACCAGCCGAATGTGTTGATGGCTTCGCTCGATCACGCGCTGTGGTTCCATCGTCCCTTCCGCGCGGACGAATGGCTGCTGTATTCCATCGACAGCCCGACGGCGCAGGACGGGCGCGGCCTCGCGCGCGGCCAGATCTACGACCGCGCCGGCAAGCTGGTGGCGAGCACCGCGCAGGAAGGCCTGATCCGCGTCATCAACGAAGGCAAGGCCTGACATGCGGCAAGTGTTTTCCAGCCCGCGCCTGTCCAACGTCGAAGGCATCGCGAAGATGCTCGCCGACGAAGGCATCGAAGTACGCATCACGCACGGGCGCTCGTACAAGAGCGCCTGGAGCGGGCGGCGCACATACAAGGACGACGAAGCCGGCGGCCCCTTGCCCGCGGTGTGGGTGTTGAAGTCGGAAGACCAGCCACGCGCGCGGCAGATCCTGCGCGAAGCGGGCCTGCTCGACTCCACGCGCGGCGGGAGCGACAGCTTCCTGCCGGAGTCGACAATCACCGGGACCTACGAATTGCGCGCCGCGGTGGCGCCGACCAAGCGCGCGTTCCGTTACAAGATGGGCTTGTTGGTGCTGATCGTCGTTGCGGTCGGGCTGGCGTGGGTTGCGGCGCATCGGGCGAATACGTCGGCACCGGTTGCGAAGGCGCCGGTTGCAGCGACCCCTGTTGCCGCGGCGCCCGCCGCTGCACAGACCGCGCCGGTCGATCCGGTGCCCGGCGCGTATCCCGTGGAAACCCCGCCCGCGCTGGCGGCGATGCTCACCGGCGTCGAACTCACCGCAGACGCACCGGCAGTGGCCTGCGTTCGCATCGACGGCACGCCTGCGACCAAGGCCCAACTCGCCGACCTGCCCGCTTCGAAGACCCGCTTCGATTGCGCGGACACGACCGGCAAGACGGCCGTCCTCATCGACATCCGCGACTACCGCACCGACGGCTCGGGCACCGGCACGGTCGAGCTTGCCGTCATCAGCGCAGGCGCGCAGGCCACCCAGGTCCGCACGCTGCTGGTGCGCCGGACCGAGGCGACCTGGCGCGTGTTGCGGGTCCTCGCGGTCCGTTGAGTCACATCCGGCGACCAGCGACGTCCTGATGCCCATGGACACCACCATCGACCAGCTGATCCGCCTGGAACTCCCCGCTGCGCGCGAGGGGGACCGCGATGCCTACGGGCGCATCGTGATCGCCTGCCAGAACACGATCACGGCGATTGCGCTGGCGATCACGCGCGACGTGCCGAGCAGCGAGGACATCGCGCAGGACGCCTTCCTCAGCGCATGGCAGCACCTGCGCCGCCTGCACAACGCCGACAGCTTCCTGCCCTGGCTGCGGCAGATCACGCGCAACCTCGCACGCGATCATTTGCGCGCGAAGGTACGCGGCCCCTTCCCGGTCGATGACATGGAGGCCGCGATCGCAGCCGCCGCCGATCCCGCGCCCTCGCCCTTGCATGCGCTGATCGACGAAGAGCGCCACGTCGCCGCCGCCGACGTGATTTCCGCCTTGCCCGAAGACAGCCGCGAAACGCTGCTGCTGTTCTATCGCGAGGGCCAGAGTTCCAAACAGGTCGCCGCACTGCTCGGCTTGTCCGATGCCGCGGTGCGCAAGCGTCTGTCGCGTGCGCGCCAACAGGTACAGGACGACTTGCTCCAGCGCTTCGGCGAATTCGCGAAGGGCTCGGCGCCGGCCGCTGCCTTCGCGACCATCGTGACCAGCGCGCTCGTGGTCGCCAGCCCGTCGGCCGCCGCGGCGACGATGATCGGCGGCGCGGGCCTGGGCGCGAAGACGATCGGGCAGGTGCTGCTCGGCGCCGCCTCGGGCGTCGGCATCGGGCTGGTGGCGGCGAACGCGAGCATCTTCTGGGGCTGGCGCAAGCAGATGCGCGAAGCGATGGACGCGGAAGAACGGCGAGCGCTCACCCGTTCGGCCATCGTGAATGTGTTCGCGATCTTCGGTTACCTCGTGTCGATGCTGCTGACCACGACCTCCACCCGCGGATGGGTGCCGGCGACGCTCGCCACCTGCGTGTTCATGGGCATCGTGTTCTGGCAGACCGGCGTCGTGCAGCCCCGCGCGAAAGCGCGCCGCTTCGCGGTGGAAGCGCGCGTCGACCCCGAAGGCGCGGCCAAACGCAGGCGCCGCGAGCGCATCCACTGCCGCATCGGCCTGGTGCTCGGGACGCTGGGCGGTTTGGGCGGGCTGATCGCCGGTCTGGTGGCATCGGGCCGCGTGACGTTCTGACGCGGACTTCACGACATCGCGTGACGGGGACGCGACAACGTCTTCGCATTCGATGGCGGTATGCTCCGGCCATGGGCGCCAACAACACCCCGGACCAGGATGAACTCCGCGTCTTCCACACCGGCGACCACGCGTGTGGTTATTGGCCCACGCGCATCGCACGCGACCTGGTGCTCGATCCGCGCGACCCGCGCATGCCCAACCTGTATCCGCTCGCGCTGGGGTGGGGTTTCCGCCGCTCCGGCGACATCGTGTATCGGCCGCATTGCCAGGGTTGCCGCGCGTGTGTCGCGGTGCGCATCCCGGTTGCGCAGTTCACGCCCGATCGCAGTCAGCGCCGTTGCCTGACACGCAATGCCCATGTGGAGTCCCGCATCGTTCCCGCGGAGCGAACGGAAGAACAGTTGGCGCTGTACCAACGTTACCTGCGGGCGCGGCATCGCGGTGGCGGCATGGACGAACACGGCGGCATCGAGTTCGATCAGTTCCTGATCGGCAGTTGGTCGCACGGGCGCTTCATGGAATTGCGCGAGCGCAGCGAAGGCAAGGGGCCGGGGCGGTTGTTGTCCGTTGCGATCACCGACGTCGTCGAGAATGCGTTGTCGGCCGTGTACACCTTCTTCGACCCGGATCTGCCCGAGCGTGGGCTGGGGACTTTGTCGTTGCTGCGGCAGATCGCGTGGGCGCAACGGGATAATCGCGCGCATCTGTATCTGGGGTACTGGATCGAGGGGCACGACAAGATGGATTACAAACGGCGCTTCCGACCTTTGGAAGCGTTCGATGGCAGGGCGTGGCAAGGGATGGTGTGAGGGGCCGAAGCAGCAAGAGCCCGCCTGCGTCATTGACGCGCCGCCCGAACGTTGTGAGTTTCAAATTTTTTTGGGAAAAAAATTTKAAACTCACAACGCTGGGGCATCGCCTTTCGAGCGCTGGCTCTCGCTCGGGCGATTCGCTTGAACGTTGGTTTTCCGGTGCGAAGCAAGCTTCGCACTGACCCGATTGTTGTCGAGGAAGCGGCTGTCAACCTTCCGGCGGCAGATTTGTTGCCTCGGCCTTCGGTGCTTCGCCCGTTTGCGGCACCGCTTGCGGGGGGGCGCTGGGGGCGGGTGCCTTTCCCGCCACCGGCGGCAAGGACGCCATCAGGGCCGGGGCCACTCGGGGCGAAAATCCGAACTCCGCCTCACTGTGCGCGGAGACCACCATGCGCACCATCGACTGCGGGACCATCAACTCCAGCGCAACGGTGCGCCCGTCTTTGGCCTGTGCCTGGATCGTCATCTCCAGCAACGCGCCCGCCGTATCGATCTCGTGGCAGAGCACGTGCTCGCCGCCCGGCCCTTCGCGGAGATAGGGCTTGATCGCTTCGCCGAGTGCTTCCAGCGCCTGCGGGAAAAAGTAGACGACGTAACCTTCGGATTCGTTCATCGCGTCATTGTTCCAAACGGATGGTGATGGCGGCGGCGGCATCGCGCGCACGCGCGCGGGCCGCGTCGATGTCCGTGCCGCGCGCGAGGGTGACGCCCACGCGGCGATGCCCTTCCACGCGCGGTTTGCCGAACAGGCGCAGCGCAGTGTCCGCCTCGCGCAATGCGCCTTCGACATTGTCGAACACCGGCACGCCGTGGCCCTGCGCGAGCATCGCGCACGAAGCGGTGGGGCCGAGTTGGCGGATCGCGGGAATGGGCAGTCCGAGGATCGCGCGCGCATGCAGCGCGAACTGGCTGAGATCCTGCGAGGCGAGCGTGACCAGGCCGGTGTCGTGTGGGCGCGGGGAGACTTCGGAGAACCACACTTGGTCGCCCTTGACGAAGAGCTCGACGCCGAACACGCCCCAACCGCCGAGGTCGTCGGTCACGGCTTTCGCGATTTGCTGCGAGCGTTCGAGTGCCTTCGGCGACATCGGCTGCGGTTGCCAGCTTTCGCGATAGTCGCCGTCGCGCTGCAGGTGTCCGATGGGTTCGCAGAAGCTGGTGCCGCCGGCGTGGCGCACGGTGAGCAGCGTGATTTCGTAATCGAAGTCGACGAAGCCTTCGACGATGACGCGGCCCGCGCCGGCGCGGCCGCCGGTCTGCGCGTAATCCCACGCCGCGTCGATGTCGGCTTGCGTGCGCACCAGGCTCTGGCCCTTGCCGGAGGAGGACATCACCGGCTTGACCACGCACGGCAGGCCGACGGCCTGCACGGCGTCGCGATAGTCGGCGAGCGTGTCGACGAAGCGATACGCGGACGTCGCCAGCCCGAGCGTTTCCGCGGCGAGGCGCCGGATGCCTTCGCGATCCATCGTGAGCCGCGCGGCGCGCGCAGTGGGGATGACGCGCAGGCTGCCCTTCGCTTCGGCTTCGATCTCGATGAGCGTCGGCGTGCTGATCGCTTCGATTTCCGGCACCACGATGTGCGGCCGTTCGCGTTCGATCAGCGCGCGCACCGCGTTGCCGTCGAGCATGTCGAGCACATGGCTGCGGTGCGCCACCTGCATCGCAGGTGCGTCGGCATAGCGGTCGGCGGCGATGACTTCCACGCCGAAGCGTTGCAATTCCAGCGCCACTTCCTTGCCCAGTTCGCCCGAGCCGAGCAGGAGCACGCGCGTGGCGTGCGGGGACAGGGGCGTACCGATCGTGGGCATCGAACAGGTGCCGAAAGATGGGGCGCGTAGTGTACCCGCGCCGGCCATGCCATCCTGCGCGCCTCATGCGTATGCCCCGTGCCCTGACCGCCCTGACCTGTTGCGCGCTGCTCGCCGCATGCGACGGCCAGGGCCTGCAACCGCGCCTGGCAGGCGTGATCCTCGACGGTTCGATCGACGAGACCAGCGGCCTTGCGACGTCCACCGTGCATCGCGACACACTGTGGTTGCTCCAGGACGGCGGCAACGGGCCGATGTTGCATGCGATCTCGCGGCGGGGTTCGCGTATCGCGAGCGTGCGCGTGGCGGGCGTGCGCAACACCGATTGGGAAGACCTCGACGCCTTCCAGTGGGAGGGCCGCCACTGGCTGCTGATCGCCGACACCGGCGACAACGGCGGCCTGCGTCGCACGGCGCAGTTGCATGTCGTTCCCGAGCCCGATCCGCTGGTCGATGGTGGCGCGGTGTCGGCCGCATGGTCGATCGCCTTCCGCTGGCCCGACGGTCCGCGCGATTGCGAAGCCGTCGCGGTGGATGCGCAGGCCGGCGAAGTGCTGCTGATATCGAAGAAGCGCAAACCGGCGCAATTGTTCTCGGTGCCCTTGCATCCGGCACGGGGCGCAGTGGTCGTCGCGCGCCGCATCGGCACCCTGGCCGAAGCGCCGGCCGAATCCGGCGTCTCCGATCCGCGGCGCATCGCGCTCGGCCGCCAGGTCACCGCGGCCGATCTCTCGCCCGATGGCCTGACCCTCGCGGTGCTGACCTACGACCGCTTGCTGCTCTATCGCCGGGCGCCCGGCGAATCGTGGCCGCAGGCGGTCGCGCGCGTGCCCGCTACGCAGCCGCTGCCCTGGTTGCACCAGGCCGAAGCCCTGGCTTGGCTGCCGAACGGCAAGGGCCTGATCGCGACCGGCGAGTTCAGCCCGGCGCCGCTGGTCTGGCTCCCGGCGACCCGCTGAGCGTCGCCATTCGTCGCCCAGCGCTTGCTTAGCTGATATCAGAGTGATATCACATCGGCGCGCCCCAATCCCGGGGCTTGTCGAGGCCTTCGATGAAAGAGAACCCCATCCGTTCCGCCGCGGGCATCCCCATGCTGCTCATGCTGCTGGCGGTGCTGCTGGTCGGCGGATTCCTGATGTTCAACGGCATCCGCATGGAGGCGCCCCTTTGGGTCGTCCTGGGCTTGCTGACCGATCTGCTCGCCTTCTTCTGCCTGTTCGGCCTGTACATGGTCGAGCCCAACAAGGCCGCGGTGCTGAGCCTGTTCGGCAAGTACGTCGGCACGGTCAAGGAAAACGGCCTGCGCTGGAACAACCCCTTCTACGCCAAGCGGAAGGTGAGCCAGCGCGTGCGCAATTTCGAAAGCGGCAAGCTCAAGGTCAACGAGCTCGACGGCAGCCCGATCGAAATCGCCGCGGTGATCGTGTGGCAGGTCGTGGATTCGGCAGAGGCGGTCTACAACGTCGACGACTACGAAAGCTTCGTGCAGATCCAGTCCGAATCGGCGTTGCGCGCGATGGCCACCAGCTATCCCTACGACCAGCACGAGGACGGACAGCTGTCGTTGCGCAGCCACGCGGCGGAAATCAGCACGCATCTGTCGCAGGAATTGTCCGAACGCCTGGCCGATGCCGGCGTGCAGGTGATCGACGCGCGCATCAGCCACCTGGCCTACGCCCCGGAAATCGCGCAGGCGATGCTGCAGCGCCAGCAGGCCAACGCGATCATCGCCGCGCGCACGCGCATCGTCGCCGGCGCGGTGGGCATGGTCGAAATGGCCCTGGCCGAGCTGCAGAAGAACGGCGTCGTGCACCTGGATGAAGAGCGCAAGGCGCAGATGGTCAGCAACCTGCTGGTCGTCTTGTGCGGCGAACGCTCCACGCAGCCGATCGTCAACGCGGGCACGCTCTACTGATGGGTGAGAAGAAGGCCTATCCGCTGCGCATCAACGCGGACGTGTTGAACGCCGCGCAGCGGTGGGCCGACGACGAGATCCGTTCGCTCAACGCGCAGATCGAATACGTGTTGCGCGACGCCTTGCGCAAGGCGGGGCGCCTGCCGGCGCCGCCGCCGACGAAAGAAGAGGAACACAACGATGGCGAGTGACCGTTGGACTTACCAGGTCGTGCAGGTCAAGCCCGGCTTCCTGGGCATGGCGCGCGACGTGGTGCAGGAAAAGCTCGTGCAACTCGGCCTGCAGGGCTGGGAGTTGGTAAGTGTCGTGCAGACGCACCCGTTCAAGCCCGTGCAGCTCTACCTGAAAAAACCCCTCTGAGGAAACCGGCCATGGCGACATCGCACCGTGGGTATGTCACTGCTTCGGCGATCTTGTTCACGCTCGTCGCGCTGTTGCAGGCCTGGCGCGCGCTGGTCGGCGCGCCCGTGGAGATCGGCGGGCAGGCGATTCCGGTCGCGGCCTCCTGGGTCGCGGCGCTCGTCGCCGGCGGTCTGGCGGCATGGGGCTGGCGCACGCGCTGACGGCCTCGGGTACCCTTGGCGCATGCGACGTAGCCCCAAGGTGTTGCTCAACACGCCGGACATCGAGCTGTGGCCCGGCGGCTTGCTCCGCGCGCGCAGCAACCATGACGCGCGCGTGCTCTCGCGCGCCTCGTGCGTGTTGCGCCGCAAGCGCGACGGCCGCTATCTGGCGGCAGAGTTGCCGGAAGGTTTGATGCCGCTGGTGCCCTCGCTGCAGCGCGAGGACGGGATCGGCGAAGCGCTCGACGCACTCGACAGTTTCTCGCCGCATGCGCGGTGGGGCGTGGAGCGTGTGTACGAGCTTCCGCTCTCCCGCCTGCACGAACGCCTGGACCAACTCGACATCGACGAAGCCGCGTACACGCAGCGCACCGGCCTGTCGCTCGTCGCCGAACCCGATCGCCTCGACGTCGCCGGCTTCGACCGCTTCCGCCGCCCGCTCTGGTTGCGCCCCGGCGCCGCGCGCGCGTGGCTGCACATGCGGGCCGAAGCGCTGCGCGATGACGTCGTGCTGGAGTCGATCAGCGGCTATCGCTCGCACGACTATCAACTGGGCATCTTCGAACGCAAGCTTGCGCGCGGGCAGACGGTCGAGGAGATCCTCACCGTCAACGCCGCGCCCGGTTTCAGCGAACACCACGGCGGGCGGGCGCTCGACATCGGCACGCCGGACGAACCGCCGGCGGAAGAAAGCTTCGAGAAGACGCGCGCGTTCGCGTGGTTGCAGGACAACGCGCAAGGACATGGGTTCGTGCTGAGTTACCCGCGCGAGAACCCGCACGGCATCGTCTACGAGCCCTGGCATTGGTGCTGGCGTGGCGGGTGAGCGCACGCTGGCGTCCGCCTGGGCGTCGGGCCACAACCATTTCAATGTCCTGCGCCTGATCGCCGCCTGGCTGGTGATCTACGGCCACGCATGGGCGATCACCGGCACGCCGGGCGGGGACTTGCTGGCGCGCGCGACGCAGGTGAAATTCGCCGGCGCGATCGCGGTGGACATGTTCTTCGTGATCAGCGGCTTCTTGATCGCCGCGAGCCTGCAGCGCAACAGCGTGCGCGGGTATCTCGGGTCGCGCGCGTTGCGGATCCTGCCGGCGCTGGTCGCCTGCGTGTTGCTGAGCGTGTTCGTGCTCGGGCCGATGATGACGACCTCGCACGATTACTGGTCGGCCGATACGTGGCGCTACCTGTGGTCGAACGCGACGCTGTGGCGCGCGGAATTCCATCTCCCCGGCGTGTTCGAAACGCTGCCGCAAACGGCCGTCAACGGGTCGCTCTGGACCTTGCCCGTGGAAGCGCGTTTGTATCTGTTGTTGCTGGGTGCCTCGTTGGTCGGTCTGTTGACGGCGAAGCGTTACCTGTTGCCGTGGCTGGCCTTGATCGCAGGGATCGCGGCATTCGCATGGTTCCGGTCGCCGCTGCCGGATTGGTTGGGCAACGATTTGTGGTGCGTTGCGTTTTTCGTCACCGGCACCGCAGCCTGGTTGTGGCGTGAGCGCATCCGCTTGTCGTGGATGCCGGTCGTCGCGCTGTTGATCCTCGCGGCACTGTTGCGCGGCACGCCCTGGTTCGCGGCGCCCTACTTCGCACTCGTGGCCTACGGGACCTTGTGGCTCGCATTTGCGCCGGTGCCGGCGAAGCTCGCGCACCACGATCTGTCTTACGGCCTGTATCTCTACGGTTGGCCTAGCGCGCAAATCGTGCAGACGTATTCGCCGGGACCGCCGATGCACAACGTGCTGTGGGCGAGCGTGCTGGCCTTCGCATGCGCGGCGGCGAGCTGGTTCCTGGTCGAGCGCCCTGCCCTGCAGTTCAAGCGCCGCTTCGGCACGCGCACGCCGGTCGAATCGCCGGCGCGTCCGACGCACGCCTGACGCATCACGCGCATCAACCCTGCGAGCGCTTCACCGGCTTGGCATCCTTCGCCTTCGGGGCATTCGCCAGATCGGCGATGCGCCACAGGTAGAGGCTCGCGTAGGTGCGATACGGCCCCCACTTCTCGCCGCGCGCCAGCAAGGCTTTAGGCGCGGGCATTTCGACGAGTTTGTCGATCGCCTGTGCGCCCTTGCGGATGCCGAGGTCGTCGACGGGCAACACGTCGGGGCGGCCGAGGCGGAACATCAGCATCATCTCCACCGTCCAGCGGCCGATGCCGCGGACCGGTACGAGCGCGGCGATGATCGCGTCCTCGTCCATCGTCGCCATTTGCCGCAGCGTGGGGATTTCGCCGCGTTCCTCGCGCAGCGCGAGATCGCGCAAGGCGAGCGACTTGTTGCCCGACACACCGCAGGCCCGCAGCGCCGCATCGTCGATGCGCGCGAGCGTGTCGCAATGGAAGCGGTCGCTGCCGATCGCGGCTTCCACGCGGCCGACGATCGTCGCCGCGGCCTTGCCGCTCAACTGCTGGTAGAGGATCGCCCGCGCGAGCGCGTCGACCGGATCGAAGGGTTTGCGCCAACGCGGGTCGGGCGCGATCGGCCCGAGCTTTTCCATCCACTTGCCGAGCTTGCGGTCGCGCCTGGTCAGGTGCGACCAGGCCGCGTCGGTGTCGAACCCCCGTGTGCGTCGTGCCATCGCGGCTCCTTCAGCGTCGCAGGCTGTGCAGGGCGAAGACCAGCCAGCCCGCGATGGTGATCATGCCGCCCAGCGGCGCGAATGTCGTGGGCGTGTGCACCACCGCGGCGCCGACCAGGCTGCCGGAAAACAGCAACACGCCCGCGAGCAGGGCAAACAGCGACAGCGCACCCAACCAATGCGCGCCATGCCGTGCAAGCGCCGCCAGCGCGATGCCGTGGCCGAAAGCGAAGGCCGCGCCGATGATCACCTGTTCGCGTGCGTGCGGCTCGAGTTCGGCATGCATCGCATACGCCGAGAGCGCGACCGCGCACGCGGCGAACAGGCCACCGGCGAAACCGGCCAGGCGGATGGTGATCGTGCGTTCGCCCGTGCGCATTGGCGTTCCTCCAAAACGACGAACGCCGCGAGCGCGGCGTTCGTCTTCGTGCAGCGATGTCGAAGGCTTACTTCAGCTGCCAGTACAACTGGTAGTGGCCGTCGTCGGTGAAGCCCGAATCCACGCCGTTGGTCCACGCTTCGAACGGGCGGCCGGTGGTTTCGTAACCGCGGGTCATCGTCCAGGCGCGCAGCGAGTCGCGCACCTTCGCCAGGTTGATCATGTGGCCGGTGAAGCCGGCGCTGGCGTAGCGCGCAGGCGTGGTGCGGATGAACTGCACCTGCTGCTCCAGCTTCGGCGCCGGGATTTCGGCGTTCGGATCGGTCGCGCCCTTCTTGCGCACCGGCATCGCGGTGTCGAAGGAGTAGGCGTCGGCGGCGAACTCGGTGGTGATCACGCGGATCGGGCCGGCCGATTCCAGGCCGTTGGCGTCCATCACCTTCTTGATCCACTGCACGTTGGCGTTCATCGCCTGCTGGATCTTGTCGGGGTCGCGCTCGACGGTGGCCGGCGCGAACAGCAGGTTCTCCGCCGGGAGCTCGACGACCTTCGGCAGGTCGGCCTGGGTCTTGCGGCCGAAGTCGGCGTTGTAGTCGTAGTTCGGCACGCCGGCGAGCATGTTGGTGAACTTGCCCAGGCCCAGCTTGATGTCGTCGCCGATCGAGCGGACGTACAGGCCGGAGTAGCGGCCGAGCAGGTCGAAGCCGTAATCCACGTCGTAGGTCTGCATGACTTCGACGTTGCGGTTGTTGCGGCCCGTCGGCTTGAGCATGAACGCGGTTTTCTTGTTGGTGCCGCGGCTGCTGTCGACGATCTGGTATTCGATGAGGTTGGGTTCGCTCTTGGTCAGCGTCCACTTGCCCGAGCCGACCATCTTGTTGGTCGAGGCGTATTCGAAGCCGGCGCCCACGCCGGTATCGGGACCGAAGAACTTCCACTCCATGCGCGGGTCGCGCAGCGCCAGCGTGTTCCACTCCTTGAAGCGGCGCGGACTGGTGAGCGTGTCGCGCACGATGATCATCTTGCGGTTCGTCTCGATGCTCTCGGACACGTGGCGCGAGGACGGCAGCGCGATGCCGACGACGACGAACAGCACGGCGACGATCGCCAGGGAAATCAGGATCTCGATCAAACGGGTCATTCGGAAGGTCTCCAGACCGGGCCGCCGCCGGGCGGCCCGCACAGACCGGCGATGCTAGCAGGTGAGCGGCCGTGCTTGCGAGCCATCCGCACGCGAGGTCGCGTGCGGCCGCCGTCACGGGGCCTTCGTCACACCAATTGCAGTTCGAAGGCCTTGAGCACGGCGCGGGTGCGATCGCGCACGCCGAGCTTGGACAGGATGTTGGACACGTGGTTCTTGATCGTGCCCTCGGCCACGCCCAGCGAATTGGCGATCTCCTTGTTCGAAAAGCCGCTTGCCATCAGCCGCAGGATCTCGGTTTCGCGGTCGGTCAGGGGGTCGGGACGGTCGAGGCTGACGAAGTCGTTGCGCATGTGCTCCAGGCCCGACAGCAGCCGCTGCGTCACGGCCGGTTGGACCAGCGAGCCGCCCGCGGCGACGGTCTGGATCGCGCCGACCAGCTGTTCCAGCGTCACGTCCTTGAGCAGATACCCCTTGGCGCCGGCCTTCAGGCCCGCAAGGACGAGTTGGTCGTCGTCGAAGGTGGTGAGGATGATCGTCGGCGGCAGGGTGTTGGCGCGGCCCAGTGCCTGCAGGGCTTCCAGGCCCGACATCACCGGCATGCGCATGTCCATGAGGACGACGTCCGGCTGGACCTGGGGGATGAGCTCGACGGCCTGGCGCCCGTCGCCGGCTTCGGCGACGACCTCCATCCCCGGTGCGAGGGCCAGCAGCGAACGAATGCCCTGCCGCACGAGGGTCTGGTCGTCGACCAGGCAGATGCGGATGGTGGCGGTGTTCATGACGCGGTGGCTCCTTCGGGGGTGGTCTGCCCCTGCTCGGGCGGGAGTTGCGATGGGTTGGACACCGGAGCGGCCGCAAGGTTGCCCAGCGGCACGCCCAGCATGGTTGCCGGCAAGGTCAGGCGCAGCGCGAAACCGGCGCCCGGCCGCGATTCGACCTGCAGGTCGCCGCCGTGCTGGGCGAGGCGTTCGCGCATGCCGCGCAGGCCGTTGCCGGGCACGAGCGCGTCGGCGCCGGCGCCGTCGTCGCGCGCCTGGATGACGATGCCGCCGTCGGCGCGGCGCGCATCGATCCACAGGTTGCGCGCGCCGGCGTGGCGCACCGCATTCGTGATGATTTCCTGCGTGCAGCGCAGCAACACGTGTGCGCGCTCGGGATCGTCGAGCGTCAGCGGCTCTTCCAGGTCCATGTGGATCGCGAGCGAGGGCACGTTCTCGGCGAGTGGGCGCAGTGCGGCGGCCAGGTCGATCGCCCCGCCCTCGCGCAACTGGCTCACCGCTTCGCGCACGTCGGTCAGCAACAGGCGCGCGAGCGTGTGCGCCTGCTGCACGTGTTCCTTCACCCGCCCGTCGGACAGATGGCCCGCGACTTCCAGATTCAGGCTGAGCGCGGTGAGATGGTGGCCGAGCAGGTCGTGCAATTCGCGCGAGATGCGCGTGCGTTCGTTGACGCGCGCGCTTTCGGCCAGCAATGCGCGCGTGGCGCGCAATTCGGAATTCAGCCGTCGTTGTTCTTCGCGCGCCTGCGCCTGTTGCCGCGCGACCAGGCTGGTGACGAACACGAACCCGGAGAAGCCCGCATACAACACCGACTGCATCAAGGCTTCGAGCAGCGGGAAGTTGAGCCCGTGCACGAACACCGGCACCACCGCGAGCTGGCTCAGGACCAGCCACGCCACGCCGAGCGGGAGCGGCAACAGCCACGGCAGCACGCACGCGGCGACCATCAGCAGCACACTGCCCAGGCCGCTCTCGTTCCAGTAGCTCACGCCCACCGCGGCCAGGGTGAGAATCAGCAACAGCGCGAAATCGCCGACCGTGCGCCGCCGCACGCCCAGCCCGCGCGTGAGCCACGCATAGCTCAGGCCGAAGGCGAAGTAGGACAGCCATCCCTGCCAGGGCATCGGGCGCAGCGCGAGTTGCGCATCGGCGCCGTCGCCGAGCAAGGGCACCAGCCAGGAATAGACGAGGGGCAGGCTGACGACGGCCCAGGTGAACAGGCCGGCGTAGCGCAGGAGGCGGTCGTGGCCGAATCGGGCGAACATGCCCAATCCTAGCCCTCCGGGGCAGCAGGTGCGGGAGGCCGAAAGTCATGCCCCGGGCACCGGATCGCGTGCGATAATCCGCGCCAGCGCCGGGGACAGCGCGTCCCTCCTCGCCCGCAAGACCTGAGAAAGACCGGAGCCGTCAATGTCGATTGTTGTCCGCGACGTGCGAGAGCACGAGCTGGATTCCGTCCTTGCCCTCAACAATGCCGCCGGCCCCGCCATCCTGCCGCTCGACGCGGCAAAGCTCCGCAGCTTCTTCGATTCCGCCGAATACTTCCGCGTCGCCGTGCGCGACGGGACGATCGCCGGCTTCCTCGTCGGCTTCGGTTCGGACACGGCGCACGACAGCGACAACTTCGCGTGGTTCCGTGCGCGCCAGGGGGCGTTCTTCTACATCGACCGCATCGTGGTGGCCTCGCGCCGCCGTGGCGGCGGCGTGGGCCGCGCCCTGTACGCCGACGTCCAGAGCTACGCCGAACTGCGCTATCCGCAGTTGTGCTGCGAAGTGCTGCTCGAACCGGGCACCGACCACGCCCTGCTCTTCCACGGCAGCTTCGGCTTCCGTGAAGTCGGCCAGAACGTCATGCACAACGGCCATCGCGCCGCGATGCTGATGAAGGACCTGTGCAGCTACGCCTGGGTGCGCGACACCTACGGCGATGCCCTGCCCGCCGCACCCTGGTTGCCGATGCCGCGCCCGCAGTCGCGTACGCTCGCGCACCGCCCCACCGGAACCTGCGCGTGAGCACGGCCATCGATTACGAACAGGCAGGCGAACTCAAGATCGGCCAGGTCGGCATCGCCAACCTGCGCGTGCGCACGCTCGACGTCGCGCAACTGACGGCCGAAATGCGCGACCGCGTGCAGCGCGCGCCCAAGCTGTTCGAACGCGCCGCGGTGATCCTGGATTTCGGCGGCCTGACGAAGACGCCCGACGCCGACACCGCGCGCAAGCTCGTCGACGGCCTGCGCGCCGCCGGCGTGCTGCCGGTGGCGCTGGCCTACGGCACGCGCGAGATCGAAGAACTCTCGGCCGCGCTGGGCCTTCCACTGCTCGCCAAGTTCCGCGCGCAGTACGAACGCGTGGGCGAAGCGCCGGCCGAAGCGGCGCCTGCGCCGCGCGCCGCATCGAAAGCCGCCGCTGAACAAAAGCCGGCGCCCGCGCCCGCCGCGTCGCAAGCCGGCGCCGCACCGGGCATGATGCAAGTCACGCCCGTGCGCAGTGGCCAGCAGGTGTACGCGGAAAATTGCGACCTCACCGTGGTGACCACCGTCGGCGCGGGCGCCGAAGTGATCGCCGACGGCTCCATCCACATCTACGGTGCGTTGCGCGGTCGCGCGCTCGCCGGCGCGCAAGGCAACGAGAAGGCGCGGATTTTCTGCCGCGAATTCCACGCCGAGCTCGTCGCGGTCGCAGGCCACTACAAGGTGCTGGAAGACATTCCGAAAGAGCTGCGCGGCAAGGCCGTGCAGGTCTGGCTCGACCAGGGGCAGCTCCGCATCGCGGCGCTGGACTGACAACAACAACAAGAATCAGGGAGGCATCACTTGGCCGAAATCATCGTAGTCACCTCCGGCAAGGGCGGCGTGGGCAAGACCACGACCAGCGCAAGCATCGCTTGCGGCCTGGCACGCCAGGGCAAGAAGGTCGCCGTCATCGACTTCGACGTCGGCCTGCGCAACCTCGACCTGATCATGGGTTGCGAGCGCCGCGTGGTGTACGACTTCGTCAACGTGATCCACGGCGAAGCTTCGTTGAAGCAGGCGCTGATCAAGGACAAGCGCTTCGACACGCTGCACGTGCTGGCCGCTTCGCAGACGCGCGACAAGGATGCGCTGGCGAAGGAAGGCGTCGAAAAGGTGCTCAACGACCTGGCCGAAGACGGCTTCGACTACATCGTGTGCGATTCGCCGGCCGGCATCGAGAAGGGCGCGTTCCTCGCGATGTACTTCGCCGACCAGGCGATCGTCGTGGTGAACCCGGAAGTCTCCTCGGTGCGCGACTCCGACCGCATCCTCGGCCTGCTGGCCTCCAAGACGCGCAAGGCCGAGAACGGCGAGCGCGTGAAGGAACACCTGCTGCTCACCCGCTACAGCCCCTCGCGCGTGGAAACCGGCGAGATGTTGTCGATCACCGACGTGGAGGAAGTGCTCGGCCTGAAGACGATCGGCGTGATCCCCGAATCCGGCGACGTGCTCAACGCCTCCAACAAGGGCGAGCCGGTGATCCTGGACATGGAATCCAACGCCGGCCAGGCCTACGACGACGCGGTTGCGCGCCTGATGGGACAGGAACGTCCCATGCGCTTCACGCTGCCCGAGAAGAAGGGATTCTTCACCAAACTCTTCGGGGGCTGAGCCATGTCGATCTTCGATTTCCTCAAGCCCAAGAAGAACACCGCCGCGGTCGCCAAGGACCGCCTGCGCATCATCATCGCGCAGGAACGCAGCGCCCACGGCGGGCCCGATTACTTGCCCCTCCTCCGTCGCGAGTTGCTGGAGGTGATCCGCAAGTACGTCAACGTCGACGCGGAAGCTGTGAAGGTCGACGTGGTCAAGGACGGCGAACACGACGTACTGGACATCTCGGTGGCGTTGCCGGAGGAGCGCGCCGCGGTGGGTTGAGCGATGTCGGTGCTCACGCTCTCCGACATCGACCACGGGCACGTCGCCGCGTTGCTCGGCGCATACGGGTTGCAACTGGTGCACGTCGATGACGGTGCCACCATTCCAGGCAGTTACTGGGGCGAGCCCGAAGCCGGGCTCGTCGGCGCGACGGTGTATGCGCGCGCGGACACGCCGGTGCATTCGTTGTTGCACGAAGCGGCGCATCTGATCGTGTTGCCGCCGGAGAAGCGTGCGTTCGTGCATACCGACGCGACGGATTCGGTCGCCGAGGAGGACGCTGTTTGTGTCCTGCAGTCTTTGTTGGGGGATGCGATTCCGGGCGTGGGCGCTGCGCGTGTGTTCGCCGACATGGATGCGTGGGGGTATACGTTCCGGTTGGGGTCTGCGCGTGCTTATGTCGAGCAGGATGCGACGGAAGCCTGGGAGTGGTTGGCGCGTCGTGGGTTGGTGGATGTTGAGTCCAAGAGCCTGGTGCAGCCTACGGTTTGATCCCGTCGGCGGGTTGCGGGCCACCAGAATTGCGCAGCGGCGCGCCGCATTGAAGGCCACATTGCTCCGCAAGAGCTCACGCTCCGCAATGTGGCCTTCAACGCGACGACCGCTGCGCTTGCGGCTGGTGGTTTCGCGACAGCACTTGATGAGTGTGTGCGTCGCGGGCTGATTGGTTCGCGCCAACTGCCAGCACTCCAGACGGGCGGCGCCTCGCCCGTCGAGGGCATCTCGGAGCCGAGCTCCAGTCGCGCGTTCTCCTCGATGCCCTCTCTCGGGCAAGACGCCTTCGCAGCGATCTGATGGGTGAAGCGGGGCTCGCGCGTTCTTCGGGAAACGATCGGCTTTCTGCAAAGCTTGCTTTGCAGCTCCCACTGAAAGCTCGAGCGAAAGCCGCCGATCGAAGCGACCCGCAAGGTGATGCCCCAGCGTGGGGGAGTTTCAAATTTTTTTCCCAAAAAAATTTGGAACTTCACACGTTCGGGCGGCGCGAAAATGCTGGGGGAACGCTCTTTGCGCCGCCCCGGGAAGGACCCTATCGCGCCCCCACACCCGCTTTGCTAGCCTGCCGTCCTCCGCGCCCGCCCGGCGCACGCCCAGGACCGCCCCGTGAAGCCACGCCACCTCCTGCTCGCCCTGGCCGTCACCGCGGGCATGCTCGCGCTCGCGGGCTGCAAGAAGCCTGCGGAACAGGCACCGGGACCCACCGGCGTCGCCCCGGCCCCCAAGGGCGAGACCGCCGACCAATTCGTCGCGCGCGTGAACGCCGAGATGAAGAAGGACTACCCCGAACTCGCATCGGCGCAGTGGCTCTCCTCGACCTACATCAACAGCGACAGCGAACTGGTGTCGGCGAAAGCCGAAGAACGCAACCTCACGCAACTGCGCGGCTGGATCGAACAATCGCGCAAGTACGAAGGCGAACAACTCTCCCCGCAGACCGCGCGCGCCATCCAGCTGCTCAAGCTGCAGGCCGACATGCCGCCGCCGAAGGACCCGCAGCAACTCGAAGCCCTGACGAAACTGGCCAGCAAACTCGAAGGCATGTACGGCAAGGGCACGTACTGCAAGGGCACCGGCACCGCGAAGTCGTGCCGCGACCTGGGCGAACTCGAAGACGTGCTGCGCACCAGCCGCGATTACGACGAACAACTCGACGCCTGGCAGGGCTGGCACACCGTCGCCCAGCCGATGAAGGCCGACTACGTCAAGTTCGTCGAACTCTCCAACACCGGCGCGCGCGACCTGGGCTACGCCGACACCGGCGAATTGTGGCGCTCGGGTTACGACATGACGCCCGCGCAATTCGCCGCGGAAACCGATCGCCTGTGGGGCCAGGTCAAGCCGCTCTACGAGCAGCTGCATTGCTACGCGCGCACGCAACTGGACGCCAAGTACGGCGATCGCGGCGAAGTCGCCGGCGGCATGTTGCCCGCGCACCTGATGGGCAACATGTGGCAGCAGGACTGGAGCAATTTGTGGGACATCCTCCAGCCCTATCCCGATGGCGGCGACCTCAACATCACCGAAAAGCTGCAGGAAATGGCGACGCAGGACTACAACCTGGCGCTCGCGCAGCATGACGGTTCGCCGACGGCCGAAGACCTCGCCGACATGCGCGCCATCGGCCAGCTCGCCACCGCCAAGCACATGACCGAGCGCGCGGAAGACTTCTACACCTCGCTGGGCATGCCCAAGCTGCCGGCGTCGTATTGGGAGAAGTCGCAGTTCATCAAGCCGCGCGATCGCGACGTGGTCTGCCATGCGAACGCCTGGTCGATGGACATGGCCGACGACGTGCGCACCAAGATGTGCATCAAGCCGAACGAGGAAGATCTCACGACGATCTACCACGAACTCGGACACGTCTATTACTACACCGCGTACAAGCACCTGCCGCCGATTTTCCAGACCGGCGCGCAGGACGGTTTCCACGAAGCGATCGGCGACACGATCGTGCTGGCGATGACGCCGCAGTACCTGCAGTCGATCGGGCTGGTCGGCGAACAGCAGCAGAGCGACCAGGCGCTGATCAACGCGCAGATGCGCATGGCGCTGGCGAAGGTGTCCTTCCTGCCCTTCGGCCTGATGATCGATCGTTGGCGCTGGGGCGTGTTCGATGGTTCGATCCGGCCCGACCAGTACAACAAGGCGTGGTGGGACCTGAAGGCGAAGTACCAGGGCGTCGCACCGACGACCCCGCGCGGCGAGGAATTCTTCGATGCCGGCGCGAAGTACCACGTGCCGGGCAACACGCCGTACACGCGCTACTTCCTCTCGCACATCCTGCAGTTCCAGTTCTACAAGGCACTGTGCGACGCGGCCGGCTACAAGGGCCCGCTGCATGCGTGCAGCTTCTACGGCAACAAGGTCGCCGGCGCGAAGTTCCAGGCGATGCTCGCCCATGGCGCGAGCCAACCGTGGCAGGCGACGCTGAAGGAAATGACGGGCAGCGACAAGATGGATGCCGCGCCGGTCCTGGAATACTTCGCGCCCCTGCAGGATTGGCTGAAGAAGCAGAACGAAGGCAAGACCTGCGGTTGGAATGCGACGCCAGCCGCGGCGGCGCCGGCGAAGAAAGCGGGTTGACCTACACCGCGTCCTCCGCCCAACCGTAGGTGCCGATCAGCGGTACGAACGCGACATCGTCGAACTCCCGGATTTCGAACGCCAACGCATCGGTGCGCATCACGCGCACCAGGCGTTGGTGATGCAACGAGCGCCCCACCGGCATGACCAGGCGTCCGCCGATCGCGAGTTGTTGCTTCAGGGTCTCTGGGATATCGGGGCCGCCGGCGGCGGCGATGATCGCGTCGAAGGGCGCATTCTCCGGCCAACCATGCGTGCCGTCGCCGGTGCGCACTTCGATGTTGTCGTAATGCAGATCCGCGAAGCGCGCGCGTGCGAGTTCGGTCAATTGCCCATGGCGTTCGATCGCGTAGACGCGCGATGCGATCTGCGCCATCACCGCGGACGCGTAACCTGATCCCGCGCCGATCTCGAGCACGCGCTCGCCGAGCGCGACGCGCGCGAGCTCGATCATGCGCGCGACGATGTAAGGCTGCGAAATCGTCTGCCCCGCCGCGATGGGCAGCGGCCCGTCTTCGTAGGCGAAGTCCTGCATCGAGGCATCGACGAAACGCTCGCGCGGCACGCTGCGCATCGCCGCCAGCAGGGCCGGATCGTCCACCCCGCGGGCGGCGATCTGGCGCCGGACCATGGATTCGCGTTGGGGGCCGAAGTCGGGCATGCGTGCCCCGTGCATGAACGTCGCAGTTCGCCGCAACCCTAACGAGAACGGGGTCGAAGCGACGTGACCCGCCCCATGCGCGGGCGTATCCTGCGTGGATGAACGAGACCACCCCCCGCGCGAAGGTCCCTGCGCCCGCCGACCTCGCCCCGCAGCCCCTCGACCACGCCACCGCCCTGCCCGCGCGCTTCTACGCCGACCCGGCGTACGCAGGCGTCGAGCGCGCGTTGATCTTCGATCGCGGCTGGCAGTTGATCGCGCACGTGTGCCAATTGCGCAACGCGGGCGACCATGCGATCGGCAATTTCGCCGGCTTGCCGGTGATCGCCGTGCGCGGTGCGGACGCGGTCATTCGCGTGTTCCACAACGTGTGCCGCCATCGTGCCGGTCCGCTCGCACAGTGCGATGGCCTGGGTGCGAAGGCCTTGCGTTGCCGCTATCACGGTTGGACGTACACGCTCGACGGCACGCTGCGTTCGGCGCCGGAAATGGGCGATGCACCGGACTTCGACGTGAGCGAGGTGAAATTGCCGCAGCTCGCCGTGCGCGTGTGGCAAGGCCTGGTGTTCGCGTGCGTGGATGCGCAACGCGCGCCGGACTTCGATGCGTTCGTCGAAGGCATCGATGCACGCATCGGCGCCGAACGCGGGCTGGAACACTACGGCCATCATCACCGCGTCGCGTACGACGTCGGCTGCAACTGGAAGGTCTACATCGACAACTACCTGGAGGGTTACCACGTTCCGCACGTGCACCCCGGGTTGAACAAGTTGCTCGACTACCGCAGCTACGTCACCCAGACCGCGCGCTGGTATTCGTTCCAGTGGAGTCCGCTGGAAAGCGGCGACACGCTCTACGGCAACGGCGATGCGCTGTATTACTGGATGTGGCCGAACACGATGCTCAACATCGTGCCCGGGCGGCTGCAGACCAACCGCGTCGTTCCGCTGGGCGTGGACCGCTGCCGCGTCGAATTCGATTTCTACTACGCGATGGACGACAGCGCCGCTGGCCAGGCACGTCGTGCAGCCGACCTGAGCTTCAGCGACGAAGTGCAGGTCGAGGACCTGACCATCTGTGAAGACGTGCAGCGCGGGCTGTCCTCCGGTTCCTACGTGGCCGGCCGCCTGAACCCCCTGCGCGAGAACGCGGTGCACCACTTCCACGAGTTGTTGCGCGCCACCTACCGCGACGGGGCCTGACCCCGGACGGCACGAAACCCGCGCCGCTGCGCGCGCGTGACGGCGTTCATGTCGCGGCACGCGGCCGGTTCGTAGAATGCGGCGCGCTGGATCGCCAGCGCTTGCTTCCGACCAGGGGTGTCCTCCATGCGCCTGACCGCCGTGTCCCTCGCCATCTCCGCCGCCCTGCTCGCCGCGCCCATCGCGCACGCGCAAGACGCCCGCAAGTCCTTCACCGCCCAGGGTGCGGACCAAAAGACCGCCTGCGCCGCGGCCAACAAGCAGGCACGCGACTGGGCCAAGCAAGGCAAGTCGCAGGGCCGCGCGCGCGAACTGCTCGACGAAGGCAAGTGCACCTGCACCGCCGCGGCCGGCGCGCAGTCGTGCACGCTGGATGTCGCCGTGCGCGATGAGCAGCACGAGGAAGAAGAGGAACGCTGATCGTGGATGCCGCGCCAGGGAAGGCGATCTCCACGCGGCGCCTCGCACTGTTGCTGGGCGGGCTGGCGATGTTCGGCCCGTTCTCGATCGACACGATCTTCCCCGCGTTCCCGCAGATGGGCGCGCAGCTGGCGGCCGACAAGGTCGCCATGCAGCAGACGATCTCCGTCTACCTGATCGCCTATGCGCTCATGAGCCTGGTGCACGGGCCGTTGTCCGATGCGATCGGGCGCCGGCGCGTGATCCTCGGCGGCCTGTTCGTTTTCGCGCTCGCCTCCGCCGGTTGTGCGCTCTCGCGCGACCTGACGACGCTGCTGTGGTTCCGCGCGTTGCAGGGATTGAGCGCGGGCGTCGGGCTTATCGTCGGGCGCGCGGTGATCCGCGACGTGCTGCAAGGCAACGATGCGCAGCGCCTGATGAGCCAGGTTTCGATGATCTTCGGCATCGCGCCGGCGATCGCACCGGTGATCGGCGGCTGGATCCTCGGTTGGTCGGCATGGCCGGTGATCTTCTGGTTCCTGGTCGCCTTCTCGATCGTGTTGTGGTTCGCCACGTTGTTCGCGCTGCCCGAAACGCATCCGCAACCGGCCCGCCTGCCCTTGCACGCGCGGCCATTGCTGCGCAACTACGTCGCGATCTTCCTCAATCCGCGCTTCCAGCGGCTGGCGGCGGCGGGCACGTTCAACTTCGGTGCGTTGTTCCTCTACATCGCCTCCGCACCCGCCTTCGTGCTGGACCTGCTGCACCTGGACGAACGCAGCTTCGCCTGGTTCTTCGTGCCGATGATCAGCGGCATGATGCTCGGCGCGTTCACGTCCGGCCGCATCGCGGGAAAGGTCGATGGCACGACGCAGGTGCGCATCGGTTTCGCGTGTTGCGGCCTGGCCGCGGCCTTGAACATCGCCTACAACCTGTCCTTCGATGTCCCCACCGTGCCGTGGGCCGTGTTGCCGATGATGCTCAACTCCTTCGGCATCGCGCTGGTGTTTCCGATTCTGACGCTCGCGATCCTCGACATGTATCCGCGCCAGCGCGGCAGCGCCTCGTCCCTGCAGGCCTTCACGGGCCTGGTGTCGAACGCAGTGATCGCCGGCGTGCTGTCGCCCTTGCTCAGCCACCATGCGGTGACCCTGGCCTTGGGCGCGGCGGTGTTCTCCTTGCTGGGATGGGCGTTCTGGCGATGGGAAATGCAGGTCAATGCGCGGATGCGGGTATGTCCGCCAGCGGAAGTCGCGGGGCTCGAGCCGACCGAGCGGTTGTAGCCTGTCGCTCGCGGCGCACGCGGTGCGCTCTAACGCAGGAGCGACGGCGGCGGTGCCATCTTGATGCCGGCCTCTTCGAACGCGCCCAGCAACATCATGCGCAGGTCGCTGGCGATGCGCCGGCGGTCCATGCCGGGCACCAGTTCGATCCAGTAATGCAGGGTGAAGCGCAGTCCGTTGTCCGCGAAATCCTCGAGCAGCACGGTGGGTTCGGGATCTTCCACCAACTGCCCGTGGCGTTGCGCCGCCGCGCGCATCGCATCGATCACCGCGCGTGGCTCGGAGTCGCCGTCGAGCACGACACTCAGGGACTGGCGCTGGATGCGCGTGCGATAGGTGATGTTCTTGACGTTCTCTTCCATCAGCACCGAATTCGGAATCAGGGTGTCGGCGCCATCGGCGTCGCGCACCACGGACGTGCGCAGGTCGATGTCGACGACCATGCCGCGCAAGGTGCCGACTTCGATCACGTCGCCGAGGCGGAACGGGCGTTCGACCAGCACGAGCACGCCGCTGATCAGGTTCTTGAACAGCGCCTGCATGCCGAAGCCGATGCCGATCGCCACCGCGCCGCCGATGAAGGCGAAGGCCGCGAGCGGAATCCCGGCGATCGCCAGGCTCGCCAGCACGCAGGCCGCGATGAGCAAGGCCAGCGCCCAGCGCCGCATCAAGCGCGCGCGCCCTTCGTCCAGCCCGCGGCGGCGATGCAACCAGCGCTCCCACCACGACGTGAGTTTCATCGCCGCGAACAGGCCGATGACCAACAACAGCGGCGCCTGCACGACCTTGCCCACGGTGACGCCGCGCGGCACTTCGGTCTTGCGGCCTTCGACCTCGACGGTCTGGTTGACGGTGAACAATTCGAAGGACCATGCGCGCGCGATCGCATCGCGGGCGAAGGCCCAGGCCAGGCTGAGCCGCTCGCGCCATCCATAGGCGCTCGCGCGCGCGTCGAAGTCCTCGCGCATGCGGCCGATCAGGTCGATCAGGCGCGATTCGTCGAAGCGTGCCCGCTGCACCATCTGCAGGCGCCGGTCGAACACGTCGCGCAGGGCGCGCTTGTCGGCCGCATCCGGTGCCGTGGGATTCTGCGCAAGTTCGGTCGACAGGCCACCGCTGCGCGCGAGCACCTGGTCGGACATGGCCGCCAGGAAATCGCGACGTCGCTCGAGCCGTTCGACGAGCGTCGGCCCGTAGCGGCGCGCTTCGACGATCGCGCTTTCGTCGTGGTCGCGATAGATGCGGATCGCCATCTGCCAGGCGAGTTGTTCGGTCGCCAGGTTGGTCAGGGCTTCGCGCGTGAGTTCGATGTCGATGTCGGCATTGGCGACGCGCTCCTTCATCGCTTCGAGTTTCAGCGCCGATGCGCCGGTGTCGGCGGCCGCCAGATCGGCGCGCGCGCGTTCGCGTTCGGTCGTCGCCGCGGCCATGCGGCGGCGCAGCGCATCGCCGGAGGCGCGCAGCCGCGCATCGACCGCGGCGGCGTCGTGCGGCGTCACGCCGACGTTCTTCTTGCTAGACGAGGCGAGCACGCTGGTGATCGCATCGCGTTGCGTCTGCGCCAACTTCTGCTGGAGGGCGAGCAGGCGCAGCATCTGGTCGACTTCGGCGGTCGCCGATTCGGTCAGCGCCGTTTCCAGTTTCGCCAGCGCGATCGCATCGGCGTCGGCGCGTGCATCGATCAAGGTCCTCTCGGCCGCCACCTTGTCGGTCAGCTGCGTGGCGGTGGACGTGCGCTCCTGTTCGAGCAGTGCGATGCGACGGCGTCCGCTGGCCAGGTCGGCGTCGAGGCGCTGGATCTCGCGCCGCAGGTCATCCAGCGCGAGCAGGCTGTCCGGCCGCGCCACTGCCCCGGGCTTCACCGACAGGCGTTCGACGTCGGCCGTCGCGCGCACCATGTCCTGTCGGCGTTCGAGCGAGGCGAGCAACTGGCGACGGAGGAAGTCGGCGCGGTCCTCGGTGAGCGCGTCCGTCGGTGGCCCCAGCTGCGTGCGCAGGGCCTGCGCCTGTGCGGCGAGCGCGCGCGTGGACGCGGCCTGCGGCGCCTGCGCGTGCGCCATGCCTGCGCAGAGCAAGGCAAGAAGCGTGAGACGACGGAGCGTGGCGTTCATGACAGTGAGGAGGGCCCCTCGCCAGAACGGATTGGCTATTTATAACGAGAAACGGGAAACGAGGGGTCCACCCCCGTTTCCCGCTCCCGGATTCCCGTTACCGCGCTGGGATCAGCCGCCGTTCTTCCCCAGCCACGCGTCGATCTGCGCCAGGCGTTCGGTGCGGATCTTCATGCGGTACTCGATGTTCGCGATCGCCGTGTCCGTCGGGCGACGCGAGCTGGCCGCGATGTTCTTG
This sequence comes from Lysobacter sp. 2RAF19, assembly GCF_052115395.1. Classification (NCBI taxonomy): domain Bacteria; kingdom Pseudomonadati; phylum Pseudomonadota; class Gammaproteobacteria; order Lysobacterales; family Lysobacteraceae; genus Lysobacter; species Lysobacter sp. 2RAF19. The sequence goes on along the minus strand of NZ_JBFRGO010000003.1, from coordinate 158,360 downwards.
TCGGCGTACGCACGCAGCTTGCCGACCATCGCCGGATCCAGCGAGGAACTCGCCAGGCCCGGGTAGTAGCGGCTCGACGAGGTCGAATCCACGCGCTTGCCGACTTCGGCCTGGTGCGCCATGGCGAAGTCGAAGGCCTGGTCGGGGTGCTCGCGCGAGACCGCGCTGATCATGCCGGCGCTGTTGGTCTCGCCCGGTTCGTCGGTGAGCGCCAGGTCCAGCGCGCGCTGCGAAATCGCCGGGTCCTGCGCGATGGAGAGCATCGTGTACAGCTGGTCGCGCACGAGCGGCGTCTTTTCGGCCTTCGCCATCGCGTGCAGCTTGTCCCAGGTCGCGGCATCGGCGTGTGCGGCGACGACGCCGAGGATCGTGCGACGCAGCGGCGCCGGCATCGCGTTCGGATCGCTTTCCGATGCGGCGAAACGACGACGCGCTTCATTCACGACCTGCTCGTCGCCCAGCTGCGACAGCGTGCCGATCAAATCGGTGCGCAGGATCGCGACCGGGTCGGACTCGCCCGCCTTCGCTTCCCAACCCACGCGTTCCATCACCGGGCGCAAAGTCTTGATCGCGAACTTGCGGTAACGCGCCTGGCGCTGCGCATCGCCCGCGTAATAGCGGTCGAGCGAGGCCAGGCTGTCGGCGACATCGCCCCAGATCTGCGGGTCGGCATCGGCCGGGACGCGCATCGCCAGGTCCAGGAAATCGGACGAGGACTGCAGGCCGGCCATGCCGAGCGACCACACGTCGTTCATCACGCCGAGCTGGTCGATCGGCGCGAGCTTGGTGAAGCCGTCGCGCAACTGCGCGAACTGCTGCGGCGTGTACAGCGTGCGGTAGTAACCGCTCTGCCCCGCGTTGACGACGACCGGGCCGCAACCGGGCACTTCCAGCGAGGCCGCGCCGCCCTGCACGAGCGTGCGCACCGGCTGACCGCCGATGCTCTGCGCGATCACCGGCACGCGCCAGGTCAGCGGCTGCTTGTCGGCGCGATCCTTGGTGAACTCGCCCTGCTTGAGTTGCAGCGTGGTCTTGCCGGCCTTGCACGTGGCCGATTCCACGCGGATCAGCGGAATACCCGGCTGCAACGTGAAGTCGTGCGCGATGTCGACGATCGGCACGCCCGAGGCGGTCTGCACCGCGTTCCAGAGATCGTCGGACTTGGTGTTGCCGTAGGCGTGCGTCTTCATGTACGCACGCACGCCGTCGCGCCATGCATCGCCGCCGACGTAGCCTTCGAGCATGCCGATCACGGCGCTGCCCTTCTGGTAGGTGATCGAGTCGAAGGCCTGCGCGGCCTGTTCGACGGTTTCGACCTTCTGCACGACCGGGTGCGTGGTGGCCACCGAGTCCAGGCCCATCGCCGCTTCACGCTGCCCGACCTTGCCGAGCACCGTGTTCCATTCCGGATGCAGCTTCTGCGTGGTGCGCGCGGCCATCCACGTGGCGAAGCCTTCGTTGAGCCACAGGTCGTCCCACCAGCTCATCGTGACCAGGTCGCCGAACCACTGGTGCGCCATTTCATGCGCGGCGATCGAGAACACGCCCTGCTTGTCGGACTGCGTGGAGATCGAGGGATCGAGCAGCAGCGCGTATTCGAAGGTGTAGATCGCGCCCCAGTTTTCCATCGCGCCGAAGAACTGGCTGCGGCCCGGCGAAGCGACGTTGTCGAGCTTGGGCAGCGGATAGGGCGTGGCGAAGTAGTCGTTGTATTCCTTGAGCACGTCGGCCGCCGAATCCAGCGCGAACTTCGCCTGGTCCGACACGCCGCGCTGGGTGACCACGCCCAGTTCGGTGACGCCCTGCATCTTCGTGGCGCGGTCGAAATCGCCCACGCCGAAGAACAGCAGGTAGGTCGACATCTTCGGCGACGTCTGGAACTTCACGCGCTTCAGACCGTTGCCCAGGTCCTTGGATTCGGCGATGGGCATGTTGCTCACGGCCATCTGCTTGGCCGGCACGTCGGCGCTCAGGTCGAACACCGCCTTGTGGTTGGGCTCGTCGAAGGACGGGATGAACTTGCGCGCGTCGGAGGCTTCGAACTGCGTGTACAGCGCGCGCTGCTTGCCGTCCTTGTTTTCGTAGTCGATCGCGAACAGGCCGTTGGCCTGCGTGCCGATCTTGCCGGTGTAATCGGTCGACAGCAGGTACTGCCCGGCGGGCAGCGGCTTGTCGAAGGTGAAGGTCGCGGTCTGCGACGCGGCGTCGATGCTGACCTTGGGCTTCTGCACCTTACCGTTGCGCGGATTCAGGACCGAATTGGCGAAGGTCATGTCGACCGCGTTGAGCACGATCTTGTCGGTGGGTTCCAGCACCTCGACGGCGATGGAGATCTTGCCGTCGAAGGTCATCTTCTCCGCGTGCGGCACGATGGCGATGGTGTAGTTGGTCGGACGCACGTTGCGCGGGAGCTGCGTGGTCGCGTCGGTGACGGGCGGTGCGACGTGGGGAGGCGCGGCGGTTTGCGCGGCGGCGTCGAGGGTGGCGCCGGCCAGGGCGATCGCGATGGCGGAAACGAGAAGACGACGCATGCGTGGATCCTTGGGGATTCGGGAATCCGCCCCCTGCGGGCGGAACAGGTCGATGGTGAAGGGGCGGACGGATCGGCCCCACCGCCGGAAGTCATGTTTCACGCGACCTTGATCCGTAAGTCCTTGTTACCTCGCAATTAGGGGCTCGAGTGCGTGTGCAAGGTAGGGGGCAGTCCGGCTGCGTTTGGCCTTCGCCACCACCTCCGGCGTCCCCGTCGCGACAATCCGCCCCCCCGCCTCCCCTGCCCCCGGGCCCACGTCGACGACCCAATCGGCGTCGGCGACCACGCGCATTTCATGCTCGACGACGATGACGGTATTGCCCGCATCGACGAGCCCGTGCAGTTGTCGCATCAGCCGATCGACGTCGGCCGGATGCAGGCCCGTCGTCGGTTCGTCGAGTACGTACAGCGTGTCGCCGCGCTGGCTGCGTTGCAGTTCGGTCGCCAGTTTGATGCGTTGCGCTTCGCCGCCGGAGAGCTCGGTCGCCGGTTGCCCGAGGCGCAGGTAACCCAGGCCGATGTCGTGCAGCAGCGCGAGCGGTTTGTGCAGGTGCGATTCGTCCTTGAAGAAGGCGAGCGCTTCGTCGACCGTCATGTGCAGGACTTGCGCGATGTTCTTCCCCTGCCACTGGATCTCCAGCGTTTTCTTGTCGTAGCGCGCGCCGTGGCAGGTCGGGCACGGCGCGAAGACGCTGGGCATGAACAGCAATTCGACGCTGACGAAGCCTTCGCCTTCGCACGTCGGGCAACGGCCCTTGGCGACGTTGAAGGAAAATTGGCCGGCGTCGTATTTGCGCGCCTTCGCGGCCTTCGTCGCGGCGAACAATTTGCGCACGTGGTCGAACAAACCGGTGTAGGTGGCGAGGTTCGAGCGCGGCGTGCGGCCGATGGGCTTCTGGTCGACGTTGACCAAACGCCGGATCGCCTCGGCGCCCGAAGCAATGCGACCTGTCGTTTGCTGCACGACGGTGGGCACTTCGCTTTCCTCTTCCTCCGCTTCGGGTGCGGTGCCCAGGTGGGCGGCGATGAGGTCGACCAGCGCCTGACTGACCAGGCTGGATTTGCCGGAACCGGAAATGCCGGTGACCGCGGTGAACACGCCCAACGGGAAGCGTGCATCCAGCGCATGCAGGTTGTTGCGCGAAACATGCGCGAGTTCGAGCCAGGCTTGCGGCGCGCGGCGATCGCGATGCACGGGAATCGCTTCGCCGAACAGATACCGCCGCGTGTGCGACGCCTTGATCTGCGCGAGGCCTTCAGGCGGACCGCTGTAGAGAATCTGGCCACCGTGCTGCCCGGCATCCGGCCCGACGTCGATGAGCCAATCGGCGCGACGCATCATGTCGAGGTCGTGTTCGACGACGAAGATCGTGTTGCCCGCCGCGCGCAACTGGTCGAGCGCCTTGTGCAGGGCTTCGCTGTCCGCCGGATGCAGGCCGGCCGAGGGTTCGTCGAGCACATACACCACGCCGAACAGATGCGAGCGGATCTGCGTCGCCAGGCGCAGGCGTTGCAACTCGCCAGGCGACAAGGTCGGCGTCGTGCGATCCATCGCGAGGTAACCCAGCCCGAGCGCCTGCAGCGTGCCGATGCGATCGACGAGATCTTCGGCGAGGCGCTGCGCAGCGATGCGCTTTTCTTCCGACAGGCGCGCCACGCCCTTCACCGCCGGCTTCAGTGCGTCGGCCATGCGGTCGAGCGACAGCGCGGTGAGTTCGGCGATATCCAGCCCGGCGAACTTCACCGACAGCGCCTCGCGCTTCAAGCGCTTTCCTTCGCACACCGGGCACACGCTGCCGACCATGAAGCGCGCGACGCGCTTCTTCATCGTCGCGCTCTGCGTCGTCGCGAAGGTGTGCCGCACGTATTTACGCGCGCCCATGAAGGTGCCCATGTAGGCGGGCTCCTCCTTGCGGCGCACGGCGGCGCGCGTTTCCTTCGGCGTGAAGCCGGGATAGACCGGCGCGACGGGTTGCTCTTCGGTGAACAGGATCCAGTCGCGGTCTTTCTTCGGCAGATCGCGCCATGGGGTGTCGACGTCGTAGCCGAGCGTCACCAGGATGTCGCGCAGGTTCTGCCCGTGCCACGCGGGCGGCCACGCGGCGATCGCCTTCTCGCGGATGGTGAGCGAGGGATCGGGGACCATCGACGCCTCGGTCACCGCGTAGACGTTGCCGAGGCCATGGCACTCGGGGCACGCGCCCTGCGCCGTGTTCGGCGAGAAGTCCTCGGCATACAACATCGGCTGCTTCGCCGGATAGTCGCCGGCGCGCGAGTACAACATGCGCACCAGGCTCGACAAAGTCGTGACGCTGCCGACGGACGATCGCACGCTCGGCGTCCCGCGCTGCTGCTGCAACGCGACCGCCGGCGGCAGCCCTTCGATGCTGTCGACGTCGGGAATGCCGACCTGGTCGATCAGCCGCCGCGCGTAGGGATTGACCGATTCGAAATAGCGCCGCTGCGCTTCGGCATACAACGTCCCGAACGCGAGCGACGATTTGCCGGACCCCGAGACACCGGAGAACACGACGAGCGCATCGCGCGGCACGTCGACGTCGATGTCCTTGAGGTTGTGTTCGCGCGCGCCGCGGACGCGGACGAAGTCTTCGGGGGAGCGTTTGCTTCGAGCCATGTGGTCATGGAAGCAGCCAGTGCCGGAGCTGGGAGTGAAGCACGCCTAATGCAGTCGATCCAGCGAAGCATGCAAGCTCGACTGCATCGGACCGTCTCCCCACCCTTGCCTGTCGTACGCCACCACGCGACCTTCCTGAAGAAAGAAGAAGGCAGGCATCGAGTCGAACGCGATGCCCGGCCAGGCGCCATTACGCCACGCCACCCGCATCGGCTGATCCGGTAACGCGGCATTCCATCCCGCTGCGGCAGACATCGCCGAAGCATCTGCCAGCCAAACCACACCCACGCGCTCCAGCTTTTCCACCAGCAGCGGGTCTTTCGCGATGGCGGCGACGGCCTTCGCCGAAGTCGGGCAACCAATGACGGCGACCATGCCGACGTCGGCGAGTGCAATGTTTTCGACGTGCCACGCGCCATCCGCCTGCCGTGTCATGGCAGCAGGCGCGTTGCCCTGGAAATCCTCGGCGAATCGCAGTGTCGGCACCGCCAGCACATGCAGGGCCGGATTTGCCTCGCGCAACGCGCGCGCTTCGTCGAAACGTCGAAGTGTCAGCAGGTGCGCGAATACTTTTGCGGTTTGTTCGACCCCGCCCGCATCGCGTTGGCGCAGCTCGGACGCGATGTCCGCAAGTCGATCGAGCCAGCGGTCCGCCGCCCCGTCGCCTGCGAGCGTGGCGTAGAACAGCAGCATGTCCGTGGCGTCGAAGGCTGCTTCCAGGCTGGCGTCGGACGCAGCCTGCAGGTTGTCGAACAGGGGAGCGAACCCATGGGTCCACGCCTCCGACAATCGCTGGGCCTTCACTTGAAGCGTCGCCTCCCGATCCGCGTTGATCTCGGCCATTGCGGATGTCGCATCGGAAGTCTCCGCCACACGCGTCGAAGCACCACCGCAGCCTGCGATGAAGCAAGTCATCAACAAGGCGAACGTGAACCGATGTTGCGGTTCCCTCATTTGTCGCACGCCCGCGAGCAGTTGCTGCCGTACTGGGGCGCGCAGCTGCGCGACGCGCCGTTGACCACGCAAATCCCGTGCGCCCAGCTCGGCATCGCCGCCATTGTCGAAATGTCGGAGACGTCCAGCATGGCGCTCTCTGCCTCGGTGGCAGGGTCCAGATTACCAATCGCCGCGATGGACGATTGCGCGCCAAACAACGCCAGCACGCGATAGACCTCGGTCACGCTCAGGCCCGCCTCCAAGGGGAGGAAGGAGTAGGAAGCGAGCCCCTCCGGCGCGAACACCAGGCTTGCGAGGAACCGCTCGCGCTGCGCCGGGGCGAGGCGATGAAGGGGAGAATGCATTTCACGCTGCAGGTGTGCGCGAAGGTCCTCGCGGCTTCGAATCGGCGCGAGGGCCGTGTCGATCTGCGACTGGCGTATCGCAACGTCAGCGGCCCAGGCCTGGGGCGAAATCGTGGCGCTGTCGGAGGCGTGGACAAGCGTCGACGCAAAAGCCAGTGCGAAAAAAACCATCAATGACTTCATCGTTGGCTCATTCGTTGATGAAGCCCGACCATCTCGCATCGACTGGCGATCTCGCAATCATTGGGCGAGGCCGCAGAGTTTTCCTTCTGGATTTGCAGACGCGAGCGCGAACTGCGCGTCGGTCAGGCCTTCAACCGCTCAAACCCGAACAACCGCTTCAACGGATGCGCCCGCCGCTCCACATGCGCGCGCAACAATGCCCCACCCAGCACCGAATACGTGATCCCGTTGCCGCCATAGGCCATCGCGAATTGCACACGCGGGCCGAGCGACGGATGCGGACCGAAGAACGGCAGGCCGTCCTTCGTTTCGGCGAAGGTGCCGGCCCAGGCGAATGCGGGGACGAGTTCCGGCAGATTCGGCATCGCCGCTCGCACGCCTTTCACCAACTTGCGCGCCTTGGCATCGACGCGGCGATCGCGGCGTTGCGGGATATCGATGCGATCGTCCTGCCCGCCGACGAGAACGCGACCATCCTCGGTGCTGCGCATGTACAGATACGGGCGCGCGGTTTCCCAGACGACGGTGTCGGCGATGCGCCCCAGCCCCGCGGCGTCGAGCGGATCGCTGATGAAGGCATAGCTGCTGCGATTGGCCGCCACGCGTTGCGGGATCCATTGCTGCGCGGCGTAGCCGGCGGCGACGATGACGTGGTCGGCAGTGATGCGGGTGTCGTTCGCGATGTCGAGCACGACACGACGCGACGTCGGATGCAGTTCGCGCACCGTGGTCCGGTCGTAGATCGCCACCCCCCGCCCCGCGAGGCGTTGCAGCAAGCGCGAGGCCATGCGATAGGGATCCACGCGCGCGGCGTGTCCGCTCAGCAAGGCGCCGGGTGCGTCGATGCCGTAGTCGGCCTGCAGGCGCTCTTGCGACAGCCACCGCACGTCGATGCCGATTCGGCGCCGTGCATGGAGTTCGTCGCGCAGGCCGCGCACGTGCCGGGCCTTGCTCGCGTAATACAGGGACTGCGTGCGTGCGAATCCGACGTCGCGAATTTCGCGCGCGATGTCGGTCACTTCGTCGACTGCCTGCACGCATGCGTGATAGGCGAGCGCGGCGTCGTCTTCACCGTAGCGCTTCGTCAGCTCGGTGAGATGGGTGTCGATTTCGTATTGCAGCAACGCGGTACTCGCCGCCGTGCTGCCCCAGCCCACGTCGCGGTGTTCGACGATGCAGGTGTCGTATCCGCTCGCGGCGAACACGCGTGCGATCAATGCGCCGGTGATGCCCGCGCCGATGATCGCCACGTCGCAGCGCACGTCGCGCTGCAACGCGGGGAATGTCGCCATCAGGCCGTTCTTGACGGCCCAATACGGATAACCGGATTTGAGGTCCATCGGCCGAGCCTGCGGGCCCGGCCGTGAGGACGATGCTTACGCGAAGGGATCCTGCAACACGATGGTCGCATCGCGGTCCGGGCCGGTCGACACGATGGCCAGCGGGCAACCGGCGAGTTCTTCCAGCGCGCGCAGGTAGGCACGTGCGGCAGCCGGCAGCTTGTCCCACTCGGTGATGCCGTGCGTGGACTCGTCCCAGCCCGGGAACTCGAGGTAGACCGGCGTGCATTCTTCCCAGCCGGCGGCATCCAGCGGCGCGTATTCGGTGCGCTTGCCGCGGTATTCGTAGGCGATGCAGATCTTCAGCTTCTCCATCCCGTCGAGGATGTCGAGCTTGGTGATGCACAGGCCGGTGATGCCGTTGATCGCCACCGCGCGCTTGAGCGCGACGATGTCCATCCAGCCGCAACGACGCGGGCGGCCGGTGGTGGCGCCGTATTCCTGGCCGCGATCGCGGATGCCCTGGCCGACGGCGTCGTCGAGTTCGGTCGGGAACGGGCCGCCGCCCACGCGCGTGGCGTAGGCCTTCGCGATGCCGAGCACGTAGTCGATCGCATCGGCGCCGACGCCGGTGCCGGCGAGCGCACCGCCGACGGTGGTGTTGGACGAGGTCACGTAGGGATACGTGCCGTGGTCGATGTCGAGCAGCGAGCCCTGCGCGCCTTCGAACATCACGCGCTTGCCCTGCTTGCGCAGCTCGTGGAGGATGCCGGCGACGTCGGACTTCATCGGGTCGACGTATTCGCCGAAGGCGAGCGCTTCATCGAGCGTCTTCTGGAAGTCGACGGGTTCGACCTTCAAATACTGCGTCAACACGAAGTTGTGGTAGTCGAGCGTCTCGCGCAACTTCTCCGCCAGTTCCTTCGGATAGCTCAGGTCGGCCACGCGGATGCCGCGGCGCGCGACCTTGTCTTCGTATGCCGGGCCGATGCCGCGGCCGGTGGTGCCGATGGCCTTGCCGCCGGCGGCCTTTTCGCGGGCCTGATCCAGCGCGATGTGGTACGGCATGATGATCGGCGTGGCGGGGCTGATCTTCAGGCGCGAACGCACGTCGACGCCCGTGGCTTCGAGTTCGTCGATTTCCTTGCGCAGCGCGCCGGGATGCAGCACCACGCCGTTGCCGATCAGGCACAGCGCATCGGGGCGCAGGATGCCGGACGGAATCAGGTGCAGGACCGTCTTCTTGCCGTTGATGACGAGCGTGTGGCCAGCGTTGTGGCCGCCCTGGAAGCGCACGACGGCGCCGATTTCCTCGGTCAGCAGGTCGACGATCTTGCCCTTGCCTTCATCGCCCCACTGGGCCCCGAGTACGACAACTGACTGGCCCACGGCTTCGCTCCTTGGTTTAACCGGTCCGCTTTTCACGGAAAAAGCCGGAGGGCTGTGGGCCCGTCCGGCTTTTGTGGATTATCCGGGATTCGGCGGCTCGCCGTAACCCCGGATTCGTGACGACGCCTTAACGGTCGTCTTTCATGTACTGCAGGAAGGGATCGTCCTTGTCGAGCGAGATCACCGTCGAGCCATCGCGGAACGCGGCCCGGTAGGCCTCCAGGCTGCGCTGGAAGGCGAAGAAGCCCGGGTCGCGGTTGGCGGCCTCGGCGTAGAGACGTGCGGCCTCGGCATCGCCTTCACCGCGCAGCTTCTGCGCATCGCGCTCGGCGTCGGCCACCAGCACCACCTGGTCGCGGTCGGCGTTGGCGCGGATCTGGCGCGCCTGCTCCTCGCCCTCGGCGCGCAGGCGGCTGGCCACCTGCTGGCGCTGGGCGCGCATGCGGCTGTAGACGTTGCCGATGACTTCGCTGTCGGTGGGCAGGTCGATCTTCTTGATGCGCAGGTCGACGATGCGCACGCCGAGCGAGGCGGCGCCGCGGTTGATCACGGCCAGCTGGCTGCCGAGGATCTGCGCGCGGTCGCCCGAAACCACCTGCGAGAGCGTGCGCGAGTTGATCTCGTTGCGCAGCGAGTCCTTGATGATGGGCTTGAGGCGGTCCACGGCGGCGGACTCGTCGCCATTGGTCGCGCGGTAGTACGTGCGCAAGTCCTCGATGCGGCCGATCACGAAGAAGTCGACGCTGATGTCCTTTCGCTCGATCGTCAGGTAGCGCTCGGGCTCGGCGTCCAGGACGGTCAGGCGACGGTCGAAGATCAGCTTGGATTCGACCAGCGGCCACTTGAAGTGCAGGCCCGGGCCGATGTCGGTACGCACCACGCGCCCGAGGTTGAGCACGATCGCCGCCTCGCCTTCGCGCACGGTGAAAACCGAGCCGAGCAATGCGAGCAGTGCGGCGACGGCCAGGGGGACCCAGATGGGGAATTTCATCGCGATTCCTCCTCGCGGCCGGTGCGCGGATTACGCGTCGGGCGGCCTTCGGGGCCGAGCGTTTCCACGGCCGGCGCCACCGATTCCATCGGGACGACGACCGGCGGCGTTGCGTTGCCTGCAGGCGCGTTCTGCGCACCCAGCGGGACGTACAGCAACTGGCGGCCGTCGCCGACGATCTTGCGGTTCTTCGTGAACACTTCCTGCAGCGTTTCCAGCCACAGGCGCTTGCGCGTCACTTCCGGCGCGCCCTTGTACTGGTCGACGAGCAGCGAGAACCGCGTCGCGTCGCCGGTGGCGCGCGCGATGATCGCGGTGCGGTAGCCCTGCGCACCGGTGCGGATCTGCGCGGCCTGGCCGCGCGCTTCGGGCACGACCTTCGCGGCGTAGGCCTCCGCTTCGCTCGTCGCGCGGTCCTTGTCCTGCTGCGCGCTGTTGACGTCGTCGAAGGCCGGCTTCACTTCATCCGGCGGACGCGCGTTGGGCAGCGAAAGCTGGGAGACCACCAACCCGGTGTTGTAGGCATCCAGCAGGGTTTGCAGGCGCTTGGCGGCCGCCGAGGACAGGTTGGCGCGCGCACCGAGCACGGTGTCGAGCGTGGAGCGGCCGACCTGTTCGCGCACGGTGCTGAGCGCGGCCTGCTCGAGCACGCGGGACGCGTCGCGCGTACTGAACAGGTACAGCCGTGCGTCGGACACCTTGTACTGCACGTTGATTTCCACGCGCACGATGTTCTCGTCGCGGGTGAGCACCGGCACGGTCTCGTTGAAAGTGCGGATCTGCGTGGCTTCGACCTTGGTGACGCGTTCGATCGGCCAGGGCCACTTGAAGTGCGGGCCCGGCGTCAGCACGCGGGCGAACTGGCCGAAGCGCAGCACCACGCCGCGCTGCTGTTCGGTCACCAGCACGAAGGTGTTGAAGGCCAGCCACAGGACCAGCAGGACGGCGATCCAGCGGCCGATGCCGCCGCCATTGCCCCCGAAGAGGCCGCGCAGGGGTTCCAGGTAACGGTCGAAACCGCCGCCGCCACGCTTCTGCCAGGGGTTGCGACCGTCCTTGTTCGACGGACCGCCGGGGGTATTCCAGGCCATGCACGCTCCTGTGGGCCGCGGGGAGACTCCCCCGCCGGAGGCCGGCACGCGTTTTGCGCGCGCGAACCGGCCGATTCTATCGGACCCGACCTACGTTGGGGCCGAGACGCCCTCAAGCAAGAGCGGCCGTAAGGGTTCCCCATAGGCGTGGGCCACGATGCGCTCGGCATCGGCCTGCGCGAGGTCCAGGCTCAGGGTCCAGCCGTGTTCGTCGTGATGCTCGGCGAGCACTGCCCCGAGTTCGTGCAGGCGCGCCCGCAGCCGCCCGGCGCCCGCGGGCAGTTGCACTTCGCCCGAAACGCGGCGCAGGCCCAGGCGCGCGCCGAGGGCGTCGCGCAGCAGGTCCAGGCCGTCGCGGTCGCGCGCAGAGAGCCACACTCGTTCGCGCGGGGCGCGGGGATGGGCGTGGTCGTGGCCATCGGTCGGCAGGTCGTGGCGCGCTTGCGCGCCTTCGATGCGATCGATCTTGTTGTAAACGAGCAATTGCGGGATCTCGCCCGCGCCGATTTCTTCGAGCACCGAGTCGACCTGCGCGATGCGTTCGTCGCGCAGCGGGTCGGCGGCGTCGATCACGTGCAGCAGCAAGTCGGCTTCGCGGGCTTCGGCCAGGGTCGAACGGAAGGCGGCGACCAATTCGTGCGGCAGGTCGCGCACGAAGCCGACCGTATCGGCGAGCACGACCGAACCGCCCGGCAGCGCGATGCGGCGCACGGTGGGATCGAGCGTGGCGAACAACAGGTCCGCTGCATACGCATCGGCGCCGGTGAGCGCGTTGAACAGCGTCGACTTGCCCGCGTTGGTGTAACCGACCAATGCCACGCGCGGCAGCTCGCTGCGCACGCGCGCACGACGCATCTGCGTGCGCTGCACTTCCACTTTTTCCAGGCGCTTCTGCAATTGTTCGACGCGCTTCTGCAGCAGGCGACGGTCGGTTTCCAACTGCGTTTCGCCGGGGCCCCGCAGGCCGATCGAACCACCGCGCTGGCGTTCCAGGTGGGTCCACCCGCGCACCAGGCGCGTGGCCATGTGGCGCAATTGCGCAAGCTCGACCTGCAGCTTGCCTTCGTGGCTGCGCGCACGCTGGGCGAAGATGTCCAGGATCAGGCCGGTGCGATCGACGACGCGTCGCTCCAGCGCTTTTTCCAGGCTGCGTTCCTGCCCGGGCGTCAGCGGATGGTTGACGAGCACCAGGTCGGCGCCGGTCGCGTCGGCCGCGGCCTTCACCTCTTCGAGCTTGCCGCTGCCGATGAGGGTGGCGGGATTGGGCCGGTCGATGCGCGCGGTGAGCATGTGCGCCACGCGCGCCCCGGCCGAGCGCGCCAGGTCGGCGAACTCTTCCACGGCGCCTTCGTCGGGCGGGCCACCGGCATGCGGCTGGATCAGCAGGGCGGTCTCGCCCTTCTTGCTACGTTCGAACATGCAGGGGTTTTACACCACATCGTGCGAAATCCACGGCAGTGTTTACTGTTCCTCGTCCGCGCCGGTGTCTTCGGTGCTGCCGTCGGCGGCCTGCACGTACCCGCCGCCCGGGCCCACGCGCACGTTGCGCGCCGGCACGACGGTCGAGATCGCGTGCTTGTAGACCATCTGGCTGACCGTGTTGCGCAGCAGGACCACGAACTGGTCGAAGGACTCGATCGTGCCTTGGAGCTTGATGCCGTTGACCAGGTAGATGGAGACCGGGACGCGCTCGCGGCGCAGCGCGTTCAGGAAAGGATCCTGCAAAGATTGGCCCTTGGACATGGGTGTTTCCCCAATTGTTGTTGTCAGTGTGCCGAACGCGGCAAACCGCCGCGCATCGCCCGACCCGCAACTCCCCGCGGCGGCGACAGCCGAATCCTACACGCACAGCCGGTTGCGGCGCGCATGACGGAGGTCCCGGAATGGAGGCCGTCAGGCCAGGAAGGATTCGGTCAGCTCGCGCAGATCGCGCTGGTCGGTCGCCGGATCGCGCCAGACCGCGTCGAGCTCGCCCCGCAGCCAGGTCCATTGGCGCTTGGCGAGTTGGCGGGTGGCGGCGATGGCGCGTTCGCGGAACGTGGCCGCATCGCCCTTCCCGTCCAGGAATTCCCAGGCCTGTCGATAGCCGACGGCGCGGATCGCCGGAAGATCCAGCGGCGCCGGATGACGTTGGAGTTCCGGCATCGCCGTCAGCGCGCGCACCTCGTCGAGGAAGCCGGCCTGCAGCATCGCGTCGAACCGCGCGGCGATCCGCGCATGCAACACGGCGCGCTCTCGCGGCGCGAGCACCAGCTTGAACACGCGCACGGGCAGGCGGTCGCCGACATGCGTGCGCTGCCATTCGGAAATCGGGCGACCGCTCGCGCGATATACCTCCAGCGCGCGCTGGATGCGCTGCGGATCGGTGGCATGGATGCGATGCGCGGCGTCCGGATCCACGCGTGCGAGTTCGGCATGCATCGCCGGCCAGCCCACGCGCGCGGCCTCGTCCGCGATCGCCGCGCGCAACATCGGATCGGCCTCGGGCATCGGCGCCAGCCCGTGCAACAACGCATGGAAATACAGGCCGGTGCCGCCGGCGAGGATGGGCGTCTTTCCGCGCGCGAGGATGTCGTCGATCGCCACGCGTGCATCGCGTGCGAAATCGGCGGCCGAATACGTTTCCCACGGATCGCGCACGTCGATCAGGTGATGCGGCACGCGCGCGCGCTCATCGCGCGTCGGCTTGGCCGCGCCGATCTCCAGACCGCGATAGACCAGCGCCGAATCGACGCTGACGATTTCGCCGTCGAACCGCGCCGCGCATTCCAGCGCGAACGCGGTCTTCCCCGATGCCGTCGGCCCCGCGATGGCGAGCGCGCGCGGGCGGCGGTCTTCCATCGCTCAGTAGCCGTTCTCGCCCAGCGCGGCGTGCACCTGCGCGTGCGTGGCGCGCACCGATTCCACCGGCAGGCGATCGAGCAGGCTGGCGAGCACGATGGCGACCGACGCCGCGGCGAAGCCCGGCACCATTTCGTACAAGGCGCTGCCGTACTGATTCACCGCGATCTGCTTCCACGCGATGACCGTGACCGCACCGACGATCATGCCCGCGAGCGCGCCGTTGCGCGTCATGCGCGACCAGAACAGCGAGAACAACACGACCGGCCCGAACGCCGCGCCGAAGCCCGCCCACGCATAGCTGACCAGGCCGAGCACGCGCGAGTCCGGATCGCGCGCGATCCAGATGGCGAGCAAGGCCACCGCGAGCACCATCGCGCGGCCGAACCACACCAGTTCGCGCTGCGTGGCCTTCGGCCGCAGGAAGCCCTTGTAGAAGTCTTCGGTCAGCGCGCTCGAACACACGAGCAACTGGCACGAGAGCGTGCTCATGATCGCCGCGAGGATCGCCGACAACAGCACGCCGGCGATCCACGGATTGAACAACAGGTTCGACAACACGATGAAGACGCGCTCGGGGTTGGCCGTCACCGGTTCCACGCCCGGGTGGCCGGCGAAATACGCCACGCCGAAGAAACCCACCGCCATCGCGCCGAACAGGCACAACACCATCCAGGTCATGCCGATGCGGCGCGCCTTGGGAATCGTGCGCAGGTCGTCGGCCGCCATGAAGCGCGCCAGGATATGCGGCTGCCCGAAATAGCCCAGGCCCCAGGCCAGCAGGGACACGATGCCGACGAAGCCGATCGCGCCGCCCTTGAACGGATCGAGTTTCGCCGGATCGATCGAACGGATCAGCGTCATGCTCTCGTCGAATCCACCGGTGCCGATGATGACCACCACCGGCGTCAGCACCAGGGCGAAGATCATCAGCGTCGCTTGCACCGTGTCGGTCCAGCTCACCGCGAGGAACCCGCCGACGAGCGTGTAGAGGATCGTCGCCGCCGCGCCCCACCACAGCGCTTGCGCGTAGGGCACGCCGAACACGCTTTCGAACAGGCGCGCGCCGGCCACGATGCCGCTGGCGCAGTACACGGCGAAGAAGACCAGGATCACCAGCGCCGACAACACGCGCAGGATGCGCGAGCGATCGTCGAACCGGTTGGTGAAGTAATCGGGCAGCGTGAGCGCGTTCTTGGTGCGCTCGGTGTACACGCGCAACGGCCCGGCGACGAATTTCCAGTTGGCCCACGCACCGAGGATCAGGCCCAGGGCGATCCAGCCTTCCGACAATCCGCCCAGGTACAGCGCACCGGGCAGGCCGAGGAGCAACCAACCGCTCATGTCGGACGCACCGGCGGACAACGCGGTGACGTAACTGCCCAGCGAACGCCCGCCGAGGATGTAGTCGTCGAAACTCTTGGTCGAGCGCCACGCAACCACGCCGATGGTGACCATCGCGAGCAGGTAGATGGCGAAGGTGACGACGAGCGGCGTGCTGGCGGTCATGCGGGACTCCCCTGTGGTGCGGGGAGTGTAGGGGCGCGCGGGGACGACTGCACCCCACCCCGGCCCTCCCCTGCAGTTGCAGGGAGCGAGCCGGCGCGTTTACGTGCTGCCCTATCGGCAGCACGTGCGCCGGGGAGCCCGCCAGCTTTGCTGGCGGGGTTCGAACTCAAATCAGAAATCGCGCGACCAGCGCACGCCGAACGTCCGCGGCGGGGTGCTGACCGTGTACGGCTCGGCGCCGCACACCGCGATGTTGCACTCGGCGAAGTGGGCCAGGTCGCCCATCTCGTTGGTGACGTTGCGGACGAAGAAGTCCAGCTTCCACGCACCGCGCTGGAAGCCCGCCGACACATCCAGCGTGGTGTAGGCATCCAGGTGCTGGTACGGGGTGAAGCTGAAATCGTTGCCCAGCACGCCGCGCTCGAGATCGCGCAGGTCCACCGTGCGATCGCCCACGTGGAAGAGCGCACCCTGCGCGTAGGCTTCGTACTGCCCCACGTCCCAGGTGTAACGGCCCGTGAGGTTGCCCTTGAAGCGCGGCGTGATCGGCAAACGATCGCCCTTCACCGCCTGCGGGCCGATGGTGTTGATATCGCCCGTCGACGGGATGATCGAGCCCGGCGGACAGGCGCTGATCGGGTTGCCCGCAAGATCGCCGTAACCGCAGTAGTCCTCGGACAACTTCGCGTCGTAGAACGCCACGCCGCCGGTGAGCATGAAGTTGTAGGTCATGGCCCACTGCAGTTCCATTTCCAGGCCGTCGATCTTGGCGGCACCGGCGTTGCGGATTTCCGTCAGCCCGTTCGCGCCCAGGTAGGAGAACTGGAAGTCGTCCCACTTCTGGTGGAACACCGCGCCGTTCCAGGCCAGGCGCTTGTCCAGCCACATCGTCTTCCAGCCCAGCTCGTAGTTCTTCAGGTAATCCGACACGTACGGCGGCACCGAACCGCGGCGGTTGATGCCGCCCGGGCGGTAGCCTTCCGAATACGTGCCGTACACCAGCTTGGTATCGCTGATGTCCCAGGTCACGTTGAAGCGGCCGAGCGAACCGGACTCGCGCACTTCGCGATCGTTGACCAGGCAGGGCGCCCCTTCGTACGGCACCCAGTTCGCGCGATCGGCCCCGTATTGGGCCACGCACGCGCCTTCGCCATACGGCGGATCGCCGCCCGAGGAGTAGCCGATGCCGAAGCCGTAATAGCCCTTCAGGCTGTTGCGCGCGCGGAACCAGCGGCCACCGGCGGTGACGTGCAATGCCTTGGTGATGTCGAAGGTGAGTTCGCCGAACACCGCTTCGTCCTGGTCTTCGCGATCCTGTTCGGTCAACCAGATCGTGTCTTCCCAGCCGCCGACCGACAGCACGGTGGCCAGCCCGTCGATCTTGTAGCGCTGTTCGATGTCGTGCTTGTGCTGCTGCCAGAACAGGCCGCCGACGAAGCGCAGGCGATCCTCGCCGGGCGAGGCGATGCGCAGCTCGTGGCTGGTCATGCGATACGCATCCTTCGCCTGGATGTACTGCGAAGGATTCACCAGCGCGCCGTCGTCGTCGTAGAAGTACGACCCGTAACCGCGCAGCGTGTCGTACCAGAAGCCGTAGTCGCTGTAATCGGCTTCCGATTCGACGTTGCGATTCAGATGTCCGAAGGCGTAGGTGATGTCGAAGTTGCCGATCTTGCCCTGCACCGTCAGCGAGGCCTGGTTCCACTTGTCTTCCGAGGATTCGGGATAGGCGTGGTTGACCTGCAGCTTGCCCACGCTCGGATCCCAGCCGGTGCTGCCGCGGGCCGTCTGGCGCTGGCCCATGAGCATCGGCGTGATCGACCAATCGTCGGTGATGTCCCACTTCAACGCGACGCGCGCGCCGGTGGCGCTGGCTTCGTTGTAGTTGTCGTCGGCCAGGATGTCGTTGTTCTGCACGATGCCCGAGGTCGGGAACACGCGCGTGCCGGGGCGATTGTCGACGTAACCGGCGTCATGGCGGTTCCAGCCCACCACGCGCACCGCGGCGTTCTTCGCGATCGGCACGTTGACCATGCCTTCGAGCACGTGGCCCAGGCCGCCGTCCTGCACCACGTTGACTTCGGCCGCGGTGCTGGCGGCGAAGCCCGAGGGATCGGGCTTGTTGGTGATGATGCGCAGCGTGCCCGACTGCGAGCTCGCGCCATACAGCGTGCCCTGCGGGCCGGCGAGCGCTTCGACGCGCGCGATGTCGTACATGTGGACGTCGAGCGCGCCAGTGATCGTGGTGATCGGCTGCTCGTCCAGATACACGCCGACGCTGGGCTGCGAACCGGAATGGTTGCCGTCGCCGCCGCTGGCCACGCCGCGCATGTACACCTGCAGGAAGCCCGGGCCGGAGAACACGCCGCCGCCGGCGGTGCCGAAGGTGACGCTGGGCAGCAGCTTCACGTAATCCTGGAAGTTGGAGACCTGGTGTTGCTCCAGCGTCTCGCTGCTGATCGCCTGGATGCTGATCGGCACCTTCTGCAGGTCTTCGGCGCGCTTCTGCGCGGTGACCGTCACCGTCTCCAGCGTCGCGGTTTTCGATTTGCCGGGCGCGGGGGTCGTAGTTTGCGCTGCCTGGTCGGCCGGCGCGGTTTGCGGCGCATCCTGTGCGAAGGCGATGCCTGTTTGACAGCCGATGATCACCGCCATGGCGAGTGCATGCCTCGCGAGCGGCCGGCGCGCGGGTGCGCGTCGCGTGTTCGAAATTCCCATTTCCCCTCCCCTCCCTTTGGTGTGAACGCAATCAGTCGAGCAGGTGCGGCGGCACCGATGGATACGCCGCGAGCACCGGCCCCAAGGCTTCTTCCAACGGGCCCAGCCACGGCGCGTAATGGCGCCACTGGTCCAGGCCTTCGCGATAGATCGGTTGGCGCACCTGCTCCGAACTCGCCGTCCGCACCGGACGGTCGTTTTCGAAGAAGCGCAGGCACGCGGGGTCGAACGGCAGGCCGCAGTAATCGAGCAGGCGACGCACTTCCTGCTCGGTGTCCTCGACCATGGTTTCGTAATGCACGCGATGCACGCGGCCGGGCAGCACCGCGTCGAAATGGGCCATCAACGCGACGTAATCGCGGTAATACAGGCCGATGTCTTCGAGGCGGAAACTGAAGTCCTGCCCGCGCGCGAATTGCTGCTTGAACAACGAGAACCCGCACGCCAGCGGATGCCGGCGCGCGTCGATGATCCGCGCGTTCGGCAAGGCCAGGTGGATCAGGCCGACGTGCTGGAAGTTGTTCGGCATCTTGTCGATGAACAGCGGCGCGCCCGCCCTGCGATGGATGCGCGTGCGTTCGAGGTATTCCTCGCCGATGGCGCGGAACTCGGCGATGTCCAGCGTGGGCAGCACGTCGTGGTAATGCCGTGCGCCCATCGCTTCGCCGCGACGGCGCAAGTCCTTGGTCATCGACAGCAGGTCGGGCAACTCCATCGTCCCTTCGACGTCGGGATGGCTGGAGAGGATCTGTTCGACCAGCGTCGAACCGGCGCGCGGCATGCCGACGATGAAGATCGGGTCGCGCGCATCGCTGCCGCTGCCGGCGCGTTCACTGAGAAACGCCGGCGTGTACGTGGCGATCGCCTTGCGCACGCGCGCGGTGTTGTCCTGCGCCGCCCACGGGATCATCGCGACGCGTTGGGTGTTGCCGCGCCGATAGTGTTCGAAGGAGGCGGCGTATTCGCCCGCGTCTTCCAGCGCCTTGCCGAGCGCGAAATCCAGGTGCAGGCGATCGTCGGGCGTGAGTTCGCTGCGCGCCAGCTGCGCGCGGATCGTCGCAAGATCCTCGGGCGTGAAGCGGAAGGTCTTGAGGTTGGCCAGGCTCCACCACGCATCGCCGAAGCGCGGTTCGATGCGCGCGGCTTCGCGATAGGCTTCGATCGCACGCGCCGAATGGCCGGCGGTCTTCAACGCATGGCCGAAACTGAGCCACAAACGCGCCTGGTGCGGATATTCGCGCACGAGCGCTTCGTAGACCGGAAGCGCAGCCTCATAGTCGCCCGTGCGGCACAACACCACCGCACGCAGGTTGCGATAGCCGGCGTTGGCCGGATCCTTGGCGAGGAGTGCATCCACTTCGGCCAGGGCTTCGACGGGTTTGTTGGCGCGATGGAGCACCATGGCGTAGTGGTGGCGCGCGGCGTCGAAGCCCGGGACCAGTTCCAGGCAGCGTGCGAGCAGGGACTCGGCTTCGTCGATGCGGCCCATGCGCGCCTGCGTCTCGGCGAGCATGCGCAGCGCGGGCGCATCGGTGGGCGCGGCGCGCAGGTGCTCGCGCAACCGGGCTTCGGCTTCGGGAATGCGATTGGCCTGCAGATCGGCGGCGGCCTGCAGCAGTTTGGGTTCGCGCACCGAATGCACCAGGTGCGTGGCGTAGGCCGCCTGCGCGCCGGACAGATCGCCGACCGCGGAGAGGTGGTCGCCGAGCGCGAGCCACGCGCGCGGCAATTCGGGTTTCAGCGCGACCGCACGACGCAAGGCCGCGACCGCTTCGTCGCCGCGGCCGCCACGGCCGAGCGCGATGCCCAATTCGAGTTGCACCGCCGGCGAGGCGGGTTGCTCGCGCGCCAGCGGTTCGAGGATGCGCGTGGCGGCCTGCGCATCGCCGCAGGCGCTGTGCGATGCGCCGAGCAGCAGCAAGGCGACCGGATGGCCATCGACGACGCGCAGGATTTCCTCGGCCTGGCGGCCGGCGAGTGCAGGATCGGTCGACAGCAGGCGCGAGGCGTGCGCCAGCGCGGCGTCGACCGAAGCCGTCGGCTCGTGCGCGGATGTCATCCCTCGACCATGGACATGCGACCCCCCACCGGGTGATGCCCGAGACTAGGCCGCGTACGCCTGCGCACGCAAGGGTCGGAAGCGGTTACAGCGCGAATCGGATCAATCGTCGTCGGGCCAGCGAATCGCAGGTTTCGCCTCCCGCGCCCGCACCGCCGGCTGCGCCTGGACGGCCGCCCAGACCTTCAACGCATCCACCGTGGGCGCCACGTCGTGCACGCGCACCAGGCGCGCACCCCGCTGCGCGGCCACCAGGTGCGCGGCAACCGAGCCGGCGACGCGATCGTGCGGATCCGCACGACCGGTCAGATCGCCGATGGTCTTCTTGCGCGACAGACCCGCGAGCACCGGCACGCCCAGCTCGGCGATCGTCTCCAGCCGCGCGAGCAGGGCCAGGTTGTGGTCGCGGTTCTTGCCGAAGCCGAAGCCCGGGTCGACCACGATGCGCGCCTTCGCGATGCCCGCCATCTCCGCCGCGAAGATCCGCTCTGCGAGGAAGCGATGCACGTCGGCCACGACGTCGTCGTACTGCGGCGATTCCTGCATCGAGCGCGGCTCACCGAGCATGTGCATCAACACGACCGGCACACCGAGCGATGCAGCCGCATCGAGCGCACCGTCGCGACGCAAGGCGTACACATCGTTGATCATCCCCGCGCCCGCGGCGACCGCCGCGCGCATCACTTCGGGCTTGGAGGTATCGACGCTGATCGGGACCGACGTCGCGCGCACCAAGCCTTCGATCACCGGGATCACGCGGCGCAGCTCTTCCTCGAGCGGCACCTCGTCGGCGCCCGGCCGCGTGGATTCGCCGCCGACATCGAGGATGTCGGCGCCCTCCCCGGCCAGGCGCACGCCGTGTGCGATCGCGGCTTGCGTGGTCGCGTGCTCGCCGCCGTCCGAAAACGAATCCGGCGTGACGTTGACGATGCCCATGACGCGGGTGCGGTCGAGCCGCACGATGCGTCCGTTGCAATCCAGCTGCGGGGTGGTATCGAACATGGAACGGTTTTAAAGGCTCAACCGCCGCCACGCAACTGCGCGACGATCGCCTCGAACCGCGGATACGGGCGGAGCGACCACAGATCCGAGTCGTGTTCGATCCACGCCAGCGAGCCTTCGCCATGCTGCACGGCGCGTTCCAGCAACTCGATCGCACGGTCGGCATCGCCGTCGAGCGCGTGGAAGCACGCGCCGTTGTAGAGGACGTCGAAATCGTTCGGGCGGATGCGCAGCGCGTAGGCCATCTCCGCGTGCCCGTTGTCGCCCACGCGCAGGTGCTGCATCAGGCCGGCGGTCATGTAATGGGCGCGCGCGTTTTCCGGATCGATCTGCGCCTGGTGGCTCGCGCAGGCGAGGCCTTCGATGGCGAGTTTCTGCTTGCGCTCCTGGTCGCCCGCGGCATCGGCGGCGTTGACGGCGAGCGCGAGGGCCTGGAATTCGTCGGGTTGCACGCGGTGCGCGGCGACGAACAGGTCCACGGCGCGCGCGTAGTTGCCCTGCGTATAGCAATGGCGCGCGTAGAAGTAGTAAGCGACATACAGCTCCGGGTCGAGCTTGAGCGCATGTTCGAAGGCTTCGGTCGCGCCATCGTGGTCGCCGGCGATCATGAGCGAGTGACCCTTGGCGACGTGCGCTTCGGCCAGGTCGGGGTCCAGTTCCAGCGCACGATGCGCCGCGCGCCGCGCCTCGTCGAGCGCACCGCTGTCGGGATTCACCATGCGCCAGAGCATCAGCTCGCACAACGCGTCGGAAAGGCCCGCATGGGCCTGCCCGTATTCGGGATCGAGCTCGATCGCGCGGCGGAACATCGAGGGCGCCTGCTTCATTCCGACGTCGGTCATGCGCGCGCTGGACTGCCGGCCGCGCAGGTAGAACTCGTAGGCACGCATGTCGCGCGGGGCGCGCTTCTGCAGGTCGAAGGCGACCGGCGCCTGCAGCGTGGGCCGCACGGCGTTGACGACGTTGCGCGCGATCTCTTCCTGGATGGCGAAGATGTCGGCGAGGTTGCGGTCGAAATTCTCCGACCACAGGTGATACCCGTTCGATGCGTTGACCAACTGCGCGGTGACGCGCACGCGGTCGCCGGCCTTGCGCACGCTGCCTTCCATGATGGCCGCGACGTGCAATTCGCGGCCGATGTCGGCGGGCGTCGCGGTGCCGTCGCGGAAGCGGAAGGAGGCCGTGCGCGAAGCGACATGCAGGCCGCGCACTTTCGCCAGCGCGTTGAGGATTTCCTCGGCCAGGCCATCGCAGAAATAATCCTGGTCGCCCGCCTCGGACATGTCGGAGAAGGGCAGGATCGCGACGGACGCCTCCGGCGGCGGAAGCTCGACCGCTTGCGCGGGCTGGTCGCTCGCGCGGCGCGCGGGCACTTCCCCTTCGAGCGCGTTGGCATCGGGCAAGGCGGGCGTGCGTTCGATGCCGTGCGGCTGGATGTCGTAGATCCACGCGAGCGCGCAGGCCAGCACGAAACCCAGCGCGAGCAGCACGATCAGCAGGCGCGAGGCCCACGCCGGGAAACCCAGCGGTTCGAAGGTCGCATCGGCGACCTGCACCAGGACCCAGCCGACGATCAGGTACACCGCGGCCACGCGGAACACACGGCGGCGCCGGAATTCCGAAATGGTGGTGCGCAGGCGGGCGGCGATGTCGGGCATGCGAACTCCGCGGAAACAACAAGGGCCCCCGTGGGAGCCCTGTCTTTCGATCAACGTGTTTGCCGTACCGGTGCGGCCGCGCCGGGTTCAGGTCTGCGCCGCCGGACCGCCGATCGGCGGCAGCGGGCGCGCCTCGCCCTTGTTGTTGCGCGTCCACCCCATCGGCGGCGGCGGTTCGCGGCCTTCCATGATCGCGTCGATCTGCGGCACGTCGATGGTTTCGTACTCCAGCAGCGTCTTGGCCATCACGTGCAGCTTGTCGAGGTTCTCGGTCAGGAGCTGCTTGGTGCGGGCGTAAGCCTTGTCCAGGATCTTGTGCACGACCTCGTCGATCTTGCGCGCGGTGTCGTCCGAGACGTTCTTGTGCTGCGTGACCGAGCGGCCCAGGAACACCTCGTCTTCTTCCTCGCCGTAGGCGATCGGGCCCAACTCGTCGGACAGGCCCCACTTGGTGGCCATGTTGCGCGCCATCTTGGTCGCGCGTTCGATGTCGTTGGACGCACCGGTGGTGACCTTGTCGTTGCCGAAGATCAGCTCTTCGGCGACGCGGCCGCCGTACAGCGAGCACAGCATCGATTCGATGGCGGTGCGGTTGTACGAATACTTGTCGCCTTCGGGCAGGTACATCGTCACGCCCAGCGCGCGGCCGCGCGGAATGATCGTGACCTTGTAGACCGGATCGTGCTCGGGCATCAGGCGGCCGACGATGGCGTGGCCTGCTTCGTGATACGCGGTGAGCGTCTTTTCCTGCTCGCTCATCGCCATCGAACGGCGCTCGGTGCCCATCAGGATCTTGTCGCGGGCGCGATCGAAGTGCTCCATGCGCACGTCCTTCGCGTTCTCGCGCGCGGCGAACAGCGCCGCTTCGTTCACGAGGTTGGCGAGATCTGCACCGCTGAAGCCCGGCGTGCCGCGCGCGATGGTCATCGCTTCGACGTCGTCGGCCAGCGGCACGCGGCGCATGTGCACGCGCAGGATCTGTTCGCGGCCCTTCACGTCGGGCAGGCCGACGGTGACCTGGCGGTCGAAACGGCCCGGGCGCAGCAGCGCCGGATCGAGCACGTCGGGGCGGTTGGTCGCGGCGATGACGATCACGCCTTCGCCGCCTTCGAAACCGTCCATCTCGACCAGCAACTGGTTGAGCGTCTGCTCGCGCTCATCGTGCCCACCGCCGAGGCCGGCGCCGCGATGGCGGCCGACCGCGTCGATTTCGTCGATGAAGATGATGCACGGCGCGTGCTTCTTGGCCTGCTCGAACATGTCGCGCACGCGGCTGGCGCCGACGCCGACGAACATTTCGACGAAATCCGAACCGGAGATCGAGAAGAACGGCACCTTGGCTTCGCCGGCGATCGCCTTGGCGAGCAGCGTCTTGCCGGTGCCCGGGGGACCGACCATCAGCACGCCGCGCGGGATCTTGCCGCCGAGTTTCTGGAACTTGCCGGGGTCGCGCAGGAACTCGACGAGCTCGGCGACTTCTTCCTTCGCCTCGTCGCAACCGGCGACGTCCGCGAAGGTGGCCTTGGTCTGGTCTTCGTTGAGCAGCTTGGCGCGCGAACGGCCGAAGGACATCGCGCCCTTGCCGCCGCCCTGCTGCATCTGGCGCATGAAGTAGATCCAGATGCCGATGAAGAGCAGCAACGGACCGATGTTGATCAGGATGCCGAGCAGCGAGAAGCCGCTGGACGGCGGCGCCTGCTTGATCTCGACCTTGTGGTTGATCAGGTCGTCGACCAGGCGTTCGTCTCGACGCGGGGCAACGGTCTTGCCCTTGGTGGTGTCCTTGCGCTCGAACTCGATCGTCTTCTCGTCCTCGCCGATGTCCACCGACTTGATCTTGTCGTTGACCACATCGGCCTGGAACTGGGAATAGACGACCTCGGTTCCACCCCCCATCTTCGGGCTGAAACTCTGGAACACCACCATCAGCACGACGGCGACGACCACCCACAACATCAGATTCTTGGCCAAGTCGTTCATCCTGTACTCCGCGACGGCGTCGCGATCACATCATTCAGTTGGCCGGCGTTCCGGCCAGCTTGCCCTGCGCCAGGGCGTAAACCTCCGGCGACCGCTTGCGCGAAGCCTCCGGTTTGCGGATCGCCACCTTGGCATAACGCCGCCGCAGCTGCCGCACGTATTCATCGAACCCCACGCCCTGGAACAGCTTGATCAGGAACGTACCGCCGGGCTTGAGGTGGCCGTCGGCGAATTCCATCGCCAGCTCGGCCAGATGCATGCCCCGCGGTTGGTCCACCGCATCCACGCCACTTTTATTGGGGGCCATGTCGCTCAGCACAAGGTCGACGGGCTTCCCGCCCAGGGCCTGCTCCAGTGCCGATAACACGGCATCCTCCCTGAAATCGCCATGAAGGAACTCCACGCCGGCCAGGCCGGGCATCTCCAGAATGTCCAGCGCGATCACGCGGCCGCGGTCCTGGGTGCCGTTGTGCGACAGCCGGTCGAGCTCGGCGCGCACCCATTGCGACCAGCCGCCGGGCGCCGCGCCGAGGTCCACGACCACCATGCCCGGCTTGAGCAGGCGGTCGCGTTCGACCAGTTCCTCCAGCTTGTAGGCCGCGCGCGAGCGCAGGCCCTCGGCCTGGGCCTTCTTCACGAAGGGGTCGGAAAAATGTTCCTTCAACCAGCGCTGGCTGGACTTGCTGCGGGTGGCCATGCGCGGGGGGTCCTCTGGGTGGCCATGATACCCTGCCCCTCCCCCGTTCAGCCCCCGCGATTGTCCAATGCCGTCCGCAGTTCAGTTGACCAGCGCGCAGACCCGTTTCCTCCGTGGCCAGGCGCACGAGCTCAATGCCATGCTCCAGGTCGGGGGCAAGGGCATCACCGACGCCCTGGTGACCGAAGTCGTCAACGCCCTGGAGCAGCACGAGCTGATCAAGGTGAAGGTGGCCGCCGAAGACCGGGAAGCCCGCGACGCGATGATCCAGGACCTGGCGCAGCGCGCCGGCGCGGCACTGGTGCAGCGCATCGGCCACACCGCCGTCCTGTATCGCCCGAGCAAGGACAAGCGGCAGATCGTGCTGCCGCGCGGCTGACACCCGGTTCGCGCACCATGCAGCTGAACCTCGAACGCCCCGATTACACCTGGTACCTGCGCGGCGCCGATGGCCGCCACGCGCTGGTCAACGAACGCGAAATCATCGCCAGCTTCGTGATCGCCCCCGAGGCGCTGGTCGAAGACTGGCCGGTCACCGACGCCAAGGCGATGGAACCGGGCGATCTCGCACCGCTGTTCGCGTTGCAACCCGAATTGATCCTGCTGGGCACCGGCCCGCGCCAGGTGTTTCCCCCGGCGCTGGTGATGCACGCCTGCCTGTCGCAGGGCATCGGCCTGGAAGTGATGGACAACGCCGCGGTCGCGCGCACCTACAGCGTGTTGGCGGGCGAAGGGCGGCGGGTGGTCGCGGGGTTCATGTTCCCGCGTTGAGATTTACCGCTTCGGCAGATACGTCTGCGGATCCACCGGTTTGCCGTTGTAACGAATCTCGAAGTGCACCATCTCGCGCGCCGCGCCCGTGCGGCCCATTTCCGCGATCTGCTGCCCCGCCTTCACCAGTTGGCCTTCGTTGACCAGGCGCTTGCGGTTGTGCCCGTAGGCCGAGAGCCACGCGTCGTTGTGCTTGACGATGATCAGCTCGCCGTAACCGACCAGCCCTGCGCCCGAATACACGACGACGCCATCGCCTGCCGCGCGCACGGGGTCGCCGGCGTTGCCGGCGATGTCGATGCCCTGCTTGGTCGGTTCGCCTGCGACATAGCTGTTGAGGATCGTGCCGTTCGCCGGCCACGTCCACGCGATCGGACTCGCCACGGGCGCGGGCGGCGGCACGGGACGCGGTGCGGGCTGCGTGACGGGTTTCGGCGAAGTCGTTTGCGGCGACGTCGGGCGCGAAGGCGTCGTCGTGGCGACCGACGTCGACCCCTTCGGGAACAGGCGCAGATGCTGCCCCGGATAGATCGTGTAAGGCGCGCCGATGCCGTTCCATGCCGCGAGATCGCGCACGTCGATGCCGTTGCGGAACGCGATGCCGTACATCGTGTCGCCCTTGTTCACGACGACCGTCTTGCCCGGCTTGGGCGTCGAAACACGCGGCGCCGGCGACGCGGGCGCCTTCGTGCGATACACGGTGCTGCTGCCGCAGGCCGACAGCGCGAGTGCGCAGGCCGCAGCGATGCCGACTCGAAGGATCGAAGGATTCATCCGCCGCGCGCCTTCCACACCACGAAACCGACCACGGCCGCGAGCAACACCAGCGCGACCCAACCGATGGGCTCGATGTACTTGTGCAGGATGCGTTCGGCACGCTCGCCGCCCAGGCGGATGAGCAGCGCCAACAGGAACACGCGCTTGCCGCGGCCGACGAACATGCTCGCAAGGTAAGGCAGCATCGGCACGCCGACCACGCCCGAGGACCAGGTGAACACCTTCATCGGGATCGGCGAGAAACCGGCGAGCACGAGCATCCAGAACACCGCCCAAGGCGACTGGATCATCTTCGCCTGGATCAAGGCGATGCCCGACTCGATGCCGTGCAACATCCCGAGTGCGGCGAACATGGGCTTGAGCGCTTCGAACGCGTAATGCCCGAGGTAATAGCCGATCACCGCGCCGACCATCGAACCGGCCAGGCTCACGGCCGCGAACCAGAACCCGCGCCGCGGCGCCGCCACGCACATCGGCAGCAGCATCACCTCCGGCATGATCGGGAAGATGATCGCTTCGAAGAAACTCAACACGGCCAGCCATGTCGTCGCGCGCTTGTGGCGCGCGAGCGCGATCGTGCGTTCGTAGAGCGGTCCGAACAACTTCATGCGTCAGTCCACCATCCCTGGCAACAACGGCACGAACACGACGGGCGCGAGCTGCGCTTCGTCGACGATGCCGGCTTCATCCTTGCGCAGGCGGATCAGCGTTTGACCGCTGCTGCCGCCGACGGGGCACACGAGCGTGCCGCCCGGCGCGAGCTGCGAAGTGAGCGCATCGACCAGCGCAGGCGCGGCAGCGGTGACGATGATCGCGTCGAACGGCGCGAGTTCCGGCCAGCCGATGCGGCCGTCGTCGTGCTTGCTGCGGATGTTGAAGCCGAGCGAACGGAAGCGCTTGCGCGCGGTGCGCAGCAATTCGCCGATGCGTTCGACGGTGAAGACTTCCAGGCCCAGCGCGGCGAGGATCGCGGCCTGGTAGCCCGAACCGGTGCCGATCTCCAGCACCCGCATCGGCGGCGAACCGGCGGGGCGCGGCGCTTCGAGCAGCGTCTCCGTCATCTTCGCGACCACCCACGGCTGCGAAATCGTCTGCCCGTGGCCGATCGGCAGCGCGGTGTCTTCGTAGGCGCGCGTGGCGAGTGCTTCATCGACGAACAGATGGCGCGGCACCGCGCGGATCGCGTTGAGCACGCGGTCGTCGGAAATGCCGGTGGCCTGCAGGCGTTCGATCAGCCGATCGCGCACGCGCTGCGAGGTCATGCCCATGCCGATCGCTTCGGGTTGCAGGCGGATGCGCGCGGTCACTTGCGATCCTCCTGCAACGCGGCGGCCAAACCGCCGACCCAGCTCGCGACCTGTTCGAGCGCCTGGTAGCGCGTGAGGTCGACGTGGATCGGCGTGATGGAGATATGCCCGGTGCGCACGGCGTGGAAATCGGTGCCGGGGCCGGCGTCCTGTTCGGGGCCGGCCGCGCCGATCCACCACCACGTGCGGCCGCGCGGATCCTTTTGCGGCACGCATGGTTCGGCGCGATGGCGGTTGCCCAGGCGCGTGACTTCGAAACCGCGCACGTCTTCCCACGCGATGTCGGGCACGTTCACGTTGAGGATCGTGTCCGCCGGCAGCGGATCGACCTTCAGGCGCGCGATGATCTCCACCGCGGCGCGCGCGGCGGTCGCGTAATGGCGGCCGTCGTGGTCGGAGGATGCGAGCGACATCGCGACCGCCGGCAGGCCGAGGAAGCGGCCTTCCATCGCGGCGGCAACGGTGCCCGAATAGATGACGTCGTCGCCCATGTTCGCCGAGGTGTTGATGCCGGAGACGACCAGGTCGGGTTCTTCGTCGAGCATGCCGGTGATGGCCACGTGCACGCAGTCGGTCGGCGTGCCGTACACCTTGAAGCGACCGTCCTCCATCGCGACCACGCGCACGGGGCCGTCGAGGGTGAGGGAATTGCTGGCGCCGCTGCGGTCGCGATCGGGCGCGACCACGGTGACGGCATGCCCCGCATCGCGCAGCCCCTGGGCGAGGATCCGGATGCCGGGGGCGTCGACACCATCGTCGTTGCTGACCAATACGCGCAAAGCAGTTGTCCTTCCGGCGTCCACCGCATCATAGCCGATGACTGAAGTAGGCTTGCGGCATGGTCCGCAAGTCGCATCCCCCGCCGCCGCCAGAACCGGTCGACGACGCCGCGCTGTTCCGCGACGCAATCGGCCCGGTGCGCGAATTGCCCGCGCAACCCACCCCGCCCTCCAGGCCGCGCCCGCGCCCGGCCGCGCGCATGGCCGCGCGTGACGAAGCGCAGGCCTTGAGCGAATTCCGCCGCGCGATGTCCGCCGATGCGCTCGAAGCGGGCGATGCCCTGTCGTATCGGCGCGAATCGGTCCCGCCGCGCACCCTGCAGCGCTTGCGTCGCGGGGAATACGCGGCGCAGGAAGAACTGGACCTGCACTGGACCGACGCCAGACACGCCGAAGCGATGCTGCGCGAGTTCCTCGTGCATGCGCGGCAACATGGCCTGGGGTGCGTGAAGATCATCCACGGCAAAGGCCTGAACAGCGACAGCAAGACGCCGCCGCTGAAGAACCTCGTCGACCGGATGCTGCGCCATCGCGCGGAAGTGCTGGCCTTCGCCTCGGCACCGACGAACCAGGGCGGCACCGGCGCGGTGCTGGTGTTGCTGGCGCCGAAGCGTTAGCTGATCTCGCCGACCTGCCCCAACACCGTCGTCGCGTAACTGCCCGGCGGCAATTCGAAGGTCAGTTGCAGGGCATCGTGCGCCGGCCATTCCCAGGCCATCGTCTGCGGCCGAAGGCGCAACGCGCGACGTTCCTGTTTCAAACGCGCCCCTTCGAGCCCGGCACGCACGGCGCGTGATTCGGCATCATCCAACGCCGCTTCTTCCAGCGCACGCGCCGCACCCGTCGTGCGCAAGTCGCCCTCGCCCCACAACGGACCCGTGGGATGGATGTCGAAACTCGCCAAGCGCGCAGACAGCGCATCGTCGAATGGCTCGGGCCCGAACACACTGCGCGAACCCTCGAGCATCCAGACATCGCCGTCGATCCCGCGATCCCAGGTGTCCTCGCCCACGCGCCGCTCCAGCACGCGATTGAACAGCGCCGAGCGCGCGGCCGACAACAACAGCGTGCGTTGTTCCCGCTTCACGCGGCGGCCTTCGAACATCTGCAAGGCCTGCGCCACGTTGTCGCCTTCGCGGCCGAAGCGTTGTTCGCCGAAGAAATTCGGTACGCCACGTGCCTGGATCGCACGCAGGCGGTCTTCGATCGCGGCGTGTTCGCCCTGCACGTCGCGCAGCGTCAGCACGAAACGGTTTCCCGCCAGCGCACCACGCGGCAACTTGCGCGAATGCCAGGTCGAATGCAGCACCTGCATGTCGTCGGATTCGAGCGCGGCCAGGTCCGGCGCGACCTTCTTCGGCAAGTGCACGCTGAAACGCTGCGTGGTCACCGCGTGGCGATCCTTCAAGCCGGCGTAGCTCACGCCCATTTCGGCGATGCCGGCCCATTGCGCCAGGCGTTTGGCGGCGAAGGCCGTGTTCATGCCGCGCTTTTGGATCGTCAGCAGCAGGTGTTCGCCCGCACCGCTCGCTTCGAAGCCATCGAGTTCGTCGACGCGGAAATCCTCCGGCGTCGCGCGCATCCGCGCCCGCAGCACGGGCGCGCCGAAAGCATGCACGCTCACTCGCGCACGAGCAGGCACACCGCCTGCGCGGCGATGCCTTCCCCGCGGCCGGTGAAGCCGAGCGTCTCGGTGGTCGTGGCCTTGATCGAAATCGCATCGACCGCCACGCCGAGGTCGGCGGCGATCAGGCCGCGCATCGCGCCGGCATGCGGGCCGATGCGCGGGCGCTCGCAGATCACGGTGATATCGGCGTTGCCGAGCGACCAACGATGCTCGGCCAGCAACGCGCGGCAATGGCGAATGAACAGACGGCTGTCGGCGTCCTTCCAGCGCGCGTCGCTCGGCGGGAAGTGCTTGCCGATGTCGCCCAGCGCCATCGCGCCGAGCATCGCGTCGCACAGCGCGTGCAGCACGACGTCGCCGTCGGAATGCGCGATCACGCCGCGATCGTGCGGTACACGCACGCCGCCGAGCGTCAAATGATCGCCCGGGCCGAATGCGTGGACGTCGAACCCGCTGCCGATGCGGACGTTCATGGTGTGGCCCCGGGGATGCGACGTTCGCGCGCCAGGCGCAGGAGGAATTCGGCGAGCGGCAAATCCGCCGGCGTGGTGACTTTCAAATTGTCGTCGCTGCCTTCGACCAGCAACGGCCGATGGCCCTGGCGTTCCATCGCCATCGATTCGTCGGTGACCACCACGCCTGCGTTGCGCGCCGCTTCGAGCGCGCGCGTGAGTTGCAGGCGGCGGAACAACTGCGGCGTCAATGCACGCCACAGATGGTCGCGCGATTGTGTCGAATCGATGCCGCCGTCGTTGCCCGCGCGCTTGAGCGTGTCGCGCACGGGCGCGGCGAGGATCGCGCCGACCGGGTCGCCGCGGCCGAGATCGAGCAGGCGTTCGAGGTCCGACGCACGCAGGTGTGGGCGCGCGGCATCGTGCACGAGCACGAAATCATCGGGACGCACGTCGTCGGGCAATGCCGCAAGGCCCGCGAGGACCGAATCACAACGCTCCGCGCCACCGATGCAGGTGCGCACCGGCTTGCCGTCGATTTCCGTCCAGCCCGGCCACGACGCATCGTCTTCGGACAACACCACCATCGCGCCGCCGACCGACGGATGCGAGAGCACCGCGCTGATCGAATAGGCGATCAGCGGTACGCCCGCGATGTCGAGGTATTGCTTGGGAACTGCGCCACCGTAACGCGAGCCGCGCCCGGCGGCGGGCACGATGGCCCAGATCATTGCCCGCCCTCGTCTTGCTCGGGCGGATCGCCGACCGCCGGCGCAGCGGGTGCGCTCGTCGCCGCGGTCGGTTCCACCACGCGATAGAAGGTTTCGCCCGGCTTGATCATGCCCAGCTCGCTGCGCGCGCGCTCTTCCACCGCGGCCTCGCCCGATTTCAGATCCTCGACTTCCGCCGCGACCTCGCCGTTGCGCTGGCGAAGCCCCGTGTTGTCGCGCGCCTGGTGTTCGACCTGCGCCGACAGCGCCTGCACCTGGCCGGCGCCGCCCTGCCCGAACCACAGCTTGTACTGCAGCCACGCAAGCAACACCGACAGCAGCACGATGAGCGCCAGGATCACACGCGAGGTGCCGCCGACGCGCATCGCGGCCTCAGCGCCTCAGCGACACGAAGGCGTTGCGGCCCGCGTAGCGCGCCGCATTGCCGAGCTGCTCTTCGATGCGCAGCAACTGGTTGTACTTGGCCACGCGATCGGAGCGGCACAGCGAGCCGGTCTTGATCTGCGTCGCGGTGGTGGCCACCGCGATGTCGGCGATCGTCGTGTCCTCGGTTTCGCCCGAACGGTGCGAAACGATGGCCGCATAACGCGCCTTGTCGGCCATCGCGATGGCTTCCAGGGTTTCGGTCAGCGTGCCGATCTGGTTGACCTTGATCAGGATCGCGTTGGCCACGCCCTGTTCGATGCCGTCCTTGAAGATGCGCGGATTGGTGACGAACAGATCGTCGCCGACCAGCTGCACCTTTTCGCCCAGGCGCTGGGTGAGCTGCTTCCAGCCGGCCCAGTCGTGTTCGCCCATGCCGTCTTCGATCGTGATGATCGGGTACTGCGCGCACCAGCCGGCGAGGAAATCGACGAACTGCTCGGAGGTCAGGCGCTTGCCTTCGCCGGTGAGGTTGTACTTGCCGTTCTCGAAGAATTCGCTGGAGGCCACGTCCAGGCCGAGCAGCACGTCTTCTCCCGCGCGATAACCGGCCTTGCCGATCGCTTCGAGGATGGTTTCCAGTGCTTCCTCATTCGAACGCAGGTCCGGCGCGAAGCCACCTTCATCGCCGACGGCCGTGCTCAGGCCGCGGCCCTTCAGCACCGACTTGAGCGCGTGGAAGATCTCGGTGCCGGCGCGCAGCGATTCGGCGAAGGAATCGAAGCCGACGGGCAGCACCATGAATTCCTGCAGGTCGACGTTGTTGTCGGCATGCGCGCCACCGTTGACGATGTTCATCATCGGCACGGGGAGTTCGACGGCCGCGCCGTTGGAAAGCGACTGCCACAAGGGCATCTTGCGCGAGGCGGCAACTGCGTGCGCGTTCGCCATCGACACGCCGAGCAGCGCATTGGCGCCCAGGCGGCCCTTGTTCTCGGTGCCGTCCAGGTCGATCAGGCGGTGGTCGAGCGCGGCCTGGTCGCCGTCGAAGCCGTGCAGCGCGTTGGCGATCGCCGTGTTGACATTGGCGACGGCGGTCTTCACGCCCTTGCCGAGGTAGCGCGTCTTGTCGCCGTCGCGCAGCTCTACCGCTTCCTTGGTGCCGGTCGAGGCGCCCGAAGGCACCATCGCGCGGCCGAAACTGCCGTCGGCCAGCGTGACTTCCGCTTCGAGGGTGGGATTGCCGCGGCTGTCGAGGATTTCGCGCGCGTGGATCTTCGAGATGGTAGGCATCAGGTCAGTTGGTTTTCCAGGAATCCGTTTTTCTTCGTGATCCGGTCGAGCTCCATCAGCGTCTCGAGCAGCGCGCGCATCTTCGGCAGCGGCCACGCGTTGGGGCCGTCGCTGAGCGCCTTGTCCGGATCGGGGTGCGTTTCCATGAAGATGCCGGCGATGCCCACGGCCATCGCCGCGCGCGCGAGCACCGGCACGAATTCGCGCTGGCCGCCGCTCTTGCCGTCCGCGCCGCCGGGCAGCTGCACCGAATGGGTGGCGTCGAACACCACCGGGCAATTGGTATCGCGCATCACCGACAGCGAACGCATGTCGCTGACCAGGTTGTTGTAGCCGAAGCTGGCGCCGCGCTCGCAGACCATGATCTGCTCGTTGCCGGTTTCCTTCGCCTTGTTCGCCACGTGCTTCATTTCCCACGGCGAGAGGAACTGGCCCTTCTTGATGTTCACCGGCTTGCCGGCGCTGGCGACGTTGCGGATGAAATCGGTCTGGCGGCACAGGAAGGCCGGCGTCTGCAGCACGTCGACCACGCTCGCCACCTCGTTCATCGGCGTGTATTCGTGCACGTCGGTGAGCACCGGCAGGCCGAGCTGGCGCTTCACTTCGGCCAGCACCTTCAGGCCTTCTTCCAGGCCGGGGCCACGGAAACTCGTGCCCGAGGTGCGATTGGCCTTGTCGAAGCTGGACTTGAAGATGAAGGGAATGCCGAGTTCGCTGGTGATTTCCTTCAGCGTGCCCGCGGTGTCGAGCTGCAACTGCATCGATTCGATGACGCAGGGACCGGCGATGAGGAAGAACGGTTTGTCGATGCCGACCTCGAAATGCGCGAGCTTCATGCGCTCGCCTCCTTCAGCAGGCGGCCGCCGGCCTTGTGCTCGCGCGCGGCGCGCACGAAACCGACGAACAGCGGATGGCCATCGCGCGGCGTGGACAGGAATTCCGGGTGCGCCTGGCACGCCAGGAACCACGGATGCGTGGCCTGCGGGAGTTCGACCATCTCCACGAGCAGGTCGTCCATCGACTTCGCGCTGATGACCAGGCCGGCGTCTTCCAACTGCGTGCGATAGCGGTTGTTGAACTCGTAGCGATGGCGATGGCGTTCGCCGACGACGTCCTTGCCGTAGAGCTTGTGCGCGAGCGTGCCGGGTTTGACGCGCTGGTCCTGCAGGCCAAGGCGCATCGTGCCGCCCAGGTCGCTTTCTTCGCTGCGGCGTTCGACATCGCCCGTCGCCGTGCGCCATTCGGTGATCAGGCCGATCACCGGATGTTCGCTGCGCTTGTCGTTCTCGGTGGAATTGGCGTCGGCCAGGTTGAGCACGTGGCGCGCGTAATCGACCACCGCCGCCTGCATGCCGTAGCAGATGCCGAAATACGGGACCTGGTGTTCGCGCGCGTAACGCGCGGTCATCACCTTGCCTTCGAAACCGCGATCGCCGAAACCGCCGGGCACGAGGATGCCGTCGACGCCTTCCAGCGCCTTGGCGCCGTCCTTCTCGATCTCGGAGGATTCCATCCACTTCAGGCGCACGCGCGTGCGCTGGCGCAGGCCGCCGTGCTTGAGCGCCTCGGCGAGCGACTTGTACGCGTCCTGGTGGTCGACGTACTTGCCTACCACGGCGATGGTGACGTCATCGACCGGATGCTCGGCGGCATCGACGACGGCTTCCCATTCGGAGAGGTCGGCTTCGGCCTTCGCCTTGGCCGACAGGCCCAGGCGTTCGACCACGATCCGGTCCAGGCCCTGGGAATGCAGCCACATCGGGATCTTGTAGATGTTGTCCAGGTCGACGGCGGAGATGACCGCTTTCTCCGGCACGTTGGTGAACAGCGCGATCTTGCGGCGCTCGCCGTCGGGCAGCGGCTGCTCGCTGCGGCACAGCAGGATGTCGGGCTGGATGCCGATCGAGCGCAATTCCTTCACCGAGTGCTGCGTCGGCTTGGTCTTCAGCTCACCGGCCGCGGCGATGTAGGGCACCAGGGTGAGGTGCATGAACTGCGCCGCTTCGGGCCCGCGTTCGGTGCGGATCTGGCGGATGGCTTCGAGGAAGGGCAGCGACTCGATGTCGCCCACCGTGCCGCCGATCTCCACCAGGCCCACGTCGAAGCCGGCGGTGGCCTCGTCGATGCACCGCTTGATCTCGTCGGTGATGTGCGGGATGACCTGCACGGTGCCGCCCAGGTAGTCGCCGCGGCGCTCCTTGCGGATCACGTTCTCGTAGATGCGGCCGGTGGTCACCGAGTGGCGGCGCGACAGGCGCACGCGGATGAAGCGCTCGTAGTGGCCGAGGTCCAGGTCGGTTTCGGCGCCGTCGTCGGTGACGTACACCTCGCCGTGCTGGAACGGGCTCATCGTGCCCGGATCGACGTTGATGTAGGGGTCGAGCTTCATCATCGTCACGCGCAGACCGCGCGCTTCGAGGATGGCGGCCAGCGAGGCCGCGGCGATGCCCTTGCCGAGCGAGGACACCACGCCGCCGGTAACGAATACGAGCGGCGTCCTGGAAACTGGAGGCGTCATGGAAAAGGGGGCTTCCGGAAAGCCGTAGTCTACCGGTAGCGGGCCCCAGCCGCGACCCCGGCGTGGCGTGGGCCGTTCACGCTATCCTGCTTGCCGATCGTCCCCCGCAGACCCGCACGCGATGAATTCCCGCTACAACGCCGCCGACATCGAAGTCCTGTCCGGGCTCGATCCGGTCAAACGCCGCCCCGGCATGTACACCGACACGGCGCGCCCGAACCACCTTGCCCAGGAAGTGGTCGACAACGCCGTGGACGAAGCGCTGGCCGGCCACGCCGACGCGATCGAGGTCGTGCTGTACGCCGACGGCAGCGCCGAGGTGGCCGACAACGGCCGCGGCATGCCGGTGGACATCCACCCCGAGGAGAAGATCCCCGGCGTCGAACTGATCCTCACGCGCCTCCACGCGGGCGGCAAGTTCAGCAACAAGAACTACACCTTCTCCGGCGGCCTCCACGGGGTGGGCGTGAGCGTGGTCAACGCGCTGTCGAAGAAGGTCGAGGTCTTCATCAAGCGCGACGGCAACGAGTACCGGATGGCCTTCGCCGACGGCGACCGCACCTCGAAGCTGGAAGTCGTCGGCTCGGTCGGCAAGAAGAACACCGGCACGCGCCTGCGCTTCTGGCCCGACGCGAAGTATTTCGACACCAACAAATTCAACCTGCGCTCGCTCAAGCACCTGCTGCGCGCCAAGGCCGTGTTGTGCCCGGGCCTGTCCGTCAGCCTGTTCGACGAAGCCTCGGGCGAACGCGTGCAGTGGCTGTACGAGGATGGGCTGCGCGATTACCTGCGCGGTGAGCTCAATGCCGAAGGCCAGCGCGAGATCCTGCCGCCGGAGCTGTTCGTCGGCTCGCTGAAGAAAGACACCGAGGTCGTCGACTGGGCCGTGGCCTGGCTGCCCGAAGGCGAGCTCGTGCAGGAAAGCTACGTCAACCTGATTCCCACCGCGCAGCACGGCACGCACGTGAACGGCCTGCGCACCGGCTTCACCGACGCGCTCCGCGAGTTCTGCGATTTCCGCAACCTGCTGCCGCGCGGCGTGAAGCTCGCGCCGGAAGACGTGTGGGACCGCGTGGCCTTCGTGCTGTCGGTGAAGATGACCGACCCGCAGTTCAGCGGGCAGACCAAGGAACGCCTGTCCTCGCGCCAGGCCGCCGGTTTCGTCGAAGGCGCCGCGCACGATGCGTTCTCGCTCTGGCTGAACCAGCACACCGAGATGGGCACGCGCATCGCGCAACTGGCGATCGAACGCGCCAGTGCGCGCCTGAAGACCGAAAAGCAGATCGTCCGCAAGAAGGTCACGCAGGGCCCCGCCCTGCCCGGCAAGCTCGCCGACTGCATTTCGCAGGATCTGTCGCGCACCGAACTGTTCCTGGTCGAAGGCGATTCGGCCGGCGGCAGCGCGCGCCAGGCCCGCGACAAGGACTTCCAGGCGATCCTCCCGCTGCGCGGCAAGATCCTCAACACCTGGGAAGTGGCCTCCGGCAGCGTGCTGGCCTCCACCGAAGTCCACGACCTCGCCGTGGCCATCGGTTGCGACCCGGGCAAGGACGACATCAGCGGCCTGCGCTACGGCAAGGTCATCATCCTGGCCGACGCCGACTCCGACGGCCTGCACATCGCCACGCTGCTCACCGCGCTGTTCCTCAAGCACTTCCCGTCGCTGGTCGGCGCCGGGCACGTGTTCGTCGCGATGCCGCCGCTGTTCCGCGTCGACGTGGGCAAGCAGGTCTTCTACGCGCTGGACGAAGAGGAAAAGCGCCTGCTGCTGGAGCGCATCGAACGCGAGAAGCTCAAGGGCGCGGTGCACGTCACCCGCTTCAAGGGCCTGGGCGAAATGAACCCGCAGCAGTTGCGCGAATCCACGATCCACCCCGACACGCGCCGCCTGGTGCAGCTCACCGTCGACGACGACGGGGAGACGCGCTCGCTCATGGACATGCTGCTGGCGAAAAAACGTGCGGGCGATCGCAAGACCTGGCTCGAACTCAAGGGCGACCTGGCCACCCTGGAAGTCTGATCCGCTACCGGAAGCGCACGTGCCCGGCATGGCCTGCGGCGCCGGGCTTCGGTAACCTGCGCAGGCCTCGGGGAGAGGCTCAAGCACAGGAAGTCGCAATGCAACGCACCACACTCGCGCGCTGGTTCGGCGCGCTCGCGCTCGTCGCCGCACCGGCGATGGCCCAACAGATTTCGGTCGAGGATTTCGCCAAGTACCCGGAGATCGACGAAGTCGCGCTCTCGCCAACCGGCGAATACCTCGCCTTCGCCCTGCCCTCGGCCGACGGCAAGGAAACCAACCTGCAGGTCGTGCGGCTGTCGGACAACTCGACGGTCAAGGTCCTGCGCTTCGGCCAGAATTCGCACGTGATGGACGTGACCTGGACCGACGACGACCAGATCACGGTGCAGCGCGCCAAGCGTTTCCCGCTCCAGCAGTTCAAGAGCAACCTCGGCGAGCTGATGTCCACGAACATCACCGGCGACAAGCAGCGCACGTTGTTCGCCTTCATTCCCGACGACGGCGCGCGCACCGGCCGCAACAAGGACATGGGCTGGGCGTTCATGTCCGGCCCGCTCGACAAGGAACCGGGCAAGGCGCTGGTGAAGTTCTACTGCTGGCCCTCGCAGTGCGGCGAAGACGGCGACACGGTGGTGTTCAAGGTCGACACCCGCACCGGCGAGCGCCACGAAGTGGAGCGCATCAAGGACGGCGACGTCGACAGCTCGCTGGTCTACGACCACGACGGCATCGCCCGCGTGGCCTTCTCCGAGGCCAAGGACGGCACGCCGCGGATGTCCTACCGCCCGACGCCCACCTCGGCGTGGACGCCCCTGCCCAAGTCGATCGCCGGCTATTCGATCGAGGAAGGCTACATCGCCGAAGACAACAACACGTTCTACGCGGCGATCTCCGACGCGCAGGAAGCGACCACGTTGTACAAGGTGGACCTCGCTGCCGGCACGCGCACGAAGATCATCAACCGCGACGGCGTGAATGTCGGCGGCATCATGGTCGGCGGCCGCAAGGGCGTGCCCTTCGGCGTGACGTTCGAAGCGCCGGGTCCGGCCGTGCAGTACTTCGACCCCAACAGCGAGTGGGCGAAGTTGCACGCCGGCCTGATGCAGAGGTTCAAGGGCCAGATGGTCCACTTCCTGCAGTTCACGCGCGACGACCAGAAGGTGTTGTTCTCCGCGCTCAGCGATCGCGTGCCAGGCAACTACTACCTGCTGGATCGTGCGAACAACAACAAGATCGTGCAGATCGGTTCGCGCATGCCGTGGTTCGACGGCAAGCAGGTCGCGTCGATGAAGCCGATCGAATTCACCACGCGCGATGGCGCCAAGCTCTACGGCTACTACACCGCACCCGTGGGGGCCGCTCCGGGCCCGCAGGCGCTGGTGGTGATGCCGCATGGCGGCCCGTACGGCCCGGCCGACGAGTGGGAATGGAACGCCGACGTGCAATTCCTGGCCAGCCGTGGTTACGGCGTGCTCCAGGTGAACTACCGTGGTTCCGGCGGGCGCGGCACGAGCTTCTCGAACCAGGCCTTCAAGCAGTGGGGCGTGATGATCCAGAACGACATCACCGACGGCGTGAAGTACGCGATCGACCAGAAGTTGGCCGATCCCAACCGCATCTGCATGTACGGTGCTTCGTTCGGCGGTTACTCGGCGATGATGCAGCCGATCCTCAATCCCGGCATGTACAAGTGCGCCATCGGTTATGTCGGGGTGTACGACTTGCCGTTGCTGAGCAAGAGCAAGGAAGCCGATTCGGAGGAGATCGAGCGCTGGTATGCGCGTTCGCTCGGCACCGACATGGCGGCGCTGGCCACGCAGTCGCCGGCCAAGCGCGCGGGGGAGATCAAGGTGCCGGTGATGTTGGTGCACGGCAAGTCCGACGACAATGTCGGCATGAATCAGTTCCGTGTGATGGAGGGTGCGCTCAAGGACATCGGGCAGTCGCCGGAGGTCATGTTGGGGAGCGGCGAGGGCCACGGTTTCTCCAATCCGCAGAATATCGCGGAGCTGTATCGCCGCATGGAAACGTTCCTGGACAAGTACATCGGGCCGAATGCGAAGGTCGCTACTTCGCCGTAACGGTTGCGGACGCGAGACAAAGACAAGGGCGGCCTTCGGGTCGCCCTTTTTGTTGGCTGCTCGGAACAGCAAGAGCGCGACCTTCGTCATTGACGCGCCGCCCGAACGTCGTGGGTTCCAAATTTTTTTGGGAAAAAAATTTGAAACCCACAACGCTGGGGCATCAACTTTCGTGCGTTGGCTCTCGATCGGGGGATTCGCTCGAGCATTCGTTCTGCCGGTGCGAAGCGCGCTTCGCACTGCCCCGATTGTTGTCGAAGAGGCCGCCATCTCAGGTCAGGTGAAGCGTCGCCGCGTGGCGAGGCGTCGGTCAGAAGTGACGTCCTCGAAGAGCGTTCGCGCTGCTATCCGATCGCCGCTTCCAGCAGTTTTCGGATCACGGCCTGCGCGCGCGCCGCGCGCACCGGCGCGTAGTCGAACGTGTCTTCGTCCATGTACAGGCGCTGGCTCATTTCCAGTTGCACGGCGTCGATGCCCTGCGTGGGCGCGGCGTAGTGGCGGGTGATGTAGCCGCCCTTGAAGCGTCCGTTGGCGACCCAGTCGAATTCGGTCTGTGCGGCGAGGACGCCTTCGAGCTTGCCCTGCAGCGTCGGTGAACAGCTCGCGCCGCCCGAGGTGCCCAGGTTGAGGTCCGGCAGTCGTCCTTCGAACAGGAACGGCAAGGCGCTGCCTTTGATGGTGTGGCCTTCCCACAGCACAACGCGGCCGTGCGTTTCATGCAGGCGGCGCAGTTCGCCTTGCAGGGCTTCGTGGTACGGGCGCCAATAGGTGTCGACGCGTTGGGCGACTTCGTTTTCGTCGGGTGCCTGACCTTCGAGGTAGACCGGATCGCCGGTGAATTGCACGGCCGGGCACAGGCCGGTCGTGTTCTGGCCCGGATACAGGGACACGTCGTCGGGCGGGCGGTTGAGGTCGACGACGTAACGCGAGTATCGCGGCCGCAGGATCGAAGCACCGAGTGCGTGCGCGACTTCGTACAGGCGCGCGACGTGCCAATCGGTGTCGGGTGCGATGCGCGCGCGTTCGACCATGCGTTGCGCGAGCGCGGGGGGAATTTCGCTGCCATCGTGCGGCAGGCTGACCAACAGCGGCGCGGTGCCGCGATGCAGCGCGAAGATCGTGTCCATGGCGCCGGAGTTTAGGCCTATGCGAAGCGCGAGGGCGCGTACGGCGCCGGATCGATCGCAGGCGCACGGCCGGTGACCAGGTCCGCGATGAGTTGCCCGGTGCCCGTGCTCATGCCGATGCCCATCATGCCGTGGCCCGTCGCGAGCCAGATGCCGTCGCGGCGCGGCACCGGGCCGATGATCGGGATGTCGTCGCAGGTCATCGGGCGCCAGCCGAACCAGCGCTCGCGCACGACCGGGCCGACGGGTTCGTGCAGGTATTCGGCGGCGCCGCGTTCGAGCGCCGACAGGCGGCGGTCGTTGAGTGTGTCGTCGAAGCCGGAGAACTCCATCGTGCTGCCGAGGCGGTAGCCGCTGGGCCACGCGGTCACGCAGACCTGGCGTTCGCGCAAGACCAATGGATGCTTCGGAACGCGCGCGGGCGGATCGTAGGTGATCGAATAGCCCTTGCCCGGTTGCATCGCGCCGCGCAGGCCGGACAGGCCGATCGCATCGGCCAGGCGCGGCGTCCATGCACCGAGCGCGCACACGATCTCGCGCGCGCGATAGGTGCCGGCCGATGTGCGCACGCGCCAGGCATCGCCGTCGCGTTCGATGGTTTGCAACGCGCAGCCTTCGACGATCTCGCCGCCCTTGGCGCGGAAGGCGCGCGCGAGTTCGTCGACATAACGATCGGGGCGCAGCGCGGCATCGCCCGCGAAACGGATCACGCCGGCGACGCCGGGTTTCAACGCCGGTTCGAGTGCTTCGTAGTCGGGGCCGTCGAACACGTCGACCTGCACGCCCAAGTCGCGCAGCAAGGGCGCTTCGCCGTAGTCGTGCGCCATGCGGTGCGCATCGCGGAACACGTAATCCTCGCCGGATTCGACGAATTCGCATTCGAGCGACAAATCGCGGATCCATTCGCCCAGGCGCACGCGGGAATCGTTGAGCAATGCGCCCTTCGCGCGTGCGCTGTGTTCGAAATCGCGCACGTTGCAGCGCGCGGCGAAGCGCAGCAACCAACGCCACAACACCGGATCCACGCGCGGGCGGATGTACAGCGGTGCGTCGGGCTGCAACATCATGCGCAGCGCGGTCTGGATCATGCCCGGCTGCGCGAGCGGGCCGGCGTGGCTCGGCGTGATCGTGCCGCAGTTGCCATGCGATGCGCCCGCGCCGATGTGCGTGGCTTCGATCAGGCGGACACTGCGGCCCGCGTCCAGCAGCGCGATCGCGCACGCAAGACCGACGGCGCCGCCGCCGGCTACCAGGATGTCGTCGTCCCGAGTCGTCCCCTGCATCGTGTCGCGTGATCCCTTGCCGCGGGCCTTCCAAGGCCTGACAGCATGCCACGCGACGCGCCGAACGTCTTGCCTCAGGCGGGCGCGAGGCGCTCCTGGCGCATCGACGGCGCGCGCAGGTAGGTGATCGCGCGCCACGTCCATTCCAGCGGGCCGTAGCGGAAGCGCTTGAGCCACAGGTTCGCCAGCACGAGCAACACCGCGAACACCGCCACGCACCAGAGCAACTGCCACGCGCGGCCCATGCCGTAGTGGCCCAGGCCATACCCGTAGAAAAACAGCGTGCCGACCACGGACATCGAGATGTAAACGCTAAGCGCCATGCGCCCGGCCTGCGCGAAGGGCGCCACGAACCCGCGCAAGCGCGGCGAATGGAACATCAGCACGATCGCCGCGACGTACCCGAGGCACGCAGGCAGCGAGGCGATGAGCATCAGGCCCTGCGAGAAGGTGAACAAGGCATCGTTGATGCCGCGCACGTGCGTGGAGGCGATCGCCGCGCCGACGATCGACAGGCCGATGCCGAACGGAATGCCGAACAAGGCCATCTTCCGGTAGAAGTCCAGGTACGCGGCCGGTTGCGTCATCAGGCCCGATCGGATGAACCACGCGCCGATCAGGAACATGCCCAGCACGAAGGTCAGCGAGAAGGGAATGTGGCTGACCGCGTCCTGCGGCCATTCGCGCAGGCGGAACGCGACGTTGTCCGCGTACGTACCGCTCGCGTTGAGGCGACGCTCGGTCGCGACCTTGTCGTCGTGTTCCTTGTAGGCCTTCGCGCGCTCGTCGAGCGATTTCTTCAGCTCGGCGCGTTCTTCCGGTGTCTTCGCATCGACCAAC
Source organism: Lysobacter sp. 2RAF19 (assembly GCF_052115395.1). Taxonomy (NCBI): domain Bacteria; kingdom Pseudomonadati; phylum Pseudomonadota; class Gammaproteobacteria; order Lysobacterales; family Lysobacteraceae; genus Lysobacter; species Lysobacter sp. 2RAF19. The sequence continues at coordinate 114,521 of NZ_JBFRGO010000003.1, read as the reverse complement.
GCGGCGCGGTCGCGTTGCGCTTGCGTGGTCTGCGGCGTCGCCAGGCCGCCGATCAACAACCCGACACACGGCAGCAGGAACAACACCAAGCCCGCATTGCGCAGCCCGTTCGCCGGCCATTTGCCGATCGCGCAGGCGATCACGCCGAGGACGAGTACCGGCCCACCCAACGCGAGCGACGGCGCCCAGATCTTTTGTTCGTGCCCGAGGAAATACGCGGCGCCCGACACCGCCGCGACACCGAATGCAATCCCCGCGACCCACAGCAACACCTTGGGCCTGGCGTGGAAGACGATCAGCAGGAAGGCCGCGGCCATCGCGTAATCGAAGAGGATGTCGCCGTTCCAGAGGAACACGCAATGCAGGAAACCGAACAGCGCCAGGGCGAGCGTGCGGCGCACGTAAGGCGCCAGGAACGGCCGCCCCGCGGCCTGCGCGCGGCCGAGCATCACCGCGAAGCCCATGCCGAACAGCAGCGAGAACATCGTCCAGAACTTGCTGCGGATGAACACGTGGACGAACCACCCGGCCCAGAAATCGATGCCGGTGATTCCGCCCGGCAGGCCGATGTCGAGCTGGCTGATGGGCCGGTTGAAGAACTCGACGTTCATCAGGAGGATGCCGAACAGCGCGACGCCGCGGATGACGTCGAGCGTCGTGATGCGGTCGTTCGTGCCGATCGGCGTGAAGCGTGTTTCGGTCATGGTGCCCTCCGGGTGGCGCGATTACGCCACGCGGAGGGCCCGCCGGTCAGGGCCGGAAGTCAGTGGGACGACAGGCCCGAGCCGTTTTAATGATGGTGGCCGCCATCGCCGTGCACGTGGCCGTGCTCCAGCTCTTCGGCGCTGGCTTCGCGCACGTCGACGATCTCCACGTCGAAGTGCAGGTCCTTGCCGGCCATCGGGTGGTTGAGGTCGACGTCGACCACGCTCATGCCGACCTTCTGGATCGTCACCGCGCGCGGGCCGAAGTTGGTGTTGAGCACCACCTGCATGCCCGGGGCCAGGCGCTGGTTGCCGAAGTGCTTCTTCGGCACGCGCTGGCTCAGGCCTTCCTTGATCTCGCCGTAGGCATCGGCCGCGGCCACGTCCACGCCGAACTTGTCGCCGGCCTCGTGCCCTTCCATCGCCTTCTCCAGGCCCGGGATGATGTTGCCGTGGCCGATCAGGATCGCGAGCGGGTCGCGGTCGGCCGAGGACTCGATCGGCGTTTCGCCCGCTTCGTGGGCGGTGCGCTCGTTGACGGTGTAATGGAAGCGGACGACGCGGTCTTTTTCGATCTTCATCGGGGTTCCGGTGGCCTGGCGATGCGCAGGCACGATGGGGGCGCTTGCTAGCGCCGCGTGAAAGCGGCCAAACTCGCCGGCGAATGAACGCCGAACGCAGCACGGCCCGCGGGGTCGCGCATTATCCGGGCATCCCGGCACCCGCGCCAGCGCGGGTCCGCCCACTCCTTCTTTTGTTGGCGACGGTGCTGCTCGCGTCGTGCGGCGGCGGGCCGGCGGTGCGCGCGCCCGCGCCGAGCGCGCGCGTCGCGATGCCGCGCAGCTGGCCGGTCATCGAACCGGCCGATCCGGCCCGCGCCAACGCCGTGTTGATGCGCGCCATCGGCCTGGTCGGCACGCCGTATCGCTGGGGCGGCAACACCCCCGAAGGCGGCTTCGATTGCAGCGGCCTGGTCAATTACGTCTTCCACGACATGGCGGCGGTGCAGTTGCCGCGGACCTCGCGGGATCTGGCCGCATCGGGCGGGCCCAAGGTCGACGTCGATCGCCTGGCCGCGGCCGACCTGGTGTTCTTTTCCAGCGGCAGCACGGTGACGCACGTGGGCATTTATGTCGGCGAAGGGCGCTTCGTCCACGCCCCGAGTACCGGTGGCACGGTCCGCCTGGACCACCTCGACGGCCCTTACTGGGCCCAGCATTACGCCGGTGCCCGCCGGGTCCTGCGCTAGGGCGCATTCAGAAAATCAAGCGGCCGTGGCACGTGGATGAATACGAAGACCGGTCACGAATCTTGCATGGGTTCACGCCGCGCTAACGATTTTTGAACCTTCACCCGGTCGTCAGCCGGTAAGGTCGCCCGGACTTCGATTCAGTGATGGCTTCGTGACGACCAACGCGACAACTGGCCAAACCGCCACCACCGCCCTGCGCATCCGCGCGGGCGCGCTCCGTTTCCTGTGTGCCGCCGCGCTTTGCGTCGCCGCCACCAATGCTTTCGCCCAGGACGCCAATGTCGTGGCGGCCGGCACGCAATCGGCCGTGCAGCTCGATACCCCGATCAAGATGGCCGCGCCCCTCAAGGTGCGCCCGATCTTCGGCGACTTGGCCGAACTGGATCCCAACGCCGTCCTCGACCAGCAGCAGAAACCCAAGCTGACCGAACGCATCTCCGGCGTCCTCAGCAAGGCGATGTCGCTGCTCGGCACGCCCTATCGCTGGGGCGGCGAGTCCACCGACGGTTTCGATTGCAGCGGCCTGGTCGGCTACGTCTATCGCAGCGTGCTGGGCATGGAACTGCCGCGCGTCTCGCGCCAGATGGCCACCACGGGCGAAGCGGTCGATCGTTCGTCGCTGGCGCCGGGCGACCTGGTGTTCTTCGGCCTGCGCGGCCGCGTGACCCACGTCGGCATCTACGTCGGCGAAGGCCGCTTCCTGCACGCGCCGAGCCGCGGCAAGGACGTGCGCGTGGACAGCCTGGCCTCGAGCTACTGGTCGGGTCGTTACCTGCAGGGCCGCCGCGTCGCGATGTGATCGCATCGCGCAACCCGCATCGAAGGCCGCCGGAAGGCGGCCTTCTGCATTTCAGGGGGGCGCCGCCGGGTCGCGCACGGCCTGCATCATCCGGTCGGCTTCCTCGGCCATCGCGCGGTCCTCGTCGGTGGCCGGCACCCACGGCGGCACGGGCACCGGCTTGCCTTCGACGCCATCGAGCGCCACGAACACGATGATGCAATGGGTACACAGGCGCCCTTCCCCGCCCATGGGGTCGCGGGCGCGCACGTCGACGGCGAACTGCATCGAACTGGTGCCCGTGCGCGCGAGCGTCGCCGACACCGTCACCAGGTCGCCGATCCGCACCGGCGCGACGAAGCGGATGCCACCGACCGCGACGGTCACGCAGTACTTCCCGGCCCACCCGACCGCGGCGGCATAGCCGGCCTGGTCGATCCACTTCATCACCACACCGCCGTGCACCTTGCCGCCGTAGTTGACGTCGGAGGGTTCGGCGAGGAAGCGCAGGTTGAGGGTGCGTTGGTGTCCGGCCATGGTGCGGGGATCCGATGACGGAGGCGACGGCGAGTCTACGCCGCTCCGTGCGAAGGACGTCTTGCAGGCCGCGCGGGCGCACGTGCATGCTGATGCCACTGCGTGCGGAGTGACGAGGAATGGGCAAGGCGATCGTGCAATGCGTGCTCGGCGTGCTCGCCGGCCTGGTGGTGATGTACATCGTCATCGCGGGCGTCGAATACGGCAGCCATCTGCTGTATCCCCCGCCGAAGGGCTTGGATCCGACACAGACAGCCAATCTCGCCGCGATCCTTGCGGCCGCGCCGTTCGCAGCGCTCGCCATGCTCGTGCTCGCGTGGGTCGCCGGCGCATTCGCCGGCGGTTGGGTCGCCGCGAAGATCTCGCGCGCATGGCCGCGCACCGCATCGGTCGTCGTCGCGCTCTTCGTCCTGCTCGGCGTGATCGGGATGATCCTGATCGTGCCGAATCACCCGACGTGGGTGGCGATCCTCGGCATCGTCCTGCCCGTTCCGATGGCCTTGCTGGGCGCGCGGATCGCGCGTCCGCGGCAAGCTGTTTCCGTCACCTGATTCCCATCTCCATGCAGACTCTGTTTCGCGCGACGCGCATCGCCGTCGCCCTGCTGTCGTTTTCGACGCTGTCGTCCTTCGCCGCCGACGCCCCGCCGCGCGAGAAGCCCTTGCCGCAGTCGGGCGCGTACGAAGTGCCCGATGCCTGGCGACAGCCGATCGCACCGCTGCAATTGGCGGACCACACCTGGTACATCGGCACCGAATCGATCAGCGCGATCCTGGTCGTGACGCCCGAGGGCGCGCTGCTGATCGACGGCGGCATGCCGCAGGCCGCCGAGATGTTGCTCGCCAACATGCGCAAGGTCGGCGTCGCACCGAATCAGTTGCGCTGGCTGCTGGTCTCGCACGCGCACGCCGACCACGCCGGCCCGGTGGCCGCGCTGCGGCGCGCGACCGGCGCGCGCGTCGTCGCCAACGCCGAATCCGCGGCGATGCTCGCCAGGGGCGGCACCGACGACATCCATTTCGGCGACGGCATCACCTTCCCGCCTGCGCAGGTCGATCGTTATCTGCAGGACGAGGAAGTCGTCGAGTTGGGCGCCATGCGCCTCACCGGGCATTTTACGCCGGGGCACACGCCGGGCAGCACGAGTTGGACGTGGACGGACACGAAGGACGGCAAGCCGCTGCGGATCGCGTACGTCGACAGTCTCAGTGCGCCTGGTTACAAGTTGATCGGGAATGCGCGGTTTCCGCGGATCGTGGAGACGTACAAGCACACGTTCGATGTCGTGCGTGGGTTGCCGTGCGATGTCTTGTTGACGCCGCATGCGGATGCGAGCGGGTGGGCGCCGGCGGATGCCGCGCATCCGCATCCCTCGCCCATGTCTTGTGTCGAGTATGCGGATGGGGCTGAGGCTAAGTTCGATGCCGAGGTTGCGAAGCAGCGTTCTGCGACTCGCTGAGGATTCGTGGTAGAGCGCGCCTGGAACCGATTGGCGCGCCGCCGGGAACGTGGAGAGTTCCAAATTTTTTTGGGAAAAAAATTTGAAACTCTCCACGCTGCGGCATGACCTTGCGGGTCGCTTCGATCAAGGGGTTTTCGCCCGAGCCGTCACTGGGGGCTGCAAAGCAAGCTTTGCAGGGAGCCGATCGTTTTCGTCAAAAAGCGAAGGGCCGCGCTTCGCTTCGCTCTCAATGATCGGCTAGTGCGAAGCTTGCTTCGCACTCAAGAATTAACGCTCGAGCGAAAGCGCCCTGATCGAAGCGACCCTGATGGTGATGCCCCAGCGTGGGGAGTTTCAAATTTTTTTCCCAAAAAAATTTGGAACTTCACACGTTCGGGCGGCGCGCCAATGATCCTGAAGCGGGCGTTCCCTACAACCCCAGATGCCGGTAGCTCTTAAGCCCCCCAGCCTCCATCACATACTCCATGTTCACCGCAACAGGCGCGCTTTCAACGAACCCGAACTTCGCATAGAGATACTTGGCATCCCCATCGGCCACCAAAGTGACATAAGCCGACGGCGGCACATTCCCCAACAACCAGGCATCGAGCGCAGCCATCACCCGCCGCCCCAACCCTTGCCCCTGCAACTCCGGAACGATCGCGATATCCACCACGGTGAAGAAACACCCGTTGTCCCCGATCACCCGCCCCATCCCGACGACTTCGCCGTCGCGCTCCAACCGCACCCCGTACAACGTATTCGGCAACGCACGCTCCGCCGCATCGCGCGACTTCGCATGCATCCCCGCCGCCGCGCGCACGCGCAGGTAATCGTCGACATCAGGAAACCGCTCGACGAGAACGATGTCACTCATGTCGGCTCCCGAACCGCATGCTCCACCCCGACATTGCTCGACGCCGCCTCGTACACCGTGCGGTCGAGCAAGCCCGTTTCCTTCGCCACCAACACCGGCACCAACATCTGGCCGGTGACGTTGGTCATCGTGCGCATCATGTCCAGCACCCGGTCGATCGCGTACAGATAGCCGATCGCCTCCAGCGGCAAGCCCGCGGCGCTCAACACCACCGTCGCCATGATCACGGCCGTTCCGGGCACGCCCGCCGTGCCGAAGCTGCCGAGCACCGACGCCAGCGCGATCGTCACGTACGTGCCCGCGTGCAACTCGATGCCCGAATACTGCGCGATGAACACCGCCGCCAGCGCCGGATAGATCGCGCCGCAGCCGTCCATCTTGATGCTTGCGCCGAGCGGCACGGCGAAGGCCGCGTAATCCTTGTCGACGCCGTGGTTGTGTTCGACCGCGCGCAGTGAAACGGGCATCGCCGCGAAACTGCTGGAAGCGATGAAGCCCACCTGCATCGCGGGCGCCGCGCCGCGGAAGAACTTCAGCGGGTTGAGCCCGTGCAGGAGCAGCAGGGCGCCGTAGACGACCACGATCTGCACGATGCACGCGATGAACAGCGCGATGACGAAATTCCCCAGCGGCAGCAGCTTCTCGAAACCGTAGGCGCCGACCAGGCCCGCGATCAGGCCGAAGGTGCCCAGCGGCGTGAACTCCAGCACGAAGCGCGTGACCTGGATCATCGTGTCGTTCGCTTCGCGCGCGAGCAGGCGCAGGTTCGTCGCCTTCTCGCCGAGCTTCACGAACGCGAAGCCGATCAGGCCCGCGAAGAAGATCACCTGCAGGATCGTGGAATTGCTCGGCACGATGACGCTGGTGCCGTCGGCCGTCTTGCCCGCGGCGGTGGCCGACAATGCGCGGAAGGGATTCTGCGGCACGATGTTGAGCAACACGTCGAGCGGGCCGGGCACGTCTTTCGGCGTGTAATCCGATGCGATCGCCAGTGCGCCGACGCCGACGCCCGGCTGCACGATCCAGCCCACCGCCAGGCCCACGGCCACCGCGAGCACGGCGGTGATCGCGAACCACGCGAAGGTGCGCCCCGCGAGCGCGGCGATCGACTTCTGCCCGTGCAATGCGCCGACCGCGTTGATCACCGCGAACAACACCAGCGGGATCGCGATCATCTTGATCAGGTTGACGTAGATATCGCCCAGCGGTTGGAACCACCGCTCGGCCGCGGGCCCCAGCAGCCAACCGGCGAGCGCGCCGAGCACGAAGCCGGCGAGCACGCGCTGCCAGAAGGGAATCCGCAACCAGCCTGCAACCAGTGCCATTGCACCATCCACGAAAAAGTCGAACGCCGACCATAGCCGAGCGGCCGTCCCGGTCGCGAGAGCATGGGCGGAACACCGGCGTTCCGTATCATCGCCTTCCCTCATCGCCGCTCGCCCCATGCGCCTATCGCCCCTCGCCCTCGCCGCGCTCCTCACCGCCTGCGCCAGCACGCCCGGCACGCCACCGGCCGTGGCCGTGCCGCACGCCATCGACGTCCCGCAGGTCCGCCATCCCGACGGCGAAACGGCCGCCTGGTGGTATCGCGCCGGCGCCGCGCGCGCGGCCGGCAACGGTGCGATGCGGGGCCATGCGCGCAACGTGATCATTTTCCTCGGCGACGGCATGAGCCTGCCGACGGTGGCCGCCGCCCGCATCCTGGCGGGCCAGCGCGCGGGCAACCCCGGTGAGGAAACGCTGCTGTCGTTCGAGGAATTCCCGAACACCGCGCTCAGCCGCACTTACAACACCGACTACCAGACGCCCGATTCGGCCGGCACGATGACGGCCATCGCCACCGGCGTGAAGACGCGCCTGGGCGTCATCGGCATCGGGCCGGGCAACGCACGCGGCGATTGCGCCGCGGTGAAGGACAACACGCTGTTGAGCATCGTCGAACTGGGTGAGTCGGCGGGGCTGTCGACCGGCGTGGTCACGACCACGCGGCTCACGCACGCCACGCCGGCCTCGGTCTTCGCACACGGGCCCGATCGCAATTGGGAAGACGACAGCTATCTTCCGGCGGCGAAGGCGGCCGCGGGGTGTCGCGACCTCGCCGCGCAATTCGTCGACTTCGATTTCGGCGACGGTATCGACATCGCACTCGCCGGCGGCCGCGCGAAGTTCACGCCGAACACGCTGCCCGATGCGCTCGATCCCGCGCTGAAAGGCATGCGCAAGGACGGCCGCAACCTGGTCGACGAATGGAAGGCGAAGTATCCCGACGGCACCTATGTCGTGGATTCGACGCAATTGGCGCAAGCCGGCGATGCACCGCGCGTGCTCGGCTTGTTCGCGCCGCAGCATCTGGCGTACACGGCCGATCGCAAGGTCGGCGGGCCGGAGCCGACGCTCGCGGACATGACGCGCGCGGCGATCGCGCACCTGCAACACAATGCGAAGGGCTACGTGCTGCTCGTCGAAGGCGGGCGCATCGACCACGCGCACCACGACGGCAACGCGCGCCGCGCGCTCGAAGAAACCATCGCGTTCTCCGACGCCGTGCGCGCCGCCGACGAAAACACCAGCGACGACGACACGCTGATCCTGGTCACGGCCGACCACGCGCACACGCTATATTTCGCGGGTTACCCCAAGCGCGGCAATCCGATCCTCGACAAGGTCCGCGGCATCAGCGGCGAGGATTCGGCGGGCAGCGAATACGCCGTCGACAAACTCGGCCAGCCCTACACGACGCTGGGCTACGCCAATGGCCCGGGCGCGCCGAAAGCCGGTGCGCCGCGGCCGGACCTGGACGATGTCGACACCGAAGCGGTCGATTACCTGCAGCAGGCGCTGGTGCCGCTCGGCGCGGAAACGCACGGCGGCGACGATGTCGGCGTGTGGGCGAAAGGCCCGGGCGCCGACGCAGTGCGCGGCAGCGTCGAGGAAAACGTGTTGTTCCACTTCCTCGTGCAGGCCACGCCCGCATTGCGCGAACGCCTGTGCGCGGCGAACACCTGCAATGCCGATGGCGTCCCGGTGGAACTGCCGAAGCCGGCGGACTTCAAGCCTGCGCGATAAGCGCCGGCGCTAGCCGATCTCCAGCGCCGTCGCGCGTTCTTTGAGCGACGGCGACAACCACAGGTGCGACCCCACCTGGGCGAAACCCAGCGCGTCGAAGCGTTTGCGGTAGAACGACGCCGGCCGATCCTGGAAGTCGTGCTCGTCGCCCACCGCGTGGTCTTCGCGCGCGAAGGTTTCCAGGAACGCGACGCCGCCGCACAGGTCCGCCAGGCCTTGCAGGCCGCGATCGAGTTCGCGCGTGGGCAGGTAGTGCAGCACGTCGCTGCAGACCAGCAAGTCGGCCGGCGCGCAGGGCCGCAGGTGTTCGAAGTCGCCGAAGCGCGCCATGTGCAGGTTGCGGCTGCGGCCGTAGCGACGCACCGCGTAGTCGCTCGAATCGAAGGCGAGATAGCGCAGGCCGGGCCGCAGCTTCAGCAACGGTGCGCGCCAGACGGCTTCGCCCGCGCCGATGTCGAGCACGGTGCGGATCGGGCGCTCGAGGTGGTATTCGGCGGCCGCGACAGCCATTGCCACCTTGCGTGCGAGACGGGCCCGATCGCCGATGCCGCCCCGGCGGTACCAGCGATCGAAGTATGCTTGGTCGTAATTCTTTTCCATCCCGCGATGCTAACGCCCATGACCCACGATCTGCTCATGTACAACGTGACGAAGACCGCCCACCTGGTTTTCGTCATGGCCTGGATGGGCGGCGTGTTCTACCTGCCGCGCATCCTGGTGAACATCGCCGAAGCCGGGGACGCGCCCGCCGTGCGCGAGCGCCTGCTGTTGATGGGCCGGCGCCTGTACCGCTTCGGGCACGTGATGTTCGGCCTGGCCTTCGTGCTGGGCCTGACCTTGTGGCTGCACTTCCACATGGCCGGCGGCTGGCTGCACGCGAAACTCACCCTCGTCGCGCTGATGCTGCTGCACTACTCGTTGGCGGGGCGTTGGCTCAAGGGCGTGGCGAAGGGCAAGCCGCTGCCCTCCCCGACCGCGTTGCGCTGGTTCAACGAAGTGCCGGTGTTCCTGTTGATCGGCATCGTGTACCTGGTGCTCGCCAAGCCCTTCTGAAGCCGGCGATCACGCGTACTGCGCGCTTTTCACCAGCAGGTGCTTGGCGAGCAGGCCGTGCATCTTGCCGATGCCGCGCGCCAGGTGCAGCGTGCCGAAGAGCAGCGCGATGCCGGTGACGAACACGATCGGGTATTGCCACCAGCCCAGCGTGTAAGTCAGGTCCAGGTGGTTGATGTACCAGTTGTCGAACGCGCCGAAACCGAACGCCAGGGGCGCGAGCACGAGCGACACCGCCACCGTCAGCAAGGTCACCATCAGGGTGAAGTACAGGATCCCGAGCGGCAGCATCGCGACCATGTAAAGCAGTGTCGACCACGTGCGCGGATCGGAGAACATGTCGTTGATGCGGTCGATCCAGCCCTTCCCGCGCGCCGAATACAGCGGGCGGCGCGGCATGCGTTCGCCGAGCATGGTTTCGACGATGCGGCCTTCGACCAGCGAGAGCACGCGCACCGAGCCGAGGAACAGGATCGCAACGGGAATGCCGATGATCAGGATCGACAGGCCCGCCGAAAGCGACAGCCCGACGACGACCCACGTGAAGTAGAAGATGCCGGTCGCCAGCGCGAGGACCGAATAGAACAACGCGCCGTAGGTGCGCGGATCGGCGGCCACGCCGAAGAACTTGCCGAGCGCCGATTCCCGCGGCGCCGGGCGCGGCTGGCGCAGTGCGGTCTGCACGCGCACTTCGGTGTCGCGGTAGATGTCGGCGACCTCGTGCGGCGCACCGTAGCTGCCGGCGACCGACGCGATGATGTCGGCCTCGGGCATGCCGGGGTTTTCGGCGAGTTCCGAGCGCAGGTATTCCTCGGCGTCGTACAGCGCGTCCTGCACCAGCGCGGGGTCGGACCCGGCGAGCGCTTCGCGCAACTGCTCGAGATATTCGGGGATGGAATGCGGCAGGCGTGCGCTGGAGTCGAACGCGTTCATGGCAAGAGTCCTTCGAGGACGGAGTCGACGGAAGTACGGGTGGCGCGCCAGGCGGCGGTCCATTCGGAAAGCGCGGTGCGGCCGGTGGGCGTGATCGCGTAATAGCGGCGCGGCGGGCCGGCCACCGAGGGCTCGACATGGCTGGCGAGGAAGCCGGCGTTCTCGAGATTGCGCAGCACCGGGTACAACGCGCTCTGCTTGCCGCTGAGCACGCCCTCCCCGCTGCGTTCGAGGGTCTTGGCGATCTGGTAGCCGTACATCGGCCCCGGCGCGGTGGCGAGCACGGCCAGCAGGGCGAGCGAAACGGTGCCCGCGCTCAGCTCGCGCTGGAACTTGCGCAGGGCTTGGTCGAGGGCATCACGGTCGGGGGTGTCCATCGCTGGCCGGTGGTCACTAGGTTGAAGCGCAGACTAGTGCGCAGTTCGATCTAGTGAATGTGCCACTAGTCACCCACCCCGGGGGACTACTTCAGCATCGGCCCCAGGGTCTTCCACACGTGGTCCCGCAGCTTGGGTTGTGCGCTCGCCACCGGGTGGAGGTTGTCGTCCTGGAAATTCGCGCGGTCGCCGGCGATGGGTTCCAGCAAGAAGGGGACGAGCGGTACGGCGTACTGCTTGGCGAGCGCGGTGTAGTTGCCTTCGAATCCTTGCGTGTATTCGCGGCCGTAGTTCGGCGGCATGCGCATGCCCACCAGCAGCACCTGCGCGCCGGCGGTCTTCGATGCCTTGATCATGCGTTCGAGGTTGACCCGAGTCTGCGCCAGCGGCAGCCCACGCAGCCCGTCGTTGGCCCCGAGCGCGATGACGACGAGCCTGGGTTGCACGCGCTTGAGTTCGCCGTCGATGCGCGCCGCGCCACCGGCGGTGGTTTCGCCGCTGATGCTCGCGTTCACCACGCGCCAGGCGGGCTTTTCCTTCGCGATGCGGCCGGCGGTCAACGCCACCCACCCTTGCGACGCCGCCAGGCCATAGGCGGCCGACAGCGAATCGCCCATCACCAGGACCGCGCGCTGTGCCGTCGCCGACGTCTTCGCGGGCGCGGCGGCATGCAGCGGCGCGAACACGCCCAGGCACAGGGCCAACGTCGCGAACATGCGGGCGAAGCTGCGCGAGGGACCGATGGCCCATTGATTCACGCCGATGGCTGCCGCATAAGCTTTGAACATCCCCCGCTCCTTCGCATGGTTCGCACCCAGCATGGCCGATTCCGTTGGACTGCGCGCTGAAAGCCGCATGCATGCCCCCACCTCCCCCGTTGCGCTCGATGTCCGTGGCCTCGGCAAGACCGTCCCGCTGCCCGACGGCGCGCTGACGATCCTGGAGGACGTGTCCTTCACGGTCGAACGCGGCGATGCGGTCGCGATCGTCGGTGCATCGGGTTCGGGCAAGAGCACGCTGTTGTCGCTGCTCGCGGGGCTCGACACGCCCAGTTCGGGCAGCGTGCACCTGGACGGCCAATCGCTCTCGACGCTCGACGAGGACGGCCGCGCGCGCGTGCGCGGCGAAAAGGTCGGCTTCGTGTTCCAGGCCTTCCAGTTGCTGCCCACGCTGACGGCGCTGGAAAACGTGATGCTGCCGCTGGAACTGCGCGGCGATGCCGATGCGCAGGCCCCCGCGCGGCGCATCCTCGAAAAAGTCGGCCTGTCCGCGCGCCTCGGGCATTACCCGCGGCAACTCTCCGGCGGCGAGCAACAGCGCGTCGCACTCGCGCGCGCATTCGTCACGCAACCGGCGCTGCTGTTCGCCGACGAACCCACGGGCAATCTCGACACGCACACCGGCCAGGCGATCATCGACCTGCTGTTCGCGCTCAACGCCGATGCGGGCACCACGCTGGTGCTGGTGACGCACGACGAACACCTCGCGTCGCGCTGCCGCCACCAGATCCGGCTCGACAGCGGGCGCCGCATCGCATGAATCCGCTCGTGCTGGCGTGGCGACAACTGCGCCGCGATTTCGCCTCCGGCGACGTGCGCATCCTCTTCGTCGCGCTCATCCTGGCGGTGGTCGCGATCACCTCGGTGGGCTTCGTCACCGATCGCGCGGGCCGCGCACTGGCGCAGGAAGCGAACCGTTTGCTCGGCGGCGATGCCGTCGTGCGTTCGGATGCGCCGATCACCGGTGCGGTGCGCGCTGCGGCGCAAGCGCCGGGGTTGCAGCACGCACAAACCGTCGAATTGCGCAGCATGGTGCGCGTGGGCGAGCGCCTGCAGCTCGGCGAGTTGCGCGCGCTGGATTCGCAGTTCCCCTTGCGCGGCACGTTCCGGCTCGTCGACCGCATCGGTGGCCCGGAACGCGACGCGCGCGGCGGTCCCGCGCCCGGCACGGCGTGGATGACCGTCGCCGGTGCGCAGACGCTCGATGCCAAGGTCGGCGATGCACTCACCATCGGCGATGCGCACTTCCGCATCGCCGCACTCGTCGCGCAGGAACCCGACGCCGCGTTCGACTACTTCAACACCGCACCGCGCGTGGCGATCCACCTCGCCGACCTCCCGAAGACCGGCCTGGTGCAGGAAGGCAGTCGCCTCGGCTATCGCCTCGTTGTCGCGGGAGACGGGCCTTCGGTGGCGCGCTTCCTCGAAACGGCGCGCACGCATCGCGACCGCGGCCAGCGCATCGAAACGATCGAAGACGCGCGGCCGGAGATGCGTTCTGCACTGGATCGCGCGGGGCGCTTCCTCGGGTTGGCGGCGCTGGTGTCGGTCATCCTCGCGTCGATCGCCGTGGCGATGGCCGCGCGCCGGCACAGCGCACGGCATCTCGACGGCAGCGCTGTCATGCGTTGCCTGGGCGCGCAACAGCGCACGCTGGTCGCCGTGCACCTGGGCGAATTGACGTGGCTGGGGTTGATTGCGTGCACCGTCGGCGTCGCGATCGCGTTCGCATTGCAATGGGCGGTCGGCGAATGGCTCGCGCGCGTCCTCGCCATTGCGATCCCGCCAGCCGGGTGGTTGCCGGCCTTGCAGGGTTACGCCGTGGGGATGATCGTGTTGATCGCCTTCGGTGCGCCACCGGTGCTGGCATTGCGACGCGTCCCGGCGCTGCGCGTGTTGCGCCGCGATCTGGATCCGACAGAACCGAGTGCGTGGATCGTGGGCGTGGCCGCGTTCACCGGTCTTGCGGCGCTGCTGTGGTGGAAAGCCGAATCGCCGACGCTCGCCATCGCGATGCTCGGCGGGATCGCGGGCACCTTGCTGGTGCTGGCCTTGCTCGCCTGGGCGATGATCTTCATCGTGCGCAAGGTGCGCACGCGCCTGCGCGGCAGCCTGCGCTACGGGCTTGCGAACGTGGGGCGCCGCGCGGGCACGGCGGTCGCGCAGGTTTCGGCGCTGGGCCTTGGCTTGATGGCCTTGTTGTTGCTGACCTTCGTGCGCACCGACCTGCTCGATCGCTGGCAACTTTCGCTCGCCGAAAACGCGCCGAACCGCTTCATCCTCAACGTGCAGCAGGACCAGCTCGCGCCGGTGCGCGAGTTCGTCACCTCCAGCGGGCTCGCCGCGCCGACGCTGTATCCGATGGTGCGCGCGCGCCTGCTGGATCGGAACGGCAAGGCGGTGAGCGCGAAGGACTACCCCGACAAACCCGACATGCAACGCCGCGTCGAACGCGAGTTCAATCTCTCCTTCGGCAGCGCACTGCGCGACGACAATCGCCTGTCGGCCGGCACGTTCTGGGGCGATCGCGTTCCGAAGTCGCCGGAGTTGTCGGTCGAACAGAACTTCGCCGATTCGCTGGGATGGCGACTCGGCGACCACGTCACCTTCGACATCGCCGGCCAACCCTTTTCCGCAAGGATCACGAGTTTCCGCGAAGTCAGTTGGGACAGTTTCCGGCCGAACTTCTTCGTGCTCGTTTCGCCCGGCGCACTCGACGGCTATCCGGCGAGTTGGATCACCGCCGTGAGCGTGCCCAAATCGCAGCCGCGCTTCACCGCGCAGCTCGTCGAGCGTTTTCCGAACCTCACCGTCATCGACATCGAAGCCACGCTCGCGCAGGTGCGCGCCACCGCCGACCAGGTCTCGGTGGTCGTGCAGGTGGTGTTCTGGTTTTCGCTCGCGGCCGGCATCCTCGTGTTGCTCGCTGCGATCAGCGCCAGCCAGGACGAGCGCCTGCTCGAAGGCGGCGTGATGCGCGTGCTCGGCGGCAGCCGCAGGCAATTGCGCCTGGCGCAGGCCTCGGAGTTCGCGGCCATCGGGTTGCTGTCGGGGCTGGTGGCGGCGATCGCCGCGTCGGTGCTCGCCGGCGTGCTGTCCGAGCGCGTCTTCGGGCTGCCGTGGGAACCCAATTGGGCGCTGGCCGCGGCCGGCGGCGGCATCGGCCTGGTCGCGGCCCTGGTCACGGGGCTGGCCGCCACGCGGCGCGTGGTCGACGTGCCGCCCTCGGTCGTGTTGCGGGAACTGCAGCAATAGCCGCAGACTCCGGCGAACACTTACGCCGGAGTTCCGCATGCGCTTGCACGTCAGCTCGCTGGCCCTGTCCCTGTCGCTCGCACTCGCCTGCGCGGCCGCGCACGCCGCCGATGCACCGGCGAAGGTGCCCTCGATGCAGGAGATCCTCGACGCCTCGCCGAAGTCCGACTGGCGCACGCTGGATCCGGATCGCACGCTGTACATGCAGTTGCCCGCCGGCCGCGTGATCATCGAACTCGCGCCGACCTTCGCGCCCGAACACGTCGCCAACATCCGCACGCTCGCGAAGGAAGGTTACTGGGACGGCCTGTTCGTCATTCGTTCGCAGGACAACTACGTCGCGCAATGGGGCGACCCCGAAGAAGACGCGGCGAAGCAGCGCAAGCGCGGGACCGCCAAGCCCAAGTTGCCGGCCGAGTTCGAACGCAGCGCGACCGGCCTCTCCTTCGACCGCCTGGCCGACAGCGACGGTTGGGCGCCGCAGGTCGGGTTCTCCGAAGGGTTTCCCGCCGCGCGCGACCCGGCAGCAGGCAAGGCGTGGCTCGCGCATTGCTATGGCATGGTCGGTGCCGGGCGCGACGTGGCCGCCGACAGCAGCGACGGCACGTCCCTGTACGCGGTGACCGGCCAGTCGCCGCGCATGCTCGATCGCAACATCACCCTCGTGGGCCGCGTGGTCCAGGGCATCGAGTTGCTGAGCGTGCTTCCGCGCGGCACCGGGCCGCTGGGCTTCTACGAAGACCCGAAGCAGTACGTGCCCATCGCATCGGTGAAGCTCGCCAGCCAGGTGCCCGAAGCGGAGCGCACGAAGCTCGAGCTGTTGCGCACCGACAGCAAGACCTTCACGACCCTGGTCGAATCGCGCCGCAACCGGAAGGACGAGTGGTACAAGCGCCCCGCCGGCCACATCGATCTGTGCAACGTGCCCCTGCCGGTGCGTGCGCCGAAGTAGCCCGCTTTCGCAGGCCGGTCGTCACGCGTTTTTAGCTTCCGGCTCCCTAGCCTCATCGGCAGTCCCCCACTGCCCCAGAGGCCAGCGATGCCTACCATGCGACTGCGTGTCACCGGCAGCGAAGACGACGCGCGCGCGATCATCAACCTGCTGCAAAGCCTCGATGGCATCGAGCATGTCGAGGAAGTGGCGGACCTGATGCCGCACATGGACGACGCCGACTCCAGTTCGGCCGGGCTGAGCGACCTGCGCAGCGGCGCGGACGTCCACGAAGTCGAGATCGAAGCGCCGAACGACTCGACCGCGCGCAAGGTCCGCGAGACGGTGGAGGCGCTGGCCTTCGACCTGGATGTCCTCGCCGAATTCGACGAGGACGAAGACTGAGCTTCAGTCGTTGATGATGTCGAACAGCAGCGGCGCGATCGCGTCGCTCGCGCTGCATTGCGTCGCGTAGTCGATTTCGTCCTCGCCCGAGAAACTGCTCGCCGACGTGGCGCGGTCGCAGGACATCGCGCAACTGCCCGAGGCGCCGGCTTCGCTCGAGAGGATTGCATCCGGCGGCAACAGATTGTGCAGGTATTGATCGGGCACGAAACTCGACGCGATCGTATCGGCATGGATGTAACTTCCGTTGGCAGCGGCGGCGCCCTCGACGAGCGCGCCGTTCTCGAGCCACACCGACGTCGCGCTGATGATGCTCGTCGGAAGCACCCGGCTTGAAACGACCGCCTGTTCGCCGAGGATCGGCCGCGTGTACAGCAGATACTCCAGTGCGTTGGCATGTTCCGGTGCATAGCCTGCCCGGTTCTCGCGCCCGGCGTCGATGGCGCTGTAAAAGGCCCCCGGCACGCTGATGAACGACGGGTCGGCGCGAATGGCGTAGATGTGGACGGCGCGTATCTGCGTGGAGCGCCGATGTTCGAGGTGGCGCTGCGCGAACCGCAGCGCCTGTTCGCGATCGGCCGTCGTGCTCACCCACGCGACCCCGATGACCTGGGCGGTACTGGTGCAGGGCGCACCGGACGTCAGCGTCAGGAGGCTTTCGTTGCTGCCGCGCGAGTTGAACCCCGCGCCGAACGCAATCGCGGGCGTTGTCGTGTGAACCCGGTACACGATGCGGATCTGGGTGGACGGATCGAAGCCGGGGTTGATCTGCGCGGCGGCCGGCAACGCCATCGCGCACACCAGGAGCGCCAGTAACGAACGGAAGACCGAGGACACTTGCATCGCACGATTCCTCAGTCGTTGATGATGTCGAACAGCAGCGGCGCGATCGCGTCGCTGGCGCTGCATTGCGTGGCGTAGTCGATGTCGTCTTCGCCGGAGAAACTGCTCGCCGAGTTGTTGCGGTCGCAGGACATCGCGCAACTGCCCGAGGCGCCGGCTTCGCTCGACAGGATTGCGAACGGTGGCAAAAGACTCGGAAGGCGGTGATCGGGCACGACGCTCAACGCGGCCGTATCGGCAGCGACGTAACTTCCGTTGGGAATGGTAGTGCCTTCGACGAACGCGCCGCTGTCGAGCCAGAACGGGGTCCCGCTGATGATGCTTATCGGATGCACCCGTGCGGCGACGACCGCCTGTTCGCCGAGGATCGGACGCGTGTACAGCAGATACTCGAGCGCGTTCGCATGTTCGGGCGCGTAACCGGCACGGTGCTCGCGGCCGGCGTCGATCGCGCTGTAGAAGGCGCCCGGCACGCTGATGAATGATGCATCGGCGCGGACGGCGTAGACGTAGACGGCTTGGCGCGCCGTCGAGCGTCGATTTTCGAGGTGTCGCTGCGCGAAGCGCACCGCTTGCGCGCGGTCGGCGGTCATGCCCACCCACGCGGTCCCGCTGATCGGAGACGTACTGACGCACGAATCACCCGCCGTCAGCGCAAGGAGGTTTTCGTTGGCGCCGCGTGCACGGAACCCCGATGCGAATACGCTCGCCGACGAGGTCCCCTGGACGCGGTACACGATGCGGATCGGCGTCGAGGGATCGAAGCCGGGATTGATCTGCGCCGTGGCAGGCATCGCCGTCGCGCAGAAAAGCACGGCCAGGAGCGGCCGGAGAGCCAAAGACAGTTGCAAACGCAATTCCTCAGTCGTTGATGATGTCGAACAACAGCGGCGTCATCGCGTCGCTCGCGCCGCAGACCGCCGCGTAGTCCATCTCGTCGGAGAGCGAAAAACTGCTCGCCGACGTCGCGCGATCGCAGGACAGGGCGCAGCTGCCCGACGCCCCGGCTTCGCTCGACAGGATCGCGGCGTGCGGCAACAGCGCCGGCAGATTCCAATCGGACACGATGTTGATCGCAGCCGTCGAAGGATCGTTGACGTAACCGAAGTTGACGGTAGGCGCGCCATCCTCGACCAACACGCCGTCCTCCAACCGCAGTGGCGAGGCCATCGAGATGTTGCGTCCGCGCACGCGCGGGGCGACGACGCCCCGTTCGCCGAGGATCGGTCGGGTGTAAAGCAGGTACTCCAGCGCGTTCGCATGCTCCGGCGTGTAACCGGCGCGCGCCCCGCGCCCAGCGTCGATCGCGCTGAAGAAGGCGCCGGGAACGCTGATGAAGTCGGCATCGGCGCGAATGGAGTAAAGATAGACGGGATTCCCGCGCGCGCCCGGCGGCAAGCTTGCGAGGTGCCTGCGCGCGAACCGGAGCGCCTGCGCGCGATCGGTCGTCATGGCCACGAAGGCCGGGGCTTGCGGTGTGGGCGCGTTGTTGCACGGCGCGCCGGATGTCAGTGAGAGCAGGTCTCCCACCGTGCCGCGCGGAGTGAAGCCATCCGTGAACGCGTCGTACGGCGATGTGAAATCAACACGGTACACAACCCGGATCGGCGTCGCGGGGTCGAAGCCTGGGTTGATCTGTGCGGCTGCCTGCAACGCTGTCGTGAATAGCACCAGCGCCAGGAACGAGCGGAGGAAAATACACCGTTGCATCGCGCAATTCCTCAGTCGTTGATGATGTCGATGAGCAATGGCGTGAACCCGCGACGCACCTTTGATTGCGCGGAAGGGGACGCGGCTGCGTGCTGGCTGCGCGACTGGACTCCCGCGCCATCGCAGGTCATCGAGCAGGAGCTATTGCTGTCGGAGTCGCTGCCGCTGTCGTAGCCCACGCGAATCGACGCCGCGGGAACGAAGACCTGCAGGTCGGCGACGACATCGCTGGCCTCGGTGTCGAGCGGCCGGTACCGGGTGTTGAAGACAGCCGGCTCTTCGATGAAATCGTCGCTCGCATCGAAGAACACCCTTTCCGCACTGAAGATGTTCGCGGGCGCCACGTGATGCGCGACGACTTCTTCCTCGCCGCCGATCACGGTGGTGTACAGCAAATGTTCGAGCGTCCGTGCCTGCGCCGCGTCATAGCCTTGTTGCCCCGCATGGCCGGCGGCCACGACGCGACGCATGACCCCACGCACGTCGACGTAGGTGTGGTCGGCGCGGATCGTGTAGATGTACATCGCGTGCTGCGGGCCGCTCCCGGGGATGCCTTCCAGGTGGCCCATCGCGAATCCGGTGGCAGTCTCGCGTCTGGCGCTCGTGCTGACCCAGGTGCTGGCGCGCGCGGGATCGGTTTCCTCGCACGACCCGCCCAGCGTGTGGGCGAGCAGATCCATGTTCGCGCCACGGCCCTGGAAGCCCGTGTCGAAGATCTCGTGCGGTGGCCGCGAGTCCGCGCGATAGACGCGCGTGATCGGTTGTGCGAGGACGCCGAATGCGGAGAGCAGCAGGCAAGCCGCCAGCATCTTCGAAAGAATACGGGACATGGCGGCGGGATCCGTCGTTCGTATCAGCGGTAGATGTGCAGTTCGTCGATGTCGTCGCAATAGGGGTAGTTGTGGTCGTAGGCGCGCACCCTGTAGCCACCCGCCATCGCCGTCATCAGCAATTTGTACATGGCCTGGCCGCGGGGCCAGTCCAGGTTGTAAGACCTGTTCAGTGAATATTGGTTACCGTTGTCGATCTTGAAATAGATCGCGTCGCCGCCATCGGGCCCCAAGCCCCAGATGTCGACGTAACCGATCTTGACCTCCGCTACACGGCGATCCTGGAAGCACATCTGCTGCGCCTGCGCCGAAAGCACAGGCCAAATCGCGAGGGCCACCACAAACAAAATCAGGATCCGCTTCATCGATCTCTCCGTGACGATGTGTAAGGTGCACACATCGTGCGGAGGCCGCATCACTCCCTCAACGCGCTAGCGTCTTGCGAAGCGCGCGATTCGTCCCTCGCGTTACGGTATCGCTTTCAAGCCCGCGACGACCGGTGCTTCGAGCGCCTGCAGTTGCGGGTCGTCGCTGCGATCGGTTTCGAGATACAGGGACGTCAGGAAGGCCAGCAGGTCGTGTCGGCGCAGCAGCCATCCGTTGTCGTTGAACTCTTTCGAGTCGCCGAGCCGGCCCGCCAGCGCGACGAACCACGCTTCCCACTCGGCGGCCGTATGCAGCTCGCGCTTGGCGATGAACATCACCGGCCGCGCGAGGCGCCCCGGTTCGCCATAGATGTACGCGTGCGAGGAAGTAGGCACTACCTGCGTCGCGATGGCCGCGAGCATCCTGTCGAGTTGGCCGCGATCGAGCGCCGGATTCAGCGCGAGCTGCATCAGCCAATCGCTGCCGTGCGCGACGCCGTGCCGCCAGCCTTCCTTGTCGTCGAACCCACGATAGTCGCTCACCGATTCGAGGAAACGCGACGCGGCTTCCACCATCGCGCCGCGTTCTTCCGGCGTCATCCACGGCTTGATGCGATCGGTGCGCGCGACTTCCGACAACACCAGGGCGTCGAAGGGTCGGCGGAAGCCATCGGCATCATCGCCCTGCAGCCCGGCATACAAACGATCGCGCAGCGCACGCAACCCGGCTTCGTCGATCTCGCCCGCACGCATCCAATGCGCGAGCGCTTCGTATGCGATGCCGTCGCGCAAGGCCGGATCGGCCTCGCCGAGGCAATCGACCAGGCCTTCGGCAAGCGCCTGTCGTTCGGCCGCATCGGGCACGGTCCACTTCAGGACCTTGAGCGCCTCGAGCTGCTCGCGTGTCTTGCCTTCAGGAGGACAGTCGGCGCGCGCCGGCGCGATGCACACACCGAACAACAGGACGACGGCCAGCAATGCACGCATGGAAGGCTCCCCGAGTTTGCGGCCAGCCTAGCAGCCGATGCGCACGGGCGCGCGGGCCTTTATGCTCGGGCCCTCCCTCCTGCCGGCCCTTCTCCATGCGCCACAGCCTGATCGCCGCTGCCGTCCTTTCCGCCACCCTCGCCGCCTGCCAGGGCCAGGCGCCCACCGCACCGGCGGACGGCAACGCCGCAACGGCGGCCTCCACCGAACAGGCCGACGCGAAGTTCCATGCGCTCTCCAAGCGCTGGCTCGACGAATGGATGCGCCTGAACCCGGTGAGCGCCACGCAGATCGGCGACCACCGCTTCGATGCGACGCTCGACGATTACTCGGCCGCCGGCCGCCAGGCGCAACTGGACTTCAACAAGAAACTGCTCGGCGAACTGGACGCGATCGACCAGAAGGCGCTCTCGCGTGACATGCAAGTCGACTTGTTGTTGCTGAAGAACCAGGTGCGCGGCGACATCTTCACGCTCGACACGCTGCAAGCCTGGGCCTGGGATCCGCAGCTATACAACAACCTCGCCGGTGGCGCGCTGTACAACCTGATGGCGCGCGACTTCGCGCCGATGCCCGAGCGCCTGAAGTCGGCGACCGCGCGCATGGAGAAGCTGCCGGCGTTGTTCGCGCAGATGCGCGAGAACCTCGACCCGGCGCGCGTGCCGAAGATCCACGCCGAAACCGTGGCGAAGCAGAACGCGGGTGTCGTCGACCTCGTCGATCAGTTCATCGTGCCCGCCGCCGGCCAGCTGCAGGGCGAAGACCGCAAGCGCCTGGACGCCGCCATCGTCGGGTTGCGCAAGGCCGTCGCCGATCAGCAGAAGTGGCTCGACGCCATCCTGGTGCCCAACGCGAAGGGCGACTTCCGCATCGGCGAAAAGCTGTACGACCAGAAGTTGCAGTTCGCACTGATGTCCTCGCTCTCGCGCGCGGAGATCAAGCAGCGCGCGGAATCCGAACTCAAGCGCGTGCGCGGACAGATGTACGGCATCGCGCGCACCGTGCTGAAGGACAAACCCAACGCGCCCGCGCTGCCGGAAGCGCCGACCGACGATCAACAGCAGAAGGCCATCGAAGCCGCGCTCGAACTCGCCTACGCCGATCGCCCCAAGCGCGAGGACGTGGTCGCCTTCGCCAAGCAGGCGGTGGCCGACGCGACGAAGTTCACGCGCGAGAAGCAACTGGTCACCGTGCCCGATGCACCGGTCAAGGTCATCCTGATGCCGGAATTCCAGCGCGGCGTGTCGGTCGCGTATTGCGACTCGCCGGGCCCGCTCGACAAGGGCCTCGACACGTATTACGCGATCTCGCCGATCCCCGACGACTGGACGGCTGCGCAGGTCGATTCGTTCCTGCGCGAATACAACAGCCGCATGATCCACCTGCTGTCGATCCACGAAGCGATGCCGGGGCATTACCTGGAAGGCGCGCATTCGGGCGAAAACAAGGATCTGCTGCGCGGCGTGCTGCGCTCGGGCCTGTTCGCCGAGGGCTGGGCCGTCTACACCGAAGACATGATGGCCGACGCGGGCTACATGAATAACGATCCCCTCTTCCGCCTGGTGCAGCTGAAGTTCTACCTGCGCACCATCGGCAACGCGATCCTCGACCAGGGCGTGCACGTCGAGAACTGGTCGCGCGAGCAGGCGATGGACCTGATGATCCGCCAGACCTTCCAGCAGGAACGCGAAGCGGCGGGCAAGTGGGTGCGCGCGCAATTGACGTCCGCGCAGTTGCCGACCTACTTCGTCGGCGCCTCGGAACACTTCGACCTGCGCAAGGCGTGGGAAGCCAAGCAGGGGGCGAAGTTCAACGCGAAGGCCTACCACGACCAGGTGTTGTCCTACGGCGCGCCGCCGGTGCGCTTCGTCAGCGAGCTGATGCTGGACAAGCCGATCGAGTAATCGCCCGCGATGGGCTGGCGCTCACTCGAGCGCCAGCTCCATGCGCATCTTGCCCTTCTCGTCCTGCGTCGACTTCGTCGCGTCGAGGAACACGCGCACCGGGTCGACCTTGCCATTCGCCAGCAACGCATCCTGCACGGCCGATGCGCGCGCCTTCGCAAGTTGGTCGGCGGCGGTGGCATCGGCGCGATAACGCGGGCGCAATTGCGATTCGAGCCATGCGACTTCCGAGGAGCGCCGCTGCGCCTTGCGTTCGCGACGCGTCGGGTTCGGATTGTCGAGCACGAGTTCGACCTCCACCGGCACCGACGTCGACGGCGGCACGTCCTGCGCCTGCATCGCCGCGGCATCCGGCGGCTGTGGTCGCTTGCCGAAATCGCGCCGGTACATCTGACTGAGCACGTCGGCCTTGTCCTTGTCGTCGAGCTCCGCGTACGGCGTCTCCGCGTCGCGCTGACCGGCCCGGAATTCCGCGACCGCGGCCTGGAAACGCTGATCGTCGAGCGCGGCCTTGTCGGCGGGACCGACCGGCCCGGCCGGAATGTCCAGGCGCAACTCGGGACGTTCGGCGAGGCTGTCGGCGAGTTTGGGCAACGCGCCCTTCGCCTTGTCGGGCAACGCGGGCGAGCCCGGTGCGAAGTCGACGTATTGCGCATCCTCCGCGCCCTGGAACATCGCCGCGAGCAATTTGAACGGCGCGCTGACGATCTTGACGACGATGTTCTTCACGATCTGCCAGATGATCGGCCACAGGCGGAACTTCGGGTCGTCGAGCGTGCCCGTCACGGGGATATCGAGTTTGATCGTGCCGTGGCTGTCCTTGAGCAGCGAGGTCGCCAGGCGCACGGGCAGGCTCACCTTCTCCTTGCTGTCGGTCGCCTGCCCCCACTTGAGTTGGTCGATCACGATGTGGTGCTCGGCGACCAGCCGGCGATCGTTGATCGTGTAATCCAGCTGCGTGGTCAATTTGCCTTTCGCGATCGCATAACCGGCCCACTTGCCCGAATACGGGTTGAAGATCGGCAGCTCGATGTTGCGGAACTGCATCGCCAGGTGCGTCTTTTCGTCGTAGGCGAGCAGATTCGCCGATCCCTTGATGGTCACCGGCGAGTAGCGGTTGATGACGTGGCCTGTGAGATCGATCTGGCTCACGGTCCGCGGCGCGGTGGAAATGTTCGCGATGCGTCCCTGCAGCGCTTCGATCTTCGCCTGGAAGTTCGGCTGCACGGAGAAATCGGCGAACTGCATCGTGCCCGCGGCGATGCGCACGTCGCCGACTTTCAGCGGCGGCAGCGTGGAGGCGTTCTTCGCGGGCGTCGCGCGCGCTTGCGGCGTGGCAGGCGTCGCCGCGCCGAGCGTGGTCGCAAGGTTGAGCTTGCCGTCGCGTGCGATGACCACGCGCGCGACCGGGCGCTGGACCTTGATCGAACGAATCGCGATGTGGTCCGGGGCGGCGGCGTAATCGATGCCTGCGACATCCACGCGCGCCCACGACAGGAAGGGTTGCTTGCTCGCTTTGTCGATCAGGTCGAAATGCGCGATGCTCGCGTCGCCGTCGTATTCGAGTTCGGGGCCCGGGGCGTCCGCGGGGCGCAGCACGACCTGGCCCTTCGCGCCGACGTCGCCCGATCGCAAATCGAGCGACGGATAGTCGGGCAAGTAGGCGATGACATCGCGCATCGGCAGGTCGGAGACCTCCACGCGCAGGTCGGCGGAGAACGGATCCGGAACGACGTCGCCTTCCAACTTCAACGGCGCCTTGCCGTTGACGGTGGCCGTCACGGTGATCGGCACCGCGTGGGCCATGTCGAAGCTCAAGTCTCCGGCCGTCGCGTTCACCGAGGAGAGCGCGAACTTCACGGCGGGCTTCATCGTGCGGTCTTCCAGCGCGAGTTTGGCGTTGCCGATCCGCGCCTGCCCGACGCGCACGTGCCACTCCTCGCCCGGCGTCGCCTTCGACGCGGCGATGACCTGTCCCGTGAACAGGCGCCCGAGGCTGATCGTGCCATCGGGTTCCATCCACGCTTCGACCTGCGCGCCGTCTGCCTGCAATGCGCCGATCGAAACATCGCGACGCCCGAGCGACAGCCGCGTATCGGTCACCGTCGCCGACGGTACGACGACCCAATCCGCGTCCACGCCCTGCGCGCGCAACCGCAGATCGCGCGCCTCGATCTTCGGAAGCCGCGCGTCGAGCGTCACCCCGCCCTGCTTCGGCACTGCGAAGGTGTAATCGCCGCCCAGGTCGACGCGGCCCTTCATCAGGCGGAACGGCAACAGGTCCCCGACGAAGTCCGCGATCGTCTTCGACTGCAGGCCGCGCAGAGTGAATGCACCGCGCGAAGCGACCGGCGCGAGCGACACCTGCCCCTTCCAAGCCAGCGCTTCACCATCATCGCTGCGCGCCTGCAACTGCGCGCGGCCGCCTTCTGCCGTCGTGCGGAAATGGTGCAGGTCGAAGGCGATCGGCGCGAAGACCTTGGTCGGCGCGCGTCGCGTGCGCGCATCGGTGAAGTCCACGCGGCCGCCGCCGATCGACAGGTCTTCGATCAACGCGTTCGGCAGCGGTTCGTTCGGATCGGTCTTCGGCAACAGGTCGACGAGGTTCAGCGACCCGTCGGCGCGCAGGACCGCGCGCGCGTACGGCCGGTCGAGCGTCACTTCGCGCAGGATATGCATGCGCTTGAACAGCGACGCGGCCTGGTAGTCGGCCAGCAGATAACGCATGCCGAGCAGCGGCTTGCCGCGCTCGACGATCATCGCGTCGCGCAACGTCAATTTCAGATTGAAGGGATTGAACGTGACCTCGCCCAGCTGCAACTGTCGATGCAGCGTGTCGCGCACGTAGGCCGTCGCCTGCGAGCGCACCAGCCACGGCACGCCCCAGAAGCCCAGCGCCGCGTAGGCGGCCAGGGCGAGCACGAGCAGGAGCGGCACCAGCACGAAGGGTGCCAGCAACACCTTGCGCAGCGCGGCCATGCGCCTGATTGGCGCATGACCGGTTACGCCCGCGTGAGTGTTTCGTTCAACGTCCGGTTGCGCGCGAACGTTGCGTTCTTGCTTATTCCTTCGCTTCGACCGGCTTCAGGCGCAGGTCCTGGAAGTCGAAGCTGAAATCCGTCATCGGCGACATCGCGTCCATGCGCACTTCCTGGATCTTGCCGTCGGCATCGAGATTGAAATTCACGAAGGCATCGGCGTTCAACCAGCGCTGGCGCCAACGCACGACGAACGTATCGTGCTGCCACGGCTCCATGTCGCCCACCAGGTCCGGCGTCCTGGTGAAGCGCAGAACGAGCTTCCCGCCTTCGTCCTTGATGGCGACATCGCCGTACCACGGATCGCGATATGTGCCCGCATACGACGCCACCGGCAACGACGGCTTCGCGTTGGCGTCGCGCGCCGCCACGTGTTTCTGCATGTCTTCATCGGCGTTCGCCTTCGACTTCGCGACCGCCTTGCCGTAGGCATCGAGCCAATCGTGCCTGGGCGTCTGCAGCATCGCGTCGAGCGCCTGCATCGTCACCGCGTTGAACGCCGCGCCCACTTCCTGGCTCGTCAGCACGATCACGCCGATCTTCTTGTCGGGCACCATCGTCAGGCGCGAGACCATGCCCGGCCAACCGCCGGTGTGCCACACCAGCTTGTTGCCGCTGTAGTCGGAGAGTTGCCAGCCTTCGCCATAGCCGAGGAAGTTCGGCTTGGCCGGCCGCAGTTCGGCCACCGAAGGTTCGTTCACCGGAATCGGCGTGACGATCGTCCACATGCCCTGCTGGCGCTTCTTGCTGACGAGCTGGTGTTCGACACCCTTTGCGTCGGTGTACGTGCCGCCGGCAAGGTGCATGTTCATCCACTTGCTCAGATCGTGGACGCTCGAATAGATGCCGCCGGCGCCCGACACGTTGTGCCAGGTCATGCGCGGCGCCGGTTCCAACGTCTTGAAGTCCGCAAGCGCATAGCCGGTGGCGACGTTGTCGTTCGGCTTCAGCTTGTCGCTGTTGAAGCGCGTTTCGTTCATGCCCAGCGGCGTGAAGATGCGCTGGCGCAGGAAGTCTTCGTACTTCATGCCGCTGGCTTGCTCGATCACCAACTGCGCCACGCCGAACAGGATGTTGTCGTACGCGTACTGCCCGCGGAACGAGCCGCCGAGCGGAACGTCCTTCAGGCGATGCGCGACTTCTTCGGTCGAGTAGGTCGTCGTCGGCCAATACAACAGGTCGCCCGCGCCGAGGGTCAGGCCGCTGCGGTGCGCGAGCAGGTCCTTGATGCGCATCTCGCGCGTGACGTACGCATCGCTCATGCGGAACCACGGCAGGTGGTCGATCACGCGGTCCTCGAGCGAGAGCTTGCCTTCGTCGGCCAGCATCGACAGCGAGGTCGAGGTGAAGGCCTTCGTGTTCGACGCGATGGCGAACATGGTGTGTTCGTCGATCTTCGCCGGCTTGCCCACTTCGCGCGGGCCGAAACCGCGCTCATAGACGATGCGCCCGTCTTCGACGATGGCCACCGCGATGCCCGGGACCTCGAACTGCTTGCGCACCGCGTCGACGTAGGCGTCGAAGCCCGCCAGGCGGGGATCTTCGGCCTGCGCGGTGACGGCGGGCTTCGCGGCGGCGGCCTGCGCATGCGCCAGGGTCGGCAGCGCGAGGGCGGCGAACAGCGCCAGGCACAAGGTCGAGCGGGTCATCGGTCGGGTCATGGGCAAGGATCCGGAACGGAAACCGCGAGTCTCCCGCAGCGTGGAGGCCGCGTCGATGTCCCGGTCGTCATGTCGCGCTACCCTCACGGCATGGCCACCCCCCGCGCGAAGGATGCGGACCTCGGGCTCGTCGCGCCCGGCGCGATCGACGGGATCCGCGTGGGCGTGGGTGGGTGGACCTATGCGCCCTGGCGCGAAACCTTCTTCCCCGAAGGCCTGGTCCAGCGCCGCGAGCTCGAATACGCGAGCCGGCGCCTGAGCGCGATCGAAATCAACGGCACCTACTACAGCGCGCAGAAGCCCGACACCTACGCCCGCTGGCGCGACGAAACCCCGGAGACCTTCGTCTTCACCGCCAAGGCGCCGATGCGCATCGTGCAGGCGAAGGTGCTGGCGAACACCGCCGGGCAGGTCGAGGCCTTCGTCGGCGGCATCGCGACGCTGGGCGCGAAACTCGGCGCGATTTCGTGGCAATTCGAACGCAAGCTGGATCGCGAGGATTTCGCGCGCTTCGTCGACGGCTTGCCGACGACGGTCGATGGCCGCGCCGTGCGGCACGCATTGGAAGTGCGCGACGCCGATTCGGTGGATGCGGCGCTGGTCGAATTGGCGCGCAAGAAAAACGTGGCGCTGGTGTTCACCGATTCGACCGACTGGCCGTCCTTCGCCGACGTCACCGCCGATTTCGTCTATGCGCGGTTGATGCGCGCGCGTTCGAACCTCGTCACCGGTTACACGCGGCCCGAGCTCGTCGCCTGGGCCGAGCGCGCGCGCATCTGGGCCAAGGGCGGCGACCCCGAGGACCTGCCGCGGCTGACGGGCGCATCGCCCAAGGCCAGGCATCGCGACGTCTTCGTGTTCTTCATCAACGCCGACAAGGAACGCAATCCCGCGGCGGCGACGACCCTGATCGAATTGCTGGGCACGCCCTGACCCGATTTGCCTTCCGGCCCGCGCGCGGATTCAATGCGGGGGTCATCCAGGGGAAGGGGACGTCCGTGGGCAGTCTGCTGGGTTTGGCCGCGCTCGTGCTGGCCATCATCGCGATTTCCAACAACGGCACCGCGAACAAGCGCATGGCGGCGCTGGAGCGCGAGGTGCAACGGCTCCTGGCGTTGCTGTCGCAAGGCCCCGAGAGGCCGTGGGAACAGCCGCAGGCCGCGCCGCCCGCGGCCGAACCGGTCGCGCCGCGCGAAGCAGCACCACCGCGTCCGGCCCCCGCCCCGCCCTCGCCCACGCGCGCGGTGTTCGACGTGCAGGGGCCTTCGGTCGAAACGCCGCGCCCCGAATTCGATCGACCCGCGACGCCGGACTTCATCGGACAGGGCGTGGCCCGGGTCAAGCGTTGGTTCACCGAAGGCAACGTGCCGGTGAAGATCGGCGTGCTGGTGTTGTTCGCCGGCGTCGCTGCGCTGCTGAAGTACGCGACCGACCAGGGCTGGCTCGACGCGCCGATCTCGCTGCGCCTGGCGCTCGTCGCCGGCGCCGCCATCGCCGCGCTGGTGTTCGCCTGGCGCAAGCGCGACGCCAATCGCGTGTTCGCCTTGAGCCTGCAGGGCGGCGCGATCGGCATCCTGATGATGGTGGTCTTCGCCGCCTTCAAGTTGTACGCGCTGGTGCCCGGGA
Organism: Lysobacter sp. 2RAF19; assembly: GCF_052115395.1. Taxonomy (NCBI): domain Bacteria; kingdom Pseudomonadati; phylum Pseudomonadota; class Gammaproteobacteria; order Lysobacterales; family Lysobacteraceae; genus Lysobacter; species Lysobacter sp. 2RAF19. The sequence continues at coordinate 85,169 of NZ_JBFRGO010000003.1, read as the reverse complement.
ATGCGGCCTTCGCGCTCACCATCGTCCTCGTGTTCGGCGCGGGCGTGCTCGCCGTGTTGCAGGATGCCAAGGCGCTGGCGTTCTTCGCCGTGCTCGCCGGCTTCCTCTCGCCCCTGTGGCTGTCGACGGGCAGCGGGAATTACGTCGCGTTGTTCTCGTATTACGCGGTGCTCAACACGGCGATCTTCGCGATCGCGTGGTGGAAGTCGTGGCGCGTGTTGAACCTGCTGGGATTCGTCTTCACCTTCGGCATCGGTGGTGCGTGGGGCGTGCTCGATTACTCGCCGGACAAATTCGGCACGACCGAACCTTTCCTGCTGGTGTTCTTCGCCTTCTACCTGCTGATCCCGCTCGTGCATGCGATGCGGCAGCCGATTCAGCGGCGCGATTTCGTCGACGGCACGCTGGTGTTCGCAACGCCGCTGGTCTGTTTTGCACTCCAGGCCGGTTTGCTGCGCGGTGCGCGAATGCCGCTCGCGTTCGATGCGCTTGCCCTGGCGGCGATTTATGCGGCGCTTTCGTGGTTCGTGTTCCGGCGCGGCGCGAACCGCGTGCTCGGCGATGCGTATGCCTTGCTGGCGGTGGGCTTCGCGACGCTGTCGGTGCCGCTCGCGCTGTCGGCGCGCGCGACGGCGGGCGTGTTCGCACTCGAAGGCGCGGCGCTTGCGTGGCTCGGCGTGCGGCAGCAGCGCGTGATTCCGCAGATCGCCGCCTTCGTGTTGCATCTGATCGCAGCGGGCGCATGCCTGTATGCCTTCGACGCCGATCACGGCGTCGTCGGCCCTGTCATCGCGAACGGCCAGTTCATGGGCTTGCTGATCGTCGCCGTGGGCGCGCTCGCGACGTCCTGGGTGTACCGACGCGCGGAGAAACTGCCGCAATTCTCCCTGTACTACGCGTGGGGACTGCTCTGGTGGATCGGCGCGATCACGCGCGAGATCATCGAATTCGCGCCGGGCAATTCCGAGCCGGATTTCCTGCTCGCCGCTTACGCCGCCACCGGTTGGTTCGCGGCCGAAGCGCATCGTCGCCGGCCGACGACCTTGCTCATCGCAACCGCGCTGCTCGCAATCGCATCGGCCGTGCCGATGGCCGTGCTGCAGACGATCGCGCACGAGCAGCCTTTCGCCGAATACGGCGCGCTCGCCTGGATTGCGTACGCGGTCTTCGGCATCCGCAGCCTGCAGTGCCTGCGCACGGGCGAACATCGCCTCGCGTCGTGGGCGCAGTTGCTGTGGTGGCTGGTTTGGCCCTTCGTCGCCTCGCTTACGCTGTACTGGGTCGTCGACACGCTGCACCTGGCGCAGGGTTGGGGCGTGGCGGGCCTCGCGCTGCCGTGGTTGGCGATGGCGACGGTCGCGCAATGGCGTTGGCCGTGGCTCGCGGCGCCCTTGCGCGAGCGCTTCGACAACATGGCGACCTTGTTGCCGGGCCTGGTGTTCCTCGCGCTCGCGATCCTCTGGGTCTGCAGCCTTGCGCTGCCCGGTGGCGCCAGCCCGTTGCCGTGGCTTCCCGTGCTGAATCCGATGGAAGTCGTGCAGTTCGCGTCGCTCGCGCTGCTGTGGCATTGGTGCGCGCATGGCACCGCGCCGGCATGGCTGGCGCGCGTGCGTGTGCTGATGACGGCCTTCGCGGGCTTCGCCTGGATCACCTCCGTCGTGCTGCACGCGGTGCATCACTGGGGCGGCGTGCAATGGGATCCGAGCCTGCTCGGCACGAGCCTGGCGCAAACGTCGCTGACGGTGGCGTGGAGCGTGCTCGGCGTCATCGCCTGGGTGCTGGGCTCGCGGCGCGGGCAGCGTGCCCTGTGGCTCGCGGGTGCGTTGCTGATGGGCGTGGTGCTGCTGAAGCTGGTGTTGATCGATCGCCACAACCTCGGCAACGCGCTCGGCATCGGTTCGTTCATCGCCTTCGGCCTGCTGTGCACGGTGGTGGGTTACTTCGCGCCGGCGCCGCCGCGCGCGCAGCCTTCGGAGGCGACGGCATGAAGCGTTGGGCGTTGGTGATCGCATTGGTGCTGCCGGTTCTCGCCGCGGCGCAGGTGCGCGGGGATTACGCGAAGCAATGGTCGATCGCCCTGCCGGATGCCGACGCGGGGGCCTATCGCGTCGAACTGGATGCCGACGTGTATCGCGCGATCACCTCGCCTGCGTTGCGTGACGTGGATGTCGTCGATGCGCAAGGCAAGCCGGTCGCGGCCGACGTGTTCGGGCCGGATGCGCCGCTGGCCTCACCGCCACGTTTTGCATCGGTGCCTTGGTTCGTCGTGCGAACGCCGCGCGGCGAGGACGACGGCGGACTGGCGTTGATCGCAAGGCGCGATCCCACCGGCCGCATCCTGTCGGTCGAGGCGCAGGTCACCAACGGCAACGACGCGGCGGCGCCGCGTGCGTTCCTGCTCGATCTGAGCCGTTGGTCCGAAGGCGTGGATGCGCTCGTCTTCGACTTCCCGACGGGCGCCGACGTGCAGGCGGCCTTCCGCGTGGAGACCAGCGACGACCTGCAGGTATGGCGCACGCTCCTTCCGCGGTTGCATTTGCTCGCCCTGCAGCAGGCGGGCAGCCGCCTGTCGAAGAACGACATTCCGCTCGGCATGCCGGCGAAATACGTGCGCCTGGTGCCGCTCGGCGACGAGGCCTTCGCATTCGACGACGTGCGCGCACGCATCGCGACGCCCGCGAGCGAACGCACCTGGGCGTGGGAAACCGTGCAGGGGCGCGAAGCGCGCGATCACGGCCGCGTGGTTTACGAATTCGACTCGCCGGGCCGTTTCCCGGTGGAGCGCGCCGATGTGATCGCCAGCGGCAACGCGGCGGTGGAATGGCGGCTGGAGAGTCGCGACGACGACGATGCGCCGTGGACCTGGCGCGCAGGCCCGTGGGTGGCGTTCCGCGTTTCGGCCCGCGATGGCGCGACGACGTCGGCGCCCGCGTCGATCGGTGGCGCGCCGGTGCGCGATCGCTTGTGGCGCCTGGTCGCCGAATCGGGCACGCCCGCCTCGCCACCGGCGCTGAAACTCGGTTATCGGTCGGAAGTCGTGGTGTTCCTCGCACAAGGCACGCCGCCGTATTCCCTGGTGGCGGGCAGTGCGCGTGCGATGCGTGGCGATGCGCCCTTGCCGAGCCTTGTGGACGCGATGCGCGCCTCGAAGGGCGAAGATTGGCAGCCGATGTCCGCCACGCTCGGCGAGCCGAGGGAACTGGAGGGCGCCGCCGCGCTGGAGCGAAGGACCACGCCCGAAGACTGGAAGCACTGGTTGCTGTGGCTGTTGCTGATCGCAGGGGCCGCGGTGGTCGCGGGCTTCGCGATCACGCTGTTGCGCAAACCGCCGGTGCGTTGATCACTTCGCCTTCTGGCTGAAGGCCACGCTGCCGAGGATCAATGCGCCGGACGCCAGCATCGTTCCGGTCACCGATTCGCCGAGCAGCAACCACGCCCACAACACCGCGAACAGGGGCACCAGGTACGTCGTCGTCGCCGCGCGCGCAGCACCCACGCGCGCGATGAGGCGGTAATAGAAGACGAACGCGAACCCGGTGCACATCACGCCCAGGCCCGCGGCTGCGCCCCACGCCTTCGCGGAAATCGCATGGTCGGGCCATTGTGCGAGCGCGAAAGGCAGCACCAGCAAAGTCGATGCACCGAGCGTGGAGGCCGCCACCGCCGCCGCCGGCAAGCCGGTGACATGGCGACGCACCAGGTTGATGCCGAAGCCGTACAACACCGCCGCGCCCGTGCCCGCGGCGACGGCCCAGCCGATGCTCGCGCCGGCGGTCTTGCCGCTCGCGAGCACGACCACGCCGGCGAACCCGACGAGCAAGGCCATCGTGCGTCGCAAGCTGATCTTTTCGCGGAAGAACAGGAACCCGACGAGGGCGGTGAACAAGACCGTCATCGAATTGCAGATCGCGCCGACGCCCGCGGGCGAACGTTGCGCGGCCCACGCGAACAACACAAACGGCACCGCCGAATTGATCGCGCCGATCAAGGCCAGCTTCGGCCAGATCCGCGGCGGGAATTGCGCGCGCGAGCGCCACAGGAAGGGCAGCAGCACGAGCGCACCCAGGGCCAGGCGCACTTCGACCAGCGCCGCGGCGCCGAACTCGGGCGCGGCCACGCGCATGAACAGGAACGAGGCGCCCCAGATGGCACCGAGCAGGCCGATCTCGGCGGGGGTGATCCAGGCCGGCGTGGTGCGCGCATCGAAGACGGGGGAGGACGCGAGCGTGTTCATCCGGGGCAGCCTCAAAATTGGCTCTTGGCAGGCAGCGCATTTTCCGCTTCCATCAATCTGTCGCAAGCGCATACTTTCGGCGCCAGACACAAACCAGATTTGAGGCTCGCCATGGTCCTGCGCCCCGATTGGCTCCCGGCCCTCTCCGCCTTCGAATCCGCCGCCCGCCATCAGAACTTCGCCCACGCGGCGGAAGAACTGAACCTCACGGCCAGCGCGGTCAGCCACCACGTGCGCAAGCTCGAAGCGCGCCTGGGGGTTTCGCTCTTCCAGCGCCATGCGCGCGGGGTGACGCTCACCGCCGAAGGCCGGCGCCTGGCCGATGCCTCCGGCAGCGCACTCGCCGACATGGAGGGCGCGCTGCGCACCCTGCGCGGCGACCGCGACGAGGAACACCGCGTGCGCATCACCACCCTGCACTCGCTGTCCTATACCTGGCTGCTGCCGCGCCTGCCCGACTTCGCACGCAAGCATCCCGACATCCGCCTGGCCTTCGATACCGAAACCGCGTTGGCGCGCTTCGACGACGGCGGCCCCGACCTCGGCGTGCGACACGGCCCCGGGCATTGGCCGGGGTTGTCGTCGCTTCGCTTGATGGACGAAGCGCTGTTCCCCGTGGCCTCGCCGCGCATGCCGGGCATCGAAACGATCCGCACGCCCGCCGACATCCCGCGCGTGCCGCTGATCCTCGACCACGCGCGCCAGGGCTGGCACGACTGGCTGCGCTTCGCCGGCGTGCATGGCGCCGCACTCGACGAGCGTTACAGCTTCAGCGATACGACCGATGCGCTGCTCGCCGCCGCGAACGGGATCGGCGCGGCGCTCGCGCGCGAACGCATCGTGGTGCCCTACCTGCGCGACGGGCGCCTAGTCGAACTGCCGGGGCCGCGCATGGCTGCGCGTTGGGGTTACCACATCGTCTATCCGGCGCATCGGCGATTGCGGCCGGCGGCGCAGGTGTTCGTGGATTGGTTGCTGTCGGTGTCCCCGGACTAACGCTTCGACTTGCGTGCGCGCTTGATCGGCTTGCGCAGGGCGGCTTCGTTCGCGCGCCGGGCCCACGGCAGGAAGGCCTGCGCCGAATCCATCGCCTCGGCGGGCAGCGACCAGTAGGACATCGGCACCGGCTTGCCCCTGGACTCGTAGACGAAGGGCGCGCAACCGGCGGCCTCGAAGTCCGGGCGCGTCTGGTCGTCGACTTTCACGTACAGCGCATCGTCGACCACGATGCCGATGATGCGGCCTTCGAAATACACGCCGTGCCCGCCGAACATCGCGCGCGTGGAGATCGGGCCGAAGTCCGCGGACAACTCGTGGAGATAGTCGAGGAAGTCGTCGCTCACGCCGCCATAATAGCCGCATGCCCCACGCCCCCGCCCTCTCGCCCGAAGCGCGCGCCGCGCGTTCCAAAGCCTTCTTCCAGATCCACCTGTGCGTGGTGCTCTGGGGGTTCACCGCGATCCTCGGCAAGGCGATTTCGCTGCCGGCATTACCGCTGGTGTGGTGGCGCATGCTGCTGGTCGTCGGTGCGCTGCTGCTGATCCCGCGCGTGTGGCGCGGCGTGCGTGCGATGTCGTGGCGCTTGCGCGGCGCGTATGCGGGCATCGGCGTGCTGGTCGCGCTGCATTGGCTGACGTTCTATGGCTCGATCAAGTTGTCGAACGCTTCGGTGGGCGCGACATGCATCGCGCTGGCCACGGTGTTCGTCGCGATGATCGAACCGTTGGTCGCGCGCACGCGCTTCTCCAAGCGCGATCTGTTCCTCGGCATCGCGGTCCTGCCCGGCGTGGCGCTGGTGGTCGGCGGCGTCCCGGCGGGCATGCGCGCGGGCATCGCGGTGGGCGCGCTGTCGGCGTTCTTCGTCGCGATCTTCGGCGCGCTCAACAAGCGGCTGGTCGAACACGCCGATCCGCTGACCGTCACCACGCTCGAGCTCGGCGCGGGCACGATCGCGCTGACCGCGCTGATTCCGGTGCTGCCGCTGATCCCGGGCACGGCCGGCGCTTTCGCGGGCGATGTCTTCGCCGTGCCGGGTACGCGCGACCTGACGCTGCTGCTCACGCTGTCGCTGGCCTGCACCTTGCTGCCCTTCGCCCTGTCGCTGGTGGCGCTGCGCCACATGAGCGCGTTCGCGCAGCAATTGGCGGTGAACCTCGAGCCGGTCTACGCGATCGTGCTGGCCATCCTGCTGCTCGGCGAGCAGCGCGAGCTCACGCCGGCCTTCTATGCGGGCGTGGCCATCATCCTGGCCGCCGTGTTCATCCATCCGCTCATGGGCACCTCCCGGCCGCTGGCCCATCCCGAAGTCCTGGCCGCCTCCGAATCCAAGGGCGCGGCCGAATAGCACGCCTCCCCCGGTTTCTGGCACGCTGCCGGCATGTACCTCGAGCATTGGTCCCTGCGCGAACCGCCGTTCTCGATCACGCCCGACCCGCGCTTCGTGTTCCTCAGCGAGCGCCACCGGGACGCACTGGCGCACCTGTTGTTCGGCATCGGCCAGGGCGGCGGCGGCGGGTTCGTGCAGCTCACCGGCGAAGTGGGCACGGGCAAGACCACGCTGTGCCGCCTGTTGCTGGAGCAACTGCCCGAGAACACGCGGGTCGCGCTGATCCTCAATCCGCGCCTGTCGGCGATCGAACTGCTCCAAACCCTGTGCGAGGAACTGCATCTCGACATCGCACACGCACGCGGCAGCACCAAGGCGTTGGTCGATGCGTTGAACGCGTACCTGCTCGACGCCTACGCCAAGGGCCTGCGCGTCGTGCTGATCATCGACGAAGCGCAAAACCTCTCGGTCGACGCACTCGAACAGGTGCGCTTGCTGACCAACCTGGAAACCGACACCCAGAAGCTGCTGCAGATCATCCTGCTCGGCCAACCGGAACTGCGCGAGAGCCTCGCGCGCAGCGACATGCGCCAACTCGCGCAACGCATCACCGCGCGCTATCACCTGATGCCGCTGGATGCGAACGAAACCGCCGCCTACGTGCGGCATCGCTTCCGCATCGCGGGCGGCTTGCATTCGCCGTTTTCCGCGAGCGCGATCGCGCGCATCCACAAACATTCCGGTGGCGTGCCACGGCTGGTGAACGTGATCGCCGAGCGCGCGTTGCTCGGCGGCTATGCGCACGATGCGCTGGCGATCGAAGCCGGCGACATCGATCGCGCGGCGCGCGAGGCATTGGCACCGAGGCGTCGTGATCCGCATCCCTTGCGCTGGGCGGCTGCGGCGAGCGTCCTGATCGCGGCCACGGCCGCGTGGTTCTTCTGGCCGCGCACGCCGCCGGCCGAAGCGCGCGCCACGCCGGTCACGAAGGCGGTCGTCGCGAACACGCCGTCCAACAGCGGCGCGCCCCCGCAGTCGCCGTTCAAACCGATCCCGGTGCCGACGCTCGCCGCCGATGCACTCGCCGCGCGCGTGCAGGCGACCGATGCGAAGGATGTCTCGGCGTGGCAGGAGCTGCTGTCGCAATGGCAATCGAAGGCCGATGCGACGCTCGCGGCGAAATGCCCGCCCGCGATCGAGCCCGGCCTGTATTGCCTGCGGGGCACGGCGAGCCTGGACAAGTTGTTCGCGCAGGGGCGGCCGGCCTTGCTGCGCTTGCGCGCCGATCGCACGTCGGCATGGGCGCTGTTGCTCGGCGCCGATGCATTGCGCGCACGCGTGCGCATGGGCAAGGACACCTTCGACATCGAGCGCGTCGCCTTGCAGGACGCATGGACCGGCGAATACGCGGCCCTGTGGCGCGGGCCGGAAAGCCTTGTCGACAAGCCTTCTTCCGATGGCCGCGGCCCCGCCGTCGATTGGGTGCATGCGCACCTGCCCGGTTACGCGGGTCCGGCCATGCTCGACGAGGCGATGCGCGCCGCGGTACGCGGCTTCCAGCAATCGCGCGGGCTCGCCGCCGATGGCGTCATCGGGCCGGAAACCTTGCTCGCCCTGTCAGCGCGCGACCCCGGCCCCCGACTTCGCACGACCCTGGACTGAAGGCCGATGTCGCTGATCCTCGAAGCGCTGCGCAAGTCCGAAGCCGAACGCCGTCGCGCGGTCGTGCCCGACCTGCTGGCCGAACCTGCCCTCGCCGCGCCGATCGCGAAGGCGTCGTCGCAGCGGTGGCCGTGGATCGCCGGCGGCTTGGCGATCGCCGCATCCCTGGCCTGGTTCGCGATGCGCGACCGCGCGCCTGCGCCGATCAGCGTGATTCCGGCGAGAGATGCTCGGGCGGTCGCGCAGCCTGCGCCCGCCACGGCGGCCCCGATCGACACACAACGCGCGGCGCCGGCCTTGCAGCGGCCGATCGTGGTCGCGCCGCCCGCGCCGCCCGCGCCTGCGAAGCCGGCCCCGGTCGCGGACGCACCGCCGCCGGTGATCGCGCCCCCGCCGCGCATCGAACGCACGCCCGCACCCGCGCCGGCGCCGGTCGCGATCGACACGACCGAGCGCGTCTCCGACCTCGGGGTCGAAGAGCGCAAGCAACTCCCGCCGCTCAAACTCAGCATGCACATGTGGAACGATGTTGCATCGCAGCGCTTCGTGATCATCGACGGCACGCGGCTGCGCGTCGGGGATCGCCTGGGCGCGCTGGTCGTCGCGGACATCCTGCCCGACGGCGTGCTGCTCGACTGGAACGGGCGGGCACTGAAGCTGCCGTTGCAGTAGCGGGCGCAGGGCGCACTGCAGGCCACACCCCGACACGCATGCGACAGCGGGCGCGGCCGGGGCTATGCTCGGCAGGTAGCCGTCCGGCAGGGGCGTCGGGACGGCTCGCACATTCCATCCAAGGGGGAGCGATGAACCAGAACACCCAGAATGATTTCGGGCGATTGATCCTGCGCGTCGTACTCGGCCTGTTGATCCTGCTGCATGGCATCGCGAAGTTGCGCGGTGGCATGGGCGGCATCGTCGGCCTGGTCGAATCGCACGGCCTGCCGGGCGTGCTCGGCTACGGCGTGCTGATCGGCGAAGTGCTCGCGCCGCTGATGCTGATCGCGGGCTTCTACGCACGCATCGGCGCGCTGCTGGTGGCCGCCAACATGCTGTTCGCCTTCGCGCTCGTGCACATGGGCGACATCGGGCACCTCAACGCGCAAGGCGGTTGGGCGCTCGAACTGCAGGGCATGTTCCTGTTCACCGCGATCGCGCTGGCCCTGCTCGGGCCCGGGCGTTACAGCGTCAACGGCCGCTGAGGGCACCAACACATGAAGCCATCCATCCGTTTCCCGCGCTGGGCCGTCGGCCTGGCGCTCACCGGCGCGTGCGTACTCGTCGCCACCGCGCAGGTCGCGACCGCGCCGGCCGCACCCGCCACCGACACAACCGTTGCCGATGACATCCCGTTCGCTTCGGCCAATCCCACCGCCGTCACGGTGCCGAGCGCGCCGAACGCGTGGGGCGGCGCCCGCACCGGCAGCGAGGAAACACTCTCCGACCGCGTGGTGACCTACAAGATCGACGCCACGCTCGATCCGAAGAAGCACACCGTCGAAGGCAAGCAGCAACTCACCTGGCGCAACCGCAGCGACCGCCCGGTGAAGTCGGTCTACCTGCACCTGTACCTCAATGCGTTCGAAGGCCCGGGCAGCACGTTCAACACCGAGCAGCGCAACAACCACTTCGGTTTCCGCAGCGAAGTGAAGACCGAAGAAGGCGGCTACGGCTACACGCGCCTGACGAAGGTCGCGCAGAATGGCGCAACGGTGCCGTGGTCCTACGTGCATCCGGACAACGGCCCGTCGACCGACCGTACCGTCGTGCGCCTGGACCTGCCCGAAGCCGTCGCCGCCGGTGGTTCGACCACCATCGACATGGACTTCTTCGACCAACTGCCGCGCGTGGTCGCACGCACCGGTTACTTCGGCACGTTCCATCTGGTGGGCCAGTGGTTCCCGAAGATCGGCGTGCTCGAGTTGCCGGGCGAACGCGGCGCGACCGCCCCGCGCTGGAACGTGCACGAGTTCCACCTGCACAGCGAGTTCTACGCCGATTACGGCCTGTACGACGTTTCGATCACCGCACCGAAGGATTACACCATCGGCGCGACGGGTGAGCTGCAGGGCACGCCGGTCGAGAACAAGGGCCAGCTGACGCATCGCTACGTGCAGGGCGACGTGCACGACTTCGCATGGACCGCCGACAACCGCTACGCCAAGCCGCTCGACGGCGTGTACAACGGCGCCAACGGCCCGGTGAAAGTGCGCGTGCTCTACCACCCGGAATACGCGAGCAACGCCAAGCCGGTGCTGGATGCGACGATCGAATCGCTGACGTACTTCTCCAAGACGCTCGGCGACTATCCGTACAAGACCGTCACCGCCGTGATCCCGCCCTACAACGCGGGCGAAGCCGGCGGCATGGAATATCCGACGTTCTTCACTTCGGAAAGCTACAAGGACGTGACCAAGGGGCGCCTGGAACAGTACGCGCTGGATTTCGTGACCATCCACGAATTCGGCCACGGTTATTTCTACGGCATCCTGGGTTCGAACGAGTTCGAAGAGCCGATGCTCGACGAAGGCCTCAACGAATATTGGGACCATCGCCAGATCGTCGCCGCCAACCAGCACGCCACCGCGCAGACGTGGCTGACCAAGCTGGTCGGCGTGGATATCGGCCTGGGCGAGTGGGAACAACAGCGCCTCGGCGCGATGACCGGCGAACCGGCCGATCCGATCGGCAACAGCTCGTGGGACCGCATGTCGAGCAACAGCTACGGCACCGTCTACGCACGCACGGCCACCGTGATGCACGACCTGGAACAGCAGGTCGGCAAGGAAGCGTTGGAACACGCGTTCAAGCAGTACTACGCGCAGTGGAAGTTCCGCCACCCCTCGATCGCCGACTTCCGTGAAGCGATGGCCGAAGGCACGGGGCAGCGCGCGCTGGTGGAGAAGGTCTTCGCCGAGCAGGTCTACAACGTGCGCAAGGTCGACGACCGCGTCACCGAGTTCGAAAGCGAAGAAATCCTGCCCGAGCCGGGCCTGGTCGAAGTGAACGGCAAGGTGGTCGAGCGCAAGCCGTCGGAAATCGACGAGTCGATCGAAGACGCACGCGCTGCGTTCAAGAAGGCGCATCCGAAGGCGAAGGACAACGAAGGTCCGTTCGACTACGCCACCTACATCGTCGTTCGCCGCGCCGGTGCGGTGGTGCCGCAGACGGTACTCGTGCGTTTCGAAGACGGCTCCTCGCAGACGCTGCGCCTGCCCGGCACCGGTGACAAGCGCTGGGCGCGCTGGCGCCTGGTGACCAAGAGCCAGGCCAAGTCGGTCGAGCTGGATCCGGAGCGTCGCGTGTTCCTCGACAAGGACAAGCTCGACGACAGCCGCACGCGCGAGCCCGACGGCACGGCCTCGCGCCGCTGGACGGCGGACATCGCCGCGTTCTTCCAGTCCCTCCTTGCCCTCCTGGTGACCGCATGAACACGAACGATCGCAAGCTGGGCGCATTCGGCGCCCTGATCGGCGGCCTGGGCCGCGCGTTGCAATGGCGCTTGCTGTTGCTGTGGGCCGTCGGCCTGTTGCTGCCGACGCTGGTGGCGGTGCTGCCGATTTCGATGGCGCTGTCCGAGCGTCTGGATTACTCGGTGCACGCGAAACAAATCGCGGAGCGGTTCGACCTGGCGTGGATGCTCGAGGTCTTCGCGCCGATCGTGAAGGACCAGAGTGCGGCCATCAACGCGGCGGGGATCACCGGCGTGGTGATTGCGCTGCTGTTGTCGCCGTGGCTGACGGGCATGGTGGTCGCTTCGATCCGCGCGGGGCAGTCGTTGCGCTTCGGCAATCTGTTGCAGTTCGGCTTGCGCGAGTACGGTCGCATGGCGCGCATGTTGGCGTGGGCGGTCGTGCCGATGGGCATCGCGTTCGGGCTGAGCGCGCCGCTGAGCAAGTGGGCGCAGCACCAGGGTGAGACGGCGGTCCTGCAGTCCAATGCGGACAATGCGTCCTTGATCGCGACGGTCGTGCTGGCGGTGTTGGTGGTGCTCGCGCATGCGACGGTGGAATCGGGTCGCGCGATGTTGGCGATCGATCCGGCGCGTCGTTCGGCGGTCAAGGCGTGGTGGCGCGGGGTGAAGTTGTTCTTCCGTCGTCCGGTCGCGGTGTTGGTCGTTTATCTGGGCACGCTGCTGGCGGGCGAAGGGCTGGCGATCGTTCTCGGTCTGGCGCGCACGCGCGTGAGTGCGGTGTCGGTCGGCGGGATGGTGCTCGGGTTCTTGCTGGTGCAGTTGGTGGTGATGGCCGTTGCGTGGGGGCGCGTTGCGCGTCTCTACGGGTTGTCTGCGCTGGCGCGGGATACGGTGGAGCGCACGGTCGCGAAGGCGCCGAAGGTGGCGCCGCCTCCGCCGCCTGCTGTGGCCGAGGCCGCTAACGAGTCGATGGCGGTTGCTTGATGGCTCACGAAAAACCCCCGCGAAAGCGGGGGTTTTTTTGTGTCGTGTTGCTGCGCCACCAGATGGGCGCATCGGCACGTCGTATTGGAGGTCCTTTTGACTCCGCTGAAAAGCAAACGCTCCGCAAAAGGACCTCCAACACGACGCACCGCTGCGCTCGCGGCTGAGGGTCTCGCGACAGCACCTGGGGAATGTGTCCGTCGTCGTTGATCGATTCGCGCCGACTGCCAGCACTCCAGATGGACGGAACGTCGCCCACCTCGGCGCTCGCGTCGTCGCGCATGGTCGCCTCTGGCAGGCGACGTTCCTCGCAGCGATCTGAGGGAAAAGCGGACGACGACGCTGCAAATTCTCGCAGCGCATCCGCTTCACCCATCAAATCGCCGCGAAGGCGCCGATGCCCGAGAGAGGACATCGCGCTTGCGAGGACCAGCACCCACGCGAGTCGAGATGTCCTCGACGGGCGAGGCGCCGGCCCGTCTGGTGTGCTGGCTGTAGGCGCGCAGGCCTAAATTCGCGACGCCCCCATTCCCCACAGTGGTGTCGCGCAACCTGACGCCTGGTGCGCGGTGGTCGTCGCGTTGGAGGGCCTCATTGCGGAGCGTGAGCTCTTGCGGAGCAATGAGGCCCTCCAACGCGGCGGCACGCCGCGCCAATCTGGTGGAGTCGACCCCAACCAACCGCGCAACCTTCAACGCACCCGCTTCTCAGCGCCGAGGAGGCGGCCCCTTCCGATGCGGCCGAGGCGCAGGCCGATGCGCGGGCAGCGGCGAATCCCCGGCCTTCGACAAACGCATCATCTGCCCAGCCACCCGCACCTTCTGTAGATGCGACATCAACTCCGGCGGCATCCCTTCTGGAAGATCGAGCAACGAAAAATCATCGTGGATATCGATCCGCCCGATGAACTTGCTCTCCAGATCCGCCTCGTTCGCGATCGCGCCGACGATGTTGCCGGGCTTCACCCCGTGCCGATACCCGACCTCGATCCGATAAGTCTCCATCCCCTCCGCAGGCGCCTGCCGCGGACCGACATCGCGCTTCTCGCGCGGCGCACGCTCCGGACGATCCCCGCGCTCGAACGCCGGACGCTGCGGACGCTCCCCGCGATCGAACGCAGGACGCTCCTCGCGCGCCGCACGCGGCTTCTCCGGCGCGAGCAACAAGGGCGAACGCCCCTGCACCATCTTCGCCAACGCCGCGGCGATGTCGCCGACCGGCACGTCGTGCTCGCGCTGGTACTTCAGGATCAGATCGCGGAACAGATCCAGCTCGTTGCCCTCGACCTTCAACGCATCGGTGATGCGTCCGAGGAACTTCGCCACGCGCTTGTCGTTGACCGCTTCGACGCTCGGCAACTGCATCTCTTCGATCGGTTGGCGCGTCGCGCGCTCGATCGAGCGCAACATGCCCTTCTCGCGCGGCGTCACGAACAGGATCGCTTCACCGCTGCGGCCCGCCCGGCCCGTGCGGCCGATGCGGTGCACGTAACTCTCGGTGTCGTAGGGAATGTCGTAGTTCAACACGTGGCTGATGCGCTCCACGTCCAGGCCGCGCGCGGCGACGTCGGTGGCGACCAGCACGTCCAGGTCGCCATCCTTCAGGCGCTGGATGGTGCGCTCGCGCGTCTTCTGTTCGATGTCGCCGTTGATCGCCGCGGCGGCCAGGCCGCGCGCCGACAATTTTTCCGCGAGCTCCTCGGTCGCCATCTTCGTGCGCGCGAACACGATCATCGCGTCGAACTTCTCGGCTTCCAGGATGCGCGTCAACGCATCGAGCTTGTGCATGCCGGCGACGAACCAATAGCGCTGGCGAATGTTGGCGGCCGTGCTGGTCTTCGACTGGATGGTCACTTCGACCGGATCGCGCAAATAGGTCTGCGCGATGCGACGCACCTGCGAGGGCATCGTCGCGGAGAACAGCGCGATGCGGCGGCCTTCCGGCGTCTTCTTCAGGACCGCCTCGACATCGTCGATGAAGCCCATCCGGAGCATCTCGTCGGCTTCGTCCAACACCAGGGATTTCAGGTTCGACAGATCCAGCGTGCCCTTGTCCAGGTGATCGATCACGCGACCGGGCGTACCGACCACGACATGGACGCCGCGGCGCAGGGCCGCCAGCTGCGGCGTATAGCTCTGCCCGCCGTAGATCGGCAGCACGTGGAAGCCCGGCATCTTCGCGGCGTACTTCTGGAAGGCCTCGGACACCTGGATGGCCAGCTCGCGCGTGGGCGCCAGCACCAGCGCCTGCGGCTTGGTCTGGGTGAGGTCCACCTGCGCGAGGATCGGCAGCGCGAAGGCGGCCGTCTTGCCGGTGCCGGTCTGGGCCTGGCCCAGCACGTCGCGGCCCTGCAGCAGCGCGGGGATGGTGGCCGCCTGGATGGGCGAGGGAGATTCGTAACCGACCGCATCGACGGCCGCCATCACGGCGGGAGGCAGGCCGAGATCGGCGAATCGCAGGGACGGGGCGGCTTCGCCGGCGGGGGTCGACATGGGCACTCCGGCCTCTTGGGGGGCGCTATTGTGCGCCCTTGGCCGTGACAGTGCCTTCTCCGCCCCGAGGACCCCGATGCAACGCCTTCAATTCGCCCTGGACGGGCACGACTACGTCGAGCTCCACCAACTGCTGAAACTCGTCGGCATCGTCGACAGCGGGGGCGCGGGCAAGCACCTGGTCGCCGAGGGCGAAGTCGAGGTCGATGGCGTCGTGGAGTTGCGGAAGAGCTGCAAGATCCGCGCGGGGGCGCGGGTGACCGTGGGCGAGGTCGGGATCGATGTGATCGCTTGAGGCCTTACTGGATCAACGTCGCCCGCAGGAACGCTTCGCGCGAAATCCGGTAATCCGCACTGCCGCCCGGCATGCGCGCACGCACGTGCGCTTCGTTGGCGTCGACCGAAATCAACAGCGCGGTGCGCGGCGCGTTGTGCATCGTGAACACCTGCAGCATGTGCCCCTGCATCGCCGGCAGATCGTCCCACGCCAGGCGTCCACCCGGCGCCACCGCCGGCGTGGCCGTCGGCAGCGACGAGGCGTATTGCGGCTGCACCTCGGCCGGCGCATTGCCCGCCACCGGAGAAGCGACGATGGCCGACTTGATCGTCGACACATTGCCGACCGACGGCACGGTCCCGCCGTTTTCCTTCGTCAAGGCGGCGAACGTCGCGCCGTCCCCCGCGTCGAGCGGCCGCGGCGCGGTCCCGCTGAACACCACCTCGCCCTGCTGGCTGCCGTGCTCGAGCCGGGCCGCCATGCGCAACAACGCACTGCCATTGCGCCGGGCCTGCTCACGTTCGCTGCTGTGCAAGGGCGTGGCATACGTGCCGCCGAACGCAAGCTGCCCACCATTGGTGGCGAAATCGCGATACGCCGCGACCGACTGCGCATCCGCCTGCAGCCCGCGCGTCTCCAGCAAACGCTGCACCGACATCATGTGCCGCGCGACGAACGTCGCCTCGTCGATCCCATCCTGCCGCGCGCAGAACGCGTTGCGCGCATGCACGAAGCCCTGGTCGCTCACGTCCCAACGCTCGGAAACGGTGGACGTGGCCGCTTTCCCCATCTGCAACAGGCTCGTCGGCGCGGCGAGCGTTTCGGCGCGATCGTATTGCAGGCGCGAAACACCCGGCGTATCGAGCACCAGCCGCGTTTCGATGCGGCTGTCGGCTTCGCGCAGATTGATGTCGAACGCGGTGGGGCCGGCCTGCAGCCCCATCGTGCCCAGTTCCTCGCGCACGAAGAAGGCATGGCGGGAGCAACCTTCGCTTTCGAAGGGCGAGGCGCTCATCGCGCCGACCGGCCCCAGCGTGCCGAGCGAAGGATCGAAGCCCGCGCGCGTGGTGAAGCCTTCGAAGGCGATATGCCATTCGGACAACTGCGCCTCGTGGAGCTTCGGGTCGAGCAGGTTGCGCACGTAGAACATCCAGCCGTCGGGCGCGTGCACGCGCATGCGCTCGAAGCGCAAGGTGTTGGTGTCGCCGGCGAAACTTTCGGAGCTGGTGTCGGCCGAGAGGGTGGGCGTGCTCAGGTACACCGCGATGTCGTCGACGATGACATCGCCGCTGGGATCGAACCACACCCGGCCCATCGTGGTGTCGCCGTCTGCGAACACCTGCGCCAGGCTACGCGCCGCGAGTTGCCGCGCCTGCGCGTACACCATCCATCCGGCGCCGCCGAGCGCGAGCGCACCGGCCAGCAGGACCCAGCGCGCGCGCCCGCCGCGCGCCTTCTTCGTCGCCTTGCGCCCCATCGAAAATCCCCTGCTCCCCCCGGAACGGGGCACACGCTAGCACCTATTCACGGTGCTTTGCGGGACCGACTTCCGATTCCTTCACATCCTCGGCCTTGGTCGCGACTTCCAGGGCCTTGTGCTCGGCATCCTTGTCGACGGTGCCATCGGCCGGCTTGGCATCCAGGGCCGCCAGGGGGCTGTCGGCCGGGCATTTGTCGTCGGGGAAACCGAACTTCGGCCGCAACGCGCGGCCGCAGTCGTTGATCGCGTCCACGCCGGTCTCGAGCGTCGCGCACTTCTCTTCGTAGGTCCGGTAGAAGCCGTCCAGGCGGCGCGCGAAGTCCAGGCCGCAGCGGCGCACCAGCCGGATGCGGTCGAGATCTTCCTGCGCCGCGTTGCGCCCGGTCAGGCCGTATTCGTTCAACTCGTCGGGCGTCAGCAGGCGCAGGCTGCGGTTGGGCACGGTCATCATGAAGTCGGCGATCGCCACGCCCGCACCGTTGCGCTGCAGGTAGTCCTTCATCGCTTCGTGGACTTCGTGCAGTTCGGCGCTCAACTCGGCGCGCGAGGAGGCTTCGGACTGGATGCGGATGATGCGGTGGATCCCGACCGCACCGGAGATCACGCGATCGTCGCCGCCGGCGAGCAGCAGCACGCACGCGCTGTGGCAGACCGCGTTTTCGCGCACCCAGATGGTCCAGCCGGCTTCGGCCATGATGTCGCCGGCGCGGATCGCATCTTCGACCTGGCCGCCGCTGGAATCGATGTCGAGGATGCGCTGCGGGATGTCCATGCGCGCGGCCATGTTGCCGACGCGCTCGATGAGCGAGGTGAAATCCCCTGCGACGCGGCCGCGATACCGCAGGCGCACCACGCCGGCGTCCTTGCACGGCAGCATCGCGTCGAGCACGGAGAAGAAGGACAGGTCGGAGAAGGTTTCGCCATCGCCCTGTTCGACGTACTCGGTGCTGCAACTGATCGATGCGGTGCCCGAGGTCAGCTTCGCCTCGGGCCACTCGGTGGTGTTGGCGATGTTCGCCTTTTTCTTCGGCGGCGGTGGCACGTCGACGGAAACCGCGCCGAAATCCTGCGTGTTGTCGGCGCTGGTCTGCGTGTTCGGCGGCTTTGGCGGCCCCGCATGCTCGGCCGTACAGCCCGCAGCCACCAGGGCGGCGGCGAGGACGGCGGAAAACAGCGGGAACCAGCTCGGGCGCATGACGGGAATCGAAGCAGAATTGATTGCGTCCAGTGTAGGCGTTGGGCACCGCCGTGGATCGAATCCGGCGTGAACCGCGAGGAGGATTGTCCGTTCCGGCACGAAGCATGCGTTGCCCCGGAGGTCATCGTCCGCCGGAGCGTGTTCATGGACCTCACCCGCCGCCGCTTTCTCGCCGCACCCGTCGCCCTCACGGGCACGCTGGCTGCCGGCTCCCTGCTGGCGGCGCTGGAGGCCGAAAGCACGCCCCTGCCCGATCTGTCGGACTGGGGCGCGGTGCGCGAGCAATTCGCGCTGGATCCGGCGTGGGCGCACTTCGCGACCTTCTTCATCGCCAGCCATCCGGCGCCCGTGCGCGATGCGATCGACACCTGGCGCCGTGCGATGGATCGCGATCCGTTCCACGTCATCGAACACGGCATGTTCGAAGAAGCCGACGCGAACGTGCCGCTCAAGGTGCAATCGACGATCGCCGATTACATCGGCGGCCGCGCCGAAGACGTCGCACTGACACGTTGCACCACTGAAGGCCTCGCGCTGATCTACCACGGCCTGCCGCTGCGCGCGGGCGATGAAATCCTCGCCACCACGCACGATCATTATTCGCACCACGAATCGATCCGACTGGCCAACGAACGCAGCGGCGCGACGACGCGCCGGGTCAAGCTGTACGACGATGCGAAGGACGCGAGCGTCGACAGCCTGGTCTCCAACCTGCTCGCCGGCGTCGGGCCGAAGACGCGCGTGGTCGGATTGACGTGGGTGCATTCGAGCACCGGCATGCGTTTGCCGATCCGCGAAATGGCCAGCGCGTTGAAGGCCAAACATCCCGACGTCCTGCTGGTGATGGACGGCGTGCATGGCATCGGCGCGGTCGACGAAACGCTGGCGACGCTGGGGCCGGATTACATCGCGGCCGGTACGCACAAGTGGATGTTCGCGCCACGCGGCACCGGCCTGTTGTGGTCGAACGCGGAGGGTTGGGCGCGCCTGCGCC
Source organism: Lysobacter sp. 2RAF19 (assembly GCF_052115395.1). Lineage (NCBI taxonomy): Bacteria > Pseudomonadati > Pseudomonadota > Gammaproteobacteria > Lysobacterales > Lysobacteraceae > Lysobacter > Lysobacter sp. 2RAF19. Next base: position 66,110 of record NZ_JBFRGO010000003.1, on the reverse strand, counting down.
CGACGGTGCCGAATTTCACCGACTGGGAGTCGTACAACGCGTGGGCCGAACAACGGCCGCCCAAAGGCCCGACCAATGCATCACGCGTGTCGCCCGGCGGCTTCCATGCCTTCGAACATCAGTGGGCGGCCTCGGCCGCGTTCGAAATGCATGCCGCGATGGGCCGCGCACGCGTGGCCAATCGCATCGCCGAACTCAACACGCGGATCAAGCAACAGCTGGCAGGACATCCGAAGATCCACGTGCATACGCCGCAGTCGCCGGATTTGTCGGCGGGCCTGGTCGCATTCGAAATCGACGGGATCAAGCCCGAAGACATCGTCAAGCGGCTGCGCGAGGAGAAGATCGTCGCGAGCACGAGTCCGTATGCGGTGACTTACGCCAGGCTCGCGGGAAGCTTGGCCAACACACCCGAAGAAGTGGACCGCGCCACGCAGGCGGTGGTGCGGATGGCCGGCTGAGCCTCAGGCGACCCAGCGGCCGTTGCGCAGGCCGGCGAGCAAAGTCAGCGCATCGGGCTCGGCCTGCGATTGGATCGGCGGCACGGGCTTGATGCGCGTGGGCGGCGAGAGCAACCAGTCGAGCGCTTCGGTGGTCGTGGTGAAGCGGCGGAAGCGGAAGTCGCGCGCTTCAGCCAGGCGCTCGACGGCGACATTGATGCGCGCGTTGTCCGGATACAGGTAGGCGATGCGGCAGCCCTTGAGCTTGCGCTCGCCCGCCAGGCGGCGCGCGAAGGCGGCGCTGGTTTCCAGCGAATCGTTGGCGCAACTGGCGCCGATCATGTCGACGAGGATGCGATACGGCCGTCCCTCGTCCAATTGCGCGATGACTTCATCCAGCGCGGCCTGGCGTTCTTCCACCCAGACCAGCCCCCACAGGGTCAGCACGGTCAGGCCCAGGTATTGGTTGACGTCGACTTCGTAAGGCATGCGCAATTCCCGGTGCGCGTCGCCCACCCCCTGCAGACGCTCGCGCCGGCATAGTGTTCCGCTGGGTTTGCGTGAATGCCGCAGGCGCGTCGTGCGCCTGTGCGTATCCGTGCGCTGGCGCACGTTTTGCGTGCACAACTGTGCGCGGCCGCACGCTCTGAGCTGAATGGATTTGATGTCCAACGGTAGCGCTGCGTTGAGCGCTGGTGGCGGTGCGCAAAAGCGCGCGCTTCAGTGCGCCGGATCGGACTCTTTCTCGGCGACCTGCTGCATCAGGGTCTCGCCTGCGGGCGTCAGACTGATGCCCTGCGCGCTCACGTCGACCAGGCCCGATTCCGACAACGCCTGCACGATGAACGGAAAGATGGGCTCCTTCCGTTCGAGGGCGTCGAGGATGAAGAGATATTCGTATTCGGTCGGCGACATGAAAAAAGATCGATCGGCTACGTGTTGGGCCCGAATGTTAGGAATCGCGCGGTGACAGCGAAGTGAGAAAAAAGCGCTGTAAGCGCCTGATATTCAGCCTGAACACGCAGTTTCGCGAACCGCGACGAAGACTGAACGGCACAGCTGCGCGGTCAACTGCGGGGGGGCTGCGGGCGTTCCCGGAACCACGCGCGGCGCCCCTGCCGCGCACGACGGAGTCCCAGATGAAGATCCATGCCCTCGCCGCGGCGGCGCTGATGCTCCTGTCCGCGCTGTCGTTCGCCCAGGCGCCGACGGGCGCCACGCAGGACCATCGCGGCATGCACCACGGCGGCCTCGAACGCCTCGACACCGACAACGACGGCCGCATCAGCCGCACCGAATTCGACGCCGGCCAGGCGCAGCGCGACGCGATGCGTGCCCAGCACCCCGAACGCGCCGCGCGCGCCGAAAAGCGCATGCATGAAGCGTCGACCTTCGCCGCGCTCGATGCCAACCGCGACGGCTACATCGTGCGTTCGGAAGTCACCGCGTACCACGAGCGCATGCGCCCGCAGCGCGCCGCCGAGCGCCAGGCGGCGTTCGACGCACGCTTCAAGGACGCCGACCTGAACCGCGACGGGAAACTCGGCCGCATCGAAGTGCAGGAAAAGATGCCGCGCCTGAGCGACCGCTTCGCGTGGCTCGACGACAACCGCGATGGTTTCCTCACGCGCGCCGAACTCGAAGCCGGGCACGCGGCGATGGCGCACGGCCGCCGTTGAGTGCCGAACGCGTCAACGCAGCGCGGGCGTGAACACGTCCGCGCTGCCATCATGTTCGCCGGGCGGCAGTTGCAGGAGGCGCGCCAGGAGCGGATAGACGTCGACGTTGTCGAACACCGGCAAGCGCATGCCCGGCACGAAGGACGGGCCCTGCGCGATGAACAACGCGCGCATCGACGCCAGCGCGGGATCGTAACCATGGGAACCACGCGCATGCGCGGGGCGTCGGGCCAGCGCATCGCGATAGCCTGCGTCCCAGCCTTCGTCCATCTGGCACAGGATCGGCGGTACGCGCGGATGCGTGCCGAAATGCCAGCGTTGCGGCAGTTCCGATTTGCGCCAGCATTCGTAGTGCGCATGGCGACCGAGCAATCGTTGTTCGGCATCGCGCGCATGTCCGCGTTTCGGCGTGAAGCCGACGACCTGCCCGGTCGAGACGACATCGGCATCGCGCAGATCGACCATGTCTTCGATCGCCACGACGTTGCCCGGCAGCACTTGCGCCATGCCGTGGTCGGAGACGATCACCAGATTGACGCGATCGCGCAGGCCACGCGCCTGCAAGCCGTCGACCAGGCGGCCGATCGAAGCGTCGATCCGCGCGAGCGCGCGGGTCATCTCCGGTGAATCGGGGCCGTCGTCGTGCCCGGTCTTGTCGAGCAGTTCGAAGTACAGCGTCGCAAGCCGGATGCGGGGCGCAGGTTCGGCGAGCCACGCAAGCACCTGGTCGACACGCGCGTCGTCGGGAAACGTGCTGTCGTACGCGCGCCAATGGGTGGGGCGGACACCGTGGATCGCCGCCTGCGAACCGGGCCAGAACATCGTCGCCGTCGCAAGGCCGTGTTTTTCCGCCGTCACCCAGATCGGTTCGGCGCCGTTCCACCAGCGTGCGTCGCCCGCGTTCGCCGCGTTGCTCGCCTTGAAGTCGCCCAGCTCCGCATCGTGCATCGTGTTGTGCACGATGCCGTGCCGATCGGGCCGCAGGCCGGTGACCAGCGTGTAGTGATTCGGGAAGGTCAGCGCCGGATAGGACGGGCGCATGCCCTCGGCGCGAACGCCCTGGTTCGCGATGCGCGCCAGGTTGGGCGTCAGCCCGCGGTCGAGGTCATCGGCGCGAAAGGCGTCGATCGAGACCAGCAGCACGGGCGGCGGCGCCTCCCCCGGCCGGGTGGAGGCACATGCGGTCAGCCCGAAGCTCAGCAGCAGGGCCAGCGCGGCCCGGAACAGGATCCCCATGGCGCAATGATACGGTGCGCGCTTCGCCCACCATGGAGTCGTTCATGCGCCTTGCCCTCGTCGTCGCAGCCCTCGTTGTTTCGTCCCCGGCCGTTGCGCAGGACACCGCGAAATCGCCCACTTTCAGCAAGGCCGAATGCGTGGTGTGGGCGCGCGAGCTCGCCTTCGCCGACAGCGTGAAACGGCACGATGCGAAAGCCTTCGCCGATTTCGTCAACACCGGCGCGGTATTCGGCGTGGGCTCGGGCTCGCCCGTGCGCGGCCGTGCGGCGGTCCTGAAGGATTGGGCCGGCATCATCGACGGGTCGGCGCTGGTGCTGTCGTGGTACCCGACCGCGGTGGCCATCGGCGGCGAAGGCGACATCGCCTACTCCACCGGCCGCGCGTTGCTCGAATCGCCCGCCGGCAAGACCCCCAGGCGGGTTTCGGTGTCGACCTTCGTTTCGACCTGGCATCGCGACAGCGACGGCAAGTGGCGCGTCCTGCTCGATGGCGGCGCCGCACCCCACCCCGCCAGCGACGCCGACGTCGCCTCCTTCCACGCCGAACGCAAGACCTGCCCGCAGGGCTGAGGGATAATCGCGGGTCCCCACGCGCCGGAGCGCTCGATGTCGACCCGCAAGGATTCCAGCCGCACGATCCGCGCCCCGCGCGGCAGCCAGTTGTCCTGCCCGTCCTGGCTGTCGGAGGCGCCGTTCCGCATGTTGCAGAACAACCTCGACCCCGAAGTGGCCGAGAATCCTGCAGAGCTGGTGGTCTATGGCGGCATCGGCCGTGCGGCGCGCGATTGGGAATGCTTCGACGCGATCCTCGCGTCGCTGAAGACGTTGCGCGACGACGAAACGCTGTTGATCCAGTCGGGCAAGCCGGTCGGCGTGTTCCCGACGCACGCCGATGCGCCGCGCGTGCTGCTCGCCAATTCCAACCTCGTGCCGCACTGGGCGACGTGGGAACACTTCAACGAGCTCGATAAGAAGGGCCTGATGATGTACGGCCAGATGACGGCCGGCTCGTGGATCTACATCGGCTCGCAAGGCATCGTGCAGGGCACCTACGAAACCTTCGTCGAGATGGGCCGCCAGCATTACGGCGGCGACCTCACCGGCAAGTGGATCCTCACCGCGGGCCTGGGCGGCATGGGTGGCGCGCAGCCGCTGGCCGCGTCGCTCGCGGGTGCGAGCTCGCTCAACATCGAATGCCAGCAGTCGCGAATCGACATGCGCCTGCGCACGCGTTACGTCGACGAACAGGCCACCGACCTGGACGACGCGCTGGCGCGCATCGAGAAGTACACCGCCGCGAGCGAAGCGAAGTCCATCGCGCTGCTCGGCAACGCCGCGGAAATCCTGCCCGAACTCGTGCGCCGCGGCGTGCGCCCGGATGCGGTGACCGACCAGACCTCCGCGCACGACCCCGTGCACGGCTATCTGCCGATCGGCTGGACGGTCGACCAGTGGCTGCGCATGCAATCGCAGGATCCGGTGCGCGTCAGCGATGCGGCGAAGAAGTCGATGCGCGTGCACGTCGAAGCGATGCTCGCCTTCGAGGACATGGGCATCCCCGTGTTCGACTACGGCAACAACATCCGACAGATGGCGAAGGACGAAGGCTGCACGAACGCGTTCGACTTCCCGGGCTTCGTGCCGGCCTACGTGCGTCCGCTGTTCTGCCGCGGCGTCGGCCCGTTCCGCTGGGTGGCGCTGTCCGGCGACCCGGAAGACATCTACAAGACCGATGCGAAGGTCAAGGAACTCATCCCCGACGACGCGCACCTGCATCGCTGGCTCGACATGGCGCGCGAACGCATCAGCTTCCAGGGCCTGCCCGCGCGCATCTGCTGGGTCGGCCTCGGGCTGCGGCACAAGCTCGGCCTGGCGTTCAACGAAATGGTGCGCAACGGCGAGCTCAGCGCGCCGATCGTGATCGGCCGCGATCATCTGGACAGCGGCAGCGTCGCCTCGCCCAATCGCGAAACCGAAGCGATGCGCGACGGCAGCGATGCGGTCAGCGACTGGCCGCTGCTCAATGCGATGCTCAACGTGGCCGGTGGCGCGACGTGGGTGTCGCTGCACCATGGCGGTGGCGTGGGCATGGGCTATTCGCAGCACTCGGGCGTCGTGATCGTCTGCGATGGCACCGAGGAAGCCGACAAGCGCATCGCGCGCGTGCTGTGGAACGACCCGGGCACCGGCGTGATGCGCCACGCAGACGCTGGCTACGAAATCGCGAAGCAATGCGCGAAGGAACAGGGGCTGAAGTTGCCGATGTTGTCATCGTAAGGAGAGCGACATGGTTGAATTTGCAACGCTTCCCCCCGGCCTCGACGAAGGCGAGGCGCTCGCGCATTCCGACAACACCGGCTTCCGCACCACGCTGGATATCGCAGGCCACGCGCTGGTGGCGGACGAGCCCGTCGCGGTCGGCGGCACCAACGCCGGGCCATCGCCGTACGGGCTGTTGTCCGGGGCGCTGGCGGCGTGCACGACGATGACGCTGCACCTCTACGCGAAGGCCAAGCACCTGGCCGTGACCGACATCCGCGTGCACGTGAAGCACGAAAAAGTGCATGAGGTCGATTGCGAACACTGCGAGCTGGATCCGAATGCGAAGGTGGATCGCCTTTCGCGCACGATCTGGATCGACGGCGCCATCGACGACAAGGGGCGCGAGCGCATGATGCAGATCGCCGACAAGTGCCCGGTCCACCGGACCTTGCAGGGGCAGATCCGGATCGTCACGACGGTGGGACCGGCGGCGGAGCCTCCGTCGGCGGGTTGAACCGCGAACGCGCGCGTTCGATCGCGCGCAGGTAGTCCGCAGTTTCCCCGGGCGTCGTCTGGCGCCATCCCAGCGCTTCGGCTTGCGCGAACAAGGCTGCGTTCGTCGCGCTTCGCTCGCGATACTCGGCGTGCCGCGCGCGCGGCACGTCGGCCGGGTCGGGCCATCGTTGGTGGAAGTCGCGGTCGAGGATGCGGCCGTGGAGGGAGCCCAGGCGCACCATCGCATCGACATCGTTCGGATCGATTTCCAACATGCGCCGGGCGATGCGCATGGCGCCTTCGAAATCGCCACGCCGCTCCAGCGCGGCAGCGACATCGGCGGACAGGACGGCGACCTCTTCGGCACGCGTGAGCGGCCGCAGGTACAGGCCATTGGCCAGCGCGCGTTCTGAAATGCCGGTCTCCCGCACGTACCCCGCATCCGATTTCAAGCCGCCGCCCGTCGCTTCGACGTTGATCCAGGCCCCGTCGTCGTCGCGCACCTTCGCGAACAGGTGGTGCGGTGCCTTGGCGAGCGCGACGGTCAACCCGATGCGCCGCCCGAGGATCGCGAAAAGCACGGGCATCGTGAGGCAATTGCCGCGCCGCGCGTCCAGGTAGGTCGACAGCAAGCGGTTGCGTGGCTGCCGCGCGAAGGGGTCGTCGAAGTCGTAGGTGAAAGGGCGATGCGCGTTCCATTCGCCTGCGACGTACAACACGCGCAATAACGCGTCGATGCGCACGCCGACGGAGGCATCGGGTGCCAGTTCCGCTGCGACGACGCGCTCCAGGTCTTCCACGGCGCGCAAGGCCGACGCGACATCGACGGTGCCATCGATCATCGCATCGAGCGCCAGCTTGGTCCGCGCCAGCCCCACGTCATCGACCAGCAAGGCGTCGACGCGCCCGACCATCGCGCCGGCGGGCATCGCCATCCAGACCAACAGGAGCAGCAGGAATCGCATGCGCGCAGCCTAACCAACGCGTGCGCGCGCAATTCCCGACCGGGTTGGCGAACAGACGCTTCCGCAACTCAGGCGAGCACGATCTCCCAACCGAACAACCATTCGCCCGACGCCATGTCGTCGCTCGGCGGAAGGCGCTGCGCGACCGCCGCCGCTCCGCTCGCACCCAGCGCGCCGTAGATGCGGTCGCTCGCGTTGAGCGCTTCGCCTGGAAAGTACATCTGCGTCACCAGGTGCGTGCGCTTTCCCGCGACGTCGAAATGGATGTGCGGCGTTCGCACGGCGCCGGGATTCATCGGGTTGATCGGATACGCGCCCGGCTTGATCGTCTTGAAGCGATAGCGTCCGTCTTCGTCGGTGCGCAAGCGCGCATAGCCCTGGAAGTTCGGGTCCAGCGGCGCGGGATTGACGTCGCGCGGATGGGCGTAGCGCCCGTGCGCGTTGGCCTGCCAGATTTCGATCGACGCACCGCGGATCGGCTTGCCGTCGACATCCACCACGCGGCCGGCGACCTGGATGATCTGTCCTTCCGCAGGCGCCTTCGCGCCTTCCACGCGCGTGAGATCGGCATCGCTTTCCAGGGGAGGGGGCTGCGGTCGGAACGGCCCGGGAGTCTGCGCAGGCGTCGCCGCCAGCGCGGCGATGGCCTCACCCCAGGGCGATGCGAGCGCGAGAACGCCGACGCCGCTGAGTTGCCCGAGCACGCGTCGACGCGATCCAAACGTAGCCATGGCGCCTCCGCAAGCGCGAACAACACTGGACTCAACGCGGGGAGCCGGGCGTGTCGGACGCCCCGTCCATGCGGATTCGGAGAAGCGCTCAGGCCAGCAACGTGTGCATCGCCGCCTTGAAGCGCGTGAAGATCGCCTCGCGCTCGCGATGCCGGCCTTCATGCACCACTTTCTTTCCGGCGACATGCACTTCGCGGATGTGCGGTGCATTGCCTGCGAACAGCCAGCGGTCGATCGCATCGTCGGTGGTCGCGCCGATGAACTGCGGGGCGTCGCGATCGAGCACCAGCCAATCGGCGCTCGCGCCCTTGTAGAAGCAACCCACCGCATGTCCGGTCGAGGGCTCGGCGCTCGCCAATGCGTCGTGCAGCAACGATTCGCCGGCGCTCGTCGTGGTGGTGCCGACGGCGACGTTGCGATGGTGCGTGGCCAGGCGCTGCCCGTATTCGAGCCAGCGCAGTTCTTCCACCGGCGAGACCGAGACGTGCGAATCCGAACCGATGCCCCAGGAACCGCCCGCCTCGAGGAACGCACGCAGCGGGAACAGGCCGTCGCCCAGGTTGGCTTCGGTCGTCGGGCAGATCGCCACGGTAGCGCCACTCTTTGCGATACCTTCGATTTCCGCCTGCGACAGATGCGTGGCGTGGACGAGGGTCCAGTTGCGATCGACGTTCGCGTTGGCCAGGAGCCATTCGACCGGACGCGCGCCGCGCAAGGCCACGCAGTCGACGACTTCGGGCAATTGCTCGGCGATGTGGATGTGCACGGGCGTTTCGCCCGGCAATTGCGCCAGCACGTCCTGCATCGCGTTGGGCGGCACCGCGCGCAGGCTGTGCAGTGCGATCCCGACGCGCAGGGTGTCGTCCTGCTCGCCCTGCAGCGTTTCGAACAGGCGCACGAAGCTGTCGAGCGTATTGCCGAAGCGCTTCTGGCGATCGGTGAGCGCGCGGCCGTCGAAGCCGCCGGTCATGTACAGCACCGGCAGCAGGGTGAGGCGCATGCCGGTTTCGCGCGCGGCTTCGATCAGTGCGTGCGACATCGCGGCCGGATCGGTGTACGGGCGGCCGTCGGGCGATTGATGGAGGTAGTGGAATTCGCAGACCGTCGTGTAACCGGCTTCGAGCATTTCCACGTAGAGCTGCGCGGCGATGGCCTGCAAGGTATCGGGCGCGAAGCGCGCGGCGAAGCGGTACATCGTCTCGCGCCAGGTCCAGAACGAATCCTGCGGGTGGGTCTGCCGCTCGGCCTGCCCCGCCATCGCGCGCTGGAACGCGTGCGAATGCAGGTTCGCAAGGCCCGGCACCACCCAGGCCGCGCCTTCGCTGGGCTGCGCGCCGGTCAATTCGACGATGCGCCCTGCGTCGTGGGTGAAGCCGGCGTCGATCCGCCAGCCGTCGGGGGTCCAGAGGCGTTCCGCGTGCAGGGTCTCCATGCCGGTCATTCTCGCCCCGTGGCCGTGACCCTACAATCCACGTCGATGCCCAATGCCACCCTCCCCTTCGATGGCCTGCTCCTCGGCGCTTCCCTTGCGACGCTCGCCGAGCCTGCGGGCTACGGCGAGATCGTCGATGGCGCGCTCGCGTGGAAGGACGGCGTGCTGGCGTTCGTCGGGCCGCGCGCCGATTTGCCGGACGCGCCCGAAGCGCTCGCACGCGAGGTGATCCAGGCCAGCGGCTGGGTGACGCCGGCGCTGGTCGATGCGCATACGCACCTGGTGTTCGCCGGCGATCGCGCGCGCGAGTTCGAGATGCGATTGAAGGGTGCGACCTACGAGGAAATCGCGCGCTCGGGTGGCGGCATCCTGTCGACCGTGCGCGCGGTGCGCGAGGCCGACGAGGCGGCGTTGCTTGCGCAGTCGCTGCCGCGTGCGCAGGCTTTGGTGCGCGATGGCGTGGCGACGCTGGAAATCAAATCCGGCTACGGCCTGGATTTCGAAAGCGAGCGCCGGATGCTGCGTGTCGCGCGCGAGATCGGGCGGACGCTGCGCATCACCGTGCGCACCACGTATCTCGCGGCGCATGCCTTGCCGCCGGAATTCAAGGACAACGCCGACGGGTACATCGAAGCTTTGTGCGCCTGGTTGCCCGACCTGCATGCAGAAGGCCTCGTCGATGCCGTCGATGCCTTCTGCGAAAACATCGCGTTTACGCCCACGCAAACGCGCCGCGTGTTCGAGACGGCCACCGCGCTCGGGCTTCCGGTGAAGATGCACGCCGATCAGTTGAGCGACCTGGGCGGCGCGGGCTTGTCCGCGGAGTTCGGCGGTCTGTCGGCCGACCATGTCGAACACACCAACGCCGCCGGCGTGCGGGCGATGGCCGCCAACGGCACGGTCGCGGTGTTGTTGCCGGGCGCGTTCCACGTCCTGCGCGACACCCAGCTGCCGCCGCTGGAGTTGTTCCGCGCGCACGGCGTGCCGATGGCCGTGGCGACCGATTGCAACCCGGGCACCTCGCCGCTGTTGTCCCTGCGCCAGGCGATGCAATTGGCCTGCACCCATTTCCGCCTCACGCCCGAGGAAGCGCTCCGCGGCGCGACCACGCACGGCGCGCGCGCGCTCGGCCTGCGCGATCGCGGCCAGTTGCGCGTGGGCATGCGCGCGGACTTCGTCGCCTGGCACGTGCGCCATCCGTCCGAGTTGTGCTATTGGCTCGGCGGGAATCTCGTCCAGTCCGTCCACGCAGGCGGTGCCCGCATTGCGTGACCTTTACTTCGTCCGGGGAGTGCGTTGCATGCGTCGTTACGTCTTGGCTCTTCTTCCGTTGTGCCTGTTCGGCATCGTGCATGCCGCCGAGCCTTCCGCCGCCGCGCGCAAGCTCGCGCAGGACGCGCTCATCGTCGACACGCACATCGACGCGCCGGAAAACCTGATCGACAGCTGGAACGACCTGACGGTCCTCACGCCCAAGCGCGACTTCGACTATCCGCGCGCGAAGGAAGGCGGCCTCGATGTTCCATGGATGTCGATCTACACCTCCGCCGAGGAAGACCAGGAAGGCAAGGCCTGGACGATCGCGAACCTGCAGATCGACGCGGTGCGCTCGCTCATCGCGCGCGCGCCGGACAAGTTCGCGCTGCTGCTCTCGCCGCAGGATGTCGAGAAGAACGTCGGCAAGGTCATGCTGCCGATGGGCATGGAGAACGGCGGTCCGATCGGCGACGACCTGGGCAAGCTGCAGTTCTTCTTCGACCGCGGCGTCCGCTACATCACGCTGTGCCACGGCGAGGACAACCGCATCGCGGATTCCTCGTACGTCGAAACGCACAAGTGGGGCGGGCTGAGCCCGTTCGGCGAGCAGGTGGTGAAGGAAATGAACCGGCTGGGCATCATCGTCGACGTCTCGCATGTCTCCGACGATGCCGTGCGCGACGTGCTGCGCGTCACCGACGTGCCGGTGATCGCGAGCCATTCGGGGCTGCGCCACTTCACGCCGACCTGGCACCGCAACCTGCCCGACGACCTCGCGGTCGCGATCGCGAAGGAAGGCGGCGTGATCCAGGTGTCGTTCGGCACGGTGTTCCTGTCCGACAAGCAGTCGCGCGAATGGGCCGACAAGCGCGCGCAGATGGCGGCGATGAAGAAGGCCGGCAAGTCGTCGAAGGAGATCGAGGCGTTCGACAGGCAGTTCGCGAAGGACCATCCGGCGCCGGTCCTGCACGTCGACGCGGTGCTCGACCAGATCGATTACGGCGTCAAGCTGGTGGGCGTCGACCACATCGGCATCGGTTCGGATTTCGATGGCGTGTCGGGCGAACTGCCGGTCGACCTGAAGTCGGTGAAGGACTATCCGGTGCTGGTCGATGGCTTGATGAAGCGCGGGTATTCGGAAGCCGACATCCGCAAGATCCTCGGCGGGAACCTGCTGCGCGTTTGGGGGCAGATCGAAGCGAAGGCCGAAAAGCACTGATCGCGACCCGCGGTTCCGAAAAGCAGAAGCCCCGCAATCGCGGGGCTTCTTCGTTCATGGCGCTGACGCGGAAGGATTACTCCTTCGAAGCGGTCTTCTTCGCCACGACCTTCTTCGCCGGGGCCTTGGCGGCCGTCGTCGTCTTGGTGGCGGTCTTCTTCACCGCCGGCGCGCTGGCCGTGCCCGCCGCCTTGGTGGAAGCGCTGGAACGCGCGTTGCCGTAGCTCGCGTTGTAGCGCTTGCCCTTGGCGGTCTTGCGGTCGCCCTTGCCCATCGTGATGCTCCTGGTATCCGGTATCGAAATCTGCGCACAGGTTGCGCGCGAGGGCGCAAAGCCTAGCAGATCAATGGACGCAACTGGCGTTGTGGATGTGCACCAGCCGCAGGTTGGCCAGATGCGCCAGGCCGACGAGCATGCCGCCGGTGGTCATCACCAGCGCATGCAGCACCAGGTTGTGATGGACCTGCGGGAGCAGGATGCCGGACCAGAGCGCGACCAGGCCGGGGATCAGCAGGCCCAGCGCACGGACCGCGCCGTGCCGGCGGTACCCCCAGAACACGCTGAAGCAACCGACCAGGGTCGCGAAGGCGATGAACGCCTGCTCGAATCCATCGTATTTGGCCGAGGCCAGGCCCAGCGCCGGCAGGGCCGCGATCGCCAGCGGCAGCGCGGCGCAGTGGACCGCGCACAGCAGCGAACCGGCTGCGCCGAGGCGGTCGAGGAAACGATGGGAGGCTTGGGCGGGCGACATCGGTGAAACAATATAACATTCCCCGTCAACCGGATTTCAACCCGATGTGAGGACAGCCGCCTGCCCTGTTCAGCCCCGGCAGGCGCTGCAGACGCCGTGCACTTCCAGCGTCTGCGCCTGCGGCGCGAAGCCCAGCGCGCGCGCCGAGGCATCGAGCGAGGACACGATGCTGTCGTCCTCCAGCTCCGTCGCCGAGTGGCATTCATCGCAGATCAGGAACGGCACGGCGTGCGCTTCCCCGCCGGGATGGTGGCAGCCAACGAATGCGTTGATCGACGCCAGCTTGTGCACGAACCCGTTCTCGACGAGGAATTCGAGCGCGCGATAGACCGTCGGCGGAGCCGCGCCTTCGTGCGTGGCCTTCATGCGATCGAGCAGCTCGTAGGCCTTCAGGGGACGGCCCGCATCGGCGATCAGCCGCATCGCGGTGGCGCGGATCGGCGTGAGGTTCAGTCCCCGCGACTCGCACGCCCGCTCGACCTCGTGCACGAAGGCATCGCCATCGTGGACGTGGTGCTTGGGGTCGGTGCAGGAAGCGTGGATACCCATTCCCTTGAATTAGTCCCCGGCCGGCAGCTTTGCAAGGGCTGCGTCGATGCGGGCCAGCGCCTGCGCGCGCCCGGCGAGATACACGGTGTGCGAGATATCGGGGCTGACCTGCGTGCCGGTGATCGCCACGCGCATGGGCTGCGCGACCTTGCCCATGCCGATGCCGAGCGCTTCGGCGCTGGCGTGCAAGGCCTGGCTGACGCCGTCGGCCGACCATTCGACCAGCGCCGCGAGCCGATCGCGTGCGTCGGACAACGGTGCGCGTGCGCCGGCGGTGAGGTGCTTGGCGACGGCGGCATCGTCGTACGTCGTCAGCGGACCGAACCACACCGCGGCGCGCTCGGCCATGTCCTTCAGCGTCTGCACGCGGTCGCGCATCGCGATGACGATGTCGGCCGGCGTCGGGCCCTGCGCGAGATCGTAACCGGCATTGCGCAGGTGCCATTCCAGGTGCTTGCCGACTTCTTCGGGATCGTCGGTCTTCAGGTACTGCTGGTTGAGCCAGCCCAGCTTCTGCGAATCCAGGCGCGAGGCCTTGGCGTTCACGTCCTTCAGGTCGAACAGCGAAACCAGTTCGGCGATGGAGAAGATTTCCTGGTCGCCGTGCGACCAGCCCAGGCGCGCGAGGTAATTGAGCAGCGCGTGCGGCAGGTAGCCGGCGTCGCGGTACTGCATGACATCCGCTGCGCCCGTTCGCTTGGAGAGTTTGGCGCCCTGCTCGTCCAGGATCATCGGCAGGTGCGCGAAATGCGGCACCGGTTTGCCCAGCGCGCGATAGATGTTGATCTGCCGCGGCGTGTTGTTGACGTGGTCGTCGCCGCGCACGACATCGCTGATCTGCATGTCGATGTCGTCGACCACGACCGCGAAGTTGTACGTCGGGTAGCCGTCGGAACGGAAAATCACCAGGTCGTCGAGTTCGCTGTTGGCGATCTCGATGCGGCCCTTGACCTTGTCGTCCCACACGACGGTGCCGTCGATGGGGTTCTTGAAGCGGATGACGCGATTGGGGTCGTCGCGGAAGCCTGCATTGGCTTCGCGATACGCGCCGTTGTAACGCGGCTTGTCGTTGGCGGCCATCGCCGCTTCGCGCATCGCCTCCAGTTCGGCCTTGGTCTCGTAGGCGTAATACGCCGTGCCGTCGCGCACCATCTGCTCGGCGACTTCGCGATAACGCTCCAGGCGCTGCGTCTGGAAGATCGGGCCTTCGTCGTAGCCCAGGCCGAGCCATTGCATCGCCTCGAGGATGGCGTCGATCGCCGCCTGCGTGCTGCGCTCCTGGTCGGTGTCTTCCACGCGCAGGATGAAGGCGCCGCCGTGGCGGCGCGCCTCCAGCCAGCAATACAGCGCGGTGCGCGCGCCGCCGATGTGGAGGTAACCGGTGGGGCTGGGAGCGAAACGGGTGCGGACGGCCATGGGGATGCGGCGCTGGCGAAAGACCGGCGATTTTACGCCTGCCCCGCTTAGAATGCCCGCGATGACGACCTTGTTCATTTCCGACCTCCACCTGGACGCCGAACGGCCCGCGATCACCGAATTGTTCGGCACGTTCGTGGAGGGCGAAGCGCGTGGCGCCGATGCGCTGTACATCCTGGGCGACCTGTTCGAAGCATGGGTGGGCGACGACGATCCGTCCGAGGTCGGCGCGTTCGTGGCCGATCGCCTGGCGGCGCTCGATCGCGCGGGCACGCCGTCGTATTTCATCCGCGGCAATCGCGATTTCCTGCTCGGCGAGGCCTACGCGAATCGCGCGCGCATGCGCATCCTTCCCGACCCGGCCGTGGTCGTGCTCGAAGGCGCGCCGGCGGTGCTGATGCACGGCGATACCTTGTGCACCGACGACAAGGCGTACCAGGCCTTCCGCGCGCAGACGCGCGATCCGAAATGGCAGGCGCAGTTCCTCGCGCAGCCCCTGGCGAACCGCATCGCGTTCGCACAACAGGCGCGCGCGGCGAGCCAGGCGCATCAATCCGGGCTGAAGCACGCTGGCTTGATGGAAGCGATCACCGATGTCGCGCCGGCGACGGTCGAGGCAACGATGGGGCGCTTCGGCATTCCGCGCCTGATCCACGGGCACACGCATCGGCCGAAGGTGCACGAGCAGGCGCACGGCACGCGCATCGTGCTCGGCGATTGGTACGAACAGGGCTCGGTGTTGCGGGTGGACCGCGACGGCGCGACGTTGTCCGCGCTGGCCTGAGTCAGCGCCTGGATTCAGCGTCGAGTTGCAGCAGCGACGCCAGTTCCTCGTCGTCGAACCCGGCCGCGCTGCGCGCTTCAAGATTGAACGGACCGTGCAATACCGGCCGCGCGTATTCGGCGAGCAACGCGCGGAACTTCGAACGCGGCTCGATGCCGTGCACTTCGCAACACCAGCGATACCAGCGCGAACCGGCCGCGACGTGCGCGACTTCTTCGCGCAGGATCACCACGAGGATGTCGGCGGTCTTGTCGTCTCCGAGGGAACGCAGCTTGTCGATCATGCCGGGCGTGACGTCCAGGCCGCGCGCTTCGAGCACGCGCGGGACCAGCGCCATGCGCGCGAGTGCATCGTGCGCGGTCTTCTCCGCCATTTCCCACAGGCCGTTGTGCGCGTCGAAATCGCCGTAGTCGTGGCGCAAGTCGTGCAGGCGGCCGCGCAGCATCGCGAAATGGCGCGCTTCATCGGCGGCCACGCCCACCCAATCGCGGTAGTAATCGGCCGGAAAATGCCGGAAGCGATAGACCGCATCCCACGCCAGGTCGATCGCGTTGAATTCGATGTGCGCCACGGCATGGATGAACGCCGCGCGGCCTTCGTCGCTGCCGAAGCCGCGGCGCGGGAGCTCGCGCGGATGCACCAGGCGCGGGCGCGCGGGGCGACCGGGCATGCCGATCGGGTCGGGCGCGCGTTCGTCTTCGAGCGTGGCGAACTTGCCGTCGGCGAAATCCGCCGCGGCCTGCGCGGTCAATGCGAGCTTGGCCTCGGGCGTGTCCGCGTCGAGGCACGCGCGCGCTGCATCGAACAGCGAAGCCATGGCGTCAGGACGCGATGCGGCGCTTCTTCTTCGCGTCGTCCGAGCGCAACTGGCGGATGCGTTCGAAGTAATCGGGGTCGATGCCGGTCACGTATTCGCCGCTGAAGCACGAGCTGTCGAACTTGCGACCCGGATGCTTCGGGCCCGCGACGGCGGTTTCCAGGTCCTTGAGATCCTGGTAGATCAGCCAATCGCAGCCGAGCAACTGTTCGATCTCTGCTTCGGTGCGGCCATGCGCGATGAGTTCGTCGGTCGAGGGCATGTCGATGCCGTAGACGTTCGGATAGCGCACCGGCGGCGCGGCGGAAGCGAGGTAGACCTTCTTGGCGCCGGCGTCGCGCGCCATCTGCACGATCTGGCGCGACGTGGTGCCGCGCACGATGGAGTCGTCGACGAGCAGCACGTTGCGGCCGCGGAATTCCAGCGGGATCGGATTGAGCTTGCGCCGCACCGACTTCGCGCGCTCGCCCTGCCCCGGCATGATGAAGGTGCGGCCGACGTAGCGATTCTTGATGAAGCCCTCGCGGTACTTCACGTTGAGCGTGTTGGCGATTTCCAGCGCGGAATCGCGCGAGGTGTCGGGGATCGGGATCACGACGTCGATGTCGTGGTCCGGGCGCAGGCGCAGGATCTTCTCGCCGAGCGTCACGCCCATGCGCATGCGCGCCTTGTGCACCGAGATGTCGTCGATCATCGAATCGGGGCGCGCGAAGTACACGTACTCGAAGATGCACGGCGTCAGTTCGGACGGCGCGGTCTGCTGGGTGAACAACTCGCCGCGCGCGGTGATCACCACCGCTTCGCCCGGCGCGACGTCGCGCACGCGTTCGAAGCCGAGGATGTCGAGCGCGACCGATTCGGAGGACACGCAGTATTCGTCGCCACCGGCGGACGACCGCTTGCCGAGCACGAGCGGGCGGATGCCGTGCGGATCGCGGAAGGCGACCAGGCCCAGGCCGAGCACCGCGCACACGACGGCGTAGCCGCCCTTGGCGCGACGGTTCACGCCTTCGACGGCCTTGAAGACCGATTCGGGCGTGAGCGCCTTCTGCGTGTCGAGCTCGTGCGCGAAGACATTGAGCAGGACTTCGGAATCGGACTCGGTGTTGACGTTGCGGCGGTCCTGTTCGAACACTTCGCGGCGCAGCGCGTCGGTGTTCACCAGATTGCCGTTGTGCGCCAGCGCGATGCCGTAGGGCGAGTTGACGTAGAAGGGCTGCGATTCGTCGGCGCCTTCGGAACCGGCGGTCGGATAGCGGCAGTGCGCGATGCCGACGCGGCCTTCGAGCAGCGCCATCGACGCGGCGTCGAACACATCGCGCACCAGGCCGTTGCCCTTGTGCACGCGCAGGCGGTGGCGGTCGGTGGTGGCGATGCCGGCCGCGTCCTGGCCGCGGTGCTGCAGCACGGTGAGGCCGTCGTAGAGCTGCGCTGCGACTTCCGAGGTTCCGACGATTCCGACGATGCCGCACATGGGTATGGGGATTCCTGACGCTTAGGGATGCGGACGGACGACGCCGTCCAGGCCGACTTTGCTCTTGACCTGCGCTTTGAGTTGGTCCGCTTCGGCGCGATTCAACACCGGGCCCACCCGGACGCGGGTGAGGGTTCCCTTGTCGGTGGACACCGCTTCGGTGAACGCGCTGAAGCCGGCGGCGCGGAGCTTGTCGCGCAGGGCGTTGGCATCGGCCGATTTGCTGAACGCGGCCAACTGGACGGCGAATCCGGTGCCCGACGCGGCGGGCCCGGCGGCGACCACCGGCGGCTTCGCGGCCACGGTGGGCGGCGCGACCGGCTTGGTCACGGGCTGGGCGGCGGCAACGGGCTTGGCCGGCGCGTTGGCGGGGACTTCCGCATCGAGCGCGACCACGCGCGGCGTCGCCGTGCCCTTGACCTTGGCCGCGCGCAAACGGGCCTCTTCGGCCTGCGGGCGGGTGGCGAAGGGACCCACGCGCACGCGCTGGACGGTCTTGCCATCGACGCTGCCCGCTTCGCGGAAGGCGGCGAGCCCGGCGGTGCGCAGGGTCGCGACGAGCGTATCGGCGGCGCCGGCGGTGCCGAAGCTGCCCACGTTCACTGCGTAGTTGCCGCCCGCCGTGGGTGCCGGGTAGATCGCGGCGGGCGCGGGCGGTGCGGCGTCTTCGGGAATCGATCGGGTGGTCGCGGCCGCCGCGACGTCCTTGGGCGGCGCGCTGGCGAGGGTCGCGGGCGATGCGGGTTTGACGCTCGCCGCGCTCGCGATGGCGGACTGCGGCGGCGTGTTCTCCATCCCGAGCGCACCTTCGGCCGGTGCGCCTTCGGGCGCCACCAACGGGAGGTCGCGGGTTTCGAACTCGCCCTGCGGTGCGGCCGGTGCTTCCAGCGGGACATCGGCCACGCCGCTTTCGGGCGCGGGCCCCTGGATCAACATGGGAAGGAAGATCACGGCCAGCGCGACCAACACGGCTGCGCCGACGAGGCGCTGTTTCAGTGCGGGTTCCATCGAAAGGGCTTGGACCACGGCGACCGGGCGATGTTGCCGGCGGCAATTATAGCCTTCGCACCGCGCCACCTTCTGAACCCAGGGCACGCATCGCATCGGCCACGGTGTGGAACGAACCGAAGACGAGCACCCGATCGCCTGCCCTGCCCTGTGCGAGTGCGGCGGCGAGCGCCTCCGAAACCGTTGCGTGGCGCGCGCCTTCCGCGGCCGCGGTGCCTGCCAGGCGTTCGGCGAAGGCATCGACGTCGCTGCCGCGCGGCCCCGCATCGCCGATCCCCGCGAGCCACCAGGCATCGACGTGGGGCGACAGAGCCGCCACCACGCCTGCGACATCCTTGTCCGCGAGTGCGGCGTAAACCGCCAGCGTGCGGCCTTCGACCGGCGCGGCGGACAGCCATTGCGCCAGGGTGCGCGCGGCCTGTGGGTTGTGGCCGACGTCCAGGACGACGTCGACGCCGTCGATCTGCCTGCGCTGGAGGCGACCGGCCAGGTGCGCGCCGGCGACGCCTTCGGCGATCGCCTCGCGCGTCATCGGGAGGTCGAGCGCACGCAGCGCCGCGATCGCGGTGGCCGCGTTGCGCATCTGCACGGGCGCGGCGAGGGCCGGCATCGGCAGATCGAGCGCGAAATTCACCTCGCGCCAGCGCCAGGAGCCGTCGTGGTTGTCTTCGAAGAAGAAATCGCAGTTCGCGCGGATCGCCGAGGCGCCGATGCGATACGCGTGGCCGAGCACGCTCGAGGGCGGATCGTCTTCGCCCAGCACCAACGGTTTCCAACCGCGCGCGACGCCGGCCTTCTCCTTGCCGATCGCCTCGCGATCCTCGCCGAGCCAATCCTGGTGATCCAGATCCACCGTGGTGATCACCGCCACATCCGCATCGACGATGTTTACCGCATCCAGGCGTCCGCCGAGGCCCACTTCGAGGATCGCCAGATCCAGGCGCTCGCGGTCGAACAACCACAACGCGGCGAGCGTGCCGTATTCGAAATAGGTCAGCGGCGTATCGCCGCGCGCGGCGTCGACGGCTTCGAAGGCCTCGACCAGATGTGCGTCGTCGGCGAGCGCACCATCGATGCGCACGCGTTCGTTGTAACGCAGTAGGTGCGGCGAGGTGTAGGTGCCGACGCGCAGGCCCGAGGCGCGCGCGATCGCTTCGAGGAAGGCGACGGTCGAGCCTTTGCCATTGGTGCCGGCGACGACAATGGATTTCTCGGCAGGCGCCACGAGTTCCATTCGCCCGGCGACCGCGCGCACGCGATCGAGCCCGAGTTCGATGGACTTCGGATGCTGGCGCTCGATGTAGTCGAGCCAGTCGGCAAGGGTGCGCTGCGCCGACATCAAAGCGCCCGATGTACGGCTTCGCCGAACAGTGCGGTGTGATGCGTCGCGTCGTTCATGCGCACGACATCGAGATGATCGATGTCCGGCCCTTCGAGCAGGTTGAGCGTGGTCGGCGCCTGGCGGAAGGTCCACAGGCGCGAGAGCGGCAGGCCCATCACCTTGCACAGCAGCACGCGGTTGACCGCGTCGTGCGCGACGACGAGCAGCGTGTCGTCGGCGCCAAGGCCTTCGGTCGCGCGTTGCAACGCGGGCCACGCGCGGTCGATGACGTGCTGCAGGGATTCGCCTTCGGGCATCAGCACTTCGTGCGGCGCGTGGCGCCAGGCATGCAGGCGATCGGGGTCGCGTTCGCGGATCTGCGCGGCGAGCAGGCCTTCCCAGGTGCCGTGCGCGATTTCCATCAGGCCCGCGTCGGTCGTGAGTTTCGCGAGGCGGTCTTCGCCCAGCGCGAGTTCGGCGGTGCGCAGCGCGCGCTTCAGCGGCGAGGCGACGGCGCGGTCGATGTGCACGTGGCGCAGGCGCTGCCCGAGCGAACGCGCCTGCGCTTCGCCGACGTCGGACAGCGGAATGTCTTCCTGGCCCTGGTAGCGACCTTCGGCATTCCACGATGTTTCGCCGTGGCGGGCGAGGAGGATCTTCATGTCGATATCAGACCTGTTGCAGCGAAAGCACGCCGGGCGTGGCGCGCAGGGTGGCCAGTTGCGCGTCGTCGAGCGGTTGGTCGACGGTGATCGCTGCGCGCGCCTGTCCGTCGCCGGCCGCGCCGAGCGCGAAGTTCACGATGTTGATGCCGGCCGCGCCGAGTTGCGAACCGACGATGCCGATCATGCCCGGCCGATCTTCGTTGCGCAGCAGCAGCACGTGGGCCTGCGGGTCGAATTCGATTTCGACGCCGTCCAGGCGCACGACGCGGGGGCCACGATGCAGCGTGGCTTCGATCTCGCGCACGCGGTCGGCGCCTTCCACGCGGATGCGCAGCAGGCGGTCGAACCCATCGCCGTCGCCGCCGACCGTCTCGGCCACCACCAGGCCGCGCGCATGGGCTTCCTGCAGGGCGTTGACGGGCGTGACGCGACCGGAATGCTGGCCCAGCAGCGCGGCCACGAGCAGGCGCGTGAGCGGGCGCGTGTCGAGCGCGTCGGTGCGTCCGGCATAGGTCACGGTCAACTGCGTCGGCGCGCGCACCAGGCGCGCTGCCAGGCGGCCCAGCGCCGACATCAGCGGCATCCACGGGCCCACTTCGCGTGCGGCTTCCGCTGTCAGCGGCGGCAGGTTGACGCAGCCGGCGACCGCGCCGGTGGCGACGAAGTCGATCACCTGCCGCGCGAGGATCGTGCTCACCGCCTGCTGGGCTTCGCTGGTCGACGCACCCAGGTGCGGCGTGAGGATGAGCTTGGGATGCGGGCGCAGCGGCGAATCGCTGGGCAGCGGTTCGGTCGCGAAGGTATCGAGCGCCGCGCCGGCGATGTGGCCTTCGTCGAGCAGGCGCAGCAGCGCCGCTTCGTCGACCAGTCCACCGCGCGCCGCATTGATGAGATACGCACCGGGCTTCATCGCGCGCAGCCGCGCTTCGGACAACAGGTGCGTGGTTTCCTTCGTGCGCGGGATGTGCAGCGTGATGATGTCGGCCCACGCGAGCAGCTCGTCGAGCGACTTCAGCGGCACGCTGCCCTTCCCCGCCGCCGACGCGGGCAGGAAGGGATCGTAGGCCGCGACTTCCATGCCGATGCCCTGCGCCTTGCGCGCGACCGTGCCGCCGATGCGGCCCAGGCCCACGACGCCGAGGCGTTTGCCCTCGAGTTCGAACCCGGTGAGGCCCGCCTTCGGCCATTGCCCCGCCTTCATGCCGGCATCGGCGCGCGGAATGTGGCGCGCCAGTGCGAACAGCAGCGACAGCGCGTGTTCGGCGGCGGCGAGCGTGTTGCCGTCCGGCGCGTTCATCACCGCAATGCCCTTGGCCGTGGCCGCTTCGACGTCGATGGTGTCCACGCCGGCGCCGGCGCGGCCGATCACGCGCAGGCGGCGCGCATGTTCGAGCGCAGCGGCAGGCACCGGAGTGGCCGAACGCACGAGCAGCGCGTCGACGTCGGCCAGGGCCGCGGCAAGGTCGTCGGGATTCTTGATGGGATCGGCGATGGCCACGTCCCAGCCCGCGAGCCGGAACAACGCCAAACCGTCTTCATGGATGCCATCGCAAGCCAGCACTTTC
Organism: Lysobacter sp. 2RAF19; assembly: GCF_052115395.1. Classification (NCBI taxonomy): domain Bacteria; kingdom Pseudomonadati; phylum Pseudomonadota; class Gammaproteobacteria; order Lysobacterales; family Lysobacteraceae; genus Lysobacter; species Lysobacter sp. 2RAF19. The sequence goes on along the minus strand of NZ_JBFRGO010000003.1, from coordinate 44,041 downwards.
ATCCGCACGCTCCGATTTGAGGAAGGAGCGCGGACAACCTGCGAGCCGGCGGGACGGACTGCGACATCGTCGGGCAATGCGCCCGGTGGTACCAATTGCTTCACTGCGTGTCGGAAAACGGGGCCGGCTGGCATGGGAATCCGCGACGCCTGCAGCCTAACATGCACGTCCCTCCACGGAGCAACCCCCATGACGCAGGCGAAAGGCACGTTCGAGGTCAAGCGCAGCGCACAGCCGGCACTCGACATGGGCGATGGCGTGGAAGCCGGGCATTTCCGTTTCGACAAGACCTTCGCAGGTCCGCTCCAGGGCGCGAGCGTCGTGCACATGATGGCCGCGATGACCGCCACGCCGGGCTCGGGGTGTTACGTCGCGATCGAACGCGTCGTCGCCACGCTCGAAGGCCGCAGCGGCACGTTCTTCTTCCGCCATCTGGGCGTGATGGAGCGCGGCACGCCGGCGCTCGACCTGGCCGTGGTCCCCGATTCGGGCACCGACGGCCTGGCCGGATTGCAGGGGCGCATGGCCATCGACATCGTCGAGGGCCAGCACTTCTACACCTTCGATTACACACTGCCCGACGCGTGAGGCTTACTCCGCCTCGGTCACCGACGGCATTGCCGAAGAGTGGTGGTTGGCGATGAGCCAACGCTTGCCGTCGTACACATAGACCAGGGTGTAACGCGCTTTCACGTGCCCGCCCTGCGCGAGCGTCAGCGTGTACACGCCCGAGTCGATGGCGGCATTGCACCCCAATTGCACACGGTGTTCGTCGACGTGGCCGACGGCGCGCTTCTGGTCGAACTTCGAAAAGAATTCGATGCGCTGGGCTTTGGTGTAGCGCGGCTTGTTCGACACGGCAGGCAGGAGCACGGCGTCGTCGGTGTACAGCGCGGCCAGTTGCGCGGGCGTCCCTTTCATCGCCGTCGCGTTCCAGGTGTCGAACAGTTTGACGACCTGCGCCCGGTCGATCTTCGCGCAGGTCACCGGCTTGGCGGCCTGGGCCGCCAGCGGCAGCAGCAGGCTGGCGGCCGCCGCGATTCGTAGCATGCGCATGGCGCGCTCCTCGTCATGGGCCGGATGGCCCGCGACGAGGAGACTGGAGGCGCCCCGGGGCGCGCTCCAGCCGAAACTTCCCGGATGCTTACTCGGCCGGAAGATTCATTTCCCGCAGCAGATCCGGCGCGGGGTACACCTTCGCCAGCAGCCAGCGCAGGTAGCGCATGTCCACGTGGATCGCGCGCTTGTAGCGCGGGTCGTAGTACCAGCTGGCGCTCACCGCTTCCCAGTTGCTGTCGAAGTTCAGGCCGATGAGTTTTCCGTCCGCGTCCAGCACCGGCGAGCCGGAATTGCCGCCCGTGGTGTCGAGGTTGGTCATCAGGTCGACCGTCTGCGTCTTGAGCACCGGATCGGCGGTGGTTCCGAAGTCGCCCTTCGAGATCGCATCGAGGAGCGGCTTGGGCGCATCGAACGGTGCGGTGCCGGTGTGCTTCTCGACGATGCCCTGCACCGTCGTCAGCGGGCGATAGTCGATGCCATCGCGCGGCGACATCGGCGTGATCTTCCCGTAGCTCACGCGCAGCGTGGAGTTCGCATCCGGGTACACCGCGCGGCCCTGCGACTTGCTGTAGGCATTGAGCGCGCGCATGTAGGAAGGACGCAGGCGCAGCAGGTCGCCTTCGCGCTGCTTGCCCTCTTCCTCGATGCGCAGGTACGCAGGCAGCAGCGTCTTCGCGGCGACGAGCATCGGGTCGGTGCTGGCGGCGATGTTCGCGTCCTGCAGCGTCGCCAGGCGCACGGTTTCGTCGCCGAGTTTCGTGCCGGCGTAGAGCGCGTCGAGTTTCGCCTTCGCATCGCCCTCGGTGGTCCCGAAGACCTGGTCGATTTCCGGAACGTGCTGCGCGGCCGGCAGCGCGCGATATTGCGCGAGCAGGTGCGCCAGGATCGCCTTCTCCACCTTCGGATCGAAGCGGCGCTGCACTTGCTTGAACGATCCCACGATCAACGCTTCGTCGCGGTCCTGGTAGCCCGATTCGCGCTGCGCATCGGGCTTGGCGCGTTCGATGGCGCGGCGCTGTACGGTGAGCGCGGCGCGCAGCAGTTGCGTCGAGCCGCGGACCGTGGACACCAGTTGATCGCGGTCGCGCGTGGCCATCGCATCGGACAACAGCGCCTGCGCCGCGTCGATGTCCTTGCGCGCGGCTGCGCCGTCGGGCTGCTTGTCCAGCCACGCGAGCAGCGCGGCTTCTTCGGTGTTGCGCACGCGCACCGCGTCGCTGCGGCGCAGGCCGTCGAGTTCGCCCTGCGCGCGCTTGCGGTTGTTCTTCATCGACTGCACTTGCGAGGCGTAGGCGACCTGCGCGGCCTTGTCGCCCTTCGCGGCCGCATCGACCGTATCGATGATCCCGTCGAACAGCGCCACGCGCGAAGGCAGTTGCCATTCGATCTGGTTCTTGAATTCGGACGCCATGCGATGGCGGAACGTCACGCCCGGATAGCCGGCGAGCATCGCGAAATCGCCCTGCTGCACGTTGCGCGTGGACACCTGCAGGTGCGCCGGCGGCGCGTAGGGCACGTTGTCCGGTGCGTAGTCGGCGGGCTTGCCGTCCTTGCCGACGTAGGCGCGCAGCAACGTGAAATCACCGGAGTGGCGCGGCCACATGAAGTTGTCGATCTCGTCGCCGTAATTGCCGATGGCTTCGGGCGGTGCGTACACCAGGCGGATGTCGCGCAGTTCGAGCTGCTTGATGAGGTAGAAGTCGGTGCCGTAATCCATGTTCGCCACGCTGCAGCGCGTGCCGGGCTCGCGTTCGCAATCGGCGACGACGGCCTTGGTGGCGGCGTCGATCGCGTCGAAATACGCGCGGCCCTGCTTGCCGCGCGCGTCACCGAGGATGCGGTCGGTGATGCGGTCGAAACCGGTGGTGACCAGCACGCGGAAGTCCGGGTTGGCCGGCAGCTCGCCGGCGCGGTCCTTCGCCACGAAGCCATCGTGGATGAGGTCGCGGTCGGGCTTGGCGTTGTACTGGATGACGCCGAAGGCGACGTGGTGGTTGGTCAGCACCAGGCCGTCCTTCGACACGAAGGCGCCGGTGGCGCCCCCCACCTTGACCACCGCGTTCATCGGCGCGCGGGTGAGGTCGGCCAGTTGCGCCGGATCGCCCTTGTAGCCGGCGGCCTTGAGCTGCGTGGCGATGTCGGGCAGTTGCGAGGGCATCCACATGCCTTCGTCGGCCTGGGCGGTGGCTGCGCAGAGCAGCAGGGGTGCGAGCAAGCGACGACGCATCGGGCAGGCGATCCTGGGTGGGTGAACGGCCCGCGAGTATAAGCGGCCGTCCGGCGGCCTATAATTCCGGCCTTCTTCCGTACGGTCCGGGCAGCACGACATGACGATGATGAAGGCGCTGGTGAAGCGCGAGGCGGGCAAGGGAATCTGGATGGAACAGGTGCCCGTACCGACCCCGGGCCCGAACGAGGTCCTGATCCGCCTGGAAAAGACGGCGATCTGCGGCACCGACCTGCACATCTACCTGTGGGACGAGTGGAGCCAGCGCACGATCAAGCCGGGCCTGGTGATCGGCCATGAATTCGTCGGCCGCATCGTCGACCTCGGCCCGGGCGTCACCGGGTACAAGGTCGGCCAGCGCGTGTCGGCCGAAGGCCACATCGTGTGCGGCCATTGCCGCAACTGCCGCGCCGGCCGCCAGCACCTGTGCCCGAACACCGTCGGCATCGGCGTCAACCGCAACGGCGCGTTCGCCGAATTCATCGTGATGCCGGCCAGCAACCTGTGGCCGATCCCCGACCAGATCCCGAGCGAGCTCGCCGCGTTCTTCGATCCTTACGGCAACGCCGCGCATTGCGCGCTGGAGTTCGACGTCGTCGGCGAGGACGTGCTCATCACCGGCGCGGGCCCGATCGGCATCATTGCCGCGGGCATCTGCAAGCACATCGGCGCGCGCAATGTCGTGGTGACCGACGTCAACGACTATCGCCTCAAGCTGGCCGCCGACATGGGCGCCACGCGCGTGGTCAACGTGTCCAACACCAGCCTCAAGGACGTGATGGCCGACCTGCACATGGAAGGCTTCGACGTGGGCCTGGAAATGAGCGGCAACCCGCGCGCGTTCAACGACATGCTCGATTGCATGTACCACGGCGGCAAGATCGCGATGCTCGGCATCATGCCCAAGGGCGCGGGCGCCGACTGGGACAAGATCATCTTCAAGGGCCTGGTGCTGCACGGCATCTACGGCCGTCGCATGTACGAGACCTGGTACAAGATGACGCAGCTGGTGCTCGGTGGTTTCCCGCTCGGCAAGGTGCTGACGCACCAGTTGCCGATCGACGACTTCCAGGAAGGCTTCGAACTGATGGAATCGGGCAAGGCCGGCAAGGTCGTGCTGAGCTGGAACTGACGACATGACCCTCACCACGCGCTACGCGCAGACCCTCGACGAAATCCGCGACGCGGGCCTGTTCAAGTCCGAACGCATCATCACCAGCCCGCAGTCGGCACAAATCACGCTCGCCGACGGGCGTACGGTGCTCAACTTCTGCGCGAACAACTACCTCGGGCTGGCCGACCATCCCGACGTGATCGCCGCGGCCAAGGACGCGCTGGACACGCACGGTTTCGGCATGGCCAGCGTGCGTTTCATCTGCGGCACGCAGGACCTGCACAAGCAGTTGGAAAAGACGATCGCCGATTTCTTCGGCACGCAAGACACGATCCTCTACGCCGCGTGCTTCGATGCGAACGGCGGCCTGTTCGAACCGCTGCTCGACGAGAACGACGCCATCATTTCCGACGCGCTCAACCACGCCTCGATCATCGACGGCGTGCGCCTGTGCAAGGCCAAGCGTTACCGCTACGCCAACTGCGACATGGCCGACCTGGAAGCGCAGCTCAAGCAGGCGAAGGCCGACGGCGCGCGCACGATCATGATCACCTCCGACGGCGTGTTTTCGATGGACGGCTTCATCGCGCCGCTCGACGAGATCACCGCGCTCGCGCAGAAGTACGGCGCGCTTGTGCATATCGACGAATGCCACGCCACCGGTTTCCTCGGCAAGACCGGCCGCGGTTCGGCCGAGGTCAAGGGCGTGATGGAGAAGATCGACATCTTCACCGGCACGCTCGGCAAGGCGATGGGTGGCGCGCTGGGTGGCTTCACCACGGCGAAGCGCGAAGTGATCGAACTGCTGCGCCAGCGCTCGCGTCCCTACCTGTTTTCGAATTCGCTGCCGCCGCACGTCGTGGCCGCGGGGATCAAGGCGTTCGAAATGTTGTCCTCGGCCGGCGAACTGCGTGAGCGCCTGGCCCGGAACACGACGTATTTCCGCGAGCGCATGACCGCCGCCGGCTTCGACATCAAGCCGGGCGTGCATCCGATCGCACCGGTGATGCTGTACGACGCACCGCTGGCGCAGAAGTTCGCCGGGCGTCTGCTCGAGGAAGGCATCTACGCAATCGGGTTCTTTTTCCCCGTCGTGCCGAAGGACAAGGCGCGCATCCGCACGCAGATCAGCGCGGCGCATACGCGCGAGCACCTGGATCGTGCGATCGATGCGTTCGTTCGCATCGGCAAGGAACTGGGCGTGATCAAGTAAGGGCGTCGATTTCGGAGGGCGTCAGCTCGCGCCAGGCGCCCTTCGCCAGTTCGCCCAGTTCCAGCGGCCCGATCGCGACGCGCACCAGTCGCAACACCTCGACGTCCAACACGGCGAGCATCCGGCGGATCTGCCGGTTGCGGCCTTCGTCGAGCACGATGTCCAGCCAGGCGGTGCGTTCGCCCGCGCGCAAGACGGTCGCTGACTTCGCGCGAAGCGTTTCGCCTTCGTCCTCCACGCCCGCGTTGAGCGCCGCGAGCAAGGCCTGGTCGGGAAGTGCATCGATCTGTACGTGGTAACGCTTGTCGGTGCCGGTCGCCGGATCGGTGACGCGCGCGGCCCACGCCGGGTCGTTGGTGAACAACAGGAGCCCTTCGCTGGCCTTGTCGAGGCGGCCGACGGGCGCGAGCCACGGCAGGCCTGCGCCGTCGAAACAGCGATAGACCGTGTCGCGGCCACGCTCGTCGCGCGCGGTGGTGACCAGGCCGCGGGGTTTGTTGAGTGCGAGCACCCGGCGTTCGGGGGCATCGTCGAGGCCACGACCGTCGACTGCGATGCGATGGCGGCCGGCGATGGTCGGGAATTCCGGGTCGCGCACGACGCGCCCGTCGACGCTCACGCGCCCGGCACGAATCCACTCGGTCGCTTGCGTGCGCGAACACACGCCGCGCTTGGAAAGCGCGCGTGCGAGTCCGTGGCGAGGTGTCGCGGAGTTGGCCAGCGGCGTATCAGGCAGCTTCGATCAGGGCTTGGCGGGCGTCGCGCTGTCGGGCGTCGGCGCGGCGGGTGCGGCCGGCGCAGCGGGCGCGGCGGTCGATGATGCCGCGGGCGCGGCAGTCGACGTCGCGGCAGCAGGCACGGCGGCCGGGGCGCTGCCGCCCTTCGCCACGCGCACGCCACGCGCCTTCATCCACTGGTCGAATTCCTCGGCCGTCATGCGCTTGCCGTTCTGGTTCATGTCGAACCGCCACGGCGTGTTGTCGAACTGCGTGGCCGGCTTGTAGGTGGCCGGATCGATCACGCCGTTGGCCGGCGATGCGGCGGGCGCCGCGTTGGCGATGCTGCGGCAACCTTCGAGCTTGAGGCGGAACAGCACGTTTTCGACGGTCTGCGACTCGTCGTAGGCCTGCGCGAGCACGCCGGTCGGCGCGCCGAGCTGGTGGCTGGGGACGGTGAGTTCGGCCGCGAGCGCCGGCAGGACGGTCGGCTGGATGGGCAGCGCGCGCGGCGCGGTGGCCAGGCTGCAGTTGTTCTGCGCATGGGCCATGCCCGATACCGCCAACAATCCCAGGGCAACGAGTGTGTAGCGCATGGCCGATCTCCGAAGTCTCACCGGAGTGTAGGCACCCTGTCGATGCGTAACAACCGCATCACGCCCGTATGCGTGTGATCGGCGTTAGAAAAAAAGAAGCCCGGCGTTGGCCGGGCTTCTTCGTGTCGCGTGGAACGCTGGATCGTCGAACTTAGTTCTGGACGTTCAGCTCGGTGCGGCGGTTGCGCGCACGGCCTTCCGGATTGTCCGAACCGTCGTCGTTCGTGTTCGGCGCGATCGGGCGGCTCTCGCCGTAACCGTTCGGACCGATCAGGCGAGCGGCGTCGACGCCGTTGCTGGTCAGGTAGTCGTACACCGCCTTGGCGCGACGCTCCGACAGCTTCTGGTTGTAGGCGTCGGAACCGACGGAGTCGGTGTGACCGGCGACTTCAACCTTCAGCTCGGGATAGCGCTTCAGGATTTCGGTGGCTTCGCCGAGGATCGCGACCGCGTCCGGACGCAGCGTCGACTTGTCGAAGTCGAAGTTGACGCCCTTCAGGTCGATCGTGACCGGCACCGGGCAGCCGTCCGGACCGATGGTCTGGCCAGCCTGCGAACCGGGGCACTTGTCGTCGCAGTTGTTGACGCCGTCACCGTCGTCGTCCGCATCGGCGCACGACGGGGCCGCCGGGGCCGGGGCAACCGGGGCTGCCGGCTCCGGACCGAGGGCCACGGTCAGGCCGACCGAAGCGAGGATATCGGTGAAGTAGTCATCCTGCTGCTGGGCCGGACGGGCCTGGACGTCGTCGAAATCGACGCGCGTACCGACTTCCGTGCGGAGGTCGACGCGGCCGAAGTCGAACTGCAGGCCGGCGCCGAGGTTCAGCGCGGCGTTGTTGTCCGAATGCTGGGCCGGGAAGCCGCCATCCGGCGTACCGAACGCGGGATCACGGATGAATTCTTCTTCATGACGCTGCCAGCCCAGGCCCATGCGGACGTAGGGCCACCACTTCGCGTCGGCGCTGCGGAAGTGGTAACGGGCATCGGCCGAGGCGCCGTACTGGCTCCACCAGAGGTTCGGATTCGACTGCTTGTCCGGGTTCTGGTAGTTCAGTTCGAAGTCGACCGACCAATTCGGGTTCAGGAACTTGCCGAAGCCGAGGGTGCCGAAGATGGCGTCTTCGGTGTCACGGTCCGTGTCCTGGAAGTTCACGCCGGTGGAACCCGCGACGTACCAACGGTCGTCGAAGGTCTGCGCGGCGGCCGCCTGCGCGACGCCAAGGCCACACAGAAGCGCGGCGCAGAGGAGTTTCTTGTTCATGTTCAGCTCCTTGATCAGGGTAAAGAAACCAATCGCTTTTTCAATTCAAGACGGCCGCGATCCGCACGGCATCCAGGCCAACTTAATTCGGGGCGCATGAAGGCCTTGTTAACGCTAGCATAACAGTTGGTGGGTGCCAACCCTCTGACAGGCGGCCGAATCTTACACCCGGTAAAGGTTCATGAAGTCCGAAATGGACATCGCTTCCAGCTCCGCAGGCTTGCCGGCGAGCGCCATCAGGCGGTCGGCCGAGGCCGCCGGGAGGTGCGCCCGGATGGCGGCCTGGAACTTCGCCATCAGCACGGGGATGCCTTCGGCGCGGCGTTTCCGGTGGCCGATCGGGAAATCGATCGACACCTTCTCCGTGCTCGTGCCGTCCTTGAAGAACACCTGGACCGAGTTGCCGATGTAGCGCTTGTCCGGGTCGAAGTAGTCCTTCGTGAACTGCGGGTTCTCCTTCACGACCATCTTGGCGCGCAGGGCGTCGATGCGCGGGTCGGCCGCGACGTCGTCGTTGTAATCGTCCGCGGTCAGGCGCCCGAAGATCAGGGGCACGGCCACCATGTACTGGAGGCAGTGGTCGCGGTCGGCGTAATTGGCCAGCGGGCCGGTCTTGTCGATGATGCGCACGCCGGCTTCCTGCGTCTCCATCTCGATGCGCTCGATGTCCGCGATCCGGCCCCGCACCTGCGGATGCAGCTGCATGGCGCATTCCACCGCGGTCTGGGCGTGGAATTCGGCCGGGAAGGAGATCTTGAACAGGACGTTCTCCATCACGTAGCTGCCGAAGGGACGCTCGAATTCGAACGCCTTGCCCTTGAAGGCCACGTCGTAGAAGCCCCAGGTCTTCGCGGTCAGCGCGCTGGGATAGCCGACGACCTTCTTCTCCACCGCGTTCAACGCGTGGGTGACGGCGCGGCGGCAGGCATCGCCCGCGGCCCAGCTCTTGCGCGGGCCGGTGTTCGGCGCGTGGCGGTAGGTGCGCAGCACGCCGTTGTCGATCCACGAGTGCGAGACGGCGGTGACGATCTCGTCCTTCGTGCCCCCCAGCATCGCGGTGGCGACCGCGGTGGAGGCCAGGCGGACGAGGATCACGTGGTCCAGGCCGACCCGGTTGAACGAATTCTGCAGCGCATAGACGCCCTGGATCTCGTGGGCCTTGATCGCCCAGCCGAGCACGTCGCGCACGGTGATCTTCTTGCCGGAGTCTTCGCGCAGGGCCTTGCGGTTCAGCCAGTCGGCCACGGCGAGGATCGCGCCGAGATTGTCCGACGGATGGCCCCATTCGGCGGCGAGCCAGGTGTCGTTGAAGTCGAGCCAGCGCACCAGCGTGCCGATGTTGAAGGCGGCCTGGACCGGATCGAGTTCGTAACCGGTGCCCGGCACGACGGCGCCGCCCGGGAGCGTGGCGCCCGGCACGATGGGGCCGAGGTGCTTCACGCAGCCCTCGAACTTCATCGCCAGCATCGCGCAGGCGAGCGAGTCGAGCAGCATGTGGCGCGCGGTGTCGTACGCCTCCTGCGAGCCGATCGTGTAATCGATGACGTAGTCGGCGATGTCGACCATCGGCTGGTCGGGATTGGGGCGAACGGCGGAACGAACGTCGAAGTGGCTCATGCGTAGGCGGTCGGCGGAGGGAAGCCGCGCATTTTGCCAGACGGCGACGCGTTTCACGGCCCGACTATCGGTCTGGACGCCGCCGCGTTGCAGGGATGCAACGCACCTACGCGGCCATGCCGGTTGGTCCGGCGCGCCGGGACGCGCATCTTCTGCCCCATGGACCAGCCCTTTCCCACGCTCTTTCTTTCCCACGGTTCGCCGATGCTGGCCGTGCAGGATTCCGCTGCCGGTCGCTTCCTCGATGGACTGGCCGGCCAATTGCCGACGCCGCGCGCGATCGTCGTCGCCTCGGCGCACTTCGCCGCCGCGCCCACGCACGTGGGTGCCGCCGCGCTGCCGCATACGATCCACGACTTCGGCGGCTTCCCGCAGGCGCTGTATGCCCTGCGCTATCCGGCGCCCGGCTTGCCGGTCCTCGCCCAGGCCATCGCCAAGGCGATCGAGGCCGCGGGCCTTCCGGTCCGCATCGCGGCCGAACACGGGCTCGACCACGGCGTGTGGGTGCCGCTGCTGCGGATGTTCCCGGAGGCCGACATCCCGGTCGTGCCGATTTCGGTCGATCCGCGCGGCGACGCGCGGGCGCACATCGCACTCGGCCGTGCGCTGGCGGCGTTGCGGAACGAGGGCGTCCTCGTGATCGGCTCCGGCGGTTTCGTGCACAACCTCGGCGACCTGGACTGGCAACACCCCGATGCACCGCTGGCGCCGTGGGCGGCCGACTTCGCCGACTGGATGCGCCAACGCCTGCAGGCCAACGACCTCGATGCGCTCGCCGACTGGCAGAAGCGCGCACCGAACGCGAAGCGCGCGCATCCGACGGTCGAACACCTGATGCCGCTGTTCGTCGCCCTCGGCGCCGCGGGACAAGCGCCGGTGATGCGTCACCTGCACCAATCGCACGAACTCGGATCGCTGGCCCTGGACGCATTCGCCTTCCACTGATTGTGCGGCGCCCGAAATGCGGGCATGGTGCGCCATCCCGTACGCCAGCGTATGCGCATGTCCGCCCTGCCCTCCGAAACCACGCCCGACGTCGACGCCTCTCCCTACCCGCACCTGTTCCGCCCGCTCGACCTCGGGTTCGCGACGTTGCGCAATCGCATCCTCATGGGCTCGATGCACACGGGCCTGGAGGATCGCGCGCGGGATTTCCCGAAGCTGGCGGCGTATTTCGCCGAGCGCGCCGCGGGCGGCGCGGGCCTGATCGTCACCGGCGGCTTCGCACCGAATCTCGTGGGGTGGCTCAAACCGTTCGCGGGGAAGTTGTCCTGGCGGCATGAGGTGCGCCCGCATCGCCAGGTCACGCAGGCCGTGCACGCGCACGATGCGCACATCTGTCTGCAGTTGCTGCACGCGGGGCGTTACGCGTACCACCCCTTGTCGGTCGCGCCGTCGAAATTGAAGGCACCGATCAATCCGTTCACGCCGCGCGCCCTGTCGGCGCGGGGCGTCGAGCGCCAGATCGCGGCATATGCGCGCGCGGCCGTGTTCGCGCGCGAAGCCGGTTACGACGGCGTCGAGTTGATGGGATCGGAAGGCTATCTCATCAACCAGTTCACGGTCGCGCGCACCAACAAGCGCACCGACCGCTGGGGCGGCGATGCGGCGCAACGCATGCGCTTCGCCGTCGAAATCGTCCGCCGTGTGCGCGAAGCCTGCGGTCCGGACTTCATCCTCGTGTATCGCCTGTCGATGCTCGACCTCGTCGAGGGCGGCGGCGACTGGCACGACATCGTGCAGCAGGCGCAAGCCATCGAACAGGCGGGCGCGACGCTGATCAACACCGGCATCGGCTGGCACGAAGCGCGCATTCCCACCATCGCCACGTCCGTGCCGCGCGCGGCATTCGCCGGCGTGACCGCCAAACTGCGCCCGCACGTGCAATTGCCGCTCATCGCCACCAATCGCATCAACATGCCCGACGTCGCCGAACGCGTCCTCGCCGCAGGCGGCGCCGACATGGTGTCGATGGCACGCCCGCTCCTCGCCGATCCGCACTGGCCGAACAAAGCGCGCGCCGGACGTGCGCATGCGATCAACACGTGCATCGCGTGCAACCAGGCCTGCCTGGACCACGTATTCGAAAACAAGCGCGCCAGTTGCCTGGTGAATCCGCGTGCGTGCGCGGAGACGAAGATGCCCCTCGTGCGCGCGTCGACACCGCGCCGCATCGCCGTCGTCGGCGCGGGCCCCGCGGGCCTGGCCTGTGCGACGGAAGCCGCTGCACGCGGCCACGCCGTGGATCTGTTCGAAGCCAGCGACGCGATCGGTGGCCAGTTCAATCTCTCCCGCCGCATTCCCGGCAAGGAAGAGTTCGAGGAGACGCTGCGCTACTTCCGCCACCGCATCGAAGAAACCGGCGTCGCGCTGCACCTGCGGACGCGCGCGGACGCCGATGCGTTGAAGGACTACGACGCCATCGTGGTCGCCACCGGCGTGACGGCGCGCGCAGTCGCCTTCCCCGGCGCGGACCACGCGAAGGTGGTGGGCTATGCGGACGTGATCGAAGGCCGTGTGGTGTGCGGCCCGCGCGTGGCGATCGTCGGCGCGGGCGGCATCGGTTTCGACGTCGCCGAATTCCTCGTGCACCAGGGCACGTCGCCGTCGCTGGATCCGCAGCTGTGGATGCGCGAATGGGGCATCGATCCTGCATTCGATGCACGCAGCGGGCTCGCCACCGCGCATCCGGAACCGCCCGCGCGCGAGGTGTGGTTGCTCCAACGCACGGAAGGCCGCCCCGGTGCGCGCCTGGGCAAGACGACGGGCTGGATCCATCGCGCCACCCTGAAGGCCAAGCGCGTGCAGATGCTCGGCGGCGTCGAATATCTCGGCGTCGACGATGCCGGCCTGCGCATCCGCGTGGACGGTGAAGAACGCTTGCTGCCGGTCGACCACGTGGTGGTCTGCGCGGGACAGGAACCGCGACGCGCGCTGTTCGATGCCTTGTCGAACACGACCGGCAACGTGCACGTCATCGGCGGCGCCGATGTCGCGGCCGAACTCGACGCCAAGCGCGCCATCGCCCAGGGCACGGCGCTCGCGGCGCGGCTTTAACGCGGCCGGTCGTAGGCTCCGCGGCCTGTCCCGCCCGCGGAGTGCCGCCCATGTACGTCGATGGCTACGTCCTGGCCGTTCCCGAAAAGAACCTCGCCGACTACCGCAGGATGGCCCGCAAGGGCGCCGCGATCTGGCTCGAATACGGCGCACTCGAATACTGCGAGAACGTCGAGGACGACGTGCAACCCGGCAAGCTCACCAGCTTCCCGCAGGCGGTCAAGCGCAAGCCCGGCGAGCTCGTGGTTTTCTCCTGGATCATTTACAAGTCCCGGGCCCAGCGCGACCGGATCAACGCGAAGGTCATGAAAGACCCGCGCCTGGCCGAGTTCTCCGATCCCAAGAAATTGCCCTTCGACGGCAAGCGCATGTTCTGGGGCGGGTTCAAGCCGATCGTGTGGCGTTGACCTAGCGCATTCACATTAAAAAAACAAGCAAATCCGTAACTTACGAAATCGGTTCAGGCTTCGTTGGGAACCGGATCGTTAACGTGCGCACACTTTCACGCCCCGCCAGTCGATGCGGGGCACCCTCGCGGCCCGCCTTCCAAGGGCCGCGTTCGGGCAAAGGCAGCCGTTAGAGCCGCCGCCCTCCCCAGTACGCCATGTCGCAGGCCCATCGGGCCCGCGTCGCAACGGAGCAAGGAGTCCGACGCAAATGAAGCTGGCCTGGATCCTCTGGCTGTCGCACGTGTTGCCGCAGCCGGCCGCAGATTCGCTCTGCCTCAGCACCACCGTGTACCTGGAGGCGCGCGACCAATCCGCCCTCGGGCAGCAGGCCGTCGCCGAAGTGGCGCTGCGCCGCCGCGACAGCGGCCTGTGGGGCGACAACCTGTGCTCGGTGGTCACTGCGAAGAAGCAGTTCGCGCCGACGATCGTTCCCGCCGACACGCGCCTGCGTGGCGGGCAAGCGTGGTCGGACGCGGTGAATGTCGCGCTCCAGGCCGAACGCAACTGGGCATTGCCGTACGGGCAGCGCCAGGAAATCGTGCCGGGCGCGAGCCACTTCGCAGCGCATGCGATCGCCACGCCTGCGTGGAGCAATGCATTCCAGGTCGCGAAGATCGGCGACCACACCTTCTATCGCGTGCAGCCGCTCAAGCCGCGCCACGGGTGAACTTCACTGTTGCCCTGCGCGTGATTGTCGAATGACACCGCGCTGGCGATCATGGCGATCTCCTTTATCGCGGAGTCGCCCATGAAGCTCTACTACACGCCCGGCACGTGCGCGCTGTCGGACCACATCGCGTTGGAGTGGATCGGCAAACCCTTCGACGCGCAATTGGTGACGCGCGAGCAGCGCACGCAACCCGAATACCTGCAGATCAATCCCGCGGGCGCAGTGCCGGCGCTGGAATTGAAGGACGGCACGGTATTGCTGCAGAACGTGGCCATCCTGAATTACCTCGCCGATTCGTTCCCCGAAGCCGGGCTCGGCGGCGACGGAACGCCGCAGTCGCGCGCCGTTGTCAACCAGTGGTTGTCGCTCGTCAACTCCGACGTGCATCCGCAATTCCATTCCTTCTTCGGCAAGTACGACTTCCTCGGCGACGCGAAGGCGATCGCAAGCACCCAGAACAAGTCGCGCGAGAATTTGCGCAAGCTCTACGAGCGCATCGATGCGCAACTGGACGGCAAGCAGTGGTTGGCGGGCGAGCGCTCGATCGCCGATCCCTACCTGTTCGTGACGCTGCGTTGGGCGAAGGCGCAGGATGTCGACCTGTCGGGCCTGGACAACCTGCACGCGCACTACGATCTGATGCGCGAGGATCCGGGCGTGCGCAGGGCGATGGAAGCGCAGGGGTTGTCCTGAGGTTCGTCGTTGCTTGACCCCACCCAAAAAAGAAACCCGCCGGATGGCGGGTTTCTTTTTGACCCCCCTGGGAGGGGAGGTGCGTGTCAGCGCTTCTCGATCGGGACGTAGTCGCGGTCGTCGGGGCCGATGTAGTTCGCGCTCGGGCGGATGATCTTGCCGTCTTCGCGCTGCTCGATCACGTGCGCCGCCCAACCGGTCGTGCGCGCCACGACGAACAGTGGCGTGAACATCGGCGTCGGAATACCCATCATGTGATAGGCCGACGCGCTGTACCAATCCAGGTTCGGGAACATCTTCTTCATGTCCCACATCAGCGTCTCGATGCGCTCGCTGACGTCGAACAGCACCTGGTTGCCGCCGTCGGCGCACAGCTTGCGCGAGAGTTCCTTGATGATCGGGTTGCGCGGGTCGCCCACGGTGTAGACCGGATGGCCGAAGCCGATGACGATCTCCTTGCGTTCCACGCGCGCGCGGATGTCGGCTTCCGCTTCATCGGCAGTCGCGTAGCGCGAGATGATGTCCATCGCCACTTCATTCGCGCCGCCGTGCTTCGGCCCGCGCAGCGCGCCGATCGCGCCGGTGATGCACGAATACATGTCCGAACCGGTGCCGGCGATCACGCGGCCGGTGAAGGTCGAAGCGTTGAACTCGTGCTCGGCGTACAGGATCAGCGACTTGTCGAGCGCATCGGCATGCAACTTCGACGGCGGCTCACCGTGCAGCAGGTGCAGGAAGTGCCCGGCGACGTTGTCGTCGTCGGTTTCAACGTCGATGCGGCGGCCGTTGCGGGTGAAGTGCCACCAGTACAGGAGCATCGAACCGAAGCTGGCGATCAGCCTGTCGGCGATGTCGCGCGCTTCGGAGGCCGGATGGCCTTCGCGCTCGGGCAGCACGGTGCCCAGCACCGAGCAACCCGTGCGCATGACGTCCATCGGGTGCGCGTTGGCGGGCACCAGTTCCAGCGCTTCCTGCACGATGGCCGGCAGGCCGCGCAGGCGCGCGAGCTTGGTCTTGTAGGCCTTCAGCTGCGCGGTCGTCGGCAGCACGCCGTGCACCAGCAGGTGCGCGACTTCCTCGAACGTGGACTTGGTCGCCAGGTCCTTGATGTCGTAGCCGCGGTAATGCAGGTCGTTGCCGCTGCGGCCGACCGTGCACAGCGCGGTGTTGCCCGCGGCGGTGCCGCTCAGCGCAACGGACTTCTTGGCCTTGGGGAGCACTTGTTCGCTCATGGTCATCCCTTCTTTTCTTGCGAAAACAGTTGGTCGAGCTTGTCTTCGTACGCGTGGTAACCGAGGAAGTCGTACAACTGCGCGCGCGTCTGCAGCGTGTCGACGATGTTCTTCTGCGTGCCTTCGCGGCGCACGGTTTCGTAGAAATTGAGCGCGGCCTTGTTCATCGCGCGATACGCACCGCAGCAATACAACGCGATGTCGACGTTGGCACTGCGCAGCTCGTCGGTGGTGAAGAACGGCGTGGACCCGAACTCGGTGAGGTTGGCCAGGATCGGCACCTTCACCGCGGCCTTGAAACGCTTGTAATCCTCCAGCGTGTTCATCGCCTCGGGGAAGATCATGTCCGCGCCGGCTTCGACATAGGCGCAGGCACGGTCGATCGCCGAATGGACGCCTTCCACCGCCGCCGCATCGGTGCGCGCCATGATCACGAACGACGCATCGGTGCGCGCATCCACCGCGGCCTTCACGCGATCGATCATTTCCGCCTTCGACACGACTTCCTTGCCCGGGCGATGGCCGCAACGCTTCTGGCCGACCTGGTCTTCCATGTGGACGGCGGCGACGCCGACGTTGATGAAGGAACGGATCGTGCGCGCGATGTTGAACGCGCCGCCCCAACCGGTGTCGATGTCGACGAGCAGCGGCAACTGCGTGGCGTCGACGATGCGCCGCGCATCGACCAGCACGTCTTCCATCGTGCTGATGCCGAGGTCGGGCACGCCGAGCGAATTGGCGGCCACGCCGCCACCGGAGAGATACAGCGCCTTGTAACCCGTGCGCTTGGCCATCAGGCCGGCGTAGGCGGTGATGGCACCCATCACCTGCAGCGGGCTTTCGTCGGCAACGGCGGCGCGAAACCTCGCGCCTGCGGAATCTTGCGTCATGTCATGCATCCACAATGGACGAGGCGACCTTGCGGTCGCCTCGGGTGAATCACAGAAGGTGCGCCACGCCGGCGCGCTCTTCCTCGAGCTCGGCGAGCGTCTTGTCCATGCGCTGCCGGCTGAAATCGTCGATCGGCAAGTCGCGGATCATTGTGTACTCGCCACCCTGCGTGGTGACCGGGAAGCCGTACAGCACGTCCTTCGGGATGCCGTAGCTGCCGTCGGAGGGAATGCCCATCGTCACCCACTTGCCGTTGCTGCCGAGCAGCCAGTCGCGCACGTGGTCGATCGCGGCATTGGCGGCCGATGCGGCCGAGGAGAGGCCGCGCGCTTCGATGATCGCCGCGCCGCGCTTGCCGACCTTCGGGATGAAGTCGTTCGCGTTCCAGTCGGCGTCGTTGATCTTGTCCTTCAACGAGGCATTGCCGACGGTGGCGAAGCGATAGTCCGGATACATCGTCGGCGAGTGGTTGCCCCACACGACCAGCTTGTCAATGTCGGCGACCTGCACGCCGGCCTTGATGGCCAGCTGCGACAGCGCGCGGTTGTGGTCCAGGCGCAGCATCGCGGTGAAGTTCTTCGCCGGCAGGTCCGGCGCCGACTTCATGGCGATGTAGGCATTGGTGTTCGCCGGGTTGCCGACCACGAGCACCTTGACGTTGCGCGATGCGACGTCGTTCAGCGCCTTGCCCTGCTCGGTGAAGATCTTCGCGTTCTCGAGCAGCAGGTCCTTGCGCTCCATGCCCGGGCCGCGCGGACGCGCGCCGACGAGCAACGCGACATCGGCGTCCTTGAACGCGACGCGCGGATCGTCCGTGCCGACCATGCCGGCGAGCAGCGGGAACGCGCAGTCCTCCAGCTCCATCATCACGCCCTTCAGCGCGGCCTGCGCCTTGTCGAGCGGCAGTTCCAGCATCTGCAGGATGACCGGCTGGTCTTTCCCGAGCATTTCGCCCGAGGCGATGCGGAACAGCAGGGCGTAGCCGATCTGGCCGGCGGCGCCGGTGACGGCAACACGGACGGGGGTCTTCATGGTGCGGTGGCTCCGGAAAATCTGTGGGGACGGTGCTTGGGAGTTACTTCAGTTCTTCAAAGAATTCCTTGAAGCGTTGCAGGCCCGGCGCCAGCTGCGGCGTCGGACAGGTGTAGCTGATGCGCAGCGCGCGCGGCTCGCCGAAGGCCGAGCCCGGCACGCAGGCCACGCCCTTGGCTTCGAGCAGCGCATTGCAGAAATCGACGTCGTTGGCGATCTTCTGGCCCGTCGGGCCATGCGTCTTGCCGAAGGCGACGCTGATGTCGGGGAAAACGTAGAACGCGCCCTGCGGACGCGGGCACACAACGCCCGGAAGCGTCGCGAGCATCGCCAGAACCTGGTCGCGCTTGACGGCGAATTCGGCGTTCTTCTGCGCGGGGATGTCCTGCGGGCCGGTCAGCGCGGCGATGGCCGCGGCGGTCACGACTTCCGGGATGTTGGTGATGTGGTTGGAGTTCATCGTCGCGACGGCGCTGGCGACGTTCTTCGGGCCGGCGAGGAAACCGACGCGCCAACCGGGCATGCCGTAGGTCTTGGACAGCGAGTCGAGGAAGATCACGCGGTCGCGCAGTTCCGGACGCGCATGCACGAAATTGTGGTAACCCAGGCCGTCGAACACCATGCGGTTGTAGATGTCGTCGGTGATCACCCAGGTGTCGGGGTACTTGGCGATGACATCGGCCAGCGCGGAGATCTCGTCCTTCGAATACACCATGCCCGTCGGGTTGGACGGGTTGTTGAACAGGAAGACCTTGGGCTTCTTCGCCAGCGCCGCGTCGAGCTGGGCCGGGGTCATCTTGTAGTCCTGCGACGCCGGGCACGGAAGCAGCTCGACCTTCGCGTTCACGATTTCCGCGATGTCGAAGTAGCTGGTCCAGTAGGGCACCGCGAAGCAGATGGTGTCGCCTTCGTCGAGCAAGGCTTCGGCGAGGTTGAAGATCACATGCTTGGCGCCGATGCCGGTCGCGATGTTCGCGCGTTCGTATCCGTTCAGGCCGATCTGCGCGATGTGAGCGAGGAAAGCGTCCAGGAGCGCATCGCTGCCGCGGTTGCTGCCGTACTGGCCGCTGTCTTTCGCCAACGCTTCACGAGCGGCGGCATAGACGTGGTCGCCCGGGAGGAAGTTCGGCACACCGATGGAAAAGCTGATGATGTCGCGGCCTTCGGACTTCAGACGCTTGGCCTTTTCGGCCACCACCATGATTGCGCTAGGCTTGGCGCGACCAATGCGCCGGGCGAGCTCAGGCATCGCGAAAACCTCTTCAAGGAAGCCGGAAATGCTAGCACAGGGGATGCTGTCGGCCGCAGTGCACCGGCCAGTGGCGCGCAGGTTTTCCATCGTTTCGGCTCTGTTCCTCCTGATCCTCGCGGCCCTGCCGGGCTGCATGTCCACGCAGGTGCGGCAGGTCGAGGACGCGGGCGGCAAACCGGTCGTCCTGTCGGGCAGCACCGTGGTCCTGGTGGAGCCGGACATCGAGCTGTATGCCGTCGGTGCCGGCGGCATGGCCGAACCCCGCAAAGCGTGGACCGAGGCGGCGCGGAAGAACTTCCCCGATGCCGCGCGCCAGCGCCTGGAAGCGGTCGGCTTCACGCTCAAGCCCGATTTCTACCTTCCCAAGGACGCCGGCCCCGAAACCCGGCTGCGGCAGCTGTACCTGCTGAACCAGGCGGTGTCGATCAGCATCCTCAACTACGGGCGGCCCGGCACGCTGCGCAACAAGCACGACAAGTTCGACTGGACCCTGGGACCCGGCGTTTCGACGCTGCGCGAAGCCACGGGCGCGGACTACGCGTTGTTCACCTACGTGCGCGACAGCTACACCAGCGGCGGGCGCGCGGCGATGCGCGTCATCGGCTTCCTCCTGCTCGGCGGCGACATCGGCGGGGGCCAGCAGATGGGCCTGGCCTCGCTGGTCGACCTGCGCACCGGCCAGGTGATCTGGCACAACCTGCTGGTCGACCAGACCGGCGACCTGCGCGATCAGGCCGGCGCGCGGGAAACCGCGGACGACCTGCTCAGGGACATCCATCGATGAGTCGCCGGTCTGCGAAAGCGTTCCTCGCGGCGGCGCTGTTCGCCGTGCTCGCCGGCTGCGCCACGCAGCAGCCGATGCGCAAGAGCGAACCGGGTTCGCGCCCCGTGGCGGGCACCGATGAAGACGAGCTGTGGTACGCGATGGAGAAGTCGGAGGAAGAACTCCAGCGCTCGCCCATTCGCGTGCGCGATCCGGCGCTCAATGCCTACGTCACCGACGTGGCCTGCCGTGCATCGGCCGGTTACTGCAAGGACCTGCGCGTCTACATCATGAACGTGCCCGCCTTCAACGCGAGCATGGCGCCCAACGGCACGATGATCGTGTGGACCGGCGCATTGCTGCGCATGCGCGACGAAGCCGAACTCGCCTTCGTGCTCGGCCATGAAGCCGGCCACTTCCGCGCGCAGCACACGTTGCGGCAATGGCGGCGCATGAAGGACACGAGCGCTTTCCTCAGCGCTTTCCAGGTGCTCGCGTACGGCGCGGGGTTTCCGAACACCGCGATGTTCGGTTCGCTCGGCATCTACGCGACGATCTTCAAGTTCAGCCGCGACATGGAGCGCGAGGCCGACAAGCTCGGCTTCGAGGCAGTCGTCGCGCAGGGCTGGGATCCGCGCGCCGGCGCCGATGTTTGGGCACGCATGTTGCGCGAGGAAAACACGCTGAAGTACATCAGCCGCAGCACGGTGTTCGCTTCGCACCCGGCCACCGAGGAACGCCTGGCCGACGTGCGCGCCGCCGCCGCCGCCGTGCCCAATCCGCCCACCACGCGGAACAAGGAGCAGTACCGGCACGCCACGCGTCCTTTCCTCGAGAGCTGGCTGGTCGCCGAACTCGCGCAGCGTCGCTACGCCAGTTCGCAACTGGTCATCCAGGAACTGCTGGACGATGCGCCGCAGGAAGACAAGGGCATGCTGACCTTCTATCTGGGCGAGGCCTACCGCCGCCACGACGAGCCCGGCGACGACGCGAAGGCCGCGCAACTCTACGCAAGCGCGGTCACCCTGCCCGGCACGCCGGTCGGTGCATGGCGGGAACACGGTTACGCACTGGCGCAACAGGGCCGCAACGACGAAGCGCGCGCGGCATTGCAGACGTATCTGCAGAATGCGCCGAAGGCCGACGATCGCGCGTTCGTGCAGCGCGCGCTCGACAAACTCGGAGGCACGCACTGATGCATCGCATGGGATGGATCCGCAACGCGTTCGTCGCGGTCGCGGTCGCGTTGCTGCTCGCCGGCTGCGCCTCGGGCAGCAGCACGAGCCGGCTCGTCACGCCGGGCGAAGTGCGCGCCGGCAAGCTCGTACTCAACAGCGAAATGGAGTGGACGCGCGCCACGACCAGTCGCTCGCAACTGTGGACGATCGACGGCGAGCTGCTGAACATGCTCTACCTGATCCACACGGTGAAGGACGGCGACTACATCTTCCTCGGGCAGCGCGAGAGCAAGCACCGGCCCGATGCGCCCTACTACCACAAGGGCATGCGCGAGGACGAACTGCGCGACCTCGTCGCCGACGGCTTGCTCAGCGCGGGCTTCGTCGGGGTGACGCCGAGCAACCTGCGGCCGGCGACGTTCGGCACCTACCAGGGTTTGCGCTTCGACGTCGACCTGCAGACGGCCGAAGGCCTGGAGTACCAGGGCCTGGTCGCGATGTTCGAACACGACAAGGGCCTGGCCCTGGCGATCTTCATCGCACCGCGCGAGTACTACTTCCCGCGCGATGGGGCGAAGGTGTCGAGGATGTTCGACACGCTTCGCTGGGAGGGCTGATCCCGCTTACGCGGCGAGGATCTTGTTCCACTCCGCCACGCGGTCGGCCTTCGCCGCCAGCGCCGCGTCGGCGTCGCCTTCGATGCGCACGCGCTCGATCTTGTCGCCCTGCTTCACGGCGTCGACCACGTCCATGCCCTCGACCACCTTGCCGAAGACGGTGTGCTTGCCGTCGAGCCAGGGGGTCGGGACGTGCGTGATGAAGAACTGGCTGCCGTTGGTGTTCGGGCCGGCATTGGCCATGGAGAGCACGCCGCGGTCGTGGCGCAGGCCGTTGCCGGTCTCATCCTCGAAGCGATAGCCCGGGCCGCCACGGCCGGAGCCCTCCGGACAGCCGCCCTGGACCATGAAATCGGCGATCACGCGGTGGAAGTCGAGCCCGTCGTAGAAGCCGCGTTTGGCGAGATTCACGAAATTGGCGACCGTCAGCGGGGCCTTGTCGGGGGCCAGCTCGATGCGGATGGGGCCACGGGCGGTTTCGAAAACGGCGACCAGGGACATTGCGGGGGCTCCTGCGGGAAAGCCGCCGAGGATACTCCAGTCAGTGTTTGGAGCCCGCCTACGGGTATACTCGCCGGCTCTCTCAAGCCTCCCCGCGCCGCCCCCGGCGCGCATTCATCATGTCCGCTTCCGTCGAACGCCTCCGCAACATCGCCATCGTCGCCCACGTCGACCATGGCAAGACCACCCTCGTCGACCAGCTGCTCAAGCAGTCCGGCACCCTCAGCGAGCGCGCCGTGGTCCCGGACCGCGTGATGGACAGCAACGATCTGGAAAAGGAACGTGGCATCACGATCCTTTCGAAGAACACCGCGATCCGCTGGACCAACCCGACCACGGGCGAGGTCTGGCGCATCAACATCGTCGACACCCCCGGGCACGCCGACTTCGGCGGCGAAGTGGAACGCGTGTTGTCGATGGTCGACTCGGTGCTCATCCTCGTCGACGCGATGGACGGCCCGATGCCGCAGACGCGCTTCGTGACGCAGAAGGCCTTCGCGATGGGCTTCAAGCCGATCGTCGTGGTCAACAAGGTCGACCGACCGGGCGCGCGCGCCAGCTGGGTGCTCGACCAGACCTTCGACCTGTTCGACCGCCTCGGCGCCACCGACGACCAGCTCGACTTCACCACCGTCTACGCCTCCGGCCTGCAGGGCTACGCGGGCATGGACGAGAGCGTGCGCGACGGCGACATGACGCCGCTGTTCGAAGCGATCTGCAACCACGTGCCCGCGCCGCCGGTCGATCCGGACGGCCCGTTCCAGATGCGCGTGACCTCGCTGGACTACAACAACTACGTCGGCATCATCGGCGTAGGCCGCATCCAGCGCGGCAAGGTCAAGACCAACCAGCAGGTCACCGTCATCGACCGCGACGGCAAGACGCGCAACGGCAAGGTGGTCCAGGTGCTCGGCTTCATGGGCCTTGAGCGCGTGGAAGTGCCCGAAGCGCAGGCCGGCGACATCATCGCCTTCTCCGGCATCGAAGGCCTCGGCATCTCCGACACGCTGTGCGATCCCACGGCCGTCGAACAATTGCCGGTGCTCACCGTCGACGAACCCACGATCTCGATGACTTTCCAGGTCAACGATTCGCCGTTCGCCGGCGTGAAGGACCGCAGCGGCGGCAAGTTCCTCACCTCGCGCCAGCTGCGCGACCGCCTCACGCGCGAGACGCAGCACAACGTCGCGCTGAAGGTCGAGGACACCAGCGACGCCGACAAGTTCAAGGTCAGCGGCCGCGGCGAACTGCACCTGTCGATCCTGATCGAGAACATGCGTCGCGAAGGTTACGAGCTCGCGGTTTCGCGCCCGGAAGTGATCATCAAGACCATCGATGGCGTGGTGTCCGAACCCTTCGAATCGCTCGTGGTCGACATGGAAGAACAATTCCAGGGCGGCGTGATGGGTCGCCTCGGCGAGCGCAAGGCGCTGCTGCAGAACATGGAGCCCGACGGCAAGGGCCGCGTGCGCCTGGATTACCTGATCCCCGCGCGCGGGCTGATCGGTTTCCAGACCGAGTTCCGCACGATCACCGCCGGCACCGGCATGCTCTTCCACGTCTTCGACCATTACGGCCCGAAGGCCGAAGGCCAGATCGGCCAGCGCCAGAACGGCGTGCTGATCTCCAACGGCACCGGCCCGTCGCCTGCGTACGCGCAGATGGCGATGCAGGAACGCGGCCGCCTGTTCATCGAACCGGGCGAGGAGATCTACGAAGGCCAGATCGTCGGCATCCATTCCAAGGACAACGACCTGACGGTCAACGCGCTGCGCGGCAAGCAGCTCACCAACTTCCGCGCCTCGGGCAAGGACGACGACGAAGGGTTGATCCCGGCGATCAAGTTCTCGCTCGAGCAGGCGCTGGAATTCATCGACGACGACGAACTCGTCGAGATCACGCCCAAGGCGATTCGCCTGCGCAAGAAGTCGCGCACGGAAACCGATCGCAAGCGCGCTTCCCGCGCTGCGTGATGCACGAGCCGGCGCCGCGCATGGAAGCGGAGCGCCCAAGGGTCTACGTGCACGACCCGCGGGCCCATCCGGGCCTGCGGGCGATCGCGGTGATCGAAGGCATCAAGGGCTTGCTCGCGCTGTCGGCGGCGAGCGGCCTGGAACTGATCGGCCCCATCCCGCTCAAGCGCTGGGTGCACGAGCTGATCACGCGCTTCCAGCTCGAACCCGACCACGGCGCGATGGCGTGGCTCGCCAACGCGATCAATCCGCATTCGGTGCATTTCGCCGCCGCGGCGGTTTGTCTTTACGGCGTGCTGCATCTTGTCGAAGCCTGGGGCCTGTGGCGCGACAAGGCGTGGGCCTCGTTGCTCGGCTGCCTCGCCGCGTCGATCTACCTCCCTTTCGAAATCCATGAGTTGATCGGTCATCCGGGATGGGCGTCGGTGATCGTGCTTTCGATCAACGTGATCGTGGTTTGGGTGTTGGCGCGCGATTTGTTGAAGCGGCGGAAGTGAGAACAAGGCAGGGTTTCTCCCAGTCCTGAGTTGCAGCCCCCGGTCAGCCGCGCGATGCTCCGCCTTCGCGGCACGCCGCCGCCCAGGGGACCTTGCCATGCGCCTTGCCTTGCTCGCCCTCGCCCTCCTCGCGGCCACGGGCTGCCAGCCCCGCGACGCCGCCGAAAAAGCATCCGGACCCTCGCCGGCAAAGCCCGGTGCACCCGCTGCATCGACGGTGCCTGCCTTCGCCTTCGACGAGGCCGACATCGCCGGCTTGCAACAACGCATGGCGAAGGGCGATCTGACGAGCCACGCGCTGACGCAGGCTTACCTGGACCGCATCGCGGCAATCGACAAGGCGGGGCCGACGCTCAATTCGGTGATCGAACTCAATCCCAGGGCGCTCGCGGAAGCCGATGCGCTCGACGCCGAGCGCAAGGCCGGCAAGGTGCGCGGCCCGATGCACGGCATTCCCGTGTTGCTGAAGGACAACATCGACGCGGTGCCGATGGTGAACTCCGGTGGCTCGCTTGCGCTTGCGAACAACAAACCGTCCCGCGATGCGTTCCTCGTGCAGCGCCTGCGCGCCGCCGGTGCGGTGATCCTCGGCAAGACCAACCTCAGCGAGTGGGCCAACTTCCGGTCCACGCGTGCGAGCTCGGGCTGGAGCGGCCGCGGCGGCCAGACGAAGAACCCCTACGCGCTGGATCGCAATCCCTGCGGTTCCAGCGCGGGCACCGGTACGGCGATCGCGGCGAACCTCGCCGTCGTCGGCGTCGGCACGGAAACCGATGGCAGCATCATCTGCCCGGCGTCGGTCGCCGGCCTGGTCGGCTTGAAGCCGACGGTGGGCCTGGTGAGCCGCGACGGCATCATTCCCATCTCCAGCAGCCAGGACACCGCCGGGCCGATGACGCGCACGGTGACGGACGCGGCGGCGATGTTGTCGGCGATGGTCGGGCGCGACGACGGCGACGCGGCGACCGCGAACAGCGTGGGCAAGGCGGTGTTCGATTACGAAAAACGCCTCGACGCCAACGCGCTGCAAGGCCTGCGCGTGGGCATCCTGCGCAAGGAAATGGGCTGGCATCCGGATGTCGACGCAGCGATGGAGCGCGTCGTCGCCACATTGAAATCGGCAGGCGCCGACGTCGTGGATGCGGACATCGCGACCAAGGGCCAGTGGGACGATCCGGAATTCGAAGTGCTGTTGTTCGAATTCAAGGCGGGCGTGGAGAACTACCTGCAGAAGCACGACGCCGCGCCGAAGACGCTCGCGCAGCTGATCGAATTCAACAACCAGCACGTCGCCGAAGAGATGCCCTACTTCGGGCAGGAAATCTTCGAGAAGGCCAATGCCAAGGGATCGCTCGGCGATCCTGCGTACCTGGAAGCGAAAGCGAAGGCGCGTCGCCTCGCAGGTCCCGATGGCATCGATGCGGCGCTGAAGAAGGCGAACGTCGACGTGTTGATCGCGCCGGCGATGTCGCCGGCGTGGCCGACCGACCAGGTGCTCGGCGATCACTTCGTCGGTGCCGGTTACGGCGTCGCCGCGGTGGCGGGGTATCCGAGCCTGACGGTGCCGATGGGCGAAAGCCACGGCCTGCCGATCGGCGTGGTGTTCATCGGGCCGGCGTGGAGCGAATCGAAGTTGCTGTCGGTCGGTTATGCGTACGAGCAGCGCAGCAAGCTGCGGCGCGCGCCGACGTTCCTTCCGACGGTCGTGTTGGGGAAGACCGCGTTGCCCTCGTCGAAGGCGAGTGCGATGCCGGTGTGGACCACCGCGCCGGCTACGGATTCGACGGCGACGACGCCTGCGGCTGCTTCGACGCAAAAGTGATGCGCGCGATGCGGCCCTTGTCGCCGCTCGCCCAGGCGGTCATGCCGGCGCGGTCGATCGCGTCGTAGCCGGTCTTCGACAGTGGTCGCCAGGTGGCCAGTGCGCCGCCTGGCGGCGCATCGATCGCCTCCATGCCCGTCGGGCCCACGGCGATGCACAGCGAAACGGAGAAACACGCCGCGCCCGAGCGATAACCGGGTGGCGCCGGCAGCGTCCTGACAGTCAGGCCCTCCGCGCCCTGGTCCAGGAATGCGGCGCTGCCTTGCGTTTCGTGTTCGAAATCGCCGCCGACGACCAATGCGCGCGGTCCGACGGTATTGCTGATGGAGAAAATGCCCGCCGCGGGCACGCGATGCGGCATGTCGGTGGGAAGCGGCGTCCACGCGGGCGCGTCCGCGCGCGAAGACTGGATGCGCGAAGCAGCGCCACCGCCGGCGATGTACAAGGCACCCTTCGCGCCGCGTGCGATGCACGTCCCGCTCGCGGCGAACGCCGCTTCCTCCGGCAACGCTTCCGGCCCCTTCGCCTGCAACGTCCACGTGCGTCCGCCGTCGCGCGTTTCGCGCACCTGGTAACGCCCGTCGACCGGATCGCCGAGCATCCAACCGTCCTGCCCTTCGAACACCATGCAATCGAAGAACGCGCGCTTGTCGTCGTTCTTCAGCGCGAGCGTCCACGACTTGCCTGCGTCCTGCGTGCGATAGACGCGCGACTGTTCGCCCGGCCCGATGCTCAGCACGACCGCGGTGTTCGCGTCGAAGCCTTCGACGTCGCGGAAATCCAGCGCCTTCGCATCGGGCACCGATACGTTGGTCCAATGGGCGCCACCATCGATGGTGCGCAGCACGGTGCCTTCGCGCCCGCTGGCCCAGGCGATGTTGGCGTCGACCGCGGAGATGCCGCGCAGTCGCACGGTCACGCCGCTATCCTGGGTTTCGACGGTCGGGTTGGCCGCGAAGGCACTCGCCGCGAATGTCGCCGCGGCGATGGCGATCGACGCGCGCCTCACGCGTGCACCGGTGCCATCAATTGCGCCTGCTTGCGCACGATCAGCATCGCGGTCTCCAGGGCCTGTTCGTAGTTCAGGCGTGGATCGACCGTCGAGCGATAGGCGCGGACCAGATCGCTTTCGGTGAGCTCGCGCGCACCGCCGAGGCATTCGGTGACGTCTTCGCCCGTCAGTTCCAGGTGCACGCCACCCAGGCGCGTACCGGCGACGGCGTGCAGTTCGAAGGCCTGCTCCAACTCGTTGCGGATGTTGCCGAAGCGGCGCGTCTTGTAACCGTTGGCGGTGCTTTCGGTGTTGCCGTGCATCGGATCGCAGACCCAGAGGACGCGGCGCCCTTCGCGGCGCACGACGTCGAGCAGCGCCGGCAACTTGCTGCCGATCTGCGTGGCGCCCATGCGATGCACGAGCGTCAGGCGGCCGGGTTCGTCTTCCGGATTCAGCACGTCGATCAGTTTCATCAACGCATCGGGCGTCGTGCTCGGCCCGATCTTGACCGCGACCGGATTGCGGATGCCGCGGAAGTATTCGACATGCGCGCCATCCAGCGCGGCCGTGCGCATGCCGATCCACGGGAAGTGCGTGCTGAGGTTGAACCAGCCCCACTGGCGCGGCACCTGGCGCGTCTGCGCTTCTTCATAGGGAAGCAGCAGCGCTTCGTGCGCGGTGTAGAAGTCGACGCGGTTGAGGTTGTGCACCTGCGAACCGGACAGCGTCTCCATGAAGCGCACGGCATCGCCGATGCTGGCCACCATCCGGTGGTATTCGTCGGCGAGCGGCGAGTGGCCGACCCAGCGCAGATCCCAGTATTCGGGGTGGTGCAGATCGGCGAAGCCGCCGTCGATCAACGCGCGCACGAAGTTCATCGTCATCGCAGAGCGCGCATGCGCCTTGATCATGCGGCGCGGATCGGGCAAGCGTTCGGCGGCGGTGAAGCCGGGCGCGTTGACGATGTCGCCGCGATAGCTCGGGAGCGTCACGCCGTCGCGTGTTTCATCGTCGGTGGAACGCGGCTTGGCGTACTGGCCCGCGAAGCGACCCACGCGCACCACCGGCAGGCGCAACCCGTGCACGAGCACCAGGCTCATCTGCAGCAGCACCTTCAGGCGGTTGGAGATCACGTCCGAATTGCATTCGGAGAAACTCTCCGCGCAATCGCCACCCTGCAACAGGAAGCGCTTGCCCTCCTGCGCTTCGGCCAGGTGCTGCTTGAGCGCGATGATTTCCCACGAGGTGACGAGCGGCGGCAGGCCGCGCAGTTCGCGCAGCGCGTCCTGCAATGCGTCCGCATCCGGATACACGGGCATCTGCGTCGCCGGGCGCGCGCGCCAGCTGTCGGGCGCCCAGTCGGCGGGAAGGTTCACGGGATGCAGGGAGCGATCGGTATTTGCCATGGGACGACGCCAAATGGTGCAGTGCGTCGTCGCATCATGGGCCGGCGACGGATCGCCCGCAACCGGCGGAATGCACCGTTCAGCGGCGGCGGAATGCGCTCGTCACAATCAGGCCCGACAGCAGCACGAACCACAGCAACGACCACGCCGGCATCGACATGCCGAGAAGGTGCCAGTCGACCTTCGCGCATTCGCCCGAACCGGTGAGCACTTGGCGGACGACGTCGGCGAAGGGACTGGCGTCCATCATGAATTCCAGCGGCGGGCCGCAGGCCGGGACCTGGTCCGGCGGAAGGTGTGTCAGGTAGACGTGGCGTGCGGCGATACCGATGCCCGCGAGCGCGGGGATCAAGGCGATCACGCCGAGGATGCGGCGACCCGCCGCGCCGCGCGGCGCGATCAACCCACCGACGAGGAACGCGAGGCCGAGCGCGGCGAAGGCAATGCGCTGGAAGATGCACAGCGGGCACGGATTGAGGTGCCAATGCGTTTGCGAGAACAGCGCGAACCCGATCAGCGCCGCGCATGCGACGAACCCGAGCAGGAAACGGAGGCGGAAGGCGGAAGCGGCGGCGGTGTCGTTCATGCCGGCAAGCGTGGCTGAGCTTGCGCCCGATGGGAAGTGGCCGGCGTCCCGTGCGCACCAAAAAAGAAACCCCGGCACGGGGCCGGGGTTTCGGGTCTGGCATGGGGCGACCGATTACTCGGTGGCCGCCTCGGGGCGGTCGACCAGTTCGACATACGCCATCGGCGCGTTGTCGCCGGCGCGGAAGCCGCACTTGAGGATGCGCAGGTAGCCGCCCGGACGGGTGGCGTAGCGCGGACCGAGGATGGTGAAGAGGTTGCCGACCGCTTCCTTGTCGCGCAGGCGCGAGAAGGCAAGGCGGCGATTGGCGACGCCGTCGATCTTCGCGAGCGTGATGAGCGGCTCGGCGACGCGGCGAAGTTCCTTCGCCTTCGGCAGCGTGGTACGGATCAATTCGTGCTTGAACAGCGAGGCGGCCATGTTGCTGAACATCGCATCGCGATGGGCGCTGGTGCGGCTGAACTTGCGTCCGGCTTTCTGGTGGCGCATGGGTTGGTTTCCTTTGGAATCCTGAGTCGTTGGATTTCGCTGTCGCCGTCCTGGCGTTGACGCTCGGGCTACGCTGGCCCTGGCCGACCCTCCGTGGGCGGCGCGCCGCGCGGTTATGACCGCGTCGGGTGTTGCTCTTTACGACAGATGCCTGCGCGGAAAACCGCGCAGGCATCGATGCTGCTTAGCCCATCATCCCGTGCGAGGCGATGCCGGCCGGCGGCCAGTTTTCCAGCTTCATGCCGAGCGAAAGACCGCGCTGGGCGAGGACTTCCTTGATCTCGGTGAGCGACTTCTTGCCGAGGTTCGGCGTCTTGAGCAGCTCGACTTCCGTCTTCTGGATCAGGTCGCCGATGTAGTAGATGCTCTCGGCCTTGAGGCAGTTGGCCGAACGCACCGTCAGCTCGAGGTCGTCGATCGGGCGCAACAGCACCGGATCCACGCCGCTGGCCTGCGGCTTCGCCGCACCGCGGTCGCGGTGGGTGAAATCGCCGAACACCGACAGCTGGTCGCTGAGGATGTCGGCGGCGGTGCGCACGGCTTCCTCGGCGTCGATCGTGCCGTTGGTCTCGATGTCCAGGACCAGCTTGTCCAGGTCGGTGCGCTGTTCGACGCGCGCAGCTTCCACTGCGTAAGCGACGCGGCGCACCGGCGAGAACGAGGCATCCAGCATCAGGCGGCCGATCGCGCGGGTCTCTTCGTCCGGACGACGACGGGCGGCGGCCGGCTGGTAGCCGAACCCACGCTCGATCTTCAGGCGCATGTTGAGCGCCGTGTCCTTGGTGAGATGCGCGATCACGTGCGCCGGATTCAGGATCTCGACGTTGTGGTCGACCTTGATGTCGCCAGCGGTGACGACGCCCGGGCCCTGCTTCGCGAGGCTCAGCGTGGCCGAATCGCCGGTGTGCATGCGGATCGCGACGTCCTTGAGGTTCAACAACACCTCGAGCACGTCCTCCTGCAGGCCTTCGACCGTGGTGTACTCATGCAGCACGCCGTCGATCTCGACTTCCGTGATCGCGAAGCCGGGGATCGAGGACAGCAGGACGCGGCGCAGTGCGTTGCCGAGCGTGTGGCCGTAGCCGCGTTCCAGCGGTTCGATCACGACCTTGGCGCGGTTTTCTGCGATACGCTCGATCTGCGGACCGCGGGGGCGCAAGACTTGGTTTGCGGTAACCGTCATGTTGTAACGTCTCCAATAGGGCGGCACGCGACCACGTCTGGTCGCATGCCTGGTGCAGCTGCGAACCGTTACTTCGAATACAACTCGACGATCAGCGCTTCGTTGATGTCAGCAGGCAATTCGGCACGGTCCGGCACGGCCTTGAACACGCCGGCGAACTTCTTGGCGTCGACTTCGACCCACGCCGGCGACAGATCCATCTGCTGCGCGACGGTGACCGATTCCTGCACGCGAAGCTGCTTCTGCGCGCGCTCGGAGAGCGCGATCGCGTCGCCGGCCTTGACGGCGAACGACGGCAGGTTCACCGGCTTGCCGTTGACCGTGACGCCGCGGTGCGAAACCAGCTGGCGCGCGGCCGGGCGGGTGACGGCGAAGCCCATGCGATACACGACGTTGTCCAGGCGCGTCTCGAGGAGCTGCAGCAGGTTTTCACCCGTGTTGCCCTTCTTGGTGGACGCCTTCTTGTAGTAGTTGCGGAACTGACGCTCCAGCAGGCCGTAGATGCGCTTGACCTTCTGCTTTTCGCGCAGCTGGGTCGCATAGTCGGACAGCTTGCCCTTGCGGGCGGTGGCGCCGTGCTGGCCGGGCTTCTGCTCCAGCTTGCACTTGGAATCGAGCGCGCGCGCCGGCGACTTCAGGCCGAGATCGGCGCCTTCGCGACGGGCGAGCTTACAGGTGGGACCAATATAACGAGCCATTTTTCTTCAGCTCCTCAGACGCGGCGCTTTTTCGGCGGACGGCACCCGTTGTGCGGGATGGGCGTCACGTCGATGATGTTGGTGATCTTGTAGCCGACGTTGTTCAACGAACGCACGGCGCTTTCACGACCCGGACCCGGTCCCTTGATGCGGACTTCGAGCGACTTGACGCCGTAGTCGAGCGCAGCACGGCCCGCCTTTTCGGCGGCGACCTGGGCGGCGAAGGGCGTGGACTTGCGCGAACCGCGGAAGCCCGCGCCGCCCGAAGTCGCCCACGACAGCGCGTTGCCCTGGCGGTCGGTGATCGTGACGATGGTGTTGTTGAACGAAGCGTGGACGTGCGCAACGCCGTCGGTGACGACGCGCTTGATCTTCTTCTTCGTTTTTGCGGCAGCTGCCGGCTTGGCCATGGTGTGGGTTCCTTACTTCTTGATGGCCTTGCGCGGACCCTTGCGGGTGCGTGCGTTGGTCCGGGTGCGCTGGCCACGCAGCGGGAGACCACGGCGGTGACGCAGGCCGCGGTAGCACGCCAGGTCCATCAGACGCTTGATGGCCATGCCGACTTCACGACGCAGGTCGCCTTCGACCACGTACTTGCCGACTTCCGCGCGCAGGCGCTCGACATCGGGTTCGGACAGGTCGCGGATCTTGATGTTCGAAGCAACGCCCGCAGCGGTGCAGACCTTCTTCGAACGGGTACGGCCGATGCCGTAGATGCTTTGAAGCCCGACCCAGACATGCTTCTGGGCAGGCAGGTTGACGCCCGCAATACGCGCCATGACGCGATCTCCAAAACTGATGGCCGCCGGACGTGTTCGACCCGGCAAGGGAACATGAAAGTTTAGCGTGGTCTCGTGGAACTTGGAAGTCCCGGGCCAAACGGCCCTGAACCCGGCATGGGGAGTGTGCCCATGCTCCGGCGACGGATTCCGGACTGCTCGGGCAACGCGGCGAACCCCGCCCTGCCCTTGCCCCGCGCGCTACTCCGGCGCGCGGTCTGGTCCGGACCCACCCGCGCACGAGACCG
This sequence comes from Lysobacter sp. 2RAF19, assembly GCF_052115395.1. NCBI lineage: Bacteria > Pseudomonadati > Pseudomonadota > Gammaproteobacteria > Lysobacterales > Lysobacteraceae > Lysobacter > Lysobacter sp. 2RAF19. The sequence continues at coordinate 11,228 of NZ_JBFRGO010000003.1, read as the reverse complement.
CCGCGCGAGTCGCCCTGGTCGACCCGGGCGAAACCCGGGTCGGGGTGCGGAACCGGCTGGGCCGGTGCCGCGGTGTGTTTCGATCAACGGCCGGTCAGGCCGCGCGAACCCTTGAGGTTCGCCTTCTTCAGCAGGCTTTCGTACTGGTGGGACGTCAGGTGCGCCTGGATCTGCGCCATGAAGTCCATCACCACCACGACCACGATCAGCAGCGAAGTGCCGCCGAAGTAGAAGGAGGCGCCGATTTTCGTGCGCATCACTTCAGGAAGCAAGCAGACCAGCACCAGGTAGGCCGCACCCGCACCGGTCAGGCGCGTCAGCACGCCGTCGATGTAGTCCGCGGTCGCCTTGCCGGGGCGGATGCCCGGGATCAGCGCGCCCGACTTCTTGAGGTTGTCGGCCGTTTCCTGCGAGTTGAAGACCAGCGCCGTGTAGAAGAACGCGAAGCCGATGATCAGGGCCGCGAACAGGATCATGTGCAGCGGCTCGCCCGGGGCCAGCGACTGTGCCGCGCGCTGGAGCCAGTTGGCCTGCCCCGCCTGGCCGAACCAGGTGGAGGCCGTGGCCGGGAACATGATCAGGCTCGAGGCGAAGATCGGCGGGATCACGCCCGACATGTTGAGCTTCAGCGGCAGGAACGAGGTCTGGTTCATGTACGCGCTGCGACCGCCACCCTGGCGACGCGCGTAGTTGACCGTGACCCGGCGCTGCCCGCGCTCGACGAACACGACGAGGAAGGTGAAGGCCAGCACGATGCCGGCGATCGCCATCACCTGGAGCGCGCTGATGTCGCCGTTGCGCGCCTGTTCGAACGTGGTGAGCACCGCGCCCGGCAGGCCGGAGACGATACCGGCGAAGATGATCAGCGAAACGCCGTTGCCGATGCCCCGCTCGGTGACCTGCTCGCCCAGCCACATCAGGAACATCGTGCCCGCGGTCAGCGAAACCACCGCGGTCAGCACGAACCCGGGACCCGGGTTGTAGACCACCGGCATGCCGCCGGAAGCCACCTGGTGCTGCAGCGCGAAGGCGATCGAACCGGCCTGCACGATCGCCAGGAACACCGCGCCCATGCGCGAGTACTGCGTGATCTTGCGGCGACCGGACTCGCCTTCCTTCGACATCGCCTTCCAGCTCGGCAGGATCTGCGTCATCAACTGCACGACGATCGAGGCCGAGATGTACGGGACGACGTTCAGGGCGAACAGGCTGAAGTGCTGGAGCGCGCCACCGGAGAACATGTTGAACATGTCCACGATGGTGCCCTTCTGCGACTCCATGAGCTGGATCATCGCCTGCGGGTTGACGCCCGGCACCGGGATGTAGCACCCGATGCGGTAGACGATCAACGCGCCGAGGACGAAGAACAGGCGCTGACGGAGCTCGGTGAATTTACCGAGCCCGCCACCGAGATTCGCAGCTGCGCCTCGCGCCATGCGTCGCTTACTCCCCGACCTGGCCGCCGGCCGCTTCGATCGCGGCCTTGGCGCCGGCCGTGGCCATCAGGCCCTGGAGCACGAACTTCTTGGTCACTTCGCCCTTCTTCACGACCTTCACCTTGCGGGCGGCCTGCGGGATGAGCTTGGCGGCGCGCAGCGCGGCGATGTCGATCGTGCCGGCATCCAGCTTGTCCAGTTGGTACAGCAGCACTTCGGCCGTGTCCTTCAGGAGCTTGGAGCGGAAACCGATCTTCGGCAGGCGACGCTGCATCGGCATCTGGCCGCCTTCGAAGCCGGCCTTGATCTTGCCTTTGCCGCTACGGGCGAACGAGCCCTTGTGGCCGCGACCCGCGGTCTTGCCGAGGCCCGAACCGATGCCGCGACCCACGCGGGTGCGTTCCTGGCGGGCGCCGTCGGCGGGCTTGAGGGTATTCATACGCATGTGATCAATCCTCCACGCGAACGAGGTAGTGCAGCTGCGTGATCAGGCCACGCACCTGCGGGCTGTCCTTCAGCTCGCGCACATCGTTGAGCTTGTTGAGGCCGAGGGCGCGCACCGACAGGCGATGACGCGCCTGCGTGCCGCGAAGGCCCTTGACGAGGCGCACCTTGACGGTGCCAGTGTTTGCGGGCGTCTTAGCCATGGTTCAAGTCCTCGACCTTCTTGCCGCGCTTGGCCGCGATCTTGTTCGGCGAGCTCGTCTCACCCAGGCCGCGCAGCGTGGCGCGCACCAGGTTGATCGGATTGCGCGAACCGACGGCCTTCGCCAGCACGTTCTTGACGCCGACCGCTTCGAGCACGGCGCGCATCGCGCCGCCGGCGATCACGCCGGTACCTTCGGAAGCCGGCTGCATGAACACGCGCGCGGCACCGTGGCCCGACTTCACGGCGTGCCAGAGCGTGCCGTTGTTGAGGTCGACCTGGATGAAGCTCTTGCGGGCGTATTCCATCGACTTCTGGATCGCGACCGGCACTTCGCGCGCCTTGCCGTAACCGAAGCCGACCTTGCCGTTGCCGTCGCCCACCACCGTCAGCGCGGTGAAGGTGAACTGGCGACCGCCCTTGACCGTCTTGCTGACGCGATTGACCGCGATCAGCTTTTCGATCATGCCGTCATCGACTTCCTCGCGGTCGCGATTGCGATCGCGACCCCGGGATTCACGTTGTTCTGCCATTGTCTTGTCTCGGTAGTTGAGGAATTTACGGCTCTTGGCCGCTTGGAGTTGTTGGTATGCCGCGGGTGTTCCGCGAACGGGAGAACTCCCGCCCGCGTCCGATACCGACCGTATCGACGGTTGAAAGTTTCTTGCTTAGAACTGCAGGCCGCCTTCGCGGGCAGCATCGGCGAGCGCCTTGATGCGGCCGTGGTAGCGGTAGCCCGAGCGGTCGAACGCGACCTTCTCGACGCCGGCAGCCTTCGCCTTCTCGGCGATCATGCGACCGACCTTGGCGGCGGCATCGGCGTTGCGACCGTTCTTCAGGCCTTCCTTGACGTCGGACTGCACGGTCGAGGCCGAAGCCAGGACCTTGGAGCCGTCGGCGGTGAAGACCTGGGCGTACAGGTGCTGGCCGGTGCGCAGCACCGACAGGCGCGGCACGCCGAGTTCGCGGATGTGCGCGCGCGTCGACTTGGCGCGGCGCAGGCGGGCGGGTTTCTTGTTCATGCGTATGTCTCCGAAAGCTGAAAGCCGCTTAGGCCTTCTTGGCTTCCTTGCGGATGATGTTCTCGCCGGCGTACTTCACGCCCTTGCCCTTGTACGGTTCCGGCGGGCGGAAACCGCGGATCTTCGCCGCCACTTCGCCGACGCGCTGCTTGTCGGCGCCGGACACGACGATTTCCGTCTGCGTCGGCGTGGCGATGGTGATGCCTTCGGGAGCCTTGAACAGCACCGGGTGGGAAAAGCCCAGCGAGAGATTCAGGTCGGTGCCCTGCATCGCGGCACGGTAACCGACGCCCACCAGCTCGAGCTTGCGCTCGAAGCCCTGGCTGACGCCCTGCACCATGTTCGCGAGGATGGCGCGGAGCGTACCGGCCATCGGGAGGAGCGACGGGTCGTTGGCCGAGAGCAGCGCATTGCCGTCTTCGACCTTGACTTCGACGCCGGCCGGCTTGGCGATCGACAGGGTGCCCTTCGGGCCCTTGACGGTCACGTTCTCGGCCTGGATGTTCATTTCGACGCCCTTGGCCAGGGCGATCGGTTGCTTGGCGACGCGCGACATAGTCGTTACTCCCTTAGGCCACGACGCACAGGACTTCACCGCCGACGCCCTGCTGGCGCGCCTGCGAGTCGGTCATGATGCCCTTGGACGTGGAGATGATCGCGACACCGAGGCCACCGAGGACCTTGGGCAGCGCGTCCTTGCCGCGGTACTGGCGGAGGCTGGACTTCGACACGCGCTGGAGGCGTTCGATGACCGGCTTGCCTTCGTAGTACTTCAGCGCGATTTCGAGGACCGACTTGGCGCCGTCCTTGGTCACGCGCGACGACGCGATGTAGCCCTCTTCCTGGAGGACCTTCGCGATCGCGACCTTGATCTTGGACGACGGCATCGAAACAGCCGGCTTGCCGACGGCGGCCGCATTCTTGATGCGGATCAGCATGTCGGCGATGGGATCAGTCATGCTCATTGATAGTACCTTTGAGTGCACCGATATCCGCGGGATGCGAATACTTCTACTTGGAACTTGTTACCAGGACGCCTTGCGGAGGCCCGGGACGTCGCCGTTCATCGTCGCCTTGCGCAGCATGTTGCGCGCCAGGCCGAACTTCTTGTAGACGCCACGCGGACGGCCGGTGATCGCGCAACGCGTGCGCTGGCGGCTTTCCGAGGAATCGCGCGGCAGCTTCTGCAGCTTGACGACGGCTTCCATCTTTTCTTCGTACGAAGCGGTGGTGCTGGAGATGATCTTCTTCAGCGCGTCGCGCTTGGCACCATGCTGCTTCGCCAGCTTGGCGCGCTTGACTTCGCGGTTGACCATCGAGGTCTTGGCCATGGTGTCGTGCCCTTAGTTGCGGAACGGGAAGCGGAAGGCTTCGAGCAGGGCCTTGGCCTCAGCATCGGTCTTCGCCGTGGTGGTGATCGCGATGTCCATGCCGCGCATGGCGTCGACCTGGTCGAAATCGATCTCCGGGAAGATGATCTGTTCCTTGACGCCCATGTTGTAGTTGCCGCGGCCGTCGAACGAACGACCCGACACGCCGCGGAAGTCGCGCACGCGCGGCAGCGAGATGTTGATCAGGCGATCGAGGAACTCGAACATGCGGGCGCGGCGCAAGGTGACCTTGCAGCCGATCGGCCAGCCGTCGCGGATCTTGAACGAGGCCACCGAGATGCGCGACTTGGTGACCAACGGCTTCTGGCCGGCGATCTTGGCCATGTCGGCCACCGCGTTCTCGAGGATCTTCTTGTTCGCCGCCGCCTCGCCCACGCCCATGTTGAGCGTGACCTTGACGAGCTTCGGCACTTGCATCGGATTGGTGTAGCCGAACTGCTTCATCAGCTTCGGCACCACGTCTTCCTTGTAAATCTTTTCAAGCCGGGTCATGACATTTCCTCGGACGGCGATCAGCCGTCGATCGATTCACCACTGGAGCGGAACACACGCAGTTTGCGTCCATCCTCCAGGACCTTGAAGCCGATGCGCTCGCCCTTGCCGGAGGCAGGGTTGAACAGCATGACGTTCGAAATGTGGATCGGCGCTTCGCGCTCGATCACGCCGCCGGCCTGGCCGAGCTGCGGGTTCGGCTTGGTGTGGCGCTTGATGACGTTGATGTTGGACACGACGACCTTGTCGCCGGCCACGCGCACCACGTCACCACGCTTGCCCTTGTCCTTGCCGGAGATGACGACCACCTGGTCGCCCTTGCGGATACGGTTCATATGGGTTCCTTCGCTCAGAGCACTTCGGGCGCGAGCGAGACGATCTTCATGAACTTCTCGGAACGCAGCTCGCGGGTCACGGGCCCGAAGATGCGCGTACCGATGGGCTCATGCTTGTTGTTGAGCAACACCGCGGCGTTGCCGTCGAAGCGGATCAGCGAACCGTCGGCGCGGCGCACACCCTTGCGGGTACGGACCACGACGGCGTCGTAGACGTCGCCCTTCTTGACCTTGCCGCGCGGGATCGCGTCCTTGACGGTCACCTTGATGATGTCGCCGATGTGGGCATAGCGGCGCTTGGAACCACCAAGCACCTTGATGCACATCAGTTCCTTCGCGCCCGAGTTGTCGGCGGCGTCGAGATAGCTCTGCATCTGGATCATGGCTGTCTCTCCTTCCTTACTCGGCTGCGCGCGTCAGAATTTCGACGACACGCCAGTTCTTGGTCTTCGACATCGGCGCGCACTCGGCGATGCGCACGAGGTCGCCTTCCTTGCAGGCGTTCTCGGCGTCATGCGCGTGCAGCTTGGTCGAGCGGCGGATGTACTTGCCGTACAACGCATGCTTGACCTGGCGCTCGACGAGCACGGTGATGGTCTTGTCCATCTTGTTGCTGACGACGCGGCCATCGACCGTGTGCAGCTTCTTGGCATTCTCGTTCATCGTCGAGTCCTTACTTCTTTGCCACGTCGCCGAGCAGCATGTTCACGCGCGCGATTTCGCGGCGGACACGGCGGGCTTCATGGGTCTTGGCCGGGGGCAGCTGGCCCGTGGCCTTCTGCATGCGGAGCGCGAACTGCTCCTTCTGCAGCTCCACGAGGTGGGCCTTCAGTTCGCCGGCGTTCTTCTGACGCAGGTTCTTGAGTTCCATCAGCGCACCGTCCGGGTAACGAAAGTGGTGGTGACCGACAGCTTGGCCGCGGCCAGGCGGAACGCCTCGCGCGCGACTTCTTCGCTGACGCCTTCGATCTCGTAAATCATGCGACCCGGCTGGATCTGCGCGACCCAGTATTCGACGTTGCCCTTGCCCGAACCCATTCGAACTTCGATGGGCTTCTTGGTGATCGGCTTGTCGGGGTACACACGGATCCACATCTTGCCGCCGCGCTTCACGTAGCGGCTGATCGAGCGGCGGGCCGCTTCGATCTGGCGCGCGGTGAGCTGGCCGAAAGCCGTGGACTTCAGGCCGAACTCGCCGAACGAAACGGCATTGCCGCTCCAGCTCAGGCTGTCGTTACGGCCCTTGTGCATCTTGCGGTATTTGGTTCGCTTGGGTTGCAACATGATTAATCCCTCGCCTCGCGCTCACGACGCGGACCACGCGGACGGTCGGCGCGATCGCCGCGCTCACCACGCTCGGCGCGCGGCGTATCGTCCTGCTTTTCCTGGCCGACCTGGCTGAAGTCGAACACTTCGCCCTTGTAAACCCACACCTTGATGCCGATGATCCCGTAGGTCGTCTTCGCTTCGGCGAAGCCGTAGTCGATGTCGGCGCGCAGCGTGTGCAGCGGCACGCGACCTTCGCGGTACCACTCCGAACGCGCGATTTCCGCACCGTTGAGGCGGCCGGCGACGTTGACCTTGATGCCCAGGGCACCGAGGCGCATCGCGTTGCCGACCGCGCGCTTCATCGCACGGCGGAACATGATGCGGCGCTCGAGCTGCTGCGCGATCGACTCGGCGACCAGCTGCGCATCGAGTTCGGGCTTGCGGACTTCGGTGACGTTGATGTGCGCCGGAACGCCCATCAGGTCGCTGACTTCCTTCCGCAGCTTCTCGATGTCCTCGCCACGCTTGCCGATCACCACGCCCGGACGGGCGGTGTGGATCGTCACGCGCGCGTTCTGCGCCGGACGCTCGATCAGGATTTTCGAAATACCGGCCTGCGCGAGCTTCTTGCGCAGCATGTCGCGGACCTTGAGGTCGGCGATCAGGTAGTCGGCGTAATGCTTCTTGCCGGCATACCACTTGGAGTTCCAGTCCTTGGCGATGCCCAGGCGGATACCGGTCGGATGAACTTTATGACCCATCGTCTTATCTCCGCCTTACTTGCCGGCACCGACAACCACGGTGATGTGGCTGGTGCGCTTGAGGATCCGGGTGCCGCGGCCCTTCGCACGCGCCATGAAGCGCTTCAGCGTGGGACCTTCGTCGACCATGATGGAGGTGACGCGCAGGTCGTCGACGTCGGCGCCCTGGTTGTTCTCCGCGTTGGCGATCGCCGATTCGACGACCTTGCGGATCATGCCGGCGGCCTTCTTGTCGGAGAACTTCAGCAGGTTGACGGCACGCTCGGCCGACAGGCCGCGCACCTGGTCTGCGACCAGGCGGGCCTTCTGCGCGGAGATGCGCGCAGAGCGCAGGATGGCTTTCGCTTCCATGGTCATCTCCTTACTTCCCGCTCTTCTTGTCGCCGCCATGACCCTTGAACGTCCGGGTCAGTGCGAATTCGCCAAGCTTGTGGCCAACCATGTTTTCGTTGACCAGGACCGGGATGTGGTTCTTGCCGTTGTGCACGGCGATGGTGAAGCCGACCATTTCCGGCATGACCATCGAACGACGCGACCAGGTCTTGATCGGCTTCTTGTTGTTGCCCGCGGTCTCCACCTTCTTCATCAGGTGGTGGTCGACGAACGGACCCTTCTTCAGTGAACGTGCCATGGCCGATTAACCCCTGCGATCGCGCACGATGAATTGCGTGGTGCGCTTGTTCTTGCGCGTCTTGTAACCCTTGGTCGGGACACCCCACGGGGTGACCGGATGCGGGTTGCCCTGGCCAGCCTTCGCCTCGCCACCACCGTGCGGGTGGTCGACCGGGTTCATGGCGGCGCCGCGAACGGTCGGCTTGATGCCGCGCCAACGCTTCGCACCGGCCTTGCCCAGCTTCTCGAGGTTGTGCTCGACGTTGCCGACTTCGCCGATCGTCGCGCGGCATTCGGCCGGCACCTTGCGCATTTCGCCGGAGCGAAGACGCAGGGTGGCGTAACCGGATTCGCGGGCGATCAGCTGCACGCCGGCGCCTGCGGCGCGGGCGAGCTGCGCACCCTTGCCCGGCTTCATCTCGATGCAATGCACCGTGGAGCCGACCGGGATGTTGCGCAGGGGCAGCGTGTTGCCGACCTTGATCGGGGCGTCGCGGCCCGCGATCACCTGGTCGCCGCTCTTCAGGCCCTTGGGGGCGATGATGTAGCGACGCTCGCCATCGACGTAGCACAGCAGCGCGATGTGCGCGGTGCGGTTGGGATCGTATTCGATCCGCTCCACGCGCGCCGGAATGCCTTCCTTGTCGCGCTTGAAGTCGATGATGCGGTAATGCTGCTTGTGGCCACCGCCGATGTGGCGGGTGGTGATACGGCCGTGGTGGTTACGGCCGCCGGTCTTGCCCTTCTTCTCGACCAGCGCGGCGAACGGAGCACCCTTGTGGAGGTCCGGCGTCACGACACGGACCGCCGAACGGCGACCGGGGGAGGTGGGCTTGAAAGTCATCAATGCCATGGGTCTGTCCTCAGGCCTTGGCCATCATCACGTCGATCGACTGGCCTTCGGCCAGCTTGACGTACGCCTTGCGCCAGTCGCCGCGCTTGCCCTGGCGAAACTTGAAGGACTTGTTCTTGCCCTTCACGTTCACCACGTTCACCGCTTCGACCTTCACGTCGAAAATCTGCTCGACCGCAACCTTGATGTCAGCCTTGGTGGCGGTCTTCGCGACTTCGAAGACGTACTGATTCGACACTTCCTGCAGGCGCGCGGTCTTTTCGGACACGCGCGGCGCGCGGATTACTTCGTACACGTTGTTGGTGATCGCGCTCATGCCAGCCACTCCTCGATCTTCTTGACCGCATCGGCCGTCATCACGACCGAATCGGCGCCGACGAGGGCGACCGGGTCGAGACCCTGCACGTCGCGCACTTCGACGTACGGCAGGTTGCGCGCGGACAGGTACAGCGATTCCGACGCATCCTCGGTCACGATCAGCGGACGACGACCGACCGACAGATCCTTGAGCTTGGACATCAGGCCCTTGGTCTTCGGACCGTCGAGGTCGAAGGATTCGACGACGGTGATGCGGCCCTGGCGGTTGAGCTCCGACAGGATCGCGGCGATCGCCGCGCGGTACATCTTGCGGTTGACCTTCTGCGCGAAGCTGCGCGGCTTGGCCGCGAACGTCACGCCGCCGCCGACGAAGATCGGAGCCGTCAGCGCGCCATGACGCGCGCCGCCGCCCTTCTGCTTCTTCGACTTCTTCGTGGTGCCGTTGACTTCCGAACGCGTCTTCTGCGCCTTGGTGCCGGCGCGGCCCGCGTTGCGGTAGGCGACGACGACCTGGTGGACCAGGTCCTCGGAGAATTCGCGACCGAACACGGCGTCCGAAACGGACAGCGTGTTCTTGCTGTTATTGATGGACAGTTCCATCGTCAGACTCCCTTGCTCGTCGGACGCACGATGACGTCGCCGCCCGGCGCACCCGGCACGGCACCGCGCACGGCGATCAGGCCGCGCTCGGCGTCGACCTTGACCACGCGCAGGTTCTGCGTCGTCTGCTGCTCGGCGCCCATGTGGCCCGACATCTTCTTGCCCGGGAACACGCGGCCCGGCGTCTGGCGCTGGCCGATCGAACCCGGCGAACGATGCGACAGCGAGTTACCGTGCGTCGCGTCGCCCATGGTGAAGTTCCAGCGCTTGATCGTGCCCTGGAAGCCCTTGCCCTTGGTGATGCCCTGGACGTCGACGGCCTGGCCGACTTCGAAGATGTCGGCGCGAATTTCGCCGCCCACCTGGAAGTCGGAGATCTTGTCGTCGGCCACGCGCAGTTCCCACAGGCCGCGACCGGATTCCACCTTCGCCTTGGCGAGGTGGCCGGCGGCCGGCTTGTTCACCAGGGCGGCGCGCTTGACGCCGACGGTGACCTGCACGGCGCTGTAGCCGTCGGTCTCGACCGTCTTCACCTGGGTGATGCGGTTGGGGGTGGCTTCGATCAGGGTCACCGGGATGGACTTGCCATCTTCGGTAAACACGCGGCTCATGCCGGCCTTGCGGCCGACGATGCCCAACGAATGCTTCTTCGCGGTCATGGTGGCGGGCCTCAGGTCAGCTTGATTTGCACGTCGACGCCAGCCGCGAGTTCGAGCTTCATCAGCGCGTCCACGGTCTTGTCGTTCGGGTCGACGATATCGAGCACGCGCTTGTGCGTGCGGGTTTCGTACTGGTCGCGCGCGTCCTTGTCGGCGTGCGGCGAGGTAAGAATGGTGTAGCGCTCGAGCTTGGTCGGCAGCGGGATCGGGCCGCGCACTTGCGCGCCGGTCCGCTTGGCCGTCTCGACGATCTCGCTGGCCGAGCGGTCGATCAAACGATGATCGAATGCCTTCAGCCGAATCCGGATCTTCTGGTCCGCCATGACGGGAATTCCTCTGGAAAGAGCGGGAGGTCGGCCTCTGGTGTGCCGGCCCCGGGTTTCTTTGAAACGGGGTGCTTCGGAGCGGGGTGCGTCCTGCAAAATCAAGGGCGGGCCGGTTTCCCGGTCCGCCCAGACGGAGTCGTGAACGCGCAAGCGGCCCCGCCATGTGTGTCCCGAAAATCTTCGGAACGGGCGGAGCACCACCGCGCGACATATCCCTGTCTGGCGAAAACGAGGTGCATCCTGCCCCTCAGTTCGCTGGTCCCTGTGGCCTTCCGTTCAAGGCAGGCCGCGAGGGTCTTGCATTCTAGTGGGTCTCCCGGGGGAATGGCAACCCATTCCCCCGGAAAATCACAGACTTATTACTTGATGATCTTCGCCACGACGCCGGCGCCGACCGTACGGCCGCCTTCGCGGATCGCGAAGCGCAGGCCATCGTCCATCGCGACGGGGTTGATCAGCTCGACCACCATCTTGATGTTGTCGCCCGGCATGACCATTTCCACGCCTT